>NZ_SRTH01000015.1:45785-174818 GCF_004792065.1 Mesorhizobium sp. M8A.F.Ca.ET.165.01.1.1 | reverse complement strand
AGCTAGCCACCGGCAGCGGAGCCGAAACCGCGACTTCATCAGGCAGTCCTTCACATTGCTCGATATTGAAAACGGTGAAGCGCTTGAGGAAAGGGATCGCCTGGGCATCCTCGCCTGTCTCGCGAGCCCGCTTCCTCTCATGATCCGGGACAAAACGATCGGCATAAACGACCGTTGTCCCACGCTCGCCTCTGCGGACGTTCCCGCCGAGCGCGGCAGACTGTCGATAGGTTAGCCAACTCTGCGATGGGAACCCGCGTTCGACGACGGCACCCCAGAGGATAAGCACGTTGATCCCGCTGTAGGTGCGATGCGTGCTGGCATTCTTCGGCAGGGAAAGCGACGCGACGAGTTCGCCCTCCGAAGCCGGGGCCAGGATCTCGTTGCAAGCATCACCCGTCATCCTTCCTTCGGCGAAGCAGATATTGTTCTCCCCTATCATCCCGCCGAGCCAGACTCGGCATTGGCCCTTGCTGGCGCCATCGAGATACAGCTCGGCCCTAAAATCCGTAGCCGTGGCATCGGTGAGGTGAAGTCGACGCGGTCATTCTCCTCAGCGGCTTGTTTGAGATTGTCCTCGAAAGTTTTGCGGATGGCGGCGAAGGCGCCTTTGGCAAACCTGCGACGGTCCGCATCGGTCGCCGTTGCGTGCAGCCTGGGCAGCAAGTCCCGGACTGACCTCGCAGGCGCAGACTCCACGCCTGGGAAATCCTTGTGCTCCGGGGCCAATGGAGCACCAGGAAAGCTAGGGCGGTTTGAGGGCTTTGCCCGCTTCATGTCGACGCCATTCAGGATCGCCTGTCTCGCCACTACCTCGTCCATACCGACTATGCGGATCTGGACAATGGCCGTCAGCAATCCTTCTGGTTTGCAGTTGTGGACCATGACAGGCACAACGCGCCGGTTAAGTCCTTGAGGATCCCGCGCGAATGCACTGGCCCATTCGGCCGCCGCCATGCCGGACTTCAGGTAGTCGGGCGAGAGCACCATGATCGTTCGTTCTGCGGCGCTGGAAGCTTCCTGCATCTCGAGGACGAAGTTGCTGCCCGGGCGGAAATCCCAAGCCTGGAGGATAGTAGTGAAACCCGCCTCTTCGAGGATGAAGGCTATCCATTCGGCCCATTCTTTGTCCGAGCCGGTATAGCTGATAAAGAAATCGGTCATTTCCATTTCCTGGCTGGTGCCGGCAAATTCGAGGCGTTGAATGTCTCGGATGGTTAGTCTGCGGACTGGAAAAGTCTATACGAACGGGGTGGATCGAGGTTCTACACCCCGTTATTGACGAACATTGACGGGCGGCGTGCGGCAGTTCACTTTTCGCTCGACTTGCCCATTTTAGTGCCTTCACATCGGAATTCCATCACAGCCCAGATGCAAGACAACACAACCCAGGTGACAAAGCAGGCTCAAAGGAACAGTCAGAGCCATGCCGTCAGCGCGGACCTGATCGCCGTTGTCATCGCGGTGACCGACGGTAAGCCACGCGTCCTCACCATCGAGCAGGCTCAGGCTTTGCCATCCGGGCTTTTTGAGCTCGGCCATCGCTCCTTGCAGTCGGGTCTGCGAGCGTGGGTGGAGCGGCAGACCGGTCATCAACTGGGCTATATTGAACAACTCTACACCTTCGCCGACCGCGACCGGACCGACGACGAGCGCGTGCAGATCTCGATCAGCTATCTTGGCCTGACGCGGGAAGAGCAGGCAGAACATTCGCAAACACATGGCTGGCACGGATGGTACGACTATTTTCCATGGGAAGATCACCGCGCCGGCGTGCCTTCTATCCTGCCTGACATCGTCCTGCCGCGTCTTTCGGCGTGGTCCGACGACGCGGAAGACCCAAGCATACACCGCGACCGCCGGCAGCGCG
Organism: Mesorhizobium sp. M8A.F.Ca.ET.165.01.1.1; assembly: GCF_004792065.1. NCBI lineage: Bacteria > Pseudomonadati > Pseudomonadota > Alphaproteobacteria > Hyphomicrobiales > Phyllobacteriaceae > Mesorhizobium > Mesorhizobium sp. M8A.F.Ca.ET.165.01.1.1. Next base: position 172,948 of record NZ_SRTH01000015.1, on the reverse strand, counting down.
TGGCATATGCTTTCGGTCTGGATGATCGCGACTGGAATGAGGAACTCGTCCTGCAGAGATACGAGCTGCTCTACGAAGCCGCGCTGGTGGCCGAGGCCACACGCGGACGGGACAACGGCAATCCGCCGTCCATCCCTGGCCTTCCGATGATCGCAGATCACCGGCGTATTCTGGCAACGGGAATGTCCAGACTGCGGACCAAGATCAAGTACCGCCCCGTCGTCTTCGAGTTGATGCCAGCAACGTTCACATTGCTGCAGCTGCAGCGAACCGTGGAGGCTCTGGCTGGCAGGCTCGTTCACAAGCCGAACTTTCGGCGTCTGATCGAAGAGCAGGATCTGGTCGAGGAGACAGGCGAGACGATGTCCGACACCGGGGGGCGCCCAGCGAAGCGCTTCCGCTTTCGCCAAACGGTCTTGGTGGAGCGAACCGTCGCAGGGACGAAATTGCCACTCTCACGCGGTTGACATTTCTTATACTCAAGGTAAGTATATGTCAGTTATACTCATTTGGAGAATAATTGGCTATGCCTGTCACTTCCGCGCGCACGGCCGCGCTGTACGACCGCGTGCGGCAAGTCATTCCGTCAATCGAGTGGCCGGCATTCGCCGATGATATCGAAGCCATCCTCGATCTGAAACGGCGGCGCAATGCCGTTATCCTGGCGCACAACTACCAGACGCCTGAGATCTTCCACTGCGTTGCCGACATCGTCGGCGACAGCCTGGCGCTTGCCCGCAAGGCGATGGCGGTCGAAGCGGATGTCATTGTGCTGGCTGGCGTGCATTTCATGGCCGAAACGGCGAAGCTGCTCAACCCGCAAAAGACGGTGCTCATTCCTGATCTGCGAGCAGGCTGTTCGCTGGCGGATTCGATTACCGCCGAGGACATTCGCCTGCTGAGACAGCGCTATCCGGGCGTCCCGGTCGTCACCTATGTCAACACTTCGGCCGAAGTGAAAGCCGAGTCCGATATCTGCTGTACGTCCGGTAACGCCAAAGCCGTCGTGGAGGCGCTCGGCGTTCCGCAGGTGATCATGCTGCCGGATGAATATCTCGCCCGGAACATCGCCGCCCAGACCGCGGTGAAGATCATCGCCTGGAAAGGGCATTGCGAGGTGCATGAGCGCTTCACGCCGGCCGACATCAGGGAGTTGCGCGAAAGTCATCCGGGCGTGACCGTGCTCGCGCATCCGGAGTGCCCGCCCGAAGTGGTCGCGAAAGCGGACTTCTCCGGCTCGACGGCCGCCATGTCCGACTATGTCGGAAGACAAAAGCCAGCGCGGGTCGTGCTGATGACCGAATGTTCGATGAGCGACAACGTTGCGGTGGAGCATCCCGAAGTCGAGTTCATCCGGCCTTGCAACCTCTGCCCGCACATGAAGCGGATAACGCTCGCCAACATCCGTACTGCGCTCGAACAGAACCGCCATGTCGTAACCATCGAATCGGAGATTGCAGGGCGTGCGCGGCTGGCCGTCGAGCGGATGCTGGCGGTATGAGCATGGACGTTCGCGATCTCGCCCGCCGGCCGGTCATCATCGGCGGCGGCATAGCCGGGCTGATGACCGCGCTGCACATGGCGCCTGAGCCGGTGCTGCTCCTGTCGAGATCGCCGCTTGGCGCGGAGGCGTCGAGTGCGTGGGCGCAGGGCGGGCTGGCCGCCAGCCTGGGCGGCGATGATGAACCGGCGCTCCATCTTGCCGACACGCTCGCCGCAGGGGACGGCCTTTGCGATGCAGATACAGCAAGGCGCATCGTGTACGCCGCGCCCGCGGCGATCGAGGATCTGACGCGCCTTGGGGCTCGCTTCGATCGCACATCTGCAGGAGTTCTGCGTCTCGGGCTGGAAGCCGCGCATAGCAGGCGGCGCATCGTTCATGCCGGAGGTGACGGCAGCGGAAGGGAGGTGATGCGCGCCCTGATCGCGGCCGTGCGCTCCACGCCTTCGGTTCTTGTCGTGGAAGGAGTCGAAGCACGCCGGCTGGCCGTCGAGGACGGCAGAATCGCCGGTGTTGTGGCGAGCGGTCCGACAGGTCCGGTGTTCTTTGCCACGGGACGGGCCGTTCTCGCCACGGGCGGAATCGGCGGCCTGTTCCGCGACTCAACCAACCCACTGGGCAGCTGCGGACAGGGTCTGGCGCTTGCGGCGCGCGCGGGTGCCGTCCTTGCCGATCTGGAGTTCATTCAGTTCCACCCGACCGCGCTTGACGGGCCCGGCCGTCCGATGCCGCTCATCAGCGAGGCGGTTCGCGGAGAAGGTGCAACAATCGTCGACGAAACAGGGCGGCGCTTCCTCGATGGCCTGCTCGGGGCGGAACTCGCACCGCGCGACATCGTCGCGCGCGCCGTCTGGCGACATCTTGCCGACGGCCATCGCGTCTTCCTCGACGTCCGCGAGAAGCCAGGCACGATGTTCGCGCAGCAATTTCTGACAATCGCATCAGCCTGCGGCAAGGCCGGCATCGATCCGGCGCGAGACCTCATTCCCATCCGGCCGGCCCAGCATTACCACATGGGTGGTGTCGCCGTGGATCTGGCCGGGCGAACATCGGTTCCTGGACTTTGGGCATGCGGCGAAGTCGCGTCGACCGGGCTGCACGGCGCCAACCGGCTCGCCAGCAACTCGCTGACCGAGGCCGTCGTTTGCGCGCGCTGGGTTGCCGAAAGCGTCGCTGGTGCACCGGACGGCGGTGGGAAGCCAGCGATGGCAGCTAACCTGCCCGCGCCGGATCCGAGGCCTGTGCGCCCTCTCCTGTCACATGCCCTTGGCGTCACGCGGGATGGCGAAGGTTTGAAAGAGGCTGCGCGCGCCTTGTTGCTGCTGTTGCATCGGCACGACACAGCGTCCGATCCCGCCGCCGTAGGGCTGATGATCGCGGTTGCCGCCTTGCTGCGCCGCGAAAGCCGTGGCGCTCACTACCGGAACGACTTTCCCCATCAAGCGGCCGTCGCCCGCCGCTCCGAAATCAGGCTCGACGCGGCCATGTTTGCGGCGCGGGAACTCGGCAACTCTCCAATGCTCGAAAGCGTCGCTTGATGAACCTATCCCCCCTTCCAACGATCATGCTCGAGCCTCTGGTGCGGGCAGCTCTGCTCGAGGACCTTGGCAAGGCCGGTGATTTGACCACTGATGCCATCGTACCGAAGGACCATCATGCGACAACGGTGCTGACTGCGCGCGAGGCCGGAACTATAGCCGGTCTCGACCTGGCGATGCTCGCTTTCAGGTTGATCGACCAGGATGTCGAGATGACAGTGGAGCGAGCGGACGGCAGCAACATCGCGCAAGGTGAGACCATCGCATCGGTCAGCGGTCCGGCCCGGGCCATACTCACCGCGGAACGGACGGCGCTCAATTTTCTGTGCCATCTGAGCGGTATCGCCACCGCGACGGCATTGATCGTCGCGGCGGTCCGCGGCCACGGCGCAAGAATCGTCTGCACGCGCAAGACGACGCCTGGATTGCGAGCGGTCGAAAAATATGCCGTGCGCGCCGGTGGCGGCTCCAATCATCGTTTCGGTCTCGACGACGCCATCCTGATTAAGGACAACCACATCGCCATCGCTGGCGGAATTCGCATGGCAATCGAGCGCGCGCGATGCAGCGTCGGCCACCTAGTCAAGATCGAAGTCGAGGTCGATACGCTAGCCCAGTTAGAAGAGGCTATGGCCCTCGCCCCAGACGCCGTCCTGCTCGACAACATGTCTGTCGACGAATTGCGCCAAGCAGTGGCGATGGTTGCCGGCCAGGCGATTACCGAGGCGTCGGGCAGGATAACGCCGGCGACGGCTCCAGCCGTCTCCGCGACCGGTGTCGACCTGATCTCCATCGGCTGGTTGACCCACAGCGCGCCAATCCTCGATATCGGGCTCGACTCCGCGAAATTTGTCCGTCGGGCCTGACAATCGGCGGTCGACCGGACGCTTTTTCGACCCAGCCCGCCAAGTTCAAAGGTGCCTAGGTCGCCCAATGCAAGGGGAACAGGATGGAAATGCACGCAGCGATTTCGGAAAAACCATGCGTGAAGCTCAATCCTTCGACGGCCACCGGATGTGGACCGTGGAAGCTGCTCGGGCGCTGCATGACGCGCCTTTCAACGACCTGCTGTTTCAAGCGCAAACCGTTCACCGCCGGAATTTCGATCCCAACAGGCGGCGGCGGGCGCTGGTCTCAGCGGCGGCGCCGTCGTCGTCGGAATCTAGCGGGGTAACCCGGCCACCCAGAGGATGGCGGGACGATTCATCCATGATGATAGGAAACAGGACCATTGCGAAAACTAGTCGCTGGCAAGCTGCACGGCATCTACGTCACCGAAGCGAACCTCAACTACCATGGATCGATAACGCTGGACCCTGACCACTGCGAAGCAGCCGGGATCCTGCCGATGGAATTTGTGGAGATTTGGAACAAGAATTCCGGTGCGCGGATTTCGACCTATGTCATTTTCGGCGAGCGCGGCTCACGATGCTGCATCCTCAATGGTGCGGCTGCCCGCACCTGCCAGCCAGACGACCAGATCATTGTTTGCAACTCCATATACCTGGACGAAGCGAATATCACCTCGTTGAAGCCGCGGATCATCACCTTCGACCAGGACAATCACATACTCGATCGCCTGAGCTACTCCGTCGATCTTGACGCACATGGGCGTTACAGTTTCTCGATCCTTGACGAGGCGAATGAGCCTTTGGCCATTCCTGCGCTGGTCTCCGGCGCGTGACTTCCTCTCGAGATTTGCCCGTGCTTTGCGCGGGGTTTCATTAGTCGCCGATCACCGCCGCAGGTGGAAATGCGCTTGACAAAGCAGTGTCGGCTCGGTCAATTCGAAAACATTCACCAGGGGAGTCCCGGCAAGGGGCTGAGATACTGCTGGCTATCGCGGCGCAGTGACCCGTTGAACCTGATCCAGTTCATACTGGCGTAGGGACGGTGCAAGCGCTTTGCGGGAGTTTACGCCCGAAGACCTGTTTTCAAGCAGGTCGACCAAAGCGTCTTTTCATCCTTCCGGCACAGAACTGGGTCTCCAATGCATGAGCAAAGGAGCCTCAAGATGAATGCCCTAACCCCAGCCGTCTCAACGGGACCGCTGCCTGCCTCACGGAAAATCCACAAGCCCGGCGTCCTCCATCCGCACATCAAAGTGCCGATGCGCGAAATCTCCGTCCATCCGACAGCGGGCGAGCCGCCCATCACCGTCTACGATCCGTCCGGCCCCTATACCGACCAGACTGTCGAAACCAGCATCGAAAAGGGCCTCGCCCGGCCTCGCCACGAATGGATCACGGCGCGGGGCGATGTCGAAGCCTATGACGGCCGCCATGTGCGGCCGGAAGACAATGGCTTCGTCACGGGTGAGCGCCTGACGCCGGAATTTCCCATTCGCAACCGGCCGCTAAGGGCCAGGGCCGGCAAGGCGGTGACACAGCTTGCCTATGCGCGCGCCGGCATCATCACGCCCGAGATGGAGTTCGTCGCCATCCGCGAAAACCTCGGCCGGGAAATCGCCCGCGGCAAGCTGCAACGCGACGGTGAAAGCTTCGGCGCGGCTATTCCCGATTTCGTCACGCCGGAATTCGTACGCGACGAGGTGGCGCACGGGCGGGCGATCATTCCAGCCAACATCAACCACCCAGAGAGCGAACCGATGATCATCGGGCGCAATTTCCTCGTCAAGATCAACGCCAATATCGGCAATTCCGCTGTCACTTCCTCGATGGCCGAAGAGGTCGAAAAAATGGTCTGGGCGATCCGCTGGGGCGCCGATACGGTGATGGACCTGTCGACCGGCCGCAACATCCACAACATTCGCGACTGGATCCTGCGCAATTCACCGGTGCCGATCGGCACGGTGCCGCTTTACCAGGCGCTCGAGAAGGTCGGCGGCATCGCCGAGGACCTGACCTGGGAGGTGTACCGCGACACGCTGATCGAGCAGGCCGAACAAGGCGTCGACTATTTCACCATCCATGCCGGTGTGCGGCTGCATTACATCCCGCTGACCGTCGACCGGGTCACGGGCATCGTCTCGCGCGGTGGCTCGATCATGGCCAAATGGTGCCTGCACCATCACCGGGAAAGCTTCCTCTATGAGCATTTCGAGGAGATCTGCGACATCTGCCGCGCCTATGACGTATCCTTCTCGCTCGGCGACGGCCTTCGTCCGGGCTCGATCGCCGATGCCAATGATGCGGCGCAATTCGCCGAGCTGGAAACGCTCGGCGAATTGACGCAGATCGCCTGGGCCAAGGATTGCCAGGTGATGATCGAAGGTCCCGGCCATGTGCCGATGCACAAGATCAAGGAGAATATGGACAAGCAGCTCGCTGTCTGCGGCGAGGCGCCCTTCTATACGCTTGGACCACTGACGACCGACATTGCGCCGGGCTATGACCATATCACCTCAGGCATTGGTGCTGCCATGATCGGCTGGTTCGGCACCGCCATGCTCTGCTATGTCACGCCCAAGGAGCATCTCGGCCTTCCCGATCGCAACGACGTCAAGATTGGCGTGATCACCTACAAAATCGCCGCCCATGCAGCCGATCTGGCGAAGGGCCATCCGGCAGCGAAAGTCAGGGATGATGCCCTTTCCCGCGCGCGCTTCGAGTTCCGCTGGGAAGACCAGTTCAACCTGTCGCTCGACCCCGAAACCGCGCGGTCCTTCCACGACCAGACCTTGCCCAAGGAGGCGCACAAGCTGGCGCATTTCTGCTCGATGTGCGGGCCGAAATTCTGCTCCATGCGCATTTCCCACGACATCCGTGCCGAGGCTCAGAAGGAAGGCATGGCGGCAATGGCGGCAAAATACCGGGAGGGCGGCGATCTCTACATGCCGGCGGACGAGACTGGCGTACCGGTCGTGCCGGAGGCTCCCAAACCATCATGAGGGTGCTCGTCAAAGGGGCCGGCGTTGCCGGCCTCACCGTCGCTTTCGAACTCGCCGCCCGCGGCGCGACGGTCACAGTCGCCGAGATGCGGCATGGCCTTGGCGGCAACGCGTCGTGGTTCGCCGGCGGCATGCTGGCGCCATGGTGCGAGCGCGAAAGCGCGGAGCAGCCGGTGCTGGATCTCGGACGCGACGCTGCCGACTGGTGGGATGCGGTGCTGTCGGGTCAGGTGACACGGGCCGGGACATTGGTCGTGGCCGCGCCGCGTGATGCCGGTGAGCTTGACCGGTTCGCCAGTCGCACGTCAGGGCATAGGCGCGTCGATGAAAACGAAATTGCGCTCCTGGAACCCGACCTCGCCGGCCGCTTCCGGCGTGGATTGCTCTTCCCCAACGAGGCTCACCTCGACCCACGCCAGGCGATGGCGGCACTTCATGACAACCTTGCGACCATGGGTGTCAAATTCCACTTCGGCTGCGACGCCCGGCCTGTTTCGGGTTTCGCCCGTCAGATAGACTGCATGGGAATGGCAGCGGCCGATGACAGGCTGCGCGGTGTTCGCGGCGAAATGCTGATCCTTCGCACGCCTGATGTCTCGCTGTCGCGGCCGGTCCGTTTGCTTCATCCACGCTTTCCGCTTTATGCCGTGCCGCGCACCGATCACCGTTTCATGATCGGAGCGACGATGATTGAAAGCCAGAGCGCCGGACCGGTGACGGCGCGTTCCATGATGGAGCTGCTGGGCGCCGCCCATGCCCTCCATCCGGCCTTTGGTGAGGCCGAGATCGTTGAAACCGGTGTGGGTGTCCGTCCGGCATTTCCCGACAATTTGCCACGCGTCGAAACAGACGGTGAGATCATCGCGATCAACGGTCTTTATCGTCACGGTTTTCTCCTCGCCCCCGCCATGGCGCGCCAGGCTGCCGGCCTGGTTTTCAGTCAAGACAGAACCAAGGAGCATGCTCATGAAACTGATGGTCAACGGCGAGGCGCGTGAGATTGCCGCCACCACGCTGGCCGAGTTGCTTGCCGCGCTCGACTATGAGGGCGATTGGCTCGCCACCGCCGTCAACGGCGACCTCGTGCACAAAGCCAACCGCACGGAGTTCCAGTTGAGCGACGGCGACCGGATCGAAATCCTCTCGCCCATGCAGGGCGGCTAGCATGTTGGAGCTTTATGGAACCGAGCTTTCGTCGCGCCTGCTTCTCGGCACCGCTCAATATCCTTCGCCGGCCATCCTTGCCGATGCAGTCAAGGCGTCGGGCACGTCGGTGGTGACCGTCTCGTTGCGGCGTGAGATGGCGGGCGGTAGAGCCGGCGAACAATTCTGGTCGTTGATCCGCTCGCTGGGCGCCAGAATCCTGCCCAATACCGCCGGCTGCCTCTCCGTCAAGGAAGCCGTCACCACCGCGAAAATGGCGCGCGAGGTCTTCGGCACCAACTGGATCAAGCTCGAAGTGATCGGCAATCACGACACGCTACAGCCGGATGTGTTCGGTCTGGTTGAAGCCGCCCGCATCCTGTGCGAGGACGGCTTTGCGGTATTCCCCTATACCACCGACGATCTCGTTGTCGCCGAGCGGCTGCTGGAAACGGGCTGCAAGGTCCTGATGCCGTGGTGCGCACCGATCGGTTCCGCCTTGGGACCGGTCAACATGACGGCGCTGCGCTCGATGCGCGGATATTTCCCTGGCGTCCCGCTGATTGTGGATGCGGGGCTCGGACGGCCGTCGCACGCGGCCACCGTCATGGAACTCGGCTTTGACGCCGTGCTCCTGAACACAGCGGTCGCCAAGGCGGCATATCCGGTCGGCATGGCGCGTGCTTTCGGTAAGGCGGTCGACGCCGGTCGTGAGGCGTTCAGTTCGGGAATGCTCGAACCGCGCGACGTCGCCGTGCCATCGACACCGATGGTCGGCAGGGCCGTTTTTTCATGAAGCTCGATCCCTTTTATCTGATCGTCGACAGCGCTGCCTGGATCGAACGGCTGGTCCCACTCGGAGTCCGGCTTCTGCAACTGCGCATCAAGACCGTGGATGAGGCTGGGTTGCGCGCGGAGATCCGCACCGCGAAGGCCTTGTGTGCTCGATACCAGTGCCAACTCATCGTCAACGACCACTGGCGCCTGGCAATCGAGGAAGGCTGCGACTTCATACATCTCGGCCAGGAGGATTTGCAGACCGCTGACCTCTTGGCGATACGTGCAGCCGGCGTAAGGCTCGGACTGAGCACACATGATCATCAGGAGCTGGAAACGGCGATGGCCGCCGAGCCTGACTACATAGCGCTTGGACCCATCTATCCGACCATCCTGAAGAAGATGAAATGGGCGCCGCAAGGGCTCGAACGGGTCAGCGAATGGAAGCGTCGGGTCGCGCCTGTTCCACTGGTGGCCATCGGCGGCCTTAACCCGGACCGGCTCGATGGTGTCTTCGCGGCTGGCGCCGACAGCGCGGCAGTGGTGACTGACATTACATTGAATGCCGATCCCGAAGCACGCACCAGAGAGTGGATGGAAAAGACAGATCGATGGCGCTGAGGCGAGAACCGCATGTGCTTGTCGTTGGCGGATCGGACTCCAGCGGCGGGGCTGGAATTGCACGTGATATCGAGACGATCTCTTCCATTGGCGTGCGCACCTGCCTTGCTGTCACCGCGCTGACAGTGCAGACGCACGAAGCTGTCATGGAAATCCATCATTCGCCATCTCGCCTAGTGGCCGAGCAGATGCGCGCCGCGCTGCAGGCCAACGAGGTGGCCGCCATCAAGATCGGCATGCTCGCGGCGGCTGAGATCGTCGTTGCCGTTGCCGGCGTGCTGCGCGAGAATCCGCAGGTGCCGGCAGTACTTGACCCGGTGCTGGCCTCGACCTCAGGCCGGGCGCTCCTGGAAGCAGGCGCCATCACCGCCATGAAGCGCAATCTGATGCCGCTTTGCCGTCTCGTCACCCCCAATCTCATCGAGTTGGCGCTCCTTGTCAGCTCGGAATTGGCGATGGATGAGGGAAGCGCGCTTCAACAAGGACAAAGACTGCTGGCCGCCGGACCTCAGGCCCTGCTGATCAAGGGCGGCCACGCATCGGGACCTAGATCAACCGATATTTTATTGCGCTCCGATCAAGAACCAATCCACTTCGACTTGCCACGCCTTGCCGTATCGATGCGCGGGACGGGTTGCGTGCTGGCCAGCGCGATCGCGGCGCATCTGGCGAAGGCGAGCCCACTCGAAGACAGCGTGCGCAAAGGCAAGCGGTTTGTTTTCGAGAAGCTCCAGAGGCAAACAGCCGAATGACAGTGGCTTTATGCGAAGTCGATCTGCCCGCATGAGCGGCGCCATCTTTCGACACATCGGCGCTGTGCGTATCAGTAAGGAGGTCGGTTGGGGGCAATCCTTGGTCCCAATGGCATTCACTAGCGTGTCGGCTATGATGATCCGTACACGATTTATCTGACGCGACAGCCATGATCCCAACCGCCCGGCGACCGAGTCGGCCCTGTGCTAGCGGAACGGTCGACCCTGTGCGGGATGACATATTTTACAACAGCGCCTGGCGGACCACTTCCAAAGCCGGCATACTTCCAACCCTCGCCACGCAAAAAACGAGTTGACAAAAGCGAGTATAAAGAATCGCTTAACATGGGAACTATCTTGGTCGGCAATGGGCAGGGTGGCTCGACGGTCTTTGGGAGAAGACGCCATGCAGCAGCTGCAGCACCTAGCGGAATTCGGTGGGATGACCGCCACGCAATGGCCTATACATTCCCTTGAGGAGTGGACTGCGGAACTGAAATCGATCTGCGGAAATTTCAACACGCAACGGGCCGAGCACACCCTCGTAACCGGCAATGCCACCATACTGGATGCAGGCGGGCTCGACCTTGCTCAGGTGGCGAACGATCTCGACGTGATCCGCCGCGACGTCGCCGATATCAGGATCGACTATAGCGAAAATCTCTTCCTGTTGCTGCAACTCGAAGGGAGTTGCGGTATCGAACAGAACGGAAGGCAATCTATCATTACCCCGGGCGACTGCATTCTCGTCGACAGCTCCAGCCCATCGATCTTCCATTTCGGCGGCCGTTTTTCCAACCACCTCTCGGTGCATCTCCCCCGCCAGTTGATCTTCGCCGACAAATCAGCACGGGTCGAAGTTTCACGCAGGGTAGAAGCGGAAGACCCGATGTCGGCGATGCTGCGAGCGGTCGTTGCCAAGCTTCTGAAAACAGACGCAAGCGACAAGCGAGCACCGCATCTGCGCGACCTCCTCTTCAGCACGACACGCCAGGCTTTCGCGACCGATAGTGAGATGGATGAGCCGCTGCTCTCGGACAGTTCCGGCGGCAGGTTGGAAGTCGTGCAGATACTCATCGACAGATATCTCACTGACGAGCATCTGACGCCGCAATGGCTTGCCGACAAGGTTGGTATTTCGCTGCGGACGCTGCAGGAGGACTTCAATGCACTTGGCACGACGGCGACATCGCTGATACGAATGCGCCGCCTGCATCTTGCTCACGAACAACTGGCGCAGATGAAGAACACCACGAAGGCGACCACGATCGCCGAGGTCGCCTATTCCGCTGGTTTCAACGATATCTCATATTTCAACCGCTGCTTCCGAAAGGCCTTCGCCTGTTCGCCAAAGGATATTCTCCAGCAGTGATAGCGCTGCGCTTTTGTCCTATTCGCGCCGCGTTCGAATCCAAGACAGAAACGGCGGCTTCAATATGAATGCTCCTCACAAATTGCTTTGGGAGGAGCTCGGATATGAAGCGCTACACGCTGTTCATCGGCGGCAAGCCGGTGGAAACCGCACGCCACGCCGATATCCCTAATCCTTCGACCGGGGAAGTTGTCGGCGCAATGCCCCTGGCCACGGTGGGGGACCTCGACGCAGCTGTTACTGCGGCAGCGGCTGCGTTCGAAAAGTGGCAGTTGAAATCGAGTCTGGAGCTGGCCGACGCCTGCCGCGCCATTGCCGCCAAGATAGAAGAAAATTCGGAAGATCTTGCGCGCCTGTTGACGCTCGAACAGGGAAAGCCGCTCAATGGTCTCGGCTCTCGCTTCGAGATCGGTGGTGCTGTCGCGTGGACCCGCCACACGGCGGAAATCGAGCTTCCCGTCGAAGTCCTGCAGGATACGCCTGAGGGTCGCGTGGAGCTGCATCGCAAGCCCATCGGCGTTGTCGGCTCGATCACGCCATGGAACTGGCCGGTGATGATTGCCTGCTGGCACATCATTCCCGCAATCCGCGCCGGCAACACCGTTGTCATCAAGCCATCACCCCAGACACCATTGTCGACCATTCGCCTTGTTGAGCTGATGAACGAGGTTCTGCCGGCGGGCGTCGTCAACGTCGTCACTGGCGAGAACGAGATTGGCGCCGCCATGTCCGCCCATCCAGGCATCGCCAAACTGACCTTCACCGGCTCCACCTCCACTGGCAAGAAGGTCATGGCCAATGCCGTCGATACGCTCAAGCGGCTCACATTGGAATTAGGCGGCAACGACGCCGGCATCGTGCTCCCCGACGCCGACCCCAAGGAAATCGCCGAAGGGCTGTTCTGGGGCGCCTTCATCAACAACGGCCAAACCTGCGCCTGCCTGAAGCGCCTGTATGTCCATGACAGCCTTTATGACGCCGTGTGCGAAAGCCTCGTCGCCTATGCAGCCCACATTCCGGTTGGCGACGGCCTGTCGGAACAATCGATCCTTGGTCCCGTGCAGAATCGGATGCAACTCGACATCGTAGCTTCCTATGTCGAGGATGCACGCGCCAAAGGCGGCCGCGTTCTGATCGGCGGCCAGAGCAACGGTGGAACCGGTTACTTCTATCCGATCACAATCGTTGCCGATGTCGATCATGGCTGCGAGCTCGTCGATCGCGAGCAATTTGGCCCCGCCCTGCCAATCATCCGCTACATCGACCTCGCCGACGTGATCGCGAAGGCCAACGACAATCCGGCGGGCCTCGGCGGCTCCGTCTGGGGCCGGGATACGGCAAGGGCGAAACAGGTGGCCGGTCAACTGGAATGCGGCTCCGTGTGGATCAACAAGCATGGAGCAATCCAGCCGAATGCGCCCTTTGGTGGGGTAAAGCAGTCCGGGATCGGCGTTGAATTCGGCGTCGAAGGGCTGAAGGAATTCACCACCATTCAAACGATCTTTTGCTGACACCAACGCTGTCGCGAGCGTCTGCCCTTCCGCATCGGAGCAACCCATGAACGAATTCGACTATATCATCGTCGGTGGCGGCTCGTCCGGCTGCGTCGTTGCAGCCCGGCTGTCGGAGAATCCGCAAAACAAGGTCCTGCTTATTGAAAGCGGCGCGCGCGACACCGACAAATTCATCCATATCCCGGCGACGTTCTTCAAGGTGATCGAGAAGGGCAAGGATGTGCACTTCTACGTGTCCGAGCCGGACAAGGGGTTGAACGGCAAGCCCAACGTCGTGCCACAGGGCAATGTGATCGGCGGCGGCAGTTCCTTGAACGCCATGATCTATATTCGTGGCCAGCAGCAGGATTACGACACCTGGGCGCAAATGGGATGCCGCAACTGGTCCTATGACAAGGTTCTTCCGGTGTTTCGCGACGTTGAGGCCAACCAGCGCCTTTCGGGCGAATTCCATGGAGCAACCGGCGAACTCAAGGTCTCCGATCGCCGCTTTGGTCATCCTCTGTCCTGGGCCTTCATCCGGGCAGCCCAGGAGGCCGGCCTTCCGTACAACGAAGACTTTAACGGCAAGGTGCAGCAAGGCGTCGGCTTCTACCAGACAACAACGCACAACGGTCGGCGCTGGAGCGCTGCGCAAGCCTTCTTGCGCGACGCCGAGAAACGCTCGAACCTGACCATATTGACCGAAACCCGCGTTCATAAAGTCCTGTTTGAAGGCAGGAAAGCGGTCGGTGTTCTGACCGAGACCGGCGTCACCTATAGGGCCCGACGCGAGATTGTTCTAACGGCAGGCGCGCTTGCCACACCCAAGATCCTGCAGCTCTCGGGCATCGGCGAGGCCGAGCATCTGAAGAACCTTGGGATCGACGTGATCATGGATCTGCCGGGCGTCGGAGAAAACTATCAGGATCACCTCGAAGCCACGGTTCAGGCGGAGGTCAAGGATCCGATCTCGCTCTTCGCCCAGGACAAGGGGCTGAAGGCGGCGGGCCACATGCTGCAATATCTTCTCACCAAGACCGGCCTCCTCACATCCAATGTTGTGGAGTCGGGCGGCTTCGTCGACACGGCCGGGACCGGCCAGCCGGATATCCAGTTTCATGTCCTGCCAACCTTCATCGGCTTTGCCGACCGGGCTGCGGAACCAGGTCACGGCATTGCCATCGGTCCTTGTTTCCTGAGGCCGAAATCACGGGGCACGGTCAAGCTGCGTTCGGCCAATCCTAGGGATAGTGCCCTGTTCAACGCGAATTCCTTCTCCAGTCCTGCCGATCTCGACACGCTCGTACGCGGGGTGGAATGGGCGATCCGGATCATTGAAGCCCCATCGCTCGCCCGCATCGTGAAGCGGCGTGTCCTGCCAACGCCCGGACTGGAGCGAGATCCCGAAGCCCTGCGGGACTATATCCGCTCGATTTCGAAGACGGTTTTTCATCCTTCGGGCACGGCCCGGATGGGCAGGCCGGACGACCGCATGGCCGTTGTTGGCGAGGATCTCGCGGTCCGCGGCGTAGAAGGGCTACGCGTGGCGGACGCCTCCATCATGCCAACCCTTGTCTCGGGCAACACCAATGCACCGGTCATCATGATCGGCGAGCGCGCCGCCCGCTTTATGCTGGGTAAGGACCTCGTCGCATGAAGTGACGGGATTTCGGACGACCTACTGATTTCAAGAGTTCTTTGGGAGGAGAAAGCATGAAACGCACAACGATACTTCTGGCGGCATCAACGGCCGCGCTTATCCTGGCGAGTGGCTCAGCCATGGCTGCACCGCAATGTGGATTGAACAACGGTCAGAAGGCGACCGGCGTGCCGATCAGGGTTGGTGCCCTGGTCGGCCAAACTGGCCCTGACGACTTCTCGTCTTCAGCCGACGCCGCGCGCGCCTATTTCAACTGTCTCAATGCCAATGGCGGTATCCACGGCCGCCCGATCGAATATCTGGTTGAAGACGACCAGTGGAACCCGGAAGTCGCGAGCCAGGTCGCGACCAAACTGGTAAAGGACAAGGGCGTCGTCGCGCTGGTTGCCAACGGCTCTTTTGTTGAGATGGGCGTCAACGCCAAGCTCTACGCAGAGGAGGATGTCATGGCGATGGCGGCAGCTTGCGCCGTCGCCGAATGCTTCGAATCGAAGAACATTGTTTCGACCAATGAGGGACCCCTGCCCTCGAGCGTCGGAGCAGCCCAATGGGCCGTTGCCAATCTCGGTTCAAAGAACGTCGTTTGCATCGGGCTCACCATCCCCTCGGTCGGTCCCTATTCCTGTGGCTGGACCGAGAAGTACATGCAGTCCAAAGGACTCTCCGGCTCAAGCCTTCTGCTCGATCCGGGCGCGGCAGATATGAATGCCTCCGTTCTGGAAACCGTAGCGAGCGGCGCCGACACCGTTCTCGTGAACCTGCCGCGAGGAATGGCCGCAGCCTACCTCAAGGCCGTCGAGGAACAGAACCTGCGCGATAACTTCAAGTGGATATCCTCGACACCCCTCTATGATGCCGCGGTTCCCGCCATGCTCGGCGCCTATTGGAATGGTGTCATGAACGTCAATATCGAGCTCACGCCGATCGATGGCACCGGTCCAGACGCCAGCAACTGGCGCGCGATCATGGACAAGTATGCTCGCCCGGAGGATCCGCGCGACACCTTCAGCCAGTCGGGCTATCTCTCCGCCCGCTTCTTCACCGATGCCCTCCTGAAGCTCGATCCGGCGACCATTGATCGCAAATCGGTCTCAGAGGCGATCCGGGGAATCAAGAACGAGACCTCGGACCTGCTCTGCGGCCCCTACTACGTTGGCAAAGCCGACCGGCACATGCCCAACCATGCGAACATGATGGTTCAGATTTCGGGCAACGGCTTCAAGGTCGTCGGCGGCTGCACTGACGTCGACAGCGCGTATCTCGATCCTATCCGCTCCGCGGAAAAAGCCCTCGGCATAGCAAACTGATCGGCGAAGACATGAACGTCCTTGGCCTGTTTCTCGTATCCGGCCTTGCCGTCGGCGCACTCTATGCACTCGGCGGGGTTGGGCTGGTGCTGCTCAACCGCGCCACCGGCGTGCTCAATTTTGCCTACGGCGCCATCGGCGCCGTGGGCGCCGTGGTCGCCTGGCAACTGCTTGAATGGCAATGGCCCGAGCCCGTTGCCTGGGTAGCCTGCATCGGGATCGCCCTCGCCCTGTCCGTCTCCTATGGCCGGCTGATCGCGCCGGGCCTCGCGCATCGCGAACCCATCGTCAAGGCGGTCGCTACGCTCGGGTTTGCCCTCGCTTTGCTCGGCGCCATGAACCTCCTGTGGGTGGTTACACCGCGCAAGCTGACACTCACCCTCGACGGGGCCTCCATGTCGATCCTAGGTCTGAGAATCACCGGAATCCGGATTTTGTCACTGCTTGCAGCTTTCAGCATTACCATCGGAATGGGTGTCTTCCTGATACGCACCCGCATTGGTTTGATGATGCGTGCGCTCGCCGACAACCGTGAGGTCGCATCGATCCTGGGTACGCCGGTAATCAGGGTGGAGACGATCGCCTGGGCCATTTCAGGCGTGCTCGCTGGTTTCACTGGCTTGATGTTTGCATCCCTCGTGCGACTTGACCCCGCAGTGCTGACCTTCCTCGTCATTCCCATCATCGCGACCACCATCCTCGGTCGCCTTACATCCATACCCGCGACTTTTGCCGGCGGCCTTGCCATCGGCGTCCTTGAAAGCGTGGTCACACTCTACAAGCCGTTCGCGCCGTTCCGCGTCGCAACGCCCTTTATCGTGGCTATCCTTGCCATGATGTGGCTCCAGCGCGGCCGTAGGCTGACCTTTGCCGGACAGGACTGAGAGCATGCAAGCAGCGCAAAAGCCTCTTTCCGGACTTCTGGCCCCTTCTGGCATGAGCCCGGCCAGCTTTTCGTCCGGCCGCTATGCACCGCAGCTTTTTTTCGTCGGCGCGGCCATCGTGGTGCCGTTTGTCGCAAGCGCCTTATGGCTCAAAGTCTTGACCGCCGTGGCGATCTACACACTGACCTCCGCCAGCATCGCGGTCCTCTATCGGCGTCTCGGCCTTGTGTCTCTGGCCCAGGTCTCGCTCATGGGATGCGGCGGCTGGGTGGCGCTCCGTTTCGGCCATGGCTTCAAACTGCCATTCGAACTGAACCTTCTTGCTGGCGGCCTCTTTGCCGGATTGATCGGCATGATCCTCGCCTATCCGGCGCTGCGAATGCGCGGCCTTTATCTGGCGCTCATCACGTTGATGGCGGCGGGTGGCTTCGGTATCCTCATCAATGTCATTCAGTTCCCCAATGGGGGTGGCGGCTTTGCCGGTTTCGAAGTCAAGGCGATCGGTTATCTGCCACGGCCGGCGATCGCACAATCGGACGCGGCCTTCTTCAGCTATTGTCTGATCGTGGTGGCCGTCAGCTTCCTGTTGATCGACATCCATGAACGCAGCCGCGCCGGCCGTGGTTGGGCGCTTATTCGCAAAAGCGAGGCCGCCGCCATGGCCGCGGGTGTCAATGTGACGCTCTATAAAGTATGGGGCTTTGCCCTTTCCGGGTTTCTCGCCGGCATTGCGGGTGCCTTGCTCGCGGGCAATCTCCAACTGCTTGATGCACGCTCTTTCCCGCCCGCGGAATCGGTAATGATCTTCGCGCTGACGGTCGTCGGCGGCGCCTGGCACTGGTATGGCGCTGTGATCGCGGCACTGCTCTATCGGCTCCTCCCGGCGTTCCTCAACAACCTCGGCGTGGACGGCAACGCGGCCTACATCATCTTCGGATTTGCCCTTATTCACGCGCTTTCCACGGCTCCCAGGGGGCTGGCCGGACAGCTGTCGGATGGTTTGAAGCGGTTGCGCAAGACGGAGCCCTCCGCATGATCTCGATCGAGAATCTATCCGTTGCCTTCGGGGGAGTTACCGCGCTCAATGCGGTCACCGTCGAACTCACACAGCCGGTCTGCGGTATCATCGGGCCAAACGGGGCCGGCAAAACGACCCTTCTCAACGTATTGTCCGGCTTCGTTCTGCCCCAAAGCGGCTCAATCCACATGATGGACACCAACATACTGCCGATGAAACCACATGGGCGGGCTCGCTGGGGCCTGCGCCGTTCCTTTCAGAAGGAACAGGTGGTGGACGAACTGACGGTGGAGGACAACGTCCTCGTCTTGCTTGACCAACTCGGACTGTCGGCGACCGAGCGGCTGAATGCGACGGCTGCCGCGCTGGAATTCGTCGGGCTCTCGGTGCTACGCCGAGTCTCGGCTGGAGGGTTGAATGCTTTTGAGCGTCGGATGATCGAAATCGCGCGCTGCGTCGTGGGACGCCCACGGGTGATCCTTCTGGATGAACCGGGAGCAGGCTTCTCCCAGGGAGAGGTCGAGAAATTGCGGCAAGTCATCTCCAGCATTCACGACGCAACCAGATCCATCACGCTGCTGATTGATCACGATGTCGACTTGATCCAGGCGGTTTGTCGGGAGACCATGGTGCTCGATTTTGGTTCGTTGATCGCCGTTGGCAACACGGCCAGCGTGCTGACCGATGAGAAAGTCCGCGCCGTCTATCTCGGCATGGAAGACGCCGCATGAGCATCCTGACAGTTCGTGATTTGGCGATTGATCGGGGCGGCAAGCGTGTCGTCAAGGACCTGTCCTTCACGCTGGTAAGCGGCCACATCACTGCCCTTCTCGGCCCGAACGGCGCCGGCAAGAGCTCACTCGTCTTGGCGCTCGCCGGTGCGATCCCGATCGCGGCAGGCACAGTCGAAATCGACGGCAAACCGCTCACCGGCAAATCGCCCGAAGCCATCCGCGCGGCTGGCGTCGCCGCCGTGCCGGAGGGGCACCGGGTGCTCAACGGCCTCAACGTCGACGACAATTTGAAAGCCGCCGGTTTTCAGCTGTCTGCAAGAGGTGCAGCCGAAGCCGTCGAGGAAGTCTACACGATCTTCCCCGAACTGGCCGAGCGAAAGCAACAGCGCGCGGGTACGCTGTCTGGTGGTCAGCAACAGATGCTGTCGCTCGGCCAAGGTCTGGTCGCGCAACCAAAATTCATTCTCGCCGACGAGATGTCGCTCGGCCTTGCACCGCTGATCGTCAAGCGGCTGATGGATGTGCTGAGCAGACTGGCCCAGCACGGTACCGGCATACTCCTGATCGAGCAGTTTACCGCACTCGCGCTGAAAAATGCTCAGGCGGCCCACGTGATGTCGCGTGGCCGTTTCAGTTTCAGCGGCACCCCCGCGAATCTTCAACAGCAACCGGATATCCTGCATCGGGCCTATCTCGGTTGATGAGCACCGTTTTGGTATTGATGCGTTTTGCTCCACGAAGTGCCGCAGGGCTGGCCAACATTCGCTTTCCAGAGCGCAGCTGACCATTCAGACTAAGCCGAGACGACGAAACCCGGCCCGGCGATGACAGGGCCGCTGCATTGCATTCCGCCTCCGCTGGCCGCGATCGTTTTTCAAAGTGGCGTCGCAGCATCGAGGTGCCGACAGTGGTGGCGCCGACGCGCGCTCTGGCGCGTCCCGCAACGGCCTGATTACCACAATGCCATGCGCTGGACGCTCCCCTGACGCGGCCGCCGTCTTCGCCAAATAGCCGCGCCGATCCAGGCGCGAAATGGAGCGTGATCTGTCAGCTTTCCGCCTTCAGACGTAGCGGTTGACGATGTTTTCCAGATATTCCTGGCGGCCGGACTTTGGCTGCGGCTCGATCTTCTTCTTGACGACGCGCTCGGCGATCTCCTCCAGCGTGCGCTTGCCCGACAGCATCGCCTTGGCCTCGGCCGTGTTCCAGCCGGCGTAGCGCTCCGCCAGCGGCGCGGACAACGCCTTGTCCTCTACCATGCGGGCGGCGGCCTTGAGGCCGCGCGCGCAGGAATCCATGCCGCCGATATGGCCGATCAGCAGATCCTGCGGGTCGAGCGACTGGCGGCGCAGCTTGGCGTCGAAATTGGTGCCGCCGGTCTTGAAGCCGCCGGCCTGCAGGACTTGGTAGTAGGCCAGCGCCATCTCCGGAACGTTGTTGGGGAACTGGTCGGTGTCCCAGCCCGACTGGTAGTCGTTGCGGTTCATGTCGATCGAGCCGAACACGCCGAGCGCATTGGCCAGCGCCAGTTCGTGCTCGAAGGAATGGCCGGCGAGGATGGCGTGGCCCTGCTCGATGTTGAGCTTGATCTCCTTCTCCAGTCCGAAGCGCTTCAGGAAGCCATAAAGAGTGGCGACGTCGTAATCATACTGGTGCTTGGTCGGCTCCTGCGGCTTCGGCTCGATCAGGATGGTGCCCTTGAAGCCGATCTTGTGCTTGTAGTCGACGACGAGGTTGAGGAAGCGGCCGGCCTGTTCCTGCTCGCGCCCAAGGTCGGTGTTGAGCAGCGTTTCATAGCCCTCACGGCCGCCCCACAGCACATAGTTCTCGCCCTTGAGCCGCTTGGTGACGTCAAGGCAGCTCTTCACCGTCGCCGCCGCATAGGCGAACACATCGGGATCCGGGTTGGTGGCGGCCCCAGATATGAAGCGGCGGTTGGAGAAAAGGTTCGCCGTGCCCCAAAGCAGCTTGACGCCGGTCCTTTTCATCTTGTCCGCAAAGTAGTCCGCGATCTCGTCGAGGCGGGCAGCGCTTTCGGAGAAGTCCTTGCCTTCCGGCCGCACGTCGGCGTCGTGGAAGCAGAAATAGGGCGCGCCAAGCAGCGAGAACATCTCGAAGGCGACATCGGCCTTGAGTTTCGCCAGTTCCATCGTGTCGACACCGCCGGCCTTGGGGAACCAGGGACGGTCGAAGGTCTGGCCACCGAACGGATCACCGCCCGGCCAGGCGAAGGAATGCCAGTAGGCGACAGCGAAGCGCAGATGGTCTTCCAACCGCTTGCCGGCCACGACCTCATCCGGGTTATAGAAGCGGTAGGCCAGCGGATTGGTCGAATCCGGCCCCTCATAGCGAATGGACTCGATTCCCCCGAAGAAATCGGTGGTCATTGGAAAACTCCTTTAAATGGCGCGAGATATCGCACGGTAGCGCCGGAAGCCTTTGGAAAGAGCGGACCGTCCTCGGGGCCAGCTGCAGTTTCTACATTGCGGGACAAAGTCAGTTTACAGCCGAAATTCGCCGGCCGTTCTCATCGAAGCGATGCAGGTGCAGCCGGTCAGGTGTCATGCGTAGCGTCCCGTCCGTGAGGCCATGATGCCCTGCGAGGCGTATGGTAATTTCGCCCTCATCCGACTCCACATAGGCGATCGTCTCGTTGCCGAGATGCTCGGCGAAACGCAACCTGCCCGTCCAGATGCCATTGGCGTCGTCTATTGCGATATGTTCGGGGCGTACGCCGATCGTGGCGGCGCCTTCGGCTTTTGCACTCTCTCCCGATATCAGGTTCATGCGCGGAGATCCGATGAACGTAGCGACAAACAAGGTGTTTGGCGCGTCGTAGAGTTCCATCGGCGACCCGACCTGCTCGATACGCCCGGCATTCATCACGACGATCTGGTCTGCCAGTGTCATCGCCTCGACCTGGTCGTGGGTGACATAGATCATCGTCGCGTTAAGCCGCTTGTGCAGATCCGCGAGTTCAACACGCATTTGGGTACGCAGTGCCGCGTCGAGATTGGAAAGCGGTTCATCGAACAGGAAAACCTCCGGGTTTCGGACGATCGAGCGCCCGATGGCGACGCGCTGGCGCTGGCCGCCGGAGAGTGCCGCCGGCTTGCGTTGCAGCAGAGGCTTGAGGTGCAGCACCTCGGCAGCGGCTGCGACGCGCGCTTCACGTTCCGCCTGCGGAACCTTGGCGAGCCGCAGACCGAAGTCGATGTTCTGTTCCACGGTCATGTGTGGAAACAACGCATAGGACTGGAAGACCATCGAGATGCCGCGTTTCGACGGTTCCTCGTGGGTGACGTCACGATTGCCGATGGCAATCGATCCCTTCGTCGGTTGTTCCAGGCCGGCGACCATCCGGAGCAGTGTGGACTTGCCACAACCGGACGGACCGACCAGCACGGTGAAAGAGCCATGGGGAATGGAGAGCGTCAGGTTGGGTATGGTCTCGACAGAACCAAAGGTCTTGTTGATGCTCGAAAGTTCGACGGCGGCCATGAATTCCTCCCTAGGTTTCTTTGGTGTCCGACAGAAACGGTCAGCCTTTGACCGCCCCTCCCGTCAGTCCGGCAACGATGTATTTCTGGGCCGCGATGAAGAAGGCGACCGCAGGCAGAATGGTCAGGGATATGAAAGCCAGGGTGCGGTTCCACTCCGAGAGATATTCGCCTCGAAACTGCATCATTCCGAGTGGCCAGGTGAACAGTTCCCGCGAGTTGATGACGACGAGCGGCAGCAGGAAATTGTTCCAGCTCTGAACGAACACGAACACCCCGACGGTCGCCAGAATCGGCGTCGAGAGGGGCAGCGTGAATTGCCAGAAGAACCGGACATAGCCGCAGCCTTCGACATGTGCCGCCTCGAAGAGATCCTTCGGCAACTGTTCGAAGAACGTCTTGAACAGCATGATCGAAAGCGAAAGGCCAAAAGCTGTCTGGGGCAGGATAACGGCCCAGTAGCTGTCGAGCAGCCCGAGGTCACGCACCTTGATGAATAGCGGCAGGATCGCGGTGGCGAACGGAAAGACAAGACCCGCCAGCAGATAGGCTTGCATCATTCTCGACCCAAGAAAGCGGATCTGGGCGAAGACATAAGCCGCCGCCGCTGAGACGATCAGGGTCAAAAACACGGTCAACAGCGAGATGATCAGCGAGTTTCCCATGTAGCGCCAGAACGCCGGATCGCCCAGCATGGCCGCGTAGAACTCGAAGTCCCATTGCTGCGGGATGCCAAAGGGATTGACGCGGAGTTCGCCATTGGTCTTGAAGCCGCCAAAGACGGCGACCGTTAACGGCCCCAGCACGAAACCGGTGAAGACCAGCAGGACGGCGGCCTTTCCAAGCGCTGGAAGAAATCTGAACGCATTCATGACCGGCTCCCCTTGCTAATCTGGCGTTGGTAGAGAACGGCGAAAGCGACAGCGGTGACGAACAGCATGACGCCGACTGCACTTCCGAAGCCGATACGCGTTCGGGTGAGGCCGAAAGTGTAGAGATAGGTGACAATCGTATGCGTGGAGTTGGACGGGCCACCATTGGTGAGCGGGATCACAACGTCGAAGAGTTGCAAGGAGCCGACGATGGAGAAAAACACCGACACGGCGATGGCCGAGGCGATCATCGGCACCTGGACATGGCGCACGATCGCCCAGCGCCCGGCACCTTCCAGCCGTGCCGCCTCGAGCATTTCCTTGGGCACGCCCTGCAGGGCGGCGATATAGATCATCATGTGAAACCCGAAATATTTCCAGACGACGACCAGCGTAATGGCCGCGAATGCCCAGTGGCGATCCGCGAGAATGAAAACGGGCTCCATTCCCAGCGCATGGAAGAGAGCGGCAGCCACGCCCGTGTTGCCGTCGAATACGAAACTCCAAATCAGGCCCGAAGCTACCTCGGCCAGGATGAAAGGCAGAAAGAAGATGAGGCGAAACAGCGTATTGGCAGGGGTCTTCTCGTAGATCAGCAAGGCGAGGCCCAACGCGATGGGTAGCTGAACGAAAACGGAAACCGCAAGCACGATCAGCGTATTGCGTACTGCTTGCCAGAAGACGGCATGGCCCAGGGCCTGCTTGAAATTGTCCAGACCGATGAAATCTGTCGGTGTGCCGTAGCCGTCCCACTTGAACAGGCTGTAGTACGCGGCGTCGAACAGAGGTAACGCCACAAACAATGTGAAAAGCACCAGCGCGGGCGGCAACATCAGAAGGAGGGCGCTGGTTTGGCTGGTGAAGCGCCTTCCACTACGCATGCTCGGAGCTAGTCCGGGCGCAGCAAGCTCGGTCATTTTCATCCTCCCTGGATGGATTGAAAGACCGGGCGCGTGGTTCGCGCCCGGTCAAAGCCATCAGCGCATGGACCAGGCGTCCTGCACGGTCTTTGCCGCCGCCTCTGGCGTGACGACGCCTTGGGCCAGATCCGCGGCCACGTCCGTGACCGTGGCCCCGACATCGGATCCGAGCGCCTGATCGAGAAAGATCTGATGGAACTTCGAGACAGCGAGCGCCTCGGACATCTTGCGGAAGAAGGGATTCGCAATGCTCTCTTCCACGCCCTTGGCGATCGGTATGAAGAGACCCTGGGCGCCCGCCAGCTTCTGATTTTCGGTGTCGGTCATGTATTTCAGGAATTCGACCGCTTCCGGTGGTGCTCCGGCAATGACCGCGTAACCGTTGATGCCCCCGAACGTGTCGGTCGCCTCGCCGGCCCCACCTGCGACCGCAGGGAAGCGTATGGTTCCGAGCTTGTCGTCCGGAATGCCCTTGCCGCTGACCGAATTCTGCTTCTCGGTCCCGTACTCCCAATCACCCATGAGATGAAACAAGGCCTTGCCGTCCCCGAACTGGCCCGTCGCCTGCTCGAACGTGGTATCCATGAAACCAGCCTCGAAGGGCTGCAGATCGACGAGTTTCTTGAAGTCCTCGCCAGCCTTCACGAAGGGCGCGGCAGAGAAACCGTCGCCTTCGCCGCCCATGGCCGCGGCCATTCCGTCCTTGCCCGCCTCACGCACCCACAGATAGCCGTAGTAGAAGTGCAGTGGCCATTTGTCCTTGCCGCCAACCATGATCGGCGTGACACCAGCCTCCTTTGCCTTCTTGACCGCTGCCAGAAAATCATCCCAGGTCTTGATGCTTTCAGGGTCGACACCAGCCTTCTTTGCGAGATCGAGATTGGTCCAAAACACCACATCGCTCGCGTTGACCGGCATGCCATAGACTTTTGCGTTGACGGTGAACGCCGACAATCCGGCGCTAGCGATCGACGCCGACCACTGGCTGGTGACGGATGCGGAGATGTCCTGGAGAACGCCGGCTTTGGCCTGTTGCGTGAGCACGCCCCCCGCCCAACTGAAAATGAGGTCCGGTTTCTGATCCGACTGCAGCAGCGTCGTAAGCTTCTGCTTGTAGGCCTCGTTGGCGATGTATTCGAAAGCGATATCGACACCTGGATGCGACTTCTCGAAGTCCGTGGCCATTTTTTGGTGATAGGCCTTTTCGGTATTCGGTACCTCTGGCCGAAGAACGTGGACCGTCACATCCGCGAACGCCGCAGATGCAAAGAATGTGGCCAGAAGCGATGCTGCCCCCAGCATGGGCAAGCATGACAATTTTTTCATTTCGGTTTCCTCCCTAGAGAACGGGCTTGGCGCCCGCCGCTTGGTTTCAAAGAGTGAGCGTACTTATGGAAAAGGGGGCGAGGTTCAAAGTTGCCGATTCACGGCTGCCCCGGACCGTGATCGTCCTCTCGATATCCTGCGCGTTCTGCACGACGAAGACTTCGCCGCCATCGAGGTTGCGGAAAGCCAGGGTGTTTGCGGCCATCGGGCCACCGGTCTTCAATACGGCCGCGCCCGGTCGCACGAAGCCGGCGAAGTGCTTCATGACGTAGAACTCGGGATTGAAAATGGCGCTGCGCGTGGTGGGATCGACGGTCACCATGGCGTTCTGGCGCCAGCCCCAGGTGCTGACGCCTCCGGGCTCCAGCACCATGTTCCAGTAAAGGTAAGCCTCGGCTCCATTGCTCAGGTAATGCTGGATCAAGTCGAAGACGTAGTGGGCTTGATCCCAACTGTTGGCGCCGTCACCGCATTCGTTTTCGGTCTGAATAATCGGCAGATCTGGAAAGGCCTGGCGCGTTCGCTGCACGCCGTGCTTGCCGGCCCATTGGAATCCCATCCCCTTCACGAAAGAGGCCGCAGCCGGATCCGACAGAATGGTGCCCGCCCAGTCATTGAAGTCGCCGCGCTCGATCGTGCCCGCCCATATCTCGGCATCAAGGCCGGCAGACCTGAAGGCAGCTCCCAGATCGTCGCGGATGAAGTCGCGCATTTTCGCGCCTGTCCAAATGCAGGAAGGAAATTTCTGATCCGAGTTCGGCTCGTTCTGGACGTGCACCGCATTGATCGCGATCCCCTCGTCCTCGTATGCCTTGACGAAACGGACGAAGTAATTCGCATAGGCGTGGCGATAGCGCGGCTCCCAGATCAACGTTCCGTGGTTATGCGCCCGCGGGAACTTCATCCAGGTCGGCGGGCTCCACGGCGAGGCGAAGAGATGGAAATCGTCGCCACGCACCGCGCGCGCGGCCCTGATGTAAGGGATCAGATATTGCCGGTCGCGGGCTATCGAGAAGGTCTCCATGGCGAAGTCCCCCTCGGTCTCGTTGTGGCTGTACCAACTCTCCGCGTAATCGTTGGCCCCGATCGGGAGCCGGCAATAGTTGAAGGCGCAGCCATCGTCCGAGAACAGGGCACCGAGCACCTCGCCGCGCTCGTTTTCGTCAAGATGCGAAAGGGCCTTCCACCCAAGCTCGTTGAAGCAGCCGCCAAAACCCTTGAAGTCGGGCGTAACCACGCCATCCGCCCAGACGGATGGACTGTCCGACGCCTGATGCGCGTCGACGCGGATCGTAGCCCATTGGGCGCTTGGCGAAGACGATCTGAGTTGTGGTGCCATAGCCGCCTGTTCTCCGCGCACAGCTCCGCCGTCGAGGGCAAACTGGAGACGATGCTCCATGCCCTCGCGGGAAAGAGGCGTGCATTGCAAAAATCACCTGCTGTTGCTGCCCATGGGCGGCAACAGTCGTGTTAGCTCGGTCCGGAACCCCTCCCCGGGAGCGATCTGCCGCATCGTTACGCGGCTTGATCTCTTCAGCCTTCATAGGGCATCATGCGCGCTAATGCAATACTTAATTCACAGAATGAAGTAAGTCATGAAACTCAAGGCGGACCAAAATACGACGCGGGCGATGAACCGGCGCCTGATACTCAACTGCCTGCGTCGGGAAGGTGATCTAAGCCGGGTCGAGATAGCTGCGATGACAGGTCTGAGCCCAGCCGCGGTTACCGGTGTTACGGCCGCACTGATTGACGAAGGCATCGTCTTGGAAGGCAAGAGCACCCAAAGCAGCGGCGGCCGCCGGCCGATACCACTCAGCATCGACTATGCCAGACATTGGTCCATCGGGTTCAAGCTGACGGAGGGCCGGCTGGAGGGCACACTCACGGACCTTTCCACCCGCACGATTGGCGCCTGCGAACTGCCGCTCCCCGACCACGGCCCCGTGGCCGTCGCCCATGCCGTCAAGGAGGGCGTGGCCACGCTTATGGGTGATCGGCGCGAAGGCCGGCAGAAACTTGTCGGCATCGGCATGGCGATGCCAGGATTGGTCGACGTCAACCGTGGCGTCTGTCTGGTCTCGCAGCGCCTGGGATGGTGGGACGTGCCGATCGCGGAAATGATCGCGTCGCAGATCAGCGTACCCGTCTGGGTCGACAACGACGTCAATGCGTTCGCCATAGCCCAGCAACTCTTCGGACACGGACGGCGACGCAGTTCGGTGCTGGTGTTGATCATAGGCACGGGCGTCGGGGCGGCGCTGATTTTCAATGGCCAGATCCATCGTGGGGCGCGATCCGCGGCTGGCGAGATCGGGTTCCCCGTCAAGGACGGCGATGACTCGATTGCGACGCAGGACCGCTTGAATTGGGATCGGCGTCTCTCCGAGCCAGCCATGGACAGCGCCTGGATTGAAATCAGCAAGCGCTCCCGCAAGCTCCCTGCCGACCTACAGCAGGCCATCGAAGCAGGCGAACGGCTCGCTCTGGACTATCTCAGCGAAGTCGGCCGCGAGATCGGTCACCGGCTCAGCGGCCTGATCGATCTCATCGACCCGGAAGTCGTCATCGTCGGCGGAGAAGCGGTTCGTTTTGGCCCGGCGCTTATCGAGCCCCTCATTGCCGCTGTCCGCGAATCCTCGTTCGCGACCCCGCCGCCGATCGAAATTGACTGGGACAACAACGTCTGGTCCCGAGGCGCTTCGGCACTCGCGATTCAGAAGTTCTTCGACTTCGAAGGCACTGCGGGGTTTGAGCGCGAGAGTGGTGCGCGCCCAACCGGAAACGAACCCTTCACCGAAAGACGCGGCTAGCAATATCTGTGAGGCTGCCGTCGCGGGTGATCGCACCCGCCCGTAGCGACCTGCCCGGTCGTCTTCCGGCCTTTGTCGAAATCCATTGTCGGCCATTGAAGAGGATGCAGCGAGTCCTTGGTGCAGAACGTCTGATTTTAAGTTGGCAGCGAGAGTCACCGGATTGCCGGGCCATTACTGAGTTCCGAAGTGAACTCTGGAGACCAGACCAAGTTCAGGCCAGCATGTTATGCAAGTTTGACCCCCTCAGGGGCAGTTCGATGTGGCCGCAATGAACTCAGAGCAGTCCGCCGATCTGCACGCCATTCCATGCCGCCGCCGTCCCGTGCTGCGAAGATTTGCTCTGCAACATTCCGGCCGCTCAGGGGCGTCCGCTCTGCTGCCGGACGCTTTCTCCTCAGACTCATCCGACTAGGATGAGCCCACACGCCGAAGTATATGAGATCGCCGGGCAGTGGGCCCCGACCTTTGTTCCTCATCCAAGGCCTGTGTGGCGTTCTAAATTCCGATTGCGCAGCCATCCTTGCGTGGTTTCTGCATCTGGAGTTGATCAGCAAACCGATCGATCTCAACCACACACAGTCACGCACCTGCTCGGAGTCGGGCAGGTGCAGGATGGCTGTTGTCGGCAAGGCCGTGTGCTTAGAAACGAGCACCCTGAAACCCGCCCAAGGAGCACCCAATTCGCCGACGACCAGTTGAGAACACTCCCCAGAGGCACCATCCAAATGTTGCGACCTCGAACCGAGAAACACGCGGAGCAATCGACTTGACCTCTCGTTTGACACGGAGGCGGGACACAAACCGCCACGCGCATGTTTTGGTGTCAGGCCTCGATTACATGCCAACCGAAACCTTCTTGACAGGCCGGAAAGACCAAGTATTCTCCTCACAGTGAAATTTTTTTCTTACCAGCAATCATCTGGTGAGGGGGATCTGGGGACTTTGCTGCGCCGCGACCGGCGGATCCTGCCTGAATTAACAGCGATCAGAACGAACAATCCCTAGAGGAGGCATGCTCTGATCCACATGATGTGTGCTTTGCGGTCATTCCAGCAACTCTGGGTTGATTAAGTGAACCGACACGCAACGCGGTAGGGCCTGTGCCAGGATGAGATCTACAACAATGGGAGCTAGCAAATGAGTTCACTCGTCGACACAAGCCCTGCAGAGCCGGCGGGGCAACTGCACAGAACCATCGACTGGCGTGGTGCATTCTGGGTGGCCAGCGGCGTGCCACCATTGGTCCTGTTTTCGATCGGCGGCATTGCGGGGACGGCCGGCAACGTCGCCTTCGCGATCTGGATCGCATCCATGACGATGGGCTTTATTCAGTCTTTTACCTATGCCGAAATCGCGGGCCTTTTTCCCAATAAGTCAGGCGGCGCCTCGGTCTACGGGGCAACGGCCTGGCTTCGCTATTCCAAATTCGTGGCACCGTTGTCCGTATGGTGTAACTGGTTCGCTTGGTCACCGGTGCTGTCGCTTGGTTGCTCAATTGCTGCGGCTTACATTCTCAATGCCCTGACG
Source organism: Mesorhizobium sp. M8A.F.Ca.ET.165.01.1.1 (assembly GCF_004792065.1). NCBI lineage: Bacteria > Pseudomonadati > Pseudomonadota > Alphaproteobacteria > Hyphomicrobiales > Phyllobacteriaceae > Mesorhizobium > Mesorhizobium sp. M8A.F.Ca.ET.165.01.1.1. Next base: position 143,334 of record NZ_SRTH01000015.1, on the reverse strand, counting down.
CCCGTGCCCATTTTCACAGCTGCCTCGCCAGAAGTCGCCCAATATCTTGCCGCGAACGTTGGCGCGAGTGCTACAGATGCCCTCGCAGCAGTGACCGCTGCCGCAACGCCCGCCATTCGTACATGGACGCTCTACAGTCATAATCTGGGACCGGTCGGTTTCTCTCTCAACGCCACGTTCTTCATCGGCGCAGTGCTGATGCTCATCACCTTCGCCATCCAACACCGAGGCATTCTTGGAACAGCGGCGGTTCAAAAAGTCGTAGGACTGCTGGTCATCGTTCCACTGCTGATCGTTGGCGTCGTGCCTATCATCACAGGTCAGATCAATTGGGCCAACTATGCTCCCTTCGTTCCGCTCGCCGCCCCCTATGCACCCGCCCCCGGCGCATGGAACATTGGCGGTTGGACGCTTGTTCTTGGAGGTATGTTCATCGCGGCATGGTCCACTTATGCATTCGAAACTGCCGTCTGCTACACGTCTGAGTTCAAGAACCCGGCTACTGATACATTCAAGGCCATTTTCTATTCCGGGCTGTTGTGCATGCTGCTCTTCGTGCTGGTCCCGTTCACCTTTCAAGGCGTGCTCGGATTGAATGGCATGCTGGCTACGCCGATCGTGGACGGCTCAGGCGTCGCCGATGCTCTCGCGGGCATGGTCGGCGGTGGCGGCTTGGTAAAGACCTTGCTCGTCATGCTGATGATCTTGGCGTTGCTGCTCGCCATCATGACGGCAATGGCTGGGTCCTCACGCACGCTTTATCAAGGTTCCGTCGATGGGTGGCTGCCGCGCTATCTTAGCCATGTCAACGAGCATGGTGCCCCCACGCGCGCCATGTGGACCGACCTGATATTCAATCTGATCGTACTGGCCATCGCCTCCGCTGACGCGACAAGCTTCTTCTTTATCCTGGCTGTGTCGAACTGCGGCTACATCATCTTCAACTTCCTCAACCTGAACTCCGGCTGGATACATCGCATAGACAATGGCGCCATCAAGCGGCCGTGGCGGGCACCGACTTGGCTGATTACGCTCGGTGCGCTTTTTGCCTATTGCAATGCGGCCTTTATGGGTGCCGGCGCAAAGGTCTGGAATCCAATGGCTCTATGGGCCGGTTTGATCACCGCAGCTTTGATCCTCCCGGTCTTCTGCTTCCGTCACTATGTCCAGGACGGCGGGAAATTCCCCGAGCACATGCTTGACGACCTTGGCATGACGCCGAGCGACCTGAGCGTCAGGAAAGCTGGCATCCTGCCATACCTGACCCTTCTAGCCGGCATAATGGTGGTGCTGCTTGCCAACTGGTTCTTCGTTCTCTGAGCCAGCCAACCGACGAGGAGGGACCGGCGCGAGCTGGCCCCTCCTAAAAGTTTCGGCAGTCCGAAACCCGCAAGCCGGCGCCAGTCAAATATTCTTGTTATGAATATTTATTGCATCTTAGTTGACATTTGCGTTGCTCCGCTGATACGACTCCGCCCCGAGAAATCAGCGACCTTTGGGCCAAAGCTCGGATTTCGAGTCACCTCCGCAATGCGGACTCTGGCGCCCTGGATGCAAAGGGATTCCAGCCTTGCACGAACGATGAGGAGTCATCCGACCGATGGCGAAAGTGATGGACGGTAAGCTCGCTGCGGCCGACGTGGTCAATCAAGTTAAGGCCGCGACCGCTGACTTGATAGCCTCCAGCGGCGTCACGCCAGGTATTGCTGTCGTTATCGTGGGCGAGGACCCGGCGAGCCAGGTCTACGTCTCCTCAAAGGGCAAGAAGGCCAAGGAGTGCGGCTTCCACTCGGTGCAACACACATTGCCAGCCGATATCAACGAGGCAGAGCTTGTCGAGCTCATCGAAAAGCTCAATGCGACCGCTTCGGTCCACGGCATTCTGGTGCAACTGCCTCTGCCGGCTCACATAGACACAGGGCGGATCATTCAAACGATCGCACCAGACAAGGATGTCGACGGCTTCCATTTCATCAATGTCGGCAAACTCGGCACCGGTGAGCTCGACACAGCTTTCGTGCCGTGCACGCCAGCTGGATCCATGCTGCTGATAGAACGTGCACGCGGCCGTGACCTTTCTGGTCTCAATGCTGTGGTGGTGGGTCGTTCCAACATCGTCGGCAAGCCAATGGCGAGCCTGTTGCTCAACGCGAATGCCACCGTAACTGTTGCCCACAGCCGAACCAAGGATTTGCCCGCGCTTTGCCGGACCGCTGACATATTGATCGCTGCAGTTGGCCGAGCGGAAATGATCAGAGGTGACTGGATCATGCCGGGGGCAACCGTCGTCGACGTCGGGATCAACCGTGTCTTTAATGGCGAGGGAAAGCCCCGGCTGGTTGGCGATGTGGCCTACGCAGAAGCCGAACTTGTGGCGGGCAACATTACCCCGGTTCCAGGCGGTGTCGGGCCGATGACGATCGCCATGCTCATGGCCAATACGTTGACCGCTGCCCGCCGCGCAGCCGGGCAGGCGCCGCTATCACTTTCCGCTGCATCGCGCGCTCAATAGGCGCATCGTCCGCTCAATCCGAACTCTCATTGAGGCAGAACCCATGGCCGAAGTATCATCCGACATCGAGATCGCGCGCGCCGCCAAGAAAAAGCAGATCCAGGAGATCGGCGCCAAGATCGGCATCCCGACCGAGCACCTTTTGCCCTACGGCCACGACAAGGCGAAGGTTTCCGCCGAGTTCATCAAGTCGGTGAAGGGCAACAAGGACGGCAAGCTGATCCTGGTCACCGCCATCAACCCGACGCCGGCCGGCGAAGGCAAGACCACGACCACGGTCGGTCTGGGCGACGGCCTCAACCGCATCGGCAAGAAGGCGATCGTCTGCATTCGCGAAGCCTCGCTCGGCCCGAATTTCGGCGTCAAGGGCGGTGCCGCCGGCGGCGGCTACGCACAGGTCGTGCCGATGGAGGACATGAACCTCCATTTCACCGGCGACTTCCACGCCATCACCACCGCGCACAATCTTCTGTCGGCGCTGATCGACAACCACATCTACTGGGGCAATGAGCTCGGCATCGACACCCGCCGCGTCGCCTGGCGCCGCGTCATGGACATGAACGACCGGGCGCTGCGCGAGATCATCTGCTCGCTCGGTGGCGTCGCCAACGGCTATCCGCGCGAGGCCGGCTTCGACATCACCGTCGCTTCCGAAGTCATGGCCATCCTGTGCCTGTCGACAGACCTCAAGGATCTCGAAAAGCGTCTCGGCGACATCATCGTCGCCTATCGCCGCGACAAGTCGCCGGTCTATGCCCGCGACCTCAAGGCCGACGGCGCCATGGCCGTGCTTCTGAAGGACGCCATGCAGCCGAACCTGGTGCAGACGCTCGAGAACAACCCGGCCTTCGTCCATGGCGGTCCGTTCGCCAACATCGCGCATGGTTGCAACTCGGTCGTCGCCACCACGACGGCGCTGAAGCTCGCCGACTACGTCGTCACCGAAGCCGGTTTCGGCGCCGACCTTGGCGCTGAAAAGTTCTTCGACATCAAGTGCCGCAAGGCGGGCCTGAAGCCGGCAGCGGCCGTCATCGTCGCCACCGTGCGCGCCATGAAGATGAATGGCGGCGTCAAGAAGGAAGACCTCGGCAAGGAAAACATCGAGGCGGTCAAGAAGGGCTGCGCCAATCTCGGCCGCCACATCGAGAACATCCGCCAGTTCGGCGTGCCGGCGGTGGTTGCCATCAACCACTTCTATTCCGACACCGACGCCGAGATCCAGGCGATGAAGGACTATGTCGCCTCGATGGGCGAAGAGGCGATCCTGTGCAAGCACTGGGCCAAGGGCTCCGCCGGCATCGAGGACCTCGCCAACAAGGTGGTGGCGCTGGCCGAATCCGGCGCCTCGCAGTTCGCGCCGCTCTATCCCGATGACATGCCGCTGTTCGAGAAGATCAACACCATCGTCCAGCGCATCTATCGCGGCTCGGAAGCGATCGCCGACAAGTCGGTGCGCGACCAGCTCAAGGCCTGGGAAGACGCCGGCTACGGCAATCTGCCGGTCTGCATGGCCAAGACCCAGTACTCGTTCTCGACCGACCCGAACCTGCGCGGCGCACCGACCGGCCACACCGTGCCGGTGCGCGAGGTCAGGCTGTCGGCGGGCGCCGGCTTCGTCGTCATCATCTGCGGCGAGGTCATGACCATGCCCGGCCTGCCCAAGGCGCCGTCCTCGGAGAAGATCTTCCTCAACGAGGCCGGCCAGATCGAAGGCCTGTTCTGAGATGCACGGGTTAGCGGCGACGATTGCTGTGCAAACCGTCATGTGTTCGCCGGACTCCACCGGACTTGCTGCCAGCCAAGGCCCGCTGGCAGCAATGCCGTTTTATCCGCACAACGAGGATGTCGCAGGCATGCCGCCGACGGGAGTTGGAAAAGTTTCCGACGAAAATTTCGAGGCCTCAGGCAGCTTCGCGGAATCGCGGGAACTGGAACGGGCCGTCAATTGAACGTCCCGTTCGCATCTCCCACAACCCGTCACTCAGCCGGTCTGCTTGAGGATTCGCCGAGGCCCAGCATCGCGGCGGTGACCGACCGGGTTTTTGTGTCCAACCTCTGCGTACACGGGTATCATGGAGTGCTGAGCGAAGAGACGCGTCTGGGGCAGAAATTTTTCATCGATATCGATTGCGTCTCGGATCTTGAACAATGCGTGCGTGACGACGACTATTCGAAGGCCGTCTGCTACGCCACGCTATGCAACCTCGCGGTCGAGGTGTCGGCTTCCGGCCCCTTTAGGTTGATCGAAACGCTCGGTGACCGTATCGCCGAGAGAGTTCTTGTCGGATTTCCATCCGTGTCTGAGGTGCTGGTCCGGATCCGCAAGCCTTCTGCCCCGATTGCCCACGCCTTGGATCATGTCGGAATCGAAGTACGCCGCGCGCGCAAGTCGCGGGTAGCCTTTGCCCTTGGCAGCAACATAGGCAACAAACAGGCGAACCTTCGCGCCGCATTGTCATTGCTCAGCCTCGAAGAAGGCGTGGAAATCGATGCCGTCTCACATTTCTACAAGACGGCTGCCTGGGGCGCGACGGACCAGGATTGGTTTGTCAACGGCTGTGCAATCGGCTTGACCAGTCTGCCTCCACGCCATCTGCTGCAACGTTGCAAAGCGATCGAAAGCCAGATTGGGCGTACACCAGAGAGACCGTGGGGGCCTCGTCTCATTGATATCGACGTTCTGTTCGTTGGTGACGCGGAAATTCGCCTCCCAGGCTGTGCCCTGCCTCATCCGGAAATGTTCAATCGTGCATTTGTGCTGGTACCCTTGGCCGAGATCGCATCGGAGCAAAAAGTAATGGGACGACTTGTCGGGAACGCTGTGGCGCAGCTCCAGCGCATTGCCGGCGACGTCGTTAGACTGGATGACCCCTCTTGATCGATTTCAGCCGGATGTTTGATCCCGAGCTTTGATGGTTCATGATTGTGGTCCGAGTGCATGGGAGCGCCACAACTATAGAGGCGATCCGTTGAGCGATACAGCCTTTCAAGCGAGCTTCGCTCGGGGGAGACAGGTTATCGATGCGCCGTCCTACAAAGGCTCTGCCCCTCGTGCCGACCGAGATTCACGTCAGTACGGTCGAGGATGACACTTAAAGCGGCAGTGCTGCATTGATGTCTCCACCAGGCGACGCGCTTGATTTGGGTTGACTGCAGGCAGTCGACCGCCAAAAATGAAGCTTCCGTTAGAGCCCATCAGAACCGACGATCTCAGTGCCATATTCGGCGGATGCGTCTAAGATACTATGCCAGATGCTATCGGCAAAGCTGGTGAAAGCCAGGACGTTGAAGACTGGTGATCCATCGTCAGCGTTGGCGCCGCGCCACAAATTGACGCCGGTGTGGTCGATCGAGGTCGCGGCGGCCGCACCGACGGGGAAGACCGTATCGTCCAGATCAAGCGATGACAGCTTGGCCAGCATCTTGCGCGCGCTTGGGCCGGATATCCGGATCAGCGCCCGGCCGTCCGACTGATCGGAAAGCGACGCCTTGCCTGCAAAACTTTCGCGTAGCGCGTCGACCGGCGATTGCTCCTTCGCGTTGGCAAACAGGGCATAGAACTGGTCGGCGCCTGACCAGATCAGCGTGGCGGACTCGCCCGCGACGGCCTGGGGCGTTGACGGCGCTTCTACATCAAACCGTGCCTTGGCGGCCTTGGCGGTGGCCGGCCCCTGCCCGCGCCGGGCGAAGACCAGGACCAGGCTGAAGTCGCGCACCTCCGACAAGACGATGCCAGGTTGAAGCACGGCCGCGCCTCGGCGACCAGGAGCGGCTGCATGCTGCAGCGGCGAACTGGCGGTCCAGGTAAAATCAGCCACGCTGGCGTCCTCCCTCGGGATCGTAGAAGACCGGATTGCAGATCTCGACGTCGTAGTCCTCGCCGCGCAATGGGTCATGCACACGGACGATTTCGCCAAAGCGCTCGCGGCCGCGCTCGACCAGGCCAAGGCCGATCCACTGGCCAAGCATCGGCGAGTGGCAGACCGAGGTTGCGTAGCCCTGGTCGGTGTCGGGTCCCGGTATCGCGCCCTTGGGGATGATGTGCGCGCCCGAACGCAGCCGTCGTGCCTTGTCGACCGGCTTTAGGCCGACCACAACCTGGCGGTTCGGATCGACGAGGCCTTCGCGAGCGGCGAGAACGCGGCCGACGAAATCCTTCTTCTTCGACGCCATCTTGCCGAGGCCGAGATCACCCGCCGTCGTCGTGCCGTTGAGTTCGGGACCTGCGACGTGGCCCTTCTCGATGCGCATGACGCCGAGCGCCTCGGTGCCATACGAGATGACGCCGAACGGCTTGCCGGCAATCATCAGGTTGCGCACCAGGGCGTCGCCATAGCGCGCCGGCACGGAAATCTCGAAGGCCATTTCACCCGAGAAAGAAATGCGGAACAGCCGGGCCGTGACGCCGCCGCGCAGCTTCACCTCGCGCACGCCCATGAAGGGGAAGCCTTCATTGGACAGGTCTTCGGCCGGGTCGACGATCTCGCGCAGCAGATCGCGAGTTTTCGGCCCGGCGATCGAGAATTGCGCCCACTGGTCGGTGCACGATGTCAGTTGCACGTCGAGTTCGGGCCACAGCACCTGCCGGCAATATTCGAGATGTTGCATCACCGGGCCGGCCTTGGCCGTGGTGGTGGTCAGGAAATAATGGTCCTCGGCAAGCCGCGACGTGGTGCCGTCGTCCATGACGATGCCGTCGTCGCGCAGCATCAGGCCATAGCGCGCCTTGCCGACGCCGAGCGAGGAGAAGATGTTGATGTAGACGCGGTCGAGGAAGGCGCCGGCGTCGGGACCCATTACGTCAATCTTGCCGAGCGTGGAGACATCGCAGAAACCAACGCCGTTGCGCACCGTCAGCACTTCGCGGTCAACCGACGTCAGCCAGTCCTTTTCGCCGGGCAGCGGATACCATTGCGCGCGCTTCCACAGGCCGGTGTCGACGAATACGGCGCCGCGCTCGGCGGCCCAGCGGTGCGAGGGCGTCAACCGAGTCGAATGGAATTTTTCGTCGCGATGGTGGCCGGCAAGGGCACCGATGGCAACCGGAACCTGCGGCGGCCGGTAGATGGTGGTGCCGGTCTGCGGGATCGTGCGCCCGCTGACTTCGGCCATGATGGCAAGACCGGTGACGTTGGAATTGCGGCCCTGATCCGTCGCCATGCCAAGCGTCGTGTACCGCTTCAGATGCTCGACCGATTCAAAGCCTTCGCGCTGGGCGAGCGCAATGTCCGACGCCGTGACGTCATGCTGGAAGTCGACGAATGCCTTGTGCTTGCCCTCGACATGCCACAGCGGCGCGATCGAGAATACCTCCGCGACGGCCGCGGACGCGGCGCCGGCCTTTTGCTTGTGGCCGCATTCGGCGGCGGCCTCGATGCCCGAGGCATGACCGCCACGCAAGCAGGCGCTAAGCGAAAAGTCACCGTTGGCCGCACCAGAAACAGTCATTCCAGGCGGACAATCGCCCGGCACGAAGGCGGCAATGTCGTCGCGCCAGGTGGGTCGGCCGCGCTGATGCGAGGACAGGCCGACCGACGGGTTCCAGCCACCGGACATGGCCAGCGTGTCGGCGGCGATCTCCGCTGTCCCGCCACTGGCTTGGGCGATGCTGATCCTGCTTATTCCCGACACGCCGCCGCTGGCGTCACTGACGACGCCGTTGAAGACGCGGAAGCCGGAAGCCTCGGCAACCGCCCGGAACTGGTCGGGAATGTGCGGGCGTGAATCGATGACGCCGGATATCTCGATGCCGGCACGCAGCGCTGCTTCGACGGTTTGCCAGCCGTCATTGTTGTTGGTGAACAGCGCGATGCGCTTGCCCGGCGTCGCGGCGAAACGGTCGATATAGGTGCGGACCGCCGAAGCCATCATCACCCCTGGGCGATCATTACCCGAAAACACGATCGGGCGCTCGATGGCGCCGGCCGCCACCACGCAACGCTTGGCGACGATGCGCCAGAGCCGCTGGCGGACCCGATGCTTGGCGGGCGTCGCCACATGGTCGTTGACGCGTTCGAGGGCGCCATAGGTTCCACCGTCGTAGACGCCGAACACCGCCGTGCGGGTCATGATGCGAACGTTGGGCAAGGACGAGAGCTCGGCAAGCGCATTGGTCAGCCATTCGCGCGAAAACAGCCCGTCGATCTCAGCGTGATCGGACAAGAGCCTGCCGCCGACGCGGCTGTCTTCCTCGGCGAGAATGACGCGGGCGCCGGCGCGGCCGGCGGCGAGTGCGGCGGAGATGCCGGCCGGGCCACTGCCCGCCACCAGCACGTCACAATGCGCCCAGGCCTTGTCGTAGTGATCCGGATCAGCCAGGCCGCTCGACCGGCCAAGGCCGGCGGCGCGACGGATGGCGGGTTCATAGATCATCTCCCAGAACTTCGCCGGCCACATGAAGGTCTTGTAGTAGAACCCGGCGACGAAGATCGGCGACAGGAGCTGGTTGACCGCCATCACGTCGTGGCGCAGCGATGGCCAGCGGTTCTGGCTCAGCGCATCGAGGCCGTCATAAAGCTCGGTGGTGGTCGCCTTGGTGTTGGCCTCGCGGCGGGCGCCGCTGCGCAATTCGACCAGCGCGTTCGGCTCTTCCGAGCCGGCCGTCAGGATGCCGCGCGGGCGATGGTATTTGAACGAGCGGCCAACCAGCCTGACGCCGTTGGCGACAAGCGCGGAGGCAAGCGTGTCACCAGCAAAGCCAGTCATCGTCTTGCCGTCGAAGGCGAAGTTCAGCGGTGCGGCACGGTCGATCAGGCCGCCGGTGACGAGGCGGTTGGATTGGGCGCTGCCGGAAGCCGCCGTGGGAACCTTGGCACCTGCCGCGGGCCTGCCTTGCGCGGAGGTGAGCGTCAGCGAGCCGGTCATGATCTAACACCTGCGGTTGGAGCCGGCGAAGAGCTGGCGCCTACGCCGGGCGCAGCCACAACCGATGTGATTTCATGCGTGGCGGTGTTGCGGGAGACGCGCAACCAGGAGCGGCAGCCACCGCCGTGGTACCAGTATTCGTTCATCTCTCCGGCGACGTTGTCGCGCAGATAGACATAATCGTAGAACGCCTCCGCCTCGCCGACGGCACCGCCGGCGACATCGAGGGCCACCATGGCCGGGCGCTTCGGTTTGGCGTCACCGAGATAGGTGAACTCGCCAACTTCGCGCGTTCCACAAAATGGACATGCTATGCGCATTTCCCGATAGTCCTGTTCTGGTCTTCAGTGAAGGTTAGGCTGGGGCCCCTGCCCCTTTTCGTCGATCATAAAGCCGCGCTGGAAGCGGTCGAGGCGGAAGCGTTTGGCTTCCTCATGCGGTTCGTCGCGGGCGAGCAGATGCGCGAAGGTCAGGCCTGAGGCAGGTGTCGCCTTGAAACCGCCGTAGCACCAGCCGGCATTGATGTAGAGGCCGTCGACCGGCGAGCGATCGATGATCGGCGTGCCGTCCATGGACATGTCCATGATGCCGCCCCACTGGCGCAGCATGCGCACCCGGCCGATCATCGGCATCAGCGCCATGCCGCCTTCGCAGACATCCTCCATGACCGGCATGTTGCCGCGCTGGGCATAGGAATTGTAGCCGTCGAGATCACCGCCGAAGACCAGGCCGCCCTTGTCGGACTGGCTGACATAGAAATGGCCGGCGCCAAAGGTGATGACGCCGGGAATGAGTGGCTTGATCGCTTCCGACACGAAGGCCTGCAGCACGTGGCTTTCGATCGGCAGGCGCAGGCCGGCCATCGCCGCCACCTTCGAGGAGCTGCCGGCGACCGCCATGCCGACCTTGCCGGCGCCGATCCTGCCACGCGACGTCTCGACACCGGTGATCGCGCCGTTCTGGTCGCGGATGAAGCCGGTCACTTCGCAGTTCTGGATGACATCGACGCCGAGCTTGTCGGCCGCGTGGGCATAGCCCCACACGACGGCGTCGTGGCGCGCCGTGCCCGCGCGGCGTTGCAGCAGTCCGCCCTGGATCGGGAAGCGTGCATTGTCGTAGTTGAGGAACGGCAGCATCTTGCGGATCTGCGTGGCGTCGAGCAGATCGGCGTCGATGCCGTTGATGCGCATGACGTTGCCGCGCCGCGCGAAGGCGTCGCGCTGGGCGTCGGAATGGTAGAGGTTGATGATGCCGCGCTGGCTGACCATCGTGTTATAGTTGAGGTCCTGTTCCATCCGCTCCCACAGCTTCATCGACAGCTCGTAGAAGCCGGTATTGCCGGGCAGCATGTAGTTGGAGCGGATGATGGTGGTGTTGCGGCCGGCATTGCCGGAGCCGATCCAGCCCTTTTCCAGTACGGCGACATTCCTGATGCCGTATTTGTGGGCCAGGAAATAGGCAGTGGCCAGCCCGTGGCCGCCGCCGCCGATGATCACGACGTCATAACGACTTTTAGGCGCCGGGTCACGCCAGGTACGGGACCAGTTTTTGTGCCCGGACAATGCCGCACGCGCCAGGGAGAAGATGGAGTATTTCATCGGTCAATTCTGCGAAAGTTGCACTTCCAAAATGTTCGAAAACGGCTCCGCCGGGCCCTGGGAGGAAGCGGAGGCGGCGACGGAGCCGTTTTCCACGCGGACTCTTTGGATTTAGACGTCCAGTGTGTGATCGCGTTCCCATTGCGTGAAATGGGAGGCATAGGAGTTCCATTCCTGATGCTTCAGCTTGAGAAACGCCGTCGAAAACTCCTCGCCCATCGCGGCCTTGAGTTCGATGTCCTTGTCGTATTGGCGCAGCGCGTCGAGCAGGTTTAGCGGTAGCTTCGGACCGTTGGTTACGCTGTGGCCGTCCTTGTACATGTCGATGTCGGAGCGTTCGCCCGGATCGGCTTTCGTGCGAATTCCGGAAAGACCAGCAGCGAGAATGACTGCCTGCATGAGATAAGGGTTGGCGGCGCCATCGGGCAGGCGGAGTTCGAAGCGGCCAGGGCCAGGCACGCGCACCATGTGGGTTCGGTTGTTGCCGGTCCAGGTCACCGTGTTGGGAGCCCATGTCGCGCCGGAGATCGTGCGTGGGGCATTGATGCGCTTGTAGGAATTGACCGTGGGATTGGTGATCGCGGCAAGTGCCGAGGCATGCTTCATGATGCCGCCGAGGAAATGCCGGCCCTGTTGGGAAAGGCCCAGCTCCATGCTCTTGTCTGCGAACGCATTGGTTTTGCCGGCAAGGTCCCATACCGAGATGTGGGCGTGGCAGCCATTTCCGGTCAGACCCTGGAATGGCTTCGGCATGAAGGTGGCGCGCAAGCCGTGCTTTTCTGCGATCGACTTGACCATGAACTTGAAGAACGAGTGCTTGTCCGCGGTCGGCAGCACGTCGTCATACTGCCAGTTCATCTCGAACTGGCCGTTCGCGTCCTCATGGTCACTCTGATAGGGGTTCCAGCCAAGCTCCAGCATGGCGTCACAGATCTCGGCGATGACATCGTAGCGACGCATGACGGCCTGCTGGTCGTAGCAGGACTTCGCCGCGGTATCGTACTCGTCGGAGATTTTCTCTCCCCCCGGCGTCGTCAGGAAGAACTCCGGCTCGACACCGGTCTTGACGCGCATGCCCAATTCGGCCGCGTCCGCCACCAGACGCTTGAGTGTGTTGCGTGGCGCCTGTTCGACGCCTTTGCCTTCCATCACGCAGTCTGAGGCGACCCAGGCTACATCCCTCTTCCACGGCAGTTGGATGACGGAGGAGGCATCCGGAACCGCCAGCATGTCGGGATGTGCCGGCGTCAGGTCGAGCCAGGTGGCGAAGCCGGCAAAACCGGCACCATCCTTCTGCATGTCGGCGATTGCTTGAGCGGGAACCAGCTTGGCGCGCTGCCCACCAAAAAGGTCGGTATAGGAGATCATGAAATACTTGATGCTCCGCGCCTTGGCGAATTCACCCAGATCGGTTGCCGCCTTAGGCTCCAGTTTGCTCTCGAAAGCCGTTCCCATAGCTTGTCTCTCCCAGCTTTGCTGAATCAGAAGGTGTTTTTGCCCGGTACCCAGTTCGTGCCAGCCAAAGGCACGCCGGCCATGGCTGCTGACTCAAGCGTCAGGGCACAAAGGTCCTCCGGCTCCAGATTGTGCAGATGATTCTTCCCGCACGCACGCGCGATCGTCTGCGCTTCCAGCGTCATCACCTTCAGGTAGTTGGCCAACCGTCGCCCCGCCGCGATCGGATCGACCCGCTTCATCAGCTCGGGGTCCTGCGTGGTGATACCGGCCGGATCCTTGCCTTCGTGCCAGTCGTCATATGCGCCAGCAGTGGTTCCAAGTTTCTGGTACTCGGACTCCCAACGCGGATCGTTGTCGCCTAGAGCAATAAGCGCCGCCGTTCCGATCGACACGGCATCGGCCCCCAGCGCCAACGCCTTGGCGACATCGGCGCCGTTGCGGATGCCTCCAGAGACGATGAGTTGCACCTTTCGGTGCATGCCGAGATCTTGCAACGCCTGGACGGCGGGCCGAATGCAGGCAAGTATAGGCTGGCCCACGTTTTCAATAAACACTTCCTGGGTTGCGGCGGTGCCGCCCTGCATTCCATCAAGCACGACCACGTCGGCACCCGCCTTCACCGCAAGCGCGGTGTCATAATAAGGACGTGCGCCACCGACCTTGACGTAGATAGGCTTTTCCCAATCGGTGATCTCACGGATCTCGAGAATCTTGATCTCAAGATCGTCAGGTCCTGTCCAGTCAGGATGCCGGCAAGCCGAACGCTGGTCGATCCCCTTGGGCAACGTGCGCATTTCGGCAACGCGGTCAGAGATCTTCTGGCCAAGCAGCATGCCGCCGCCGCCGGGCTTAGCACCCTGGCCTACAACGATCTCGATTGCGTCGGCGCGGCGAAGATCGCGCGGGTTCATTCCATAACGCGAGGGCAGATACTGATAGACCAGCGTTTGCGAGTGGCCTCGTTCTTCCTCGGTCATCCCGCCATCGCCGGTAGTCGTTGATGTTCCCGACAGCGTGGCACCGCGTCCCAGCGCCTCTTTGGCTGGGCCAGACAGCGAGCCAAAACTCATGCCGGCAACAGTGATCGGGATCTTCAATGTAATCGGCTTCTTGGCGTTGCGTGCGCCGAGTATGACGGTCGTGTCACACTTTTCACGGTAACCTTCGAGCGGATAGCGGGAGATTGACGCGCCGAGGAACAAAAGGTCATCGAAGTGCGGGAGCTTGCGCTTGGCGCCGCTACCGCGAATATCGTAGATGCCCGTGGCCGCGGCGCGGCGGATTTCCGACATCGTATAGTCGTCGAACGTCGCGGATTTGCGCGGGATGGTTGGCGGATTCTGATAGGTCATGATGCTGGCCTCAATACGCGGCGGCGTTGTCGATGTTGAAATTGTACAAGGTGCGCGCGGAGCCGTAGCGCGTGAACTCCTCCGGCTTCACGCCCTTGACACCGGCGCGGTCGAGCAGTTCCTGCAGCTTGGCGATGTGCTCGGGACGCATTTCCTTGGCGATGCAGTCGGCTCCAAGACTCTGGACCTTGCCCCTGACGAACAACTTCGCTTCGTAGATGGAGTCTCCGAGCGCGTCTCCCGCATCGCCGAGTACCACCAGATGCCCTGATTGCGCCATGAAAGCCGACATGTGTCCGATATCGCCATGAACGACGATATCGATGCCCTTCATGGAGATCCCGCAGCGCGAAGACGCATTGCCTTCAATAACCAGCAAGCCACCCCTGCCGGTAGCGCCAGCGTACTGGCTGGCGTCACCCTTCACGATGATTTCACCCGACATCATGTTTTCGCCAACACCAGGTCCGGCCGACCCATGTACCGTAATGGTGCCCTGGCTATTCATGCCGCCGCAGTAATAGCCAACGCTGCCCCTGATATCGACAGTGATTGGCTGGTCCACTCCAGCAGCGACAGCATGCCCGCCGCCGGGGTTTAGAATTTCCCAAGCCGTCTCGTTGGACCCCGGCTTGATGTTGTGAAGCGCCTGGTTGAGTTCCCGTAGCGGCGTCTTGGCAAGATCGAACTTAACCGCTGAATGGTCCGAACTGCGCGGCGCTGCGGCCGTGGCAAGATTGGTCGTATGCATACCTCAATGCTCCCAGAAATAGACAGTTGCTGGCTCAGGTTCCCAAACCTTGGCGTTTTCTATGCCAGGCAGCATCGCGAGAGCGCGGTATTCCGACCCGAAGGCCACATACTGGTCGGTTTCGGCGAGAACTGCCGGCTTGCAGGCGATGGGGTCACGGACCACGCCGAAGCCTGATTTGGTGCCAACGACAAAAGTGAAGAAGCCATCCAGATCGCCGAGTGTGTGCTCCAGCGCTTCGCCAAGCTTCATACCGTGAGCCATCTTCGATGAAAGATAAGCAGCCGCCACCTCGGTATCATTCTCGGTTTCGAACTTCATGCCTTCGCGCTTGAGTTCACGACGAACGTTGTTGTGGTTTGACAGCGAGCCGTTATGAACCAGACACTGGTCCGGCCCCGTGGAAAACGGATGGGCGCCCATGGTCGTCACCGCCGATTCGGTGGCCATACGGGTATGACCGATGCCGTGCGTTCCAATCATCTTGGACAGGCCGAAACGATCGACCACGTCCCCAGGCAAGCCCACTTCCTTGTAAATTTCGACGTTATCGCCCGAACCCATGACGCGGATCGATGGCCTGATCTCGCCAAGCGCCGCACGGGTCGCATCGATCCGGTCTGAGGGGACGTCGATGACGGCATGCGTCGAATTGACAGCGACCTTGACCTCGACGCCAATCTTCTTGCGCAGCTCCGCTGCCAATCCGGCAAAATCGGACTGCGGCGACTGCGACTGAATGGTGACCTTGGCGCGGCCAGGCGTGGCAGGTCCGTAGATAGCAATGCCCGCACTATCAGGTCCGCGATCCGTCATAGAGATCAACATCTCGGACAACATCGCACCCAATTGGGGTTGAAGCGATTTGTCCTTCAAAAAAAGCCCCACGATTCCGCACATGACGGCCACTCCATAGTGATTGCAGCTGACAATTTTGGTAGCAGGTCCAAATTGGCAAATCAACTGTCATGAATTTTTTTTTCCTGAGGGAGAAATAAGCGGACACCATTTTTTTCTCGCATACAGGCCAGAACCATACCCAACTGATGATAGCAGCGAGAGCCAACTATCTGCTTTTTATAGAAATTCTCGAAGGCTGCCTGACAAGGCTGGCGAAGGCGTTGACGAGAATAGGCAACGCCGCTGGGTTAAGGGCCTCAGTCGGCCACAAAATAAACCCGTGTTCCCGTGGTCCTCTGCCCAGCTAATCCTGTCCGCCGCTCTGCGGATACGAGATGATGGAAAGGTAGCGCATTGGAAGTTTGATCAGTTCTTCCGGTCCGTGCGGGGCATCAGCATCGAAGAACAAGCTATCGCCAGGCAACATGCGGTAGAGCTTGCCGCCGTGGCGATACACAACCTCGCCCTCGAGCATGTAGAGAAATTCCATGCCATCATGCTGGAACATTGGAAAGACGTCGGAGTCTTCCGTCAAGGTAATGAGGTAGGGCTCGACCTCGACTCCGCTGGTGTTCGAACCGATATGGCCAAGCAAGGTGTACTGATGACCTGCCCGGGTGCCACGCCGTTCAACGTCCATGCCCTCGCCTGCCTTGACGAAAACAGCGTTTCGATCCTCCTCGAAGCGTCGAAAAAAGGCCGTGATCGGCACGCCCAGGGCATTGGAAAGCGTCTGTAGCGTCGTCAAGGACGGTGATGTTATCCCGTTCTCGATCTTCGACAGCATGCCGAGCGAGATATTCGTGGTGCTCGCAAGGTCCGCGACAGTAATGCCCAGTTTCTTGCGAAAGGCTCGGACCTCGCGACCGATCGCAAGCTCAAGGACTTTCTCCCTGGCATCGCGAACGGCATGGGGATCCTGGGACAAGACAGCAGAACGTGGGACGGCTGGCGCCGCGGGCGGTTTGCCCTCTGGCTCGTTGACAGACACCTTGGCGGCCGTCACAAGCTTTTTGACTTTTGCCATTTCGAACCGCCCAAATCCCAGACCCTACGATTTCACTTTAGGTAAACATATTTGCCACACCTTACAATACGCCGACTCCTGGCACTGGGCACGGCTGGCTGTCATCGAAGCGTTGTTAAAGGGTGCCGGCACTATCCGGGCGCCCGAGGACACTGAAGGTCAGCGCATCAGGACAATCTGAATATCGGCAACATTGGTGCCGGTCGCGCCGGTAATCAACAAGTCCCCTGAGCCAGCAAGCGCCCGGTAGGAATCGTTGTTCTCCAGGCTGCCGAGGGGATCGAGGCCCGTCTTCCGCATCCGGTCAAGCGAGCCAACATCAACTATGCCGCCCGCTGAATCCGTCGGTCCGTCAAGACCGTCGGTTCCACCACTGAGAAAAACCCATGGTCTGCGTATAGGCAAATGTTCGTTCAGCAGAGCAAAGCATAAGGCGAGTTCCTGATTACGCCCGCCGGTCCCACTACCCCTCACCTTTACGGTGGTTTCCCCGCCAAAGACCAGTGCCACAGGCGCATTGTGTTCGGCGGCCGTGCGTGCGCGTTTGTGGAGCGTGGCTGCAGCAGCAAGGACATCTCCGCAAAGCCAGTCATTTGGGTGAACCACGGAATGAAACCGGATGCGGGCCTTGTCAGCTACCCTTCGCTGACTGATCAGATTGCTCCCGACAATGACATTCTCGACATTGTCGAAATCATACGCGGCCTCGTGAGGTACCGCTTGGAACTCATCAAGCCGGCAATTCAAAGCGGTGGTTAACTTCGGCCGCAGTCCATATTTATCAAGCACCTCAACTGCTCGTCGGGCCGAGACATCGGGCATCGCGGTCGGTCCGCTGGCGATTGCCGAGACTTTGTCGCCACGAACGTCCGAGAGAATTAATGATAATACGCGGGCTTTTCCCGCCAAACGGGCAAGCTGGCCGCCCTTAAGTCGCGAGAACAATGGCCGGACGGAATTGATCTCGCCAATGTCCGCCCCGGAGTGAACCAATACTTTGTTGAGGGCTATCTTGTCGGCGAGTTCGATGCCCAACGGCGGCGCACACAGCAAGGCCGAGCCGCCACCGCTGACCAGAACAAGAACCAGGTCGCCGTCCCGCGCGCCCGCAACGGCATTCTCGATCGCCGCTGCGCCCGCAATGCTGCCCTGATCCGGGATCGGGTGGCCGCCGGTGATCACCTGGACCCCATCAATGGGGTCGATGTTCTCGTGATTGGTGAGGGCGATGGCCCTCTCCAACTTGTCGCGGACAAAAGGCAGGGCAGCCCGCGTCATGGAGCAGGCTGCCTTGCCGAAGGCGACCAGAATGATCCGCGACGCCCGCTCGAGCAGCTCACTGCGCTCAAGCAACGCCGCGGACACTGCGTGTTCAGGATTTGCTGCCGCCACGCCGTCGCGAAACAGGGCTACAGCCTCTTGGCGAAGGGCCTTGAGCACG
Organism: Mesorhizobium sp. M8A.F.Ca.ET.165.01.1.1; assembly: GCF_004792065.1. Classification (NCBI taxonomy): domain Bacteria; kingdom Pseudomonadati; phylum Pseudomonadota; class Alphaproteobacteria; order Hyphomicrobiales; family Phyllobacteriaceae; genus Mesorhizobium; species Mesorhizobium sp. M8A.F.Ca.ET.165.01.1.1. Next base: position 125,431 of record NZ_SRTH01000015.1, on the reverse strand, counting down.
CCAGCCGATTGGATGACCACCTAGGTCACCCTGTCGGGCGGTTGACGCCCCTCGGAGAAGGCGATCAGGTTGTCCACCGCCTTCATCCCCATCGCCACGCGTGTCTCTTCGGTGGCAGAGCCCAGGTGCGGAAGCAGAACAACATTGTTCAATCGCAAGAGCCGTTCGGGGACGAGAGGCTCTTCGGCAAATACATCCAGGCCGGCGCCAGCGATGGTGCGGTTCTCGAGCGCCTGAATAAGCGCATCCTGATCGACAACGTCACCTCTGGCCGTATTGATCAGAAATCCCCCGGGCTTCATTGCGCCGATGCGCTTGACGTCGATCAAGTGTCGATTTTCGGCCCCTCCGGGGCAATGCAGCGACACGAAATCCGATCGATTGAGGACTTCTTCGATGCTTGATACCTGCGTGGCAGCCATCGCCCGGAGCTCATCATCATCCACGCGCGAGCGATTGAAGAATATGATGTCCATGCCAAAGCCGAAACGGGCACGCTTCGCAACTGCCTTGCCTATGCGCCCCATCCCGATGATGCCTAGCGTCTTGCCCGAAACTTTGGCGCCAATCATATGGGTCGGACACCATCCCGACCATTTTCCCGCCCGCAATTGGCGTTCGCCCTCGCCGGTGCGCCTCGCAACCGCGAGCAGCAAGCTCAGGGCAATATCGGCGGTGCAATCCGTCAGTACGCCTGGCGTGTTTGTCACTAGGATGCCGCGCTGCCTGGCGGCATCGAGATCGATGTGACTGAACCCAACTCCGAAATTTGCGATCAACTTGGTGCGCCCGTCCTCATCGGGAAAAACAGACGCGGGCAGCTTGTCGCTGACCGTCGGCAGAATCGCATCAAAGCCCGCCATCGCGGCCTTGAGCTGCGTCGATGTGAAAGGAATATCTCCCTGGTTCAGCGTGACGTCGAAGCGTTCCGCAAGGACGCGCTCGACAGCGTCGGGCCAACGCCTCGTCACAATTATGCGCGGCTTCATGCGAGTTCCTCGCCGGTTGGATAAGGATCGCCCGTCAAAACCAATCCCGATTGCACGAACTCGGATCAGGCGGCTTTCATTTGCTCGGCGAGCACGCCGGCCACTGTAGCGCCGAACGCGGCGGGTGTCGGCACAATGGTCACGCCGGCGTCACGCAGGATCTCCACCTTCTCCTGTGCAGACTCGCCGAAGGCGGAAATGATTGCTCCGGCATGGCCCATACGTCTTCCCTTCGGCGCAGAGAGCCCGGCGATGTAGGCGATCAACGGTTTCTTCATATTCGATCTGGCCCACTCGGCGGCCTCGGCTTCTTGCGATCCGCCGATTTCACCAATCATGACCACCGCGTCGGTGTCATCATCCTTCTCGAACAGTTCAAGAATGTCGCGGAAGGACGACCCATTGATCGGGTCGCCGCCGATGCCGACGCTGGTCGATACACCGATGCCGAGCGCCTTCATCTGCGAGGCCGCCTCATAGCCGAGCGTGCCGGAGCGGCCGACGATGCCGACGCGGCCGGGCAGGTAGATGTTGCCCGGCATGATGCCCATCAGCGCCTGTCCCGGCGTGATCATGCCGGCGCAGTTCGGGCCGATCAGCCGCATTCGGTCCTCGAAGCGGTAGCGGCGCATGTAGCGCTTTACCTGCATCATGTCCTGCGAGGGGATGCCGTCGGTGATGCAGACGCAGAGTTTGATGCCGGCGTCGGCGGCTTCCATGATCGAATCTGCGGCGAAGGGCGGTGGCACGAAGACGATGCTCGCTTCCGCGCGGGTCTCACGCACGGCGCCCTTGACCGTGTTGAAGACGGGCAGGCCGAGATGCGTCTGGCCGCCCTTGCCGGGCGTGACGCCACCAACCACCTTGGTCCCGTATCGCTGCATATCCTCGGCATGAAAACTGCCGATCTTCCCGGTAAACCCCTGGACGATGACGCGGGTGCTGCGGTTGAGCAGGATTGCCATTTTCTCGACCTCCCTCAGGCTGCTTTTTTCTTGGTGGCCGCGCGCCAGGCGGCGACGGCCTTTTCGGCGGCTTCCGCCAGCGTGTCGGCGACAATCACCGCCTCGCCTGAATCGGCCAGGATGCGGCGCCCTTCCTCGACCTTGGTGCCGGCAAGCCGCACCACCAGCGGCACGTTGACGCCGACTTCCCGTATTGCCTTGATGACGCCCTCCGCAACCCAGTCGCAGCGGTTGATGCCGGCGAAGATGTTGACCAGGATGGTCTCGACATTCTTGTCGCCAAGCACGGCGCGGAAGGATTTCGCCACCCGCTCGGGCGAGGCGCCGCCACCAATGTCGAGGAAGTTGGCCGGCTCGCCGCCGGCGATCTTGATCATGTCCATCGTCGCCATGGCGAGGCCGGCGCCGTTGATGATGCAGCCAATATTGCCGTCGAGGCCGACATAGGAGAGGCCGCGGTCGCTGGCGAAGGTTTCGCGTGGGTCTTCCTGGCTCTTGTCGCGCAGTTCGGAGATTTCCGGCCGCCGGAACAAGGCGTTCTCGTCGAACGACATCTTGGCGTCCAGGGCCATCAGATTGCCGTCTCCGGTGATGACCAATGGGTTGATTTCCAGCATCGCGGCGTCATAGTCGCGAAACACCCGATAGCAACCCAGAAGCGTCTCGGTCGCCTTTCCGATCAATTTGGTTTCCAGGCCCAGACCAAAGGCGATTTCGCGCGCCTGGTATTGCTGCATACCCGTACCGGGATCGACTGTTGCCCGAATGATCGAGTCAGGCTTTTTCTCCGCGATTTCTTCGATCTCCATGCCGCCAGAAGCGGAAGCTATGATCATGACCCTCTCGGCCTTACGATCCAGCACAAAGGCGAGATAGATTTCCTGTTGGATCTCGACCGTCTCCTCGATATAGAGCCGCGATACCAGCTTGCCGCGTGGGCCGGTCTGGTGGGTCACCAGCTTCCTGCCCAGCATGGACTCGGCGGCATCGCACACCTCCTGATCGGAAGCACAGACTTTGATGCCGCCGGCCTTGCCGCGAGCGCCGGAATGAACCTGCGCCTTGACGACCCATTTGCTGCCGCCGATTTCGCTGGCACGATACGTTGCCTGCTCGGGGCTATAGGCCAGCCCGCCGCGCGGCACATGGATCCCATGACGGGAGAGCAATTCTTTCGCCTGATACTCGTGGATGTCCATGTCGAACTCCTCCTCAGTTCTGTGCGGCTTCGCGTAAATGCATCGGACGCTCGATGGCTTCGTGCGTGACCAGGACGTTGCGCGCCATGCGTTCCGATGCAGCGTCGATCATCTTGCCATCCAGAGACGCAGCACCCTTGCCCTGCTCCTCCGCTTCCTTGAGCACTTCAATGATCCGCCTGGCCCGCGTCACCTCCTTTTCCGGCGGTGAGAAGACGTCGTTGGCGAGCGCGATCTGCGACGGGTGGATCGCCCATTTGCCTTCGATGCCAAGGGCAGCGGCGCGCCTGGCGCCGGCGATGTAGCCCTCCGGATCGGAGAAATCGCCGAACGGCCCGTCAATGGCGCGCAGGCCATAGGCGCGGCAGGCGACGGTCATCCGCGATAGCGCGAAATGCCACTGGTCGCCGGGATAGTCGGGATTGAGGCCGCCAATGTTGACGGTGCGCGCCTTGCAGCTTGCCGCATAGTCGGCGACGCCGAAATGCATGGCCTCCAGCCGGCCGGGCGTGGCGGCAATCGCCTCGACATTGGCCATGCCGAGCGCGGTCTCGATCAGCGCCTCGAGGCCGACGCGGGTCTTGAAACCCTTGGCCATCTCGATCTGGTTGACCATGGCCTCGACCATGTAGAGATCGGCCGGGACGCCGACCTTGGGCACCAGGATGGTGTCCAGCCGGTCGCCGGCTTGCTCCATCACATCGACCACGTCGCGGTACATGTAATGGGTGTCCAGCCCGTTGATGCGCACCGAGACGGTCTTGCCCTTGGCGCGCCAGTCGATGTCGTTGAGCGCCTGGATGATGTTCTTGCGGGCGCGTTCCTTGTCGGGCGGCGCGACCGCGTCCTCGATGTCGAGGAAGACGAAGTCGGCGGCGCTGCTGGCCGCCTTGTCGATCATTTCCGGGCTGGAACCGGGAACCGCCAGCTCGCTGCGCTGCAGCCGCAATTTTTTCAAATGGTTGATGGTGTGGCTCATCGTCGGTTCCCCTCAGGCGGCTTCGGCGACCGGCATCGCGGCCGAGGCGCGGAAATGCTGGATGGCGGCGCCGACGCCGGAGCCCGGCGCCAGCTTGACGCCGCAGTCGAGCAGCGCCAGTTCGGCGGCGGACAGTGACGCCAGAACCATCACCTCGTTCAGCCAACCGAGATGACCGATGCGGAAGACCTTGCCCATCACCTTGTTGAGGCCGCCGCCGAGCGAGGTCTGATAGGTCTGGTAGGCGCGCTTGACGACGTCACCGCTGTCGATGCCTTCCGGCACCAGGATGGCGCTGACGGTGTCGGAGTGCCATTTCGGCGCCTTTGCGCACAGCTTCAGGCCCCAGGCGTCGACCGCCTTGCGCACGCCTTCGGCGAGGCGATGGTGACGGGCGAAGATGTTGTCGAGCCCTTCCTCAGCGATCAGATCGAGCGAGGCGCGCAGGCCGCGCAGCAGCTGTGTCGCCGGCGTGTAGGGGAAATAGCCGGCATCGTTGGCGCGGATCATGTCCTCGAACGAGAAATAGCAGCGCCGATGGGTCGCCTCTCTAGAGGCGGCGATGGCTTTTTTGCTGACCGATAAGAATCCGAGACCCGCAGGCATCATGAAGCCCTTTTGGGAACCGCTGACGGCGCAGTCGACACCCCATTCTTCCTGTCGGAAATCGATTGAGCCGATCGATGACACACCGTCGACGAAGAGCAGCGCAGGATGACCAATCGCGTCGAGTGTGGCACGGCAACCAGCGACATCACTGGTCACGCCGGTGGCGGTTTCGTTTTGCGTACAGAACACCGCTTTGATCTGGTGCCCCTTATCGGCCTTCAGCCGCTCGGCGTAGAGCTCGAGCGGAACACCGGTCCCCCACTCGCAATCGATTGCATCCACAACGAAGCCGAGACGGTCGGCCATGTCGATCCAAAGGTGCGAGAACTGGCCGAACCGTGACATCAGCACCCCGTCGCCGGGGCTCAGCACGTTGGTCATCGCCGCTTCCCAGGCGCCAGTGCCTGACGAGGGGTATATGAAGACGCGGCCGGTCTCGTTCTTGAACACCTTCTTGATGTCTTCAAACAACGGCAGCGTGAATTCCGGAAATGATCCGGCGCGCATGTCCTCCATCGGAACATTCATCGCCTGCCGGACCCGTTCAGGAACGTTGGTCGGTCCTGGGATGAAAAGATGGTTGTATCCGGCCATGACAGATTCTCCTCATATCGGCTTGGCGAATCCCGGCTCTGAAGGCATCGCCTGGTTCCGATTGGAGCATAGATATCTCGGCCCATTCGAAACAACACCCATCCGGGGAGAAAATACAAAGATCCCGCCTCGAAATAGGCCCATATGAGCACTCCATCATGACCCAAAAGGGTAGGACAAACCTACCCTTTTCAATTATACCGCACGCAAGACCACTGACAGTTATCAGTATGACTGTCTGTACTAGCCAGAGAAATTTGTGAATGACTTCGATGTTTTTTTTACAACTAGAATTTTAAATAATATTGACCTGAGGTGCCGATATCTCTTTGGAACAATAAATCCGAGATAATATTTTTTGAATTATATTTTCCATCCGGAGCGAATCGACGTGATTGAGCGCCAGCTCGTCACTATGCATCTGTCGACGACAGGTGCGGCGTTGATGGCACATGGCCAACAACAGTCGGCTCCCGTTTGCAAACGTGGTCCGACCCGCTTCAAGCGATCTCTGAGCCTCTGGCGGAACCAGAACGACCAGTGCATCGAGCATGCGCCGGGGAAGCAGGTCCTTGCAATCACTCATTCGGCAGAAAACGGAGCTGATCGTCACATGCTGACCGTCAACCGCAACCGACGGTTCGTCGGCCTCAGCCGCCCATTCTTCGTAAGAATCCAATGCATCCTGGAAAGACAAATGAAGCCCGAATGGGGCATGCCCGTCGTGAAGCGGCGGCAGAAAGCGCGACGCCTCGCATGAGCCACGTTGATGAAATCCGCCTGGGCAAACGTTGGCAATTTCCATGGAAATGACGAACTCCGCGCTCGGCGTTTCGCAAAGACATGCCTGCATATAGCACCTGTCTCGCAGGAGACGTTCTGCCTTTATCGGCCCAACCATAGCTTAACCAAACGAATACTACAAATAATATTTCTTTCTTAAAAGGAATATTTCTAAATCACCGGCGGGTGCGTGTTCGACCCAAAAGCGTGCTGCATCGCGGGCGTCTGGCGCGCGAAATCGGACAGGCGCATGCTGGAGCCTGATGGCAAGAACAAACCCTGCGTGAAGCGGCCTTCTTCAATGACCGACCGCCTGCGCCAGAACGTGGAGTGAATGACACCAGGTCGTCTGCCGGACTTAGCGGATAGTTTGCGGCACGCCCCGCTTCTTCTCTGCAGCATACAGCGCCACGGCCATAGCACGATTGCGTGCATCGAGCTTGTCGTAGAGATTTTTCAGATGGTATTTGACCGTGTTTTCGGAAAGACCGGTGCGCGTCGCGATCTGTAGATTGGTCCAACCGTCCGCCAGAACGGCCAGCAACTCTCGCTCCCGCGGTGTAAGTTTTGACAACGGTGTATCGTTAATTTTGGCGACATCGATGAAAGGTATGCAGATCCTGCCTCTCGCGACGACGAGTAACGTTTCGAAGAGAATACATGGATCGTCGAACTGATAGCAAAAGCCTTGTGCTCCCATGCGAACGCACTGTTTCAAAATGGCGGTGTCGTGCTCATTGGAGAAGACCACGACACGCACGTGAAGCTCGAGCCTTCGCAACGCGGCCAGGACCTCGCCACCATCCATATCTGACAGCTTCCAACCGACGACCGCGACATCAAAGGCGCAGACCGGCTCGGAAGCCGCCTTGATGAAGGCTTCCCCGCTCTGAACGCATTGTGCGAGTTCAAAACGCTGATCCTTGTTTATCATGTCGCAAAGGGCACTTAAGACCAGCGGGTTGCGGTCCGCGATCATAACCTTGAATCTGTTCACTTCGGCCATGGGTATTGTCGATCCTGAACCCGGTTTAATCGTAGATGGGGAACCTGCGCACCAGCGTGCCCACTTCTTCGCGAACTTCGTTCTCGACGGCCTTGTTGCCTTGTTCCCCGTTTGCCAGAAGCCCGTCGACAACCTTCATCGTCAATTTCCCTACCTGACGAAATTCTTCGGCCATGAAGCCGCGCGTCGTACAAGCGGGGGTCCCGAGCCTGATCCCAGAAGTGACTGCAGGGGTCTGCGGATCGAAGGGGATACCGTTCTTATTGCAGGTGATGTGAGCGCGACCGAGAGCGGCTTCCACAGTCTTTCCGGTCAATTGCTTGCGGCGCAGATCGACGAGCATCAGATGGGTGTCCGTGCCGCCGGACACGATGTCCACCCCACCAGCCGCGATGGTTTCGGCCAGAGCCTTGGCATTTGCGACAACATTGGCGGCATAGGTTTTGAACGCGGGCTTCAACGCCTCACCGAATGCAACCGCCTTGCCTGCGATAACATGCATCAAGGGTCCCCCTTGGATGCCTGGAAACACCGACGAGTTGATCTTCTTCCCAATCTCCTCGTCATTGGACAGCACCATGCCACCGCGCGGACCTCTCAGCGTCTTGTGCGTGGTGGTGCTCACGACATGCGCGTGCTGCAACGGATTGGGATGTACCCCGCCTGCAACCAGACCGGCAAAATGGGCCATGTCGACAAAGAGTTTGGCGCCAACTTCGTCACAGATGTTGCGGAAGATTTCGAAATCGATGATGCGAGGATAGGCCGAGCCGCCAGCCAGAATGAGTTTCGGCCGATGCTTGATTGCGAGATGACGCACCTCATCATAGTCAATCCGCTGATCCTGCGGCCTCACGCCATAGGAGACAACGTTGAACCACTTACCCGATTGGCTGACTGGAGATCCGTGAGTGAGGTGGCCGCCGGCGGCAAGGTTGAGCCCCATGAACGTGTCACCCGGCTGCATCAGCGCCATGAAGACCGACTGGTTCGCCTGGCTGCCAGAATTGGGCTGCACGTTGGCATAAGTGCAGTCGAACAGCTCCATGGCACGATTGCGGGCCAGTTCTTCTATCTCGTCGACATACTGGCAACCGCCGTAGTAACGCCGGCCAGGATATCCCTCGGCGTATTTGTTGGTCAGGACAGACCCTTGGGCCTCCAGCACCGCCTTTGAAACGATGTTTTCCGAAGCGATCAGTTCGATCTCGTCCCGCTGCCTTTGCAGTTCACGATTCATCGCGGCGTCGACGGCCGGATCGGATTCTGCAACGCCTGTGCGAAAGAACTGGCCGAGGCTGCCAAGGTCCGGTCTTGTCGGAATATTCATTTGTGTCCTCCTTATTCAGTACAATAGCGAGCTCTGATGCTAGCCGGTCCATCCAAGGCCAGCGGATATGCAGTTGATCGACAACAGAAGCGCATTGATTGCCCGCTTAGGACTTGGCTTCGAACCATCATGCGTTCGGACCTCATGCAGTAACTTCACCTGAAGCTTGTGGATGTCGTCCATCTGCGGTCGGGTTCGGTCGAAGTGGCGCTTAAACGCAGGAAAGCGTCGCGACAGGTCGACCGGGCCGGTGATCTCCCCGATTATGCGGCGCGTCAGCTGATATTCGGCAGCAATCTTCTTATGGATGCGCTCGCCTGTCTCAGGATCAGTGACAAGCCCGGCATATAGGCGGCCAATTTCCATGTCAGCCTGGTATAGCGTCTTGTCCACCTCATCGACGATCAGGCGGAAGAAACGCGAACGCTCGAACATCTGCTTCAGCAGATTAATGCCATGATCGCCTCGCACGGAGACGAACGAATTCAATGCGCTGCCGATACCGTACCATCCCGTCAGAAGATGACGGTTCTGGCTCCAGGCAAAGACCCACGGTATGGCTCGAAGATCAGCAAGGCTGCTTGCACCAAAACGACGCGGAGGTCTCGACCCGATCTTCAGGAGGGCGAGCTCTTCGACGGGACTCGCCTGGTTGAAATAGTCGATGAATCCCGGCTCGTTGATCAGGCTGGCATAGGAGGCCTGCGACATGCCGGTCAGGGCATCGAGCGCTTCTTCGAATTCCGGATTGTCCTTAAGTTCGGCCTCGTCGGCCGACTTGACGCTGTGGGCCAATACACTCGCGGCGAGGATTTCGAGCTGATAGAGCCCTGTTCCGCGATTGGCGAATTTCGAAGACACCACCTCGCCTTGTTCAGTCACGCGCATCACGCCACCAACTGTTTGCGCGGGCTGGGCCGCGATCGCCCTTCCAGTCGGCGCACCGCCACGGCTGACCGATCCACCACGACCATGGAAGAAGCTGATCTTGATCTTGTTTTTCTGACCCGTCCGCGTGAGTCGTTTCTGGGCTTTGCTCAATTCCCAGTTAGAGGCGAGGAACCCGCCATCCTTGTTGGAGTCAGAATAGCCGAGCATGATCTCCTGACGGTTGGCGAAGTCACGTATCGATCGACGAACAATCGACGTCGCCAGCAATTGATCCATGATCTCTGGTGCTGAGCGCAGATCGCCAATCGTTTCGAACAGGGGCACGACCTTGAGCCTGATCGTGCCAGATCCATCGAGAGCGGTCGCCAGACCGCAATACTGGGCAAGGAGGTATACCGCCAGAATGTCCTCGGGAGACTGTGTCATGGACAGGATGAAGGTGCCGATCGACGTGTTACCACTTTCAAGCGCAGCGTCGCGAATGACATCAAACAGATCGAGGAGTTCACGGGCTTCCTCACCAAGATTGTCTCGTTTGATCTCGAGCCGTTCGCCGGCGTGAAGGCTTTCGCGTATGCGCGCCGACCACTGTGGGCTTCCAGGTTGACACGCCGGAACATGCGGCGAGGCTGCTGCGAACAGTTCCGCCAGGACGCGATTGACCACCGTCGAATTCTGTCGGATATCCAGCGACACGGTGCGAAAACCAAAAGTATCGAGCTGCCTCACCAGCGGATGGACGAAGCGTTTGGCAATCAGATTGCCTCCGATGGCGTCAAGCACCTTCGAAAGCGATAGCAGGTCCTTCCTGAAACCCTCTTCATTCTGATAGGCAACACCACTTCCCCTGCCATGCAGCGCATCAAGCCGACACAGCATGGCTGCAGCGAACTGCCGAAGAGGTTCATTCGAATTCCTCGTCGCGATCTGCTGTCCATCACCGCTTTTATCAAGCGCCACCGTCAGCGCAGATCCAAAGAACTCCGGCATATCGACAACATTGGAACTGGCACTCAAAACTGTGACCAGCCGCCGTACCTTTTCCCGATACCATTCGATGGCCGCGTTGCGACACTCAGACAAGGCAAATGCAGTGATCTTTGCCGTCACATAGGGGTTGCCATCGCGATCGCCCCCAATCCAGGAACCATAGCGCATGAACGACGGCGTCTTGAGATCATGCTGCGGATAGTGCCGGCGCAATGCTCCCTCCAAGGTCTCATAGAGCTGCGTCGTCGCCTCAAAAATCACCTCACGAAAAAAATGCAATCCCCAGGCAATCTCTCGCTCGACGGAAGGGCGCTCCAGCCTTAGCTCGCCGGTCATCCACAGGATTTCGATCTCACTCTTCAGATCGCGGACCAGAGTATCGCGCTCACGTGGCGCCCATCGCTGCTGCTCCAGTTCCGTCAATTTGCGGTAGATGCGCCGGTGAATCTCAAGCACCGTCACGCGCTTTGCTTCGGTAGGGTGCGCCGTCATCGTCGGTCCGACACAGAGCCCGTTCAGGACCTCCTGTACAGTCGCGGCCGAGTAGCCTTGCGCTGCGATCTGGCCAACCACATTGGAGAATGACCCGATCACCTCGTCGGCCCCGCCGGCCTGCTCAAGCTCCCGGCGTGAGCGCATTGCAGCCAGTTCTCTGGCAATGGCCAGGAGCTGAAACCAGATGCCAGCGGCCTGCAGAGCGGCGATGCGCCGTTCCTTTGGCAATGTGTCGAGATCGACTTGCCCATTCAGCACTTCGGCTATGTCTGGCTCGCGTTCGGCCACAACCGACAAGAGCAGTCGGAACAGCAAGCTGCGGGCATCTTCACGGAAATTCATTGGCCGATTTTCTTCCAAAACATCGCCCTGCTCGTCTCTTGGGCGATGGTCCTGTTCCGGGAGCATGATCATCTTCGTGACCCTTCGGCCCCTGGGGCATACTTGAGGGGTTTCTGATATTCCTGCAATGAATTTTATATTCATATCAGTGTAAAAGCAACGCTTCAAGTAGCATATTGTCGGCGGCGTAGGATATAATTAAATGTAATTTTTTCAGATGCTTACAGCCTATGTCCCGCTCAGCAGCACCAGCCATCCTCCGGATGGAGTCCCCGACAGGAGCGACACAGGGATCCAGCAGATCAGCTGCGGGTCTGACGCGGTTCGCCGCGCATTTGGCACATCGCCAAGCAGTTGTGTCGACGCGAACGACGAACTTTTCGCCGGACCATCGCCATTTCCCCTTTTTCAGATGACAGAGGTGGCAAGCCCCTTGGCTGTTTGCGAAGCTCCCGTTGAGGCCAGACAGATGCATCCCACTTGGCCAGAACGGTTCTTGTCGACTCTAGCTCAAAGGGGGGCGCGTCCATCCTGCTGGGGAAGGACGCCAACGAACTCATTCGCCATCATCAGGATCGTTTCCCGCACGCGAGTTTTCTAGCAATCCACAGGGAATACGAAGGCCTCGTCAACTGCCTGGCGGACATGATTGAGGGCTCGCGGCGGTGCCCCGCAGCCGCGCGCTTCCACTTTCAAGACCTTGAATTTAATGGCTTTCATAGTCGTCACAGGAACTACGAGGTCACTCCAACCATCTCGACGCTCTAGCCTCATTTCTGAAAGCGCATAACTGTTCCTTTAGGGCAGGCATTCTTTACGAGTTCGGCGGTAGGCTCGCAAACCGAAAAGTTGCCTTACAGTAAACTTTATTGCATATGGGTATTGCACTGCGCTCGAATTTCAGTTCAGTATGGCTTACTTGGCGCCAGCCTTAGGCAAAGCGCGGACGCGATTGGGACAGTTTCGGAGGAGGACTACTGATGACGGCATCCTGGAGATTTTCGACCCTGGCGGATCGCCACCGGGCGCTGGGTTCGAAACTCGAAGACTGGAGCGGCATGGGAACCGCCTGGACCTACGACAAGGATGCCGACGAGGAGTACATCGCCATCCGCACCAAGGCCGGACTTATGGATGTGTCGGGCCTGAAGAAGGTGCACATCACAGGGCCGCACGCCTCGCATCTCATCGATCTCGCAACCACCCGTGATGTCGAAAAGATCTATCCCGGCAAATCTGTCTATGCGTGCATGCTGAATGACCAAGGCAAATTCACCGATGATTGTGTCATCTACCGGATATCCACCAATTCCTGGATGGTCGTCCATGGCTCAGGGTCTGGTCATGAAGAACTGACCCGGGCGTCGATCGGCCGCGATGTTTCCGTTCGCTTCGACGACAATCTGCACGATTTGTCGCTGCAGGGTCCGACAGCGGTCGACTATCTGGCCAAGCATGTGCCTGGCATTCGCGATCTCAACTATTTCCATCACATGCAAACGCAGCTGTTCGGCTTGCCCGTGATGATCTCGCGCACCGGCTATACAGGCGAGCGCGGCTACGAAATCTTCTGCCGTGGTCAGGATGCCGGCACGATCTGGGACAGGATCCTGGACGAGGGCAAGAGCGCCGGCATCATTCCTTGCCGCTTCACCACGCTCGATATGCTGCGCGTCGAAAGCTACCTCTTGTTCTACCCCTACGATAATTCGCAAAAGTATCCGTTCGAGAATGAAGGCCCCGGTGACACGCTGTGGGAGCTCGGCCTCGACTTCACCGTCAGCCCAGGCAAGACTGGCTTCCGCGGCGCCGAAGAGCATTACCGCCTCAAGGGCAAGGAACGCTTCAAGATCTATGGCGTTCTGCTCGACGGCAAGGAGCCGGCCGACGAGGGCGCGCCGGTCTATCGCGACGACAAAAAGGTAGGCGTGGTGACCTGCGCCATGTATTCGCCGCTGGTCGAGAAATCGATGGGCATCGCCCGGCTCGACGTCGACTGTGCAGTCAAGGACACCAAGCTCGAAATCCGCAACAAGAGCGGCTCGATCAAGGCGACGGCGCAGCCGCTGCCCTTCGACGACCCCAAGAAGATCAAGCGCACTGCGAAGGGATGAGGCGTTGGACACCACGCCGGTAAAGACGATTCTCAGTCGGCCGGTCTTCGGAACATTGTCCCCGCAGACCGGAAGCCACCACCTTTTTGTTGCTGACGCGGAAGGAGCTCTTGCTATTTCAGATATGGCCGCAAGAGCGCCGGCCGGATTTTTCGAAGGCGCCGAAATCGTCTATATCCCGGATCCGGACGGCAAACACGTCGCCGCTCTCGAAGCGCTGAAGCCGGGGCAGTTTCATCAGGCGCCGTCCTTCGCCAGCCTGCTGCCGCGACTGAAACAGACGCTGAGCAACGCCCATATGGGCCTGCGCCTCTACCTCGCCGGCACCGAAGGGCTGATCGGCCAGGCCATGCAGGTGGCGCTCGAAGCCGGCATCGATCACACCTCGATGCAAACAGAGCATCGCGGCTCGTTGGCGCGGCGCATGCAGTGCGTGCACTGCAAGGGCATCACCGAGAATGTCACGACGCAGCCGGCGACCTGCGCACATTGCGGCTTGCTGCTTCTGGTGCGCGATCATTATTCGCGGCGTCTCGCGGCGTTCCAGGGCGTGTGCATCAATGCCGAGGATCGCTCGGAAATTCCTCCAATGGAGGAGGCCTTCCCATGAGCACCGGCACCACCAAGCTCGATGTTGTCGTCAGCGATGTCGTTCCGGTCAACGACCTCGTCACCCGCTTCCATTTTCGCCGCCGCGATGGCGAGCTATTGTCGACCTTTTCCGGCGGCGCCCATGTCGTGGTCGAGATGCGCGACGGCGACCTCACAAGGCTCAATCCTTATTCACTGATGGGCTCGCCGCTCGACACGCGCGAATACACCATCTCGGTGCGCCGCGACGATGTCGGCCGCGGCGGCTCGCTGTTCATGCACCGGTCGGTCAAGCCCGGCCTGGAGATGGTGGTCAGCTACCCCGTCAATCTGTTCTCGCTCGACCTCAGGGCGAAGAAGCATCTGATGCTGGCCGGCGGCATCGGCATCACGCCGTTCATGGCGCAGACCGCGCAGCTCGCCGGGTCCGGCGGCAATTTCGAACTGCACTACACCTGCCGCACCGTCTCGCTCGGCACCTATGCCGACGTGCTGCAGGAGCGCTATGGCAACCGCATCAGGCTCTATCACGACGATCGCGACGAGCGCATCGAGCTGGACCGGCTGTTGTCGTCGCAGCCGCTGGGCACGCATCTCTATGTCTGCGGCCCGGCCGGCATGATCAACTGGGTCCGCGCCCGCGCTGCAGAGCTGGGCTGGCCCTCGGAGACCGTACACTACGAGCATTTCGCGGCGCCCCAGCCCGGCCTGCCTTTCGACGTGACACTTGCCGTCAGCGGCAAGACCATCCGCATCGGCGAGCAGCAAAGCCTGCTTGAAGCCATCGAAGCCGCCGGTGTCGATCCGCCATATCTCTGCCGCGGCGGCGTCTGCGGCCAGTGCGAGACCAACGTCATCTCGTATGACGGCAAGTTCATCCACAACGACCATTGGCTGAGCGAGGAAGACCACCGTTCAGGCTGCAAGATCATGCCATGCGTCTCCCGCTTCGAGGGCAAATCGTTGGTGCTTGAACGCTGAGGCATATCGGCGCGTTCGTCGGTCAGGAGGAGGATGTTATGGGAATTGACTTTAGAAAAGAGACGTTCCGGGGCGACTTTACCTTCAGGAACAGCCCGGAGCAGATCAAGCGCTTCCCGTTTCCGTTCCACGAAGACAGCTACATGTATGCGGTCAATATCGAGCCGCATGTTGTTGGTCCCAAGGGCAGCGTGTTGGAAAACCTGATCGACGTCGACGAGCACTATGTCGCCGAGATGCAGGACCGCGCTTTGGTGCTGGCCGAGGACCCGCTGCGCTGCCAGTCGCTGCCGCACATGACGCTGGCCGGCTGGGACCTGCTTGAGCTTCTGATGGAACAGCAGGCGCTGGGTTACCCCGAGCATTTCACCCTGGAGCGAAACGGCGATCGCTGGCGCTGGATCAACCGGCCGCTCGGCATCGATGACACCTTCACCTTCGGCGACACCTCGACGCTGCCTTACGGGCCGATGGAATACATCACCCGCCAGAGCCAGGGCGATTTCTGCATCCTCGACCAGCGCGACGGCAATCTGTGGATGGATGCCGGCATGGTCACCACCCAGGCCGACTGGTCGCTCGATTTCGACATCGGCATGAACTTCTTCGAGTGGCACGCGCCAGTGCCGCTGGCGCACGAGAAGGGGATTTTCGTCAGGGCGCTGAAATTCCTCACCAATATCCAGCAGGGCAAACCGGCCAGGCGACTGAACTGGACGATGACCGTCAATCCGCGCCTCGACACCAGCCCGGAGAATTACCACAAATGGGGACCGGACCGCACCACGGTGACGCCCGAGAATGTCGGCGACAAGGTGCATCTGCGCGTCGAATTGCAGAGTTTTTGGCGGCTGCCGCGCTCCAACGGCATCGTCTTCCCGATCCGCTGCTACCTCATCAAGATGGACGAACTGGTGACGCAGCCGAAATGGGCGCGGCGCCTGCACCGCGTCATCCGCGACCTGCCCGAAGAACTTGCAACCTACAAGGGCCTTACACGCTACCGCCCGGCCCTGATCGATTGGCTGTCTAAACTCGACGACGGGAGCCCGACTTCGCCCGGGTTTGGGCCGAACTGACCCTACCGACGCAGTCGCAGCAAGACATCAGCCGGAAAGGTATCGAACTCTTGTCGATGCACTGGGTCCTGTCGGAACTTGCTTTGGAATAACGCCAAACGGACGGTTTTGATCATCTGATTTGTCTCCCCAGCTGGGGCCGCTCCAACAAAGAGTGGCCCATTTTTTACGGATTCGATCTTGCCACGATCTGACCTAGACCATTTTGTGAACACAAACACGGGCCGCAGCGGGATGATTGGCCAGAGCTAAGGTGGGATCGCAAAGCGTCATGCCAGCCCGGATGGGCGCTAACTAGGTCTTCGTCGAGGAGGTGACGGCGGCATCGGTCATCCGCTGTTTAGCGCGCCCTGTTTCTTGTTAGTCTCGAAAACCTCGGTCCCGATTGCCGGGCGCGAGATATTCTCTCACCATCAGCTCATTTGGCACAAAGCGCACTCGCATAGCGGCACGCAAGTCGAGTGGCATCTTCGCCCGCCACGCCCGGAGCCGCCGCGCATGCTCGAATTCGACACCTCCGACGCACTCGCCGCCAGAGTGGCGACCGGCGTCTGTGTCGCCATTACGCCCCCTCTCTGCCTGCACCAGGGCGCTGCCCGTATCGAGAGCGTCGAGTTGATGCCGCTGCTGGGACCCGGGTTCTCGCGCGAGCTGACCTTTCACCCGCCGCGAGAGCGGGTTACCACGGCTTCTGAAGCTTGCTGCCTAGCTCGAGCACAAGGTGGAATGCATAATGTTGAACCCTGTAGGCGAAGGTTGATTCGAAACATCGCCCGAGGCAGTGCTCCAGTTTATGAACAAGACCTCCGCCCTATTCACGAGTTGCCGGCATGGCTCCTGCCTTTAAGGCGATGGCGAAGCTCCGCATTCAAGCCATTCAAGCCAACCGCCACGTGCAGCGCGAGACGTCCCTGGGAGATAGCTCGTTGTGCGCGCAGGGAAGCCGTTACCTACAACGATGTTCTATCATGAAATGTTATTCGCTCACATGTCTTGACTTCTGCGGTCTGGATGTTAGCGTGACGGTGGACAGCGAGGAGCATATACCGCCCCGCCATTGGATTGGCTGCATTTAACGGTCGTCTAAGCGTCGTCCCCAATCTTCGTTGAGCGATCTCCTGAAGCAACCGCGGTTCAAGCAACGTTTAAGATGGACCGCGACTTTGCACCTGCTCAGGCGATGCACCCCTTGATATGTTTTGCAGTTCGTCGAGGATAGGTTGGTTGATTTTTGGAGGTAGCATTTGACCGGATCGTCGAAACGCCTGATTGTGGGAATTAGCGGAGCTTCGGGCATTATCTACGGGATACGGGCGCTTGAGATCGCACGCCGTCTGAATCTTGAAACTCACCTTGTTATGAGTAAATCAGCGAAGCTGACGGCCACGCATGAGGTCTCACTCAAGATCAAAGAGATTGAGGAACTAGCTAGCGTTGTTCATCGCAACGAAAATGTTGCCGCTTCGATTTCAAGTGGCTCATTCGAAACAATTGGCATGATTGTGGCGCCCTGCTCCATCAGGAGCCTCTCGGAGATAGCGCATGGCACTACTTCGAGCTTATTGACGCGCGCGGCAGACGTCGTCCTGAAGGAACGGCGACGGCTGGTCCTGTTGGTGAGAGAGACCCCGCTTCATCTTGGGCATCTTAAAAGCATGGTGCAGGTGACTGAAGCTGGTGCTATCGTTATGCCACCGGTTCCCGCCTTCTATATTCGCCCTCAGACGATTGATGACATTGTTGATCATACCGTGGGCAGGGCGCTCGATCTCTTTGGAATGAGGCCTCCGGATCTCGTCAGGTGGTCCGGAGCATAGGTTCCAGCACTATACGCACCCCTCGCGCACAAATGACAGCGTGAACAGTCCTGCCCGCGGCTTGCCCACTGCTGGTTTAACTCGCACCCGATCGAACTTGGGAGGACGAAATGCCCCACGTCGCAGAGAAGGACTTGTGGAGTTTTTCTCTAGAACTCTACGCCCGCCCAGGAGTGAAGGAGCGTTGTATCAATCTGCAGGATGCGCTTGGGCTTGATGTAAATATCGCATTTTTCTGCCTCTGGTGGTCCGATCCTTCAGCAACCTACCTCGACCAAAATGCGTTCGACGCAATAATTGCTCCGGCTGTGCGGTGGCACCGCACGGTGGTTCTCCCAACGCGCGCGGCCCGCAAGGCGTCAAAAGGCGGCATGGCAAACCTGCCGGCTGGACAAACAGGCGACCTCTACCGTGCACTTCTGAAGGTCGAGATTGACACCGAGCATGCCGAGCAAACGATTCTAGTTGGAGGTGCCGTCGAACATACTGGCACCCTACCGTCTGGGCTCCGGGTTTCCGCGTCAAGGGCTGCCTTGAACATCGCGCTCTACAGCTCGCATCTTGGCCGCAAGATGGATGTTCAGGACTTTGACGACATGGCCGCAATTATCGCCCTCTGTTGCGGCGTGCCGCCACTGACCGCTCTTTCACACTTGTCCGCTTCGGTATCCTCGATCGGATGATTTTATGCCTCACCGGCCACTACAACGATGGCTTACCGATAGCAGTGGCCGCTGTGAGGCTCCAGTGGGCGACCCAAGCGCGTTAGCGCCAAAGCTCTAGGTTCGGGCGGAATACCATCTAGAACGCCTCGATCGCGATGACATAGTGCGAACGAGCTGCTTCAACAAATTCGCGATTCCACGCACCGATCGGCACTGCAAATTCTTTGCCCAGCCCTGGTACTGTGCTGTGATGCCGAATCTCGCGATCGAAAAATTAATTGCACGTCGAGGCCGATCTGGAACTAGCGATTTATCGCTTTTACAGCTCGTGCCAAAATCTGGTTTCGACCGATGAGCTACAAAAGTTTGACCGTCGATGGCCAGGATGAAGTAGTCGCATCCCGTCGAGTCGTCGTGCACCTGGATGAGACCTTTGCCAAACATCTAATAGGCACCGCTAGTTATACAACCACAGACCTTTCGATAAATGTATATGATGTAGCTATCTAGCGCAAGATCGAAGTGCGGGAAGGGTGCCGTAGCCCGCTGTGCAAGGCACCTGTCATTTCGTTGAGCGGCTTCGGTTTCGACGGAAAGGTGTGGATGGCAATGAGCAGGCATTCAGTTGGACCGAGGAGAAGCGACGAGACAATGAACGCTATTTTAAAGGCGGCTGAAAGCCTGGTGTTGGAGGCTGGTCACGCAGGCTTTTCCTTTGAGGCGGTGGCACGACGAGCACATGCGGGCAAGCCAACGATCTATCGATGGTGGCCAAACAAGTTTGCTTTGCTAAAAGATATCTACGAGAGGAGAAATCATGGCGCCGCCCCAATTTTTAAAGATTCCTTTGAAGAGGACATAGCCGCCTGCCTGACGCAGGTATTTAACAGCTGGTCTCGTGGATCAGGCCAGATATTGCAGTGTATGTTCGCAGAGGCTGTGTCAGCCCCTTTAGTGAAATCGTCGCTTCGACAGGTGGTCTTTCAAACTTTTCGCCAAATGGAGACTGCCTTCACAGCAGCGATTTCCCGAGGTGAGGTGCACAGCGCTATCGATGTGCAGCATGCTATCGAAATAATAGCATCCTATTCAGTGGCGCATCTGCTCGTAGCCGATGCGGTCAGGCCAAATCTCAATCAGGTCGCATCATGGTTCGCCCACGGCATGACCGCTGGCGGCGTCGACTTGATTCAAAAACAGGTTCGCTAGCTCCTTCAGACATGTCGGGATATCGCGGGCGCGGGAAGCGGTTCTTACGCGCCAGGCCACGGCGTTCGGGTTGCCCTCATGGCTGGCATCGACAGGTGCCTTCAAGCGCATCGTTCGATCGCGGTAAATGGTGGTGCTGGACGTCAGCGTCACCAACAACAAGAGGTGAACGCAAATTCGGCTAGATGCGGCAATGTCGAATGCTGGAATTATCAGGTCGACTGGTTGGGAATTTTGAAACGCTTGCAGGCTCAAATGTGCTGAGGGCGCACTGGCGCTGTATCCCCCTTACCGGCCCATGCCCCACCTACTATCACCTTCAGCGCTCTCACGCTCGGCCACTCTAAGCTCGGCTATGGCGAACTCGCTGTTGCGCGACAGACGGTTGAAAACGCCCTCCGCGCGCTCCAGATCCTCTGCGGACACACCTTCAAACAAGACGTCGTTTACGCGGCGGACGAAGTGGTTGACAGTTACGACCGTCTCCTCGCCAACCGCAGTCAAACTGACAAGCACACTTCTGCGGTCATCGTCAGCAGCGAATTTTTGCAGGAGGCCCATACGGATAAGCCGGCCGACCTCCGTCGTTACGTGCGTCGGCGCGAGATGAATGTATTGAGCTAAACGCTTTATCGTGACGCCCTGCTCACCTTGGCGGTATGCAACGCCGGCGAGGACGGCGAACTGCGAACCGGTCAGACCGATCGAGCGACCAAACGCATCTCGGCAGACCGAAAAGCGTCCCAGCACCTCAACGAAAAGGTAAATCACCTGTCGAAAGCGGTCGTCGCTACCTTTGTACAAGAGCTCGCGGTGTGAAACGGTTAACGGGGGAGAAAAGGGCGCTGGCTGCGACTTGCGTTTTCGTACTCTCCCTTGAGCGACTTCCTTGGTCGTTGTCACTTTCGCCATCCATATACCTCTATCTGCGCAGCCGTAGGGGATAAGCGTACAATCCCAAGGAGCACTAGTTACATCACAAAGCTAACTCAATCAAAGAGGGGATTGGGGATTTCCGCAGGACACTCATATCCGCGACATTTGTGTTCCCCCTTGCGATCCTTCCGTTCTCGTTCCAAAAAAAGCTTGATAAGAAACGTACATTTTGTAGTTATAGCCTCTAGATTGAACGCTCGCCACGAGGACCCTCATGCAATCCAATATCCAGGCTGCCCTCCCCTCGCACCGCAAGCTTTATTATGGTGGCGGATGGCACGAGTCTCTGACGGGTTTGAGCGAAGAGGTTTTCGATCCTGCTACCGGAGCAAGTCTTGGCATCACCGCGATTGCAGGTAAGGCGGATGTTGACGCCGCTGTAGACGCCGCACAGGCAGGCTTCCGAGAGTGGCGACAAACAAAGTTGCAAGATCGGGTCGCACTTTTGCGCAAGGCGGCAGCAATCATCAGAGCCAATGCCGAGCGGATAACTCTGACAGATTCTGTCGATTCTGGTGGCCCATACAAGCGGATGATTAAGGACGCCGAATCCGGAGCCGCCACCTTCGAGTTCTTCGCAGGACTTGCGACGGAAGCAAAGGGAACCACTATCCCCTTCAGTGCAGATTCAATCAACTACACGGTGAGGGAGCCCCTCGGCGTGGTCGTGCGTATCAATGCGTATAACCATCCATTTCTGTTTGCCGCCCAACGCGCAGCCGCCCCGCTCGTTTCGGGTAACGCAATTATTATGAAACCGCCCGCCCAGGCGCCACTGTCCACGCTGCTGTTTGCAGAACTGGTTGGCGACCTGTTTCCACCCGGGGTATTCACGGTTTTGCCGGGAGGACTCGAATGCGGCCAAGCGCTTGTCGAGCACCCGAAAGTCGCCATGGTTGGCTTGATCGGGTCGGTCGCCACAGGAAAGGCCATCGCTCGCTCCGCGGCCGGGACGTTAAAGAAACTCAGTCTCGAACTAGGGGGCAAAAATGCTTTGATAGCCTTTCCCGATGCAGACCCCGCGAAGGTCGCAGCTGGCGCGGTCCAGGGCATGAATTTTACATGGTGTGGCCAGTCCTGCGGTTCGACGTCTCGTGTTTTCCTGCATGAGAGTATTTACGACGAGGTCATTGGGCACATCGTGGCATCCGTGTCGAAACTCACGGCCGGCATTCCATCCGACCCGGACACGGACATGGGATGCCTCGTCAGTGCAGAGCAATTGGCAAAGACAGAGCGTTACGTTGAGTACGGCAAGGAGGACGGAGCGACGCTGATCTTCGGTGGTAAGAGGCCAGAGGATCCCCGGCTTTCTGGAGGCTTCTTCTACCTTCCGACAATTTTCAAAGATGTCTCGCCGTCCATGCGAATTGCGCGCGAAGAGATTTTTGGTCCGGTAATGTCCATCATTCGCTGGTCTGACGAAGAGAGCCTGTTCCAGGCTGTAAACGAATCAGAGCTGGGGTTGACCGCCTCGATCTGGACCGAAAACCTGAGTACCGCCCACCGTGCGGCCGCAAGGGTCGAGGCTGGGTATATTTGGGTCAACGGCTCGAGCACGCATTTCCTTGGCGCGCCATTCGGTGGTTACAAGCAGTCCGGCCTCGGACGGGAGGAATCCATCGAGGAACTTCTTGCATGCACTCAGCTCAAGAATGTCAACATTGCTTTCTGATGGGTTCGGGGGCGACCCGCAATATGGATGCGGGTCTTCCTACGAACGCCGACAAATCAACGCACGTTCACTTCCACGGTGATTTGATGGTGCTCGACAATGGGTCCAAATCGCGACGACATGTCAGCGTCCTTGGTTGAATGTCCGTCGCCAGTCGACCTGGATAAGTTTCGGATACAAACTGACATTGTTGTCCGCAGCGACTCGGCCCTATTTGCTCACTCGGTCTCGCCAGGGGACGCCAGAGAGCCGCACTGTTCAAGGCGACGCCGACCGGGATCCGGTGCCTCCGGTGAGAGCGAAGGCGCCAAGATGGATGTAGGATGTAGGCACCCTAACGGCAGTGCAAATCCTCCGAGTTCAGAAGCTGGCGTACTGTGCAATTTGCCGATGCCACGGTCGACTGCTTTGCTGGTCAGCTGGAGCCGTGCAGGCGCGACCGAGGAAAATGACGAGGAATGTGAACAGTTCGCGAAGTTGGCAGTGAGCCTCCAACAGCGCCGATCACCAGCACGATGACCAATCCGCAACTACCGCTACGGAAAGGGCACGTCGGCTCAGGGTCTGTGCGAATAAATTATACCCAGACCTCACTCCGGTTATCGGCGCCGGCATTCGCATGAGATTGGAGGCCGCCCTTCTACTTGAATACCTGCGGCCACTTCTGCCGGATTCCTTGGGCCTCTTGGATGCCAAGCGCTGTGGTGGGCGCGTAGGTGCCCAGCTGCTGAAACGGAATGCAGGCATCGATGATCATTTTCGAATGTGAGGTCAAACCAATATCCCGATGCGCTGGGGGGATGCGAGGATCGAGCGAAGAGCTCCAAGCGTTCCGGATAATGTCCACATCCTCAGACGGTTCGGCTCTCGTGGTTATGGCCCACATTACGTCATTGAGACTTGTGGGATCGATATCTTCATCGACCACGACCACTAGACGCCCCATATAGCTATGCGCGGCCGCAATGAGCGCTGCGCGCTTAGCATGACCGGCGTAGCGCTGCCGGATTGCGACGACTGTCATCAGTTGCGAAACGTGCTGCCAAGCTCCTACTACGTCGGTGACACCAGCTGCTTCCAGGTTGCTCCAGATGCTGGCAGCACGGAACGACAATCCGAAATGGAAGCGTGGTGGCTTCAAAGGCGGAGAGCCGAAAAGTATTGGATCGTTGCGAAAGTAAGTGGCGTCCACCTCCATCACCGGGCCTGGTCGAGAATCGGCCGCGTAGTAGCCGGTGAACTCCCCGAACGGCCCTTCTGGAAGGCTTTCAACAGCCATCGGCAGTAATCGCCCTTCAAGGACTATCTCCGCCCGTGCGGGGATCGGAAGGCCAGTAAGCGGCCCCTTGAACACCTCTACCGGCGCTCCGCGGATGGCGCCCGCAAAGTCAAGTTCCGATGCTCCCTCCGGGAGATACTCAAAGCCAGCGATAAACAGTGATGGGTCCTGGCCATTGACGACGGCCACGGGGCAGGCCTGGCCGCGATCCCAATATTTCTTCGAAATGATCGCACCATGACGTCCGTTGTGATCGAATTGAATAGTGACGCGATTTCGACTGTGGACTTGGACGCGGTAGATCGAGCAGTTGACCCAGCCAGTATCGGGGTCTTGCGTCAGGACGACGCTGCCAGACCCGATATAGGGGCCCCCGTCCAGCTTGTGCCAGACTGGGCTTGGGAAACGAGAGAGGTCAACATCCTGGCCACGCGCTTCGTTTTCCAGAACTGGGATGTCTTTAGTCTCTACAGGCGCGATCGGCTTCAAGCTCGTGCGTCGAGTTTTCCAAAGCTTCAGTGCTTCCAGTGCTGGCAGGTTGTAATCTATGCCAAGGGCCAGCGCTGCTCTCCGCGCACTGACCGTTGCGTTGGTGAAAACGCGGTTGCCAGTCGCCTGGCCGGGAATGTCGTTGAACAAAAGGGCTGGACAGCTTGCGTCGCCGGCAGCGACTTCGGTGATAGCGCCTATCTCATGCATAAGGGATGCGCCTGAAACGCGCCGGAGATCGCCTATGTCGTCCACCAACCCAATGAATTCGCGAAGATCTCGGTAGGCAACATTCATGGCGAGCCCCTATCAGACAAATGATGCATGTGCAGTGGTTCAGATGCCCTATTTGGCAGGGTCAACCTGCAACGGCGACGCGTCGACTCCCCAAGCCGCATTGAAAGACAATGATGTGGCAGTCCCGTTGGCGGGGCACAGCAGACACCGCGTTGGCGGCTATGGTGGGCAGCGTGTCGCGTACCTACCATCCGTGCGGCCACATCGCGTTGTCTGGAATTGTTTCCGAACCCACTGGGGGCGCGAGATGCCGATAAGTACCGCCGTGGAAAAGGAGGGGATCGGTCCCGGCTTCGGAGTTGCGAGTTGCGGCAAGAACACGCCCGAGAAGGATAATATGGTCCCCTCCATCGTAGCGCGCGTAGACTTCGCATTCAAACCACATCAGCGCTCCCCCGATCAGGGGAACGTTGATCACATTAGCCTCACGGATTTCGACTCCGCTCCATTTATCCGCCATGCTCCTGGCAAACCGGCTAGAAAGCTCGGACTGCGCCCGCGCCAAGATGCTTACGCCGAACCGGTCAGTCGCGTTCCAGGCTTCCAATGCCCGAGCCGTCCGCGCAATGCTGAACGACACAAGCGGAGGGACAAGCGAAACCGAGTTGAACGAACTAACAGTCGCACCGATCATCTCGTCGCCGACGCAGGTGGTAACGATCGCAACACCCGTCGCGAACGTCGCGAAAGCATTCCGAAGTTCCCGGCCGTCCTCTAACGTGACGGGCTGGCCGCTTCGTTTGTGCGAAGGCCCTGAGGCCTGGAGTGAACTAATCGAGGGCAAGAGCTTTGTCCACCAAGTTAGTTGCGCGGCGCATGTCGTAGCTTCGCAGCATATTCTGCTTAACAATGAACGACGCGCCGCCGTAGAACTTCTCGTACTGTTGATGCCGGTTACCAAACTCAGAGCCGACGAAGTCCCACGCCAGCCGCATTAGCCGAATGCGATCGCGAGCAGACGTTATTCCGGACGCCATGTAGCGCTCAATATCGGAGGCAGTCTCCGGGCTGTCGAGATCTTTCACCGAGGAAGGCATGGTGATCATCGCTGCACCGGTCAGCTCTTTCACCACCTCTATCATGCGGGGGTTGATCTCAGATTGAAGCGCCATCACCGAATAAAGCGCCGCTGGATCAGGCCACATGAAACCGCGCTCATCATAGGTCGCTGTGGTCTCCTGCGCTTCCAGCATCTTCTCCACGATCGACACCAGGGCTGTCAGTTCTCCCATCTGTACCATCACAGGCGGAAGCCCTGAGTTACCGGTAGTTTCGTTCATTCGCTGCAGCAAGCCGACCATAAAGCGGAGCTTGGTCGCGTAGCGAGCCTGCGCCTGAAGGTTGCCATAAAGATGCGAGGGTGTCTTCCACCACTGGTCGCGACACACCTCAATGTTGCGATAGATGAACACTTCTTCCCACGGCACGAACACGTTGTCCAACACCACAAAACAATCAGATTCATCGAACCGGCTCGTAAGCGGATAGTCGAAGGTATTGGTAGCTTGCAGAGCGAAGGGACGCCGAGGATAGAGCTTCAGACCTGGAGCGTTCATGGGTATGGCGACGCCAATGGCGTAGTTCTCGTCACCCGCCTGAAGTGGGTGAATGCAGCTTAGGTAAAGGTAGTCAGAATAAACCCCGGCAGTAGCCAATTGCTGGGCGCCGGAAATCACGATCCCGCCATCCTTCTCCTTCACGACACCTGCGTAGAGAGTGGGATCACTTTGTTTGTGCGCCGGCTTAGACCGGTCGATCTGCGGCGGCACAATGGCGTAGGTCGCCCAAAGGTGATTTTCGCGCAGCTTTTCGTAGAAAGAAACCACGCGCTCGCCGTATTCCTTGCCGCCGGCTGCGAAAACTTCCGGAAGTGCCGCATAGCCGCAGAAGAAACCAGATACGTGGTCGGGTGACCTGCCGATCATCCCAAACGAGGCCTCAGACCACGTTTCAGACGCCAATCGCCGTGCCTTAAGATCCGCGTGGCTCTTAGGAATTTGATAAGCGCGCAACACGCGGTTGCCAGAGGTCGGCGACACGAAAGTCATCCGCTCCTCCATCGCAGGGTCAGAGGCGATGTCGAATAGCCGAGCAGCCGACCTTGCCCCTTCCGCGAAAGCAGGATGCGTCGTGACGTCACGAACACGTTCGCCATCAACGAAGACGGCGCGACCGTCCCGAAGCGAGTTTAGATACTCCTCACCCGTTCGCATGCTCCTTGAAGACTGAGCCTTTGCGGCGTCGATGGCATGGAGACCAGGATTCATCGAATGCACTCCTACTTGATTGATCTAATTAGATACATACATATTGTAGCTATTTTGGTCAAGCAGAATTTTTGGCGACCCGCTTTCCTATCTCTCGGTCTGCGGGGTGCCCTGATTGCAAATAGGACCCGCCTGTCAGGTTCGCCCGGAATCCCGCTCTTTGAAGACATTGAGCTTGCGATACTCAGTAAGGCACTCCACCACGACGCATTTACCATCGCGAACCATTGGGATCGCCTCACTCAGCGCTGCCAGATACTCGTCGTAGCTAGTAATGGGTCCAATACCTATTGCTCCGAAGCCTTTCGCAACAGAAACAATCTCGCATGACGGGTCCACCAGGCTCATTGCCACGCCGGCGTTCTCCGTGGGACGATTACGAAGTTCCGCCATTCGGACTTGATGATGCTCATCGCTGAGGAAACTTCTGTTGTTGTTGACCACAATCAGGCTTGGAATGCGGTATTTGGCGGCCGTCCAAATCGCCGAGGAGCCTGCAAGAAATTCTCCGTCACCTATGACTGCGACGGGGAGCTGGCCATTTTTGCTGACAACGATCGCACTGCCGATCGCTACGGGAACCATCATGCCGACGGCGCCGCCAGCTTCTCCGGACAGGTCGAGGCTCAAACCCGTCCCGAGTTTCATCACACCAGGCGCTTGGCGACGCGAATTGCCGACAGTGATACAGTACGGTTCATTCGCCAGCTGTTCCGCCAAGCCCGTCCAAAGTGATGTCTCGGTCAGCCGTTGCCCTGCACGGTTCGAGGCTATTAGCGCCGCTTGTCGTGCAGATAGCTCGGCCTTGAACGCCCTTAGTTGAGTACGCCGGCCCTCTACCCGAGCTCCCGACGACGTATCGGCTTCAATTTTGGCTTTACAGCATCGCAGGAGCTCTGGGAGGGCCGTTGCCGGAGAAGCGAGGATAGGTAGGTCTACAGCTGGCAGGGCTTGATATTCGGCGGTAAAGCCGCGATGTAGCAGCTCATCGCTCGAGATGTTGATGATCTTAACACCTGCGGGCAGGTCGGCCGTTTCGCCGGCCAAATCCGTACAATCGAGCGCAAGAACGACGTCCGCCTTCGACAAAATCGCCTTCTCGTCTCCGGTGAAATCAAGGTCGTGCGGACTAGGAAAGCTCCTCCATGCCCAGCCCTGGTCAAGGACAGGCATGGCGAGCATCTCCGCAAGATCCACCAACGCCTTGCTCGAAGTCTCGTCTCGTCCGGACCGGTCGGCAATAGCGACGGGAAATCGACTCTTGCAGAGCCAAGAGGCTGCTTGTTCAACCAGTTCAGGAGGTGGAAACGGCGATGCAGCGGGCGCGAAACGGGTCTGATCCGGCAGAACAAAATCACTTGGGACCGGTGCCTCCTGAATATCAGTGGAAACACAGACATAGACAGGGCCTGGCGGTTCCTGCCGCGCAATGCGATTTGCCCTGAGAAGAGCTTCTGTAAGAGCTGCGAACGAGGCGGGCTGATCATCCCATTTCGTGAAGTCGCGGACCAGATTGCCCTGAACGTTTGCCGTATGCATGCCGTCAATCAGCGGCCGTCGCTTCGCGGCGTCTACGGGTCCCGTGCTGCCGATGATGAGCATAGGGCTCCGGTCGATCCAACCGTCGAAAATTCCCATGGAGCCGGCCAAGAGACCGACGACATTATGCAAGATGACCCCCATGGGCTTGCCGGAGGCCCTGGCGTAACCGCGGGCGATGCCCACGGCGGAATTCTCATGAATGCACAGAAGAAGACCTGGATCCTTATTCCCTATGTGGTTGACGAACGAGTCTTGCATTCCCCGGAAGGATGCACCGGGCATTACAGCAACGTATTCGATGTCCATTCGGTGCAGCATTGCAGCGACGACATCCGACCCCCACTCCGGCCCGTCTTTCGACGGGCCGGACTTGATGACGGACTCAAGCATTATAGTTTTTTGCACGTTAAAACCTATCTACATACCTAAAAAGCAATGACTAACTAAAGCTCGAGTTTGCCAGATCAACCTGGGTTTCCAGCGACACACGAAGGTCGAATGCCGACTGAGCCACCCACAGCTTGTCGATAAAGAACGGCACGATCAGTCCGGATTCTTCGGCGACGAGGCGCAAAGCCTCCTGAAAAAGGCTTTTTTGCTTCGCTTCATCCAGCGTAGCCAGGGCCCCGGCAACCAGATCATGCAACTTGGGGCTTTTGAACCGAGATTCGTTCACATGGGAGTCCTCGCCGTAGGTGATCGGAAGCCGGTCTGCTGCGTGGCGGGTTGTCCAGTAGGTCACATACATCGCCCCATGCAGCCAGACTTGATCCCAATAAGTCGAAGGCGGGTGCTGCTTGACGGTTACTCTAATTCCAGCCGGGGCAACGATGCCCGCAAAGGCAACGGCAAGATCAACCATTCCTCCGAACGATTCCGACGTTCCCAATTCGATATCGATACCGTTGGGATATCCGGCTTCCGCGAGCAGCCTTTTCGACAGTTCAATATCCTGCGAGTGATCTACGTCTGAAGGATATAAGGGATCCGTTGGAGGCACGGGAATGTCGTTGCTGACTTCGCCATAGCCTAGATAGGAAAGGTCTAGTAGCTTCTTGCGGTCTATAGCGCGCTTGATTGCCATTTGAACACGCGGATCATTGAACGGCTTCTGAGTCGAATCCATGGCAATGCACATCATTCGATCAGCGGTGAGCCGTGCCAGCTTTACCTTGCTGTTGCCCTCAATCGTCCGAGCGAGCGAAGGTTGTATCGCATCACACGCGTCGAAATCGCCGGCAACCACTGCCTGCAACTTAGTCGCCTGCTCCGGGATTACAGAAACGCGAATACGCTCAATCTTCGACGCTCCACCATAATACTCGTCATTCCTTACAGCTTCCCAGCCCTTGCCAGGCGAATAACTGACAAGCTTAAATGGACCGCATCCGATGGCTTTGCTCAGGTCCGTTGTCCGCGTTTCGAAGCCGGTCGGAACGATCGCTGACTGCCTCGTGCCGAAAGTAAGCGGAAGGAACGCGTCGGGTCGCAACAGGCCGATCGAGATCTCGTGATCGTTTTTCACCACGATACGCTTGGGATCAATCGAGGGCGCAAGCCGCGCAAAAAGATCTGAGCCGACATTTTTATCAATCAGGCGGCGGATCGTATACTCGACATCCGCAGCGGTGAACGGGCGGCCGTCATGCCACTTGACGTCCTTTCGAAGATAGAATGTCCATTCGGTCGCGTCGCTGTTGGGCTCCCAGCGCTCCGCAAGATGTGGCGTTAGCTTATATGTCGCATCATAACGAACCAGATGATCGTAAACCACGCCGACGACGACATGTGAATTGGTTATTTCAGACAGCGCTGGATCAAGCGTTTCTTTGACCTGGGCATCGCCAATGGCGAGTTTGATCTCTGTTTTGCCGGCAGCGTGCGCCTGAGAGATTAGTGAATCTACGATGCTCAAAGGCGCTAGAGCACCTAGCGCAAGCATCATAGCGTGGCGTCGACTGATGTTCCAGCCGACAGCTTCCTGCTGCTTCTTCATGACCAGTTCCCCTGTTTTAGGACGGCCGAAACGCCGCCAATATTAATCTACCAGATTAACATATCTCTGTCATCTAAAATAGCACCTAAAATCGTACATATTCTGTCGGGAAACGCGTTGGCCGCGCGGGGGCCACAAGCGTCAGATGACAAGCTCTGTCACAACATCGACAAGAGCGGGGCGTCCGCTACGAACGATATCCATTGCTTTTCTCAAAGTGCTCTCTAGATCCTCCAGCCGTTCTATCGGGCCGAACGCCTCCAACCCGTATGATCGCGCCATAGCAGCGAAATCGATTTTCGGATCGGTGAAAACATTGCCCAGCAACGCATTTGCTTCAGCGCGGCCTCGTCGGGTCGCAACGCGCTGTCCGTGGGCCAGCGTATTTTTGTAAGCTCGGTTGTTGTCCATGATAATCAGCATGGGAAGATTTTGATTTGCGATTGTCCATAAAGCCGACGGGCAGAAAAGAAGGTCACCGTCGGAGATAACTGCAACTGGGACACTGCCGTCGCTAAGTCCAATAGCGCCGCCTATCGCGGCTCCTGGCATATAGCCACAGCCCCCTCCGCCCTCGCCGCCCAGATGCGCGCGGTGCTTGGTCATGTCGATCAGCTTTTTGTCCCACCCGTACATTGACCCAGTAACCAGGGTCCAATCGAGTTCAGAGAGGACCGTTTTCATAGTTGCGGCCAGAGTCGACAGTGAGATGCCCGTCTGTGTAGACACATCCTGGCGCCATTGCGCTCTCGCCTGATCGACTACGCCCTCGATCTGCGCGCGCCGGCGCCCGGATTGCTCGGCGACATCAGGAAAGTGAACGATCTCTTGGAGGATGGCCTTCAAGGCAGGCGCAGCCGCGGAGGTGACCTGCTCGCTGGCGCGCGGGAGCTTTAGGTAGTCCTGCGACCAAGAACGGATGCGTAAGTGCGCCGGGCTTATCCAGATCACTTCCGTCTCGGGACGGATATGGGGGAGAACGCGGCCGTCGCGATCTTCGACGTCGATCGCCAAGATCAGATCAGCTTGCGGCACTACTTTTTCTTCCAGATAGCTGAAATTGAGCCGGTGATTGGTCGGGAAGTTGAACCTCGCTCCGCAGTCGACTACCGGACACTCCAGTAACTCAGAAAGCTCACGAATCGAGTTGAAACCTTCAAGTGTCTCGCCAGCGAAATCGGTAACGATTACAGGTAGCGTAGCGCTTGCAAGACGGCTCGCAACAGATTGCGCATGCTCCCGACTGAGGGCCGGCGACGTCGGTGCGTTGTTTAGCTTGCGCCAGTGGGTAGACGCCGAACTTCCGATTGGGGCGTCCTGAACGGAAGTGTCGAAGCACACGTAGACCGGACCTTGCGGGACGGCTACCGAGGTCTGCCACGCCCGCCAAAAGCTCTCCGGCACCGACTCAACGTCGAGGGGCTGATCATCCCATTTTGTGTATTCTCTGATTTGCGCACCCTGATCATGCGCTGAATGGATCCAGTCGATCCATGGTCTACGTTCCTCCTTCGAGAGCGGGCCGGTACCACCAAGCACGATCATCGGCACTCGGTCGCACCAGGCGTCGAAGATGGCCATGGTCCCGTTCTGTAGACCGACGATGTTATGCAGAATGACGGCCATCGGCTTGCCCGTCGCTTTCGCATAAGCGTGTGCGGCAGCAACCGCGACGCCCTCCTGGGGACACATGATTGCCCTGAATTCGGACCCGAAATGGGCGAGCGAGTCGGTGATCCCTTTTACACTGAACCCGGGATTGAAGGTAATTGTATCGATGCCCGCCTCAAGAAGAAGCGACATCACCAAATCCGACCCATATTCAACAGATGTTCCCGTCAATTTATTTCCCCTTTGACCGATACACGCATTGGCGAGAACGCATTCTCATTATCTCCACACTGCAGATCAGGAATAGCCCGCAATAGCTCTCGCGAGTATTCCTGCAATGGGGAATTGAACAGCTGTTCTGTCGGCTGCTGTTCAACATCTTTTCCCAAATGCATCACCATGCACTTGTCAGCGAGAGATCTGATAACAGCCAAGTTGTGACTGACAAAAACAATGGCGGTGCCGCTTTTGTCCGAGAGATCTCTCAGAAGCTGCAAGACGTGGGCCTGAACCGATACGTCCAGGGCAGACGTGATTTCATCGCACAAGACGACCTTGGGCTTCGGTGCGAAGGCCCTAGCGATTGCAACACGTTGCTTCTGCCCACCGGAAAGCTCCGAGGGGTATCGATCCAGGATGCTAGTTGGGAGGGAGACCGATCGCATTGTCTCCACCACGATGTCATGCTGGTCAGATCGGCTGATCTTGCCTTCTCGGGCGAGGACCAGCGGACGCCGGATTAAGTCAAAAATGGTGTGCCTTGGGTTCAACGAAGTATCAGGATTCTGAAAGATGACCTGAATGCCGAACTTGGCAATCTTCGAACGCTTGCGGGCGGAGGCCGCAAGAACCTCTCCATCAAACTCGATCGAGCCGGAAAAAGGTTGAAGACCTGCGATTGCCCGCAGCAGTGTCGATTTTCCGCTCCCGCTCTCTCCAACGATGCCAATGATTTCCTTTGGCCGTAGCGTAAGCGAGACGTTGTTTACTGCTGGTTCTTTTTTGAAGAGATAATGGCACGAAATGTTACTCACCTTCAGGACCGGTGCAAGTGCGCTCAGGCCTGTTGCGCGTCCAGTATCGATCCGCGCCCTAGCCTGCTGGCCTTTCAGCGGGAACAGGCATTTAACAACGCCGCCGTCATTGCGCAAAAGATCGGGAATGTCTGTCTGTTCGCAAGCCTCGCGTTTGTAGGCGCAGCGATCAGAGAATGAGCACCGACCCAGTACAACGCTGGGGGGTGTCTGACCTGAGATCCCTTCGATCTTTGCGGGTATGCGAACGCTTGGAACTGCTCGGATCAAAGCGCTCGTATATGGGTGTTGCGGACGGTCAACGATCGCTGCAGTCGGACCATATTCAACCACACGCCCGTTGTACATTACCGCCAACTCGTCAGAGCATTCGCGCAGCAAAGCTAAATCATGGCTGACGTAGAGAGTGGCGACGTTATTCTCCGAGACCAACTCTCGGATGAGCGCCGAAATCCGAGCCTGGGTCGTAACATCCAGACCCGACGTTGGCTCATCAAGGAGCAGCAGGCGTGGTTTGCAGGCCATGGCCATCGCAATGCAGATGCGCTGGAGTTGTCCGCCGCTGAATTCATAAGAATAGCGACCAACAGCGCTCTCGGGATCTGGGATAGCAACAGATCTCAACAACTCAATGCATCGAGCGACAGCGTCGGCCTGGGAGATCGCGAAGTGCCGCCGGATCGTTTGAATGAATTGGTGACCGATGGTTGTAGCCGGGCTGAGGGCGCCATATGAGTCTTGGGAGACGTAAGCGATCTCCTTGCCCCAGATACCGCGCAGATCCTCTCGAGGCAGCACGAGAAGGTCGCGATCGCCCAGGAGTGCCTCTCCAGACGTGATTGCCACGTTGCTGCTTTTATAACCTATAGCAGCGAGTGCAGTGGTTGATTTGCCCGAACCTGATTCTCCAGCGAGACCAAGAACTTGACCCGCAAATAGCTTCAGGTCGACCTTCTCGACGACGTGGTTCAGTGTCCCCGACGATTGCCGGTAGGCAACAGACAAATTTCGGACGTCAAGGACCGCTGTCAAATCACTACTCTTCCGTTTTCGGAGGCTCCGACGACGCTCGCCAGTGCATCCGCGACAAGGTTGAACCCGACCGAGAGGATGGCGATAGCCAAACTGGGGGCCAAGGTTGCCCATGGATTGATGGAGATGAACCCTCTGGATTCGGCGACCATCAATCCCCAATCAGAGCTCGGCGGTTGAGCGCCGAGGCCCAGAAAACTCAGGGTAGCCACGAACAGAATTGAATAGGTAAGTCTGAGAGCGTACTCTGCTGAGGCAAGACCCATAACATTTGGGAAGACCTCACGAAGTAGAATCGCGAGAGTAGATTCGCCGCGCGCCTCGGCCGCCGCAACGTAGTCGTTCGTAATGATGCCCTGTGTGGCTCCGCGTATCACTCGGCCAATGCGAGGGATATAGACAATCGTCACCACAGCCACGAGGACCATTGGCGAAGTTCCCAGGGCACTAATTATAACAAGTGCTAGCAGCAGGGGCGGAACAGCGAGAAACAGATCAAATGTGCGAGTTATGAGCAGATCTGTTTTGCCCCCTTTGTAGGCGCCGTAGGTGCCGACACCGCCTCCAATGCAAAACGCCAGGGTGACGGCAACCAAAGGCACGAGCACAACTGTCCCGCCGCCGAAGAGGAGCCGGCTCAGGATATCCCGACCTAACTGATCAGTCCCAAAGAGATGAGCCAACGACGCGCGCTCAAGCGGCGCACCGACGCCGAGTTCGCTGTACGAATAGGGAGCGAACAGCGGGCCAAGCAGAATAACCAGGAAGATCAATGTGAGCGATGCTATTCCAACACGCCCCTGCACCGTGTGGAGCAGCGCGTGTTTGAAAATGGAAGACGGCTTGGCTGGTGCGTCCAGGGAACCCGTGACAGCGCCGCCCACTATAATCGTGCTCATGCACTACCCTTCCGCCTGCGCAGTTTCGGATTGAAATAGATCACCAGAAGATCGCAAACGAAGCTGATGGCGAGGAAAAGCGTGCCCATGACGACTGCTATCGCCTGCACCACGTTGGTGTCGCCGGAAGCCACAGCCTGGACGAGCAGCCGCCCAATGCCAGGAAATGCGAACACATTCTCGATGACGACTACCCCGCTAAGCAGATAGACGACATTGATGCCCACGGCGTTGACGAAGGGCACAGCCGCGCTGCGCATCGCATAGTCCCACAAGACAATGCTGCGACTCATGCCGCGCAGGATTGCGGCCTTGATAAAAGGCGCGCGTAGAGCTTCGGCAGCGGATGCGCGCGCGATACGACTCATATGCGGCACCATCACAACGACCAAGGTCAAAGTCGGCAAAACATAGGCTTGGATACGCTCCAGAACAGTCCCGTGGTCTGCGAGCGTGCTGTCGACCGGCACCAGGCCTAGGCACAGAGCAAATACGAACATCAATATAATGGCCACGACGAATTCTGGGATGCCGGCCAGGATCACTGTCAGGGAGAGAAGACCCACGTCCGTGGCAGTACCCCATTTCTTAGCCATCAAGAGCCCCAGCCAAACGGATATGGGCAGGGCGAGAGCGAGTGCGACAACTGAAAGCGCAAGGGTGTTGCTGATCCAAGGGATGACAACCTCGCTCACCGGCCGGTTGTTCACCGCGGACATTCCCCAGTCGAGGCGGACGAAGTGCCAGAGCCACGTCAGGAACCTGAATACCAATGGCTGGTCAAGCCCGTTCTGGATGATGAAATTGTTGATTGCGTCGGTGCTCGCTTCGCGGCCCAGCGCATTCATTGCCACTGCTTCAGGCGAACGAATACTGGTCGCGGCAAATGTCACGATACTGATTATAAGTAGCGCAAGCAAAGCCGAACCGACCTGCTTCAATGTTTCGCTTAATGCTCGCATCTGCATCCTCTGTCCGGTAGTCCCGATTGCCCAGAGCGGAACGTCAATGCTTTGGCGCAAGACGACTCAGAAGAGACACAAACTTAGTGGGCTTCTTCTGTGAATCGTCCGATTTCTCTTTAGCCGTCACCGCCGCCTGTACGAGCTTGCCCCCGAGATAGCGGAAAGGTTCGGGTGGAAATTTCTCAGCCGGCCGGTCTACAAGGCCGCATTCCGACCACTCGTTCTTTAGCTCCAAGGCCATCGAAGATAGGATGCGTCCGCCAATATGGGACAATGCGACTCCATAGCCGCTCCAGCCAACGCCATAGGATACATTCTTGTACTTCCCAAAGCGGCCGAAGAAGGGAAGCCCCGTCGGCGTCATGTCTATCGGCGCGGTCCAATTGTGAGAGATCTTTACGTCAGCCAACATCGGGAATATTTTTTGGAAGGCTTCCGCGGTTTCACGAGAATGTTTTGGGGACGAGTCGTAGCGGTCGCCGAACCAACCTCCGAATGCAAGTCCTCCCCCGCCGCGACCGAAGTAAATTCGGCCGTCCGGGGTAGTGCGATAAACCTGGATGCGCTGGCGCGCGTTAATAACGCCGGTGCCGTTAGTCCATCCCAACTGAGCCAACCTTTGCGGAATCGGGCTGGTAGCAAGCAGGTCAGCCGCAATAACTACGATTCTTCCCTTGACTGCGGGGTGGTTTGCTGACCAGGCATTGTTGGCCAACACAACCTGGGGTGCCGAGATCGTGCCGTTTTTCGTGACGACCACAGCCGGGTTAGCGTCTCTGATCTCGAGCATGGGCGAATTTTCATATACCCTCACTCCCAATTCGATTGCCCGTCTACGGAGTCCGCGAACCAGATAACCGGGGTGAAGAGTAGCTGCGTTCGGATCATAGACGCCAGAAAGGTGGGTATTGGTCCCGATCCGCTCCTGAATCTCTTTCGCGCCTAAGAGTGTAAACCTCTGCTTGCCGAGCTCTTCAAGCTTGCGGACCGTTGCCTCCCAACGTCCTACATGTGCTGGCGTGGACGCAGCCCACATCCAGCCATCTTTCCGCGGTTGTGCCTCCGGGCAATGCGTTTCACAGAAACTTATGACCTGCGCCACCGCATCTTCGCTCGCTATGCAAAGCTTTAACGCCTCCTCCCGACCAAGGACCTCTTCCAGCGTTAAGATCTTGAGCCACCATGGCATGGCAAACCCGGCATTGCGCCCCGAGGCGCCGGAGCCGCACGTCTTGCGCTCCACAAGCGCTACGTCGAGCGACGGTTGAAGCCGCTTCAGCTCTAAAGCTGTCCACAAGCCGACATAACCGCCGCCTACGATTACAACGTCAGCTTTATGATTGCCGCTAAGAGGGGCATTGCCAGGAAAATCGTCGCCAAAAGCTTGGTCAAGCCAAAGCGGGCGGCGCTTTCCCAGATCGATAACACTAGGGGCGCGCAGCGTCAATGGTGTTACAGCTTGACCGTTTGGACTTGCCATTTGTACTAACTTTCCAATCTTATCGAACTGACGATCACAGTAGTAGTAACTGTCGGGCGCCTATCTAACTCAACTTCATCTTTCGCCTGCAGAGGCGACATCTGGGCTCGCTCGATCCAGCCGGGAGAGGACTCAAGTCGCCCCTTCAAACATCAAGCGAAGAAGCCTTCATGGTCTCAACCTCTCCGCTCGTCGTATGCCAAGGTGCAATATCTACCTACCGTCTCGCCGCATGCTCATCCCTTCCGACGAGATAATTAACATACAATATTAATATGAATTTCGTAGCTGTCAAGCATTTACTCGCGTCAATTCACTTTGCCCCGACTGCCGCAGTCGCTTCCAATTCCAACCGGATAGCGGGGTCTGCAAGGGTGGTGATAAGGAGAGTTGACGCAAAAGCCCGGCGTTCCGGGTACTTGTCTACTTTACTCCTTAGAAAGGCCTCCCGCCGGCCCACGTAAGGTTCTCGCTCAGAGGCGTTGGTGATATATTGGTTCAGCCGAACCAGATTATCGAACGAGCTTCCAGCCCTTTCGAGTTCCGAGATTAGACGGGCGAAGGCGAGTTCCGTCTGCTCTTCGAGTCCGGGAACTGGATTGCCATCGTCGTCGACGTGCCCGACGATGCCTGAGAGAAAAACGAAGCCGCCAGATACGCACCCGCTGCTCCAAGGCATCGTATCGCGGCCTATGCGGAACGGTCCAAGCCCTTTGGGCAAAATACCAACTTCAGTCACGATCTATCCTCCGATACGAACGTTGAGCGCCTTGAGCTGCGCATAGCTAAACAGCTCCTCCAATCCATCCTCGTGTCCGATGCCGGAGTTTTTGTAGCCGCCGAACGGAACGCCTTCGAATTGCGAGGAGGAATCGTTGATCCACACGTAACCGGCCTGTAATGCGTGCGCGAGCCGATGAGCGGTCCCGATATCGCGACTCCAGACGGAACCCGTGAGCCCGAAGGTGACGGAGTTGGCGATCTGGACTGCCTCATCGAGGGTGTCGTAACCTATTATCGATAGAACTGGTCCAAAGACCTCTTCGCGCGCCAGGCGACTTTCGGGACGAACGTTGGTGAAAACGGTCGGCTTGTGATAGAGGCCAGGCCCGCAGCCCGTGTGAGGCTCACCACCGGTCACGAGTTCGGCGCCCTCGCTTTTGGCGATGTCCACGTACATCCGTGTTTTCTCGAACTGCGCCTGAGAGGCGAGCGTTCCCATCCTGGTGGTGGGCTCAAATGGATCCCCGATCACAATAGATTCAACCTCCGCCTTAACCAGAGAGGCGAACCGCTCCTGCTCGGAACGGGGCACGATTGCACGGGTCGTCGACATGCAGGACTGGCTCTGCCAGCCCACGAAATTCATTCCTTTTACGACGCCGACTGCAGCGGCTTCGAAGTCGGCGTCAGGAGCAACGATCAGTGCATTCTTGCCGCCAAGTTCCAACGTGATATTCTTTACTGCAACAGCGGCGGCGTCGCGCTGAATGGCCATCCCGACTTGTGAGCTGCCGATGAAGCCAATTCTCTTGACTGCCGGATGTCGGACAATCGCTTGCGGACACTCCGCCCCCTTCCCGACGATCACATTGAGCAATCCCGGCGGAAGATGTTCTGCAAACAATTCGCCCATACGCAAAGCCGAAAGAGCGGCGTTCTCAGAAGGCTTCATGATAAGGGCGTTGCCCGCGACCAGAGGCGCGCCGATCTTTTGACCCGCGAACAACACTGGATGATTGAACGCGTTGATGCGTGCGACCACACCGTAGGGCTCATACCGGGAATAGCAAAGGTGCGTATCCGCGACCGGGTAAGTCCGTCCAGTCAGGCTCAGGCCGAAATTCGCCATCATCTCTAGCGTGTCGGCTGCGGCATCCACGTCCGCAAGCATAAAGGAATACACGTTTCCGACATCAATGGCGTCGAGCGCAGCGAGCTCCTTGCGGTGCTCCCGGAGTACCGTCGCAAGCTTCCTTACAATGGAAGAGCGCTCCTTGACGGGCATGCGGCCCCAATCAACCTGAGCTTTGGCCGCGCTCGCAACCGCAGCTTCGACATCGCGCTCACGCGCATCGGGCAGTTGGCATATCATGGCGCCGGTGACGGGACTGAAGTTCTCAAACTCCTGCCCTTCCAACGCGCCAGTGATCTTACCGTCTATCACCAACCCCCACTTTCGTGCACCGACCATCGATGTGGTTGACGACAGCGTTGGTTCTGACGCTTCAAAAGCTGCGGAATCGCGAACCATCTGAATGAAATCTCCTCCAAAACACCAACTGTTATATCCATAACTAACATATCATTTTGATGTTTTGTCAACTAGCAATTTCCCTGGCTGATGCCGCTCGTTGAAACAGGTGAAGCGCTTAACCTCTGCGTCACGTCTGGCACCGCGTCATGACATTGCGACCGACTTGCACACCACGTGACATGAGATGGCATCGAGCTTTGGAAGGGCACAGTGTGATCATAATCGGACTGCGCTGGGACATTCACGAGCCCACAACGGGGCTTTGGCTCAACACTATGCCTGGGAGGCATCAGTTCATCAGATCAAGCCAATCGGGCAGATCCCCAGCGTGACAGATCGAAGAAACCAATGCCGATGCTATCAATGCAGGAGATCTGACCGCATAAAGGGGGCGGAACCTCCCCCCTTCGACGCCAAGCTCGTTGTCACTAAATTCCACTGACGCAACTGCTTGCCGCAGCCCTCGCCGCCGCTGACGGTGCGTCTGCCCGATTCCCTCTTGACCAGGACTTCAATACCTTTCTAATTTGGAGAATGTTTAACATTAATTCAGAAGCTTCACGAAAGCTCTGGGAATGGGGAGTTGGATACAGGGCGCATTGTTGCGTTGTCCGTTGTTGCCACAGCAGAAAGCCACGCACCGGATACCGTTGAATAGCTGCCAGAAAACTTTCCAGATTTGATATCAAGATACCTTTCAGGTACCAGTTCCTAGAACCTGACTCGCTCTGGTCTGCCGTCGTTGGCGCTT
Organism: Mesorhizobium sp. M8A.F.Ca.ET.165.01.1.1; assembly: GCF_004792065.1. Classification (NCBI taxonomy): domain Bacteria; kingdom Pseudomonadati; phylum Pseudomonadota; class Alphaproteobacteria; order Hyphomicrobiales; family Phyllobacteriaceae; genus Mesorhizobium; species Mesorhizobium sp. M8A.F.Ca.ET.165.01.1.1. The sequence continues at coordinate 85,293 of NZ_SRTH01000015.1, read as the reverse complement.
GGGCAAGAAGGTTCGGGGTGGTTTATCCGGAGGACATGAGTGCCAGAGATCAAGCAGAAGTTGGCTACAACCGGGGTTGCGGCAAAGACGAAGACCGTTGCCAGCATCAAGCAGACTGAATTTTCTGCGCCGTTGACAGTCTCCAATCCCACTTTACTCGTTGACGGCAGCGACGACAGCTTCCGTCATGTCGTATACCTGTTTGCCGAAGTTCTCGGAAAATTGACTGTTTGCCGAGAGGCGTTCGGTCGGCAGATCGGGCTGACCGGTTCCCAGTTTGCCGTCTTGTTCGGAGTGGCCTATCGACAAGGTGAGCAGGGCGTCACCATAAAGCGGCTGGCGCAGTATGTTCATCTGGCACCAACGCACGTGACGACCGAGGTGGGCCGCTTGATTCGCGGTGGCCTGCTCGTGAAGCGCTCGTCGGATGACGACAGGCGCAGCGTGCTTGTCAGTCTGACCGCGGAAGGCGAAAAGACGGTTAAATCTGTCGCACCTTTCGTCACCAAAGTTAACGACGTTCTGTTTGAAGGAATGACGGCGGCCGATCTTGCTTCGGCCGAATCGCTCTTCACTCGTCTTTCTCGCAACAGCGAGTTGGCGCTGGCGCAACTCAAGGTCGCGGAGCGGGAAAACCCGATCGACTGAGCAGCCATCCGCCAGCGGTCAGACGTCGCTGAAGGCGCTTGTCCGGCTCGCCACCACATCCTCGTAGGCGAGATCCTGCGAAGCCAGATTCATGTGCCGTGCGAACCTGCTCATTCCCGCGACGGTCTTGCGGGAGATGCGGTGATCGTAGAATGGCAGATCGCGCTTGATCAGCGTTGTAATGAGGCCGGCTTCGTTTGCCGGGAACAGCGCTGCGCCGACCTGGGCCGCCACATCCGGATTTTTATGCAGATGGGCGTGGGTATCGACGATCGCCTGCACGATCGCCTGTGCGCGTTTCGGGTCTTCCGCGACGAACTCGTCGCGAACCGCGATCGAGGCGAAAGTATAATCGAAGGCCTCGGAAGGACCGTCACCCCGCCTCACGTCAAGAATGACCTTGCCGATGCCCCTGGTTGTAGCGATCTCGGCTGCCATGCCATTAGCCCAGAATCCGTCGATCAGGCGAGCCTCGAGCGCCTTGGCGGCATTGAGACCGAAGTTGACGGTTTGGCCGGGCTGCGATGGAACCGGAGCGATCGTTACCCCGTCGCGTTCGATGTCGATACCCGCTTCAGCGAGCAACCCACGCAATCCGGTTTCCACCCACGGCGCCGCGCCGATCCTTTTGCCTTTCAATACCGAAAGGTCGCCGCGTTGCGCGGCATAGTCGGCGTGCATGACCAGGAACCAGTACATGCCTTGCGCTTGCGCGCAGAGGAGTTTCACCCCCTTGAAGTTCGGAAAGGCGGCCAGCGCCGAATGTGCGGATCCGGCGACTATGTCGATCTCACCGTCCCGCAGCGCCTTGTAGGAACGGTCTACTGGGAACATCAGGTCCAGGGAAACATCCAACCCGTTATCGCGGAAATGGCCAAGCTCTATCGCGGCTTCCGCCGGAAAGTAGGAGTTCGACACCATGTCGGGCACGGCAAGCTTAAGCATGGCAAACTCCTTATTGGAACCAGTGCGTTTCAAGCAGGAGACAGCCGCCATCCGACTTGAAGGGGCCGTGATAGACGCCGGGCGGCCGAACTGCGTAAGTATAGCCCTCGAATTTCTCCCCCCCCTTCCCGTCCGTGTCGTTACCGACAATGAGATCCCCTGAAACGAGGAAGACTTCCTCCCAGTAAATGTGGACGAATGGCGAGGTCGTATAGACGCCCGGGTCGAAACGCAGCAGCCGGGTCCGATTACCCTTGCGCGCCACCTCGTCAAGTCCGCCGGAGAGAATCTTCTGCTTGATGCCCGATGGGTAGCCATCCGGGGTGTGCCAACCCTCTTCAAGGTCGACGATGGCAAATTCCTCGTGAAGCTTTTCTGTCATCTCATCCTCGCACAGGCAGCGTGATTACGTCGTAGGCAGCGGTGATTGTCTCACCGGTTAATGGATCGCGCATCTCCATCTCGAACCGCTGGGACGGCTGCAAGCCGCCACGAACAGGGAGCGTGCCGCAGAACATGGCAGACCCTTCGCTCAGACCCTTACCGCCGAACCCAAGCACCACCAGTTCCCCAGGTGGGCGCATGGTGCTAAGCGTACCCTCCTGGTAGAGACGCCGTTCGCCGTCGACATTGATATGCGAGCGGATTTCGATGTCATCCCATCTGTCTTTGATGTCCGCGAAGCGCCAGAGTGTCGAACTTACTGGTTTCGCGCAAAGTTGCTTCGAGAGCGTCACGCCGATTGTTTCTGCCTTGCGGTCGGTATGATCGGAACCGACGCCTACCCAAAGCTGGCCACCGAGTGTGACCAGCACCGGCTCCACCTCCCCGCTCGAGGCATCACCCATCACTTCGATCGAGTGACTGACGGTCAAGAGCGAGGCAGAAACCCGGTAGAAAATCGGCGTGGAGGTGGGCCTGGCAACGCCGATCGCCTCTAGTTCGTGGATGTGTTTTTCGACGGCATCACGGTTTCTGCCAGTCCATCCGGCGATCGTCAGATCTTTGACATCCCTCGGATCGAGCGTTCTCGTTTGGATCAAGTGACCCCCTCCTTCTGTTTCAACGCGGTCATTATTCGCCCAGACATGCCTCGACCGATCGGGCCATGGCCAGCAGTCGCCTGTCCCGGCCAGATTGCCCGATCATCATGAGAGCAGCGCCAGGCAGGCCTTCGACAGGCAACGAAATGGCGGGCAGATCGAAGAAATTCGCGATCGCCGTGTTGCGCAACAGGAGTGCATTGCGCTCCGTGAAACCTGCCGCACTTGCTACTTGCTCCAGCGTCGGTGCCACGATCGGAACAGTTGGCATGACGAGCACATCGCAGTCGGCCGCGCTCCGGCCGACTGAAGCGGCAAGCGCGCCACGTCCACGGATCATATCGATGTAATCGGCGGCGCCGATCGTCTTGCCGCGTTCGATCCGCACCAATATGTTCGGATCTATGCGGGAAGCCTGGCTCAGCCTGTGGCGGTGCAACGCGAAGGCTTCGGCGGTTGCAATTCCGCCCTTGGCATTGACCTCGCGCATGCCGTCGAGTTCAGTCAGTATGACATCTGTCACGCGACAACCAGCGGCCGCCAACGCCTGCAAGGCGCGATCGAACGACTCGGCAATCGCCGCATCTATGCCCTCGAAGGGCAAACCTTGGACGACGCCGACGCGCAGCCCCGCCAGCGGCACCGCAGCCTGGTCGTCTTCGACGCCGGCCAGAACCGCGTCCGCCGAAGCGCATGCGTCGACCGTGCGGGCGATCGGACCCACACAGTCCAGACTTTCCGACAAAGGAAAAGCACCTCCGGTGGAAATCCGGTTGCTGGTCGGCTTGAAGCCGACCAGGCGGCATAGGGCGGCCGGTATCCGTGTCGAGCCTCCGGTATCAGTGCCAATCCCGATCTCGCAGAAATCGCGGGCTACCGCCACGGCGGCGCCTGACGATGAGCCCCCCGGGACCCGGCTGGTGTCGAGTGGATTGCGTGGCGTTCCCAGATGCGGATTGGTGCCGACGCCCGAGAATGCGAACTCGCTCATATTCGTCTTCGCGACGATGATCACGCCCGCTGCCCGCATTCGGTTCACAGCAACCGCATCACGGGTCGCAACCTTGCCTTCGCCGGCGAGAACCACAGAACCTGCGCGGGTCACCTCGCCGGCGACATCAAAAAGATCCTTGATTGTGACGATCGCCCCGTCGAGCGGCCCGAGACTGATACCAGCCTTTGCACGCGCATCCGCTGCCGTTGCCGCGGCGCGCGCAGCCTCAAAGTACACGGTGGGGCAAGCCACCATGCCGTCTAGATTTGGGTCCCCGATGGCGGCAATCGCCCGGTCTAGCCGCTCGACCGCAGCGCACTTCCGATCCATTGGAGACCTCGATATCTCTAAATTTTACATAGGAACATACATACCTAATGAACATAATCCTGTTGCCGGCAGTCTGTCTAGCTTTTTCCGGCGGCGACAATCTAACCGTCGGTCCTAGGCTCAGATAAAGAAGGCACGCTGGCAGGATTTGGCCGACACGCATTAGGCAGATAATCAAGGCCGTCGGCGCCAACCTTTGGTACCTGCTGCCCTATTCCCGGTGATGCGCTGGCGATCCGACAGTCTGGCACGGCTGAGACATAACCGACCACACGTCACGTCGCTCGGACTGAAGCTCGAGGCCGTTCGAGTGGGAATACCACAGATTGACGATGGCAAAGTGCGCGCATACGTCGAGCTACACATCGAGGAGGGACCAATCTTAATCAAAGGAAGGAACTCTCGAGTGCGCTCGTTACAGGCATTCGGGGAAGCGTCCGCTATCGGAACCCACACATCCTAGGCGAATATGCACATGGAGCCTTTCCTCCTGAAATGCCTCCGCCTCCTGTCGCTCGGAACAGAGTTCCGCTGGGTCGCGGTGTCACTTCTAACGTACGAAAGAATAGCGAAACCGGTCGCCGTCCGCCTCGATTCGTCCGACCGTCGGATTTGGGAAATGGATCGGCAGAACCAAGGTGCCGGTTCCGGCAACCGATGCCAGGAAGTTTCGGCGCGAGCGGATGCCAGCCTTTGGGTCCCAGTCGAAGTTTGTCGACCATTCCGGTTCGCGGCATTGCAGGGCGTGGTGGAACAGGTCGCCGGTGACTACGGCACTTTGGCCCCTCGAGCGGATATTGACGCAGCAATGGCAAGGAGAATGGCCGGGTGTCAGCGTCAGAGACACGGTATTGTCGAGCTCATAGTTTTCGTCCACCAGAAGTGCCTGCCCCGCCTCAACGATCGGCTCACAGTTGAAACGCCAGACGTTGTCGAGCGTATTGTCGCCTTGCCGGGTCTCAGCTTCCCTGGCGGCGTACTCGCCCTTGTGGAAGACGTATTTGGCATTCGGAAACGTCGGTACCCAGCGCCCGTCCTTGAGGACGGTGTTCCAGCCGCAGTGATCGATGTCGAGATGAGTGCAAAAAACGTAGTCGATGTCCTCGAAGCGCAGGCCCGCGGCACGGAACCCGTCCAGCCAGGGCTGTTTCGGAAAGTCCATTGGAGCCGAGTAGCCCTTGTGGTCGCCGGTGCAGGTGTCCACCAAAATGGTGTGCTTCGGCGTGCGCACGACGAAGCTCTGATACGTGATAACCATTCGGCCAGATGCCTTGTCGAAAACGACCGGGTCTAGTTCGGCGATGTGACGCCGCCCGATCTCCGGATCATAAGCTGGGAACATGTCCTCGGGTCGGCGCCAAGGGCCGTCCCGTTCTATTATGCTGGTAATTGTTACGTCCCCTATTCGAAGCGTCTGCATGCTACCTTCCTCCGAGATATGGCCTTTTGTCCGTTGCCCCGAATGTCACCGTGTCGCCGGGTGCTACCCTCAGGAACTCCGGCTCGAAGTGCTGAGCCCGCCCGGTGGTTCCCTTGTTCAGCATCTGCACTTGATGCTTGCCCGACATGTCGCCACCACATGCGGCTGCCACGGTGAGATCGAAAGTGCTCTGTTCATCGGATCTGTCCCTCAGTCTTTCTTGAGCCAGCCCTATCGGTTCCAGAGGACCGACAGCGTGCTTCGCGGGGCGCTCTCTGCGCTGGCACAACCTCGTTTCACATCGCTTGACGTTGCGTTGGCGCAAAGAACCAACGAGCTTCGATCCGCTACTCGGGATCTTCCAGGAAAGCAGCGCGCGTATGGCAGCTCCGCATACAGACAATAGGCCGGGTGATTGGCGCGGAGAGCGTTGTGCGACGCTGGCCGGCCCATATCCGGGTGTTCATTCACCACGAGATGCGACGCTACCGATGCTGGTCCTGGCCCGTAGAGAGGGCATTCCGCAATGCGTTATCTGCAAAAATGAATTTATCCACCTCAGCCGGCGTACGACATCCAAGATAGGCCAAAGTTTTTTCAAACTCGTCAGCCAAGAGCCTGAAGACTTTTGCGACGCCGGGCTGCCCAGCAACGGCAGCGCCGTAAAGCGGAGCGCGACCAATAAGAACCATAGCCGCGCCAAGGCCCAAAGCCTTTGCAATATCACTTCCACGCCGCACTCCGCCGTCAACAAGTATAGGTATACGCTTGCCCACTTCAGCAGCGATTTCCGGCAGCATCTCGACTGAGGAGACGGCTGAATCGAGAGCTCGCCCTCCATGATTGGAGACCACAATCGCGTCGGCGCCACAGGCAATCGCTTTTTGAGCGTCCTTGCGACTGAGAACGCTTTTAACAATTAGTCTTCCCGGCCATACATCTCTAATTTTAGCAATCTCATCCCAGGTCATCGCCTCATGTCGGTCTGGTATCGCTGCATTGCCTAAAATTGATTGATACCGTTGCGGATGATTGGCGTGATACCAAATTCCTTTCTTTGCTAATTGCTGTGCCGCAACGCCCAACAACCAGCGCGGCCGGCGAACAGCATCAATGCTGGTGCGGGTGCTCAATCGGAACGGTATTGAGAATTTGTTTCGTTCATTATGTTCTCTCGATCGCCCCAGCGCCTGATCGATAGTGACCACCAATGCCTCGAATCCGAGGTCACGCGCGCGCGCGATCATCTCGTAACAATAGTGTGTCTCCCTCCACATATATATTTGAAACCAAAGTCGGCCGCCGGCTTCTCTCGCGACGGTCTCCATACTGGCATCAGACGTCGACGCGAGCGTGAACGGAATCCCAGCCTCTGCCGCAGCTTTCGCAATAGCAACCTCGCCGCTGTACCAACAAAAACCTCCCATACCGGTTGGAGCAGTGGCGAGGGGTAGCGAAAGTGGCATCCCAAACAACTGGGTGCTCATATCGCGCTTGGAGAGGTCGACCAGAAACCTAGTCTGCAGCTTGATCTTTCTGAAAGATTCGATGTTGTCGTTAAGCGCAACCCCGTCTTCGGACCCTAAGTCAATGAATTCAAACAGAAATCTTGGCAATCGGCGCTTCGCGGCTAGCCTGAAATCCGAAACGGAGAGGCATTCCGTCAAACGCATATCGGTTTCCTCTCACCCTTATGCACCCTTATGGCAACTTCGAGCATAACAATAATGCCCCCCCGCAAGGGCAGCCGACATTGGCTAATTACCTACTTAACTATGCTATTTCGCAACATGTCAACGGCAGATAAATACCAGCCAATAGGTGGAGCAGACCAGGCCACGTGTGACGCCAGCATGTGACCGGGGGAGTGCGGTGCTGAGGTCGTCGGCACCGCTGCTATGGACGGAGCCCCGCGACGATGAAGACAGCGCCGATGCCGAATATAGCGTCGGCGGATCGGAGTGTTCGACAGTTGGATCGACAGGTCTCCGATGCTGCTTATCCGTAGCACGAGTCCTGTCGATGCAACCAAACGGCGGCCGCGGATCGATGGAATGCACACCGCTATTGCACATTAGGACGATAGAAAGCTATCATAATGCATATGAAATTTAGCTTCATAAATAAGCTTTTTTGGGAGGGCACTAGGTGCGCCAGTCGGAGTTGCAAGCGGGGATCGTTTCCGAGCCGAGCCCCGAGTGGGGAAGCGATGTCGCCGCTGCCATGCTGCGACATCTCGGGATTGAGTATGTGACCATGAACCCGGGGGCCAGCTATCGGGGGTTGCACGACAGCCTTGTCAATTTCCTCGGTGATGAGCGGCCGAAAATGTTGCTTTGCCTGCATGAGGATCATGTAATCTCAATCGCTCACGGCTACGCGAAAGTGCGCGATAGGCCTATGGGGGCTATTCTCCATAGCAACGTCGGCCTGATGCACGGTCTCATGGGCATTTTCAACGCCTATTGCGACCGCATGCCCATGATCGTCGTGGGCGCTACCGGCCCCATTGAACCCGAGAAACGGCGACCCTGGATCGACTGGATCCATACGGCGAAGGATCAGGGAGCACTCCTACGGGATTATGTGAAATGGGACGACGAGCCGCGGTCTACGCACGGCACAATCGAGGCATTTCTCCGTGGCATGCAGTTAACGCAGACTGAACCAAAAGCGCCGGTCTACATCTGCCTCGATGCGGGTATGCAGGAAAGCCGTCTGACAAAGCAGGTGGAGCTTCCTCCGGCGCGTTACGGTACGGCGCCAGCTGCCGTTGCGGATGCGGCTACGGTGAGCAGGATCGCGAATCTTCTGAACGCCGCGACACACCCCCTCTTCCTTATCGGACGTGGATCGCGATCTCAAGCGGACTGGGACCGCCGTGTCGAACTCGCCGAATTCTTTGGCGCAACGGTGGTGACGTCGGTTCTCGAGCGTGCTGTTTTCCCGACATCGCATCCGCTTCATGTTTTGCCGCCAATCTCCATTTTGGGTGGAAATTTCAAGGATGAGGTTGCGGCCGCGGATGTGATCTTGAGCTTGGACTGGCCGGACCTCAACGGCCTGTTGCGCGGCGTAAGTTCTGAAACCCACAAGATACAGGCGACGATCATTAACGTATCACTGGATAGCCATCTACATCGGGGCTGGAGCATGGATTATTTCGGGCTTCCCCCAGTCGATGCGCCGGTGCTGGCAAACTCTGACAGATTTGTCGAGCAACTGCTCGACGCCACGCGCTCCCTGACCCGAGGAAGCTCCGTCAGTTATCCCGCGTCCACGTCGCCATCAGGGGACTACTCCCCCGGCCCGGGAATACATCCCCACGATATCGAAGTTGCCCTGCAACGTGCTCGAGGTGATCGCGAATTGACGCTGGCCCACTCAAATCTGAGCTGGGTTGGAGACGTTTTCGATCTTCGTGGGCCGCTGGATTTTCTTGGTCACGACGGAGGCGGCGGCCTGGCTGCAGGCCCCGGCCTGACGGTTGGAGCCGCGCTCGCGTTGAAAGATACGAGCAGACTGGTTGTGGGCGTCCTGGGCGATGGCGATTTTCTCCAAGGTGTTACGGCTCTTTGGACCGCTGCACATTATCAGCTGCCGGCGCTCTTTATCGTCAGCAACAATCGATCGAATTTCAATGATGAGCTGCACCAGGAGGCGGTTGCGAAGGTTAGGTCACGTGAAACCGCAAACCGCTGGATTGGTCAGCGCATCGATGATCCTGCCGTTGACCTCAGTGCAATGGCGCGCAGCCAAGGTGTGCAGGCAGAAGGCCCAGTTGAAACCATCGAAGATCTCGAGAGTGCGATCGCGCGAGGGCTCGATGCAGTGAGAGAAGGACGGCCTTATCTCATCGATGTGCTCGTTGGCGCGACCTACGCCCCTCCCTCGATGATGTCGCGCGGCTGAACGTTCGACCAATCGTCATTCACATTATCTCCGATAAGTTTAACGGGTGAGTCTCCTAACATGTCGACTATCAAAGTTCTGGTGCCCGATATGGACGTCGAAGAGGTTGCCGCCGACGTGGCCGGCCCAAACTTGTCTTTCGACGTTCGTGGCGTGCAACATGTGAGCGCCATAAGTGCGGAAGATTGGGGCGACTGCGATGCCGTCCTGATGCGGAATCGCATCGTCCTTGATCGTTCTACAATCGGCAAGCTTTCGAGGTGTCGGATCATCGTCAGAGCAGGTGTTGGCTATGACAACATCGACATAGGTGCATGTTCCGAAGCCGGCATTCCGGTTTGCAACGTGCCGAACTACGGTACGTCCGAAATAGCAGACCACGCGATTGGACTGCTGCTCTACTTAGCGAGGGGCCTTGGCTCGTATGACGAACGCTTGAGGACGGATCTAACCGGTAACTTCAACGGTGAAAATGTGCCAGTCGTGCGGCGTCTCCGCGGCGGCATCTTCGGTGCCGTTGGCTTGGGCCGGATAGGAACCGCAGTGGCCAGGAGAGCTTCCGCTCTAGACATGAGCGTCCTGTATTTTGATCCACTCTTGCCCGAAGGGCATGAGCTGGGGATGGGTTTTCGGCGTGCCAAGTCCCTTTCGGAAGTGCTTTCCGTATCAGATGTGGTCAGTCTCCACATGCCCCTCAATGATACCACGCTTCGACTACTGGACGCCAACCGGCTTGGTGAAATGAAGCCAGGCGCCATTCTCATAAACATTGCTCGTGGCAAGCTGGTCGATATCGACGCGGTTTACGACGCGCTGCTAAGCGGCCGTCTGGGAGCTGCGGGATTCGACGTCCTGCCATCGGAGCCTCCGGACCCTTCACAGCCTTTGTTCAAGGCATGGTTGGACCGTGAGCCCTGGATTGCCGGGCGCCTGGCGTTGACGCCCCATGCCGCGTCCTATTCTGACGCCTCGACGAGTGACCGCCGTAGGCTGTCAGCCGGCATGCTCAAAGACTTTTTTGAGCATGGCCTGGTGCGGAACAACGTAAATCCAGATTGGGAAAAATTTTCTAAGGAAAACCTGCTAGCTTCTTGAACGAGGCGCAGCACTTTTCAAGCAAACTCGATCTTGGAGTCTGTCTTCCGCCACGTAGTGGAGCGACAAACGATCAGCTCGGCGCACAATCGACAGAATTCAGCGTACGCAAGGGCGCATCCGACAACCGCTTAGAGCGTTTCGCGATGAATTGGCCTCATTAGATGGCAGGGCAAACAGAAGGATGCTGGCCAGCAGGTTTAGCGAGCGTTTCCAACACGCCCTAACAAAAACGCGACGCTCGACAATTATTGCGAGCGCGTGTCTGGCGCCTGACGCGCCATAGATGAGCCTCCGTCGGAAGTGCGGCTGGAGCCATCGCGATCCGGCAATCCATAAGACAGGCACATTCATTGTTGTTGGATTAGACCGTAAGAATTCGGTGGCACCCGGAAAATATATGTTGATAAGATAGGTTTAACATGTAGCAATATCGACCGAGGGAAACGTCGATCACCGCTGGATCTGCCCGCAGCGACGGCGGCGCAATGGAGGTCTTTATGGACAACAATCTTAGATTCTACATAGACGGGAAGTGGGTTGACCCGGTCGCCCGCAACGCAGTTGACGTGATCGACCCAGCGACAGAAGAGCCAGTTGCGCGCATCAATCTGGGCACGGCCGAAGATGTCGATCGAGCCGTCAAGGCGGCGCAAAAGGCATTTCCAGCGTTTTCGCGGTGGAGCAAGGCCGAGCGCATCGATCTCCTTAATGCGATAACCGATGAATATCGGCGCCGGTTCGAGGACGTCTCGCAGGCTATGATGCTGGAGATGGGCTCTCCGATCAATTTCTCACGCGAGCTCCAGGCAGCCTCTTCGCTCAGCCATCTAAAATCGGCAGTCAAAGTGCTGAAAACCTACGAGTTCGAGCAGATGCTGGACAAGGCGCTGATCGTGCGCGAGCCGATCGGTGTGTGCGGTTTCATCACCCCATGGAACTGGCCGCTCAACCAAATCATGGCGAAGCTCGCGAGCGCACTTGCTGCAGGGTGCACCTCGGTGGTAAAGCCGAGCGAGTTTTCGCCTTTGAGCGCGATCATTCTCGCCGAAATCCTTCACGAAGCAGGCACTCCGGCCGGCGTCTTCAATCTTGTCAACGGTGACGGCCCTACCGTCGGGCATGCTATTTCCACGCATCCAGACGTCGATATGGTGTCGTTCACGGGCTCGACGCGCGCGGGGATCCAAGTGGCCATCGACGCTGCTGCAACCGTCAAGAGGGTGCACCAGGAGTTGGGCGGCAAGTCTGCCAACATCCTGCTTCCCGGCAATCACCTCGGCAGGTCGGTGCCTGCTGGTGTCATACGTGCTTTCCGTAACAGCGGACAGTCGTGCCAGGCGCCGACCCGCATGCTGGTTCACGAGAACCAACTTGATGAGTGCCTTGAACTCGCCAAGTCCACGGTGGCTGCAATGGTCGTGGGCGACCCGCGCGCGGACAGGACCACGCATGGGCCGCTGGTCAACAAACAGCAGTTCGATCGCGTGCAGTCGTTTATCGAGACCGGCATAAAAGAAGGCGCTCGCCTCGTCGTGGGTGGTCTTGGTCGGCCGGAAGGCCTCAACCGGGGCTATTTTGTGCGGCCGACCGTGTTCGCCGGCGTCACACGCGAAATGACCATCGCCCAGCAGGAGATCTTCGGACCGGTCCTTTCGGTGATGACCTATCGGGACGAAGACGAAGCGATCGACATCGCCAACGATTCGATCTTCGGCCTTGCGGGTCATGTCTTTGCCGATGACGTCGGTGAAGCCAGGAGAGTTGGCCGACGGATTCGTGCCGGCCGCATATATCTTAACAATGGACCGAGCGAAGACGACACAGAGTACGAAGCGCCTTTTGGCGGCTATAGGCAATCGGGCAACGGCCGAGAGGTTGGTGTTTTTGGTCTCGAGGAATTCCTGGAGACAAAGGCAATCATGGACTAAGGCTTGTTGAGATTCAGAACTCCACTTTTGGCTCGATTGTGATTCAAGCTTTGGATGGAACGGTTGTGCTAACGGACGCCCAATGGGCGAAGATGGAACCGCATTGTCTGGGCAAGCCAGCCGATCCGTGACGAAGTGGTGGCGACAATCGCCGCTTCATCGAAGCGTTGCTTTGGATCGTGCGGACAGGAAGCCGTGGTGCGACCTTCCAGCCTTTTTCGGGAGCTGGAACACAGTTTTCCAAAGATACCGCGATAGGGTCAAAGCCGATGTTTTCATTCGGCTTTTGAGGCGTGCCCCGATGAGCCAGATTATGGTCGATGTCACCACCCACCAAGGTCCATCGATACGGCCAGGGCGCAAAAGGGTGGCTGAAACCCGGGCATAGGCCGCTCCATCGCGGAACGATACATCATCACGTCATTTGCTATTCTGAAAGGTCCGGTTCAGCAGCGTCACTAGACTAGGCCACGAAGTATGCTTTCTTGAATTTCTAACGGTTCATACCCTGCCCGTAAGGTCGGGTTCCAACCCAAGGCAACGTGGTTCAGGTAAGGATTGTGGGGCCAGTAATCTACAGCGAAGGGCCATTTGGCATACTCCGCGAAGAAGCCGGCCTTAGATGGTGCAGCCTGGCGGCCCCGCACGACTGTATGCTGGCTCAACCAACGGTGCTGGCAGCTCTTCTCAGCGAGTTCGCCAGTCCAGGCGGACAGAGATTACGTTGGCAAACGGAACAGTCGCTCGGCGTTGCCATGCAGCAGAAGATCCTTGTCCGGATCTGAAAGGTCGAGTTTGGCAGCCCAACTGCAGGCGACTTCATTGGACGCGAAGGGCCAGTCGACTGAGAACATGACACGTTCGATGCCCATCTCGGCGATGCAAAATTTCAACGGAGCGTCGGAAAAGAACCCGCTTGTCGTGACATAGAAGTGCTCAAGGAATTGCTTCTTGAAGTGCAGATCCGGTGCGTCCCGCGACAGAGCCTCGTCCATGCGATCCATTACATAGGGCAGGGTTTCGCCAAGGTGTCCGAGGACAATCTTTAGGCTAGGGAACCGGTCAAAAACATTATTCAGGATCAGCCGGACCGCCTGGGTGGCGGTCTCTATCGTGTATCCCCATGCCGCCCGCAGGTACATTGGGTGCTTCTCGGCGAGCGGGCCGAAGTAAGCATCGCGAACCGCCGGCAGAGGATCAGCTGGGTGAAGATACAACGGTACATCAAGACGTTGCGCTGCGTCGAACAGAGGGTCGAAGCGTGGATCGTCTAAAAAGACACCGTCTGTTGGGCCGTGGATCATGGCGCCGACGAAACCAAGGTCTCCGACCGTGCGCGCGAGCTCGCGCGCCGCAGCTTCCGGATTGGAAGTCGGCACTGACGCGAACGCCGCAAAGCGATGCGGTGCGGCATCGACGATCTTCTTCAGTCGATCGTTAACAGCAATGGCAACTTCGGCTGCATCATTGGTGAGCAGGCCCTGCAACGCAGGAGGCAAGTGTGACAGGATCTGAAAGTCTACCCCGGCACTATCCATTGAGCCGATACGCGCCTCGGCGAAATCAGTAAGCAAGGGATCAATTTTCGGCATGGGAAAAGCCTTGATGGCCTGGGCCAACTGGCTGTCAAGATAATGTTCTTCCAGGGCGATGACGCGGTGGTTCTTGATCATGGTCATTTCCGATCAATGGGTTACGGGAAAGGCGCTTCGTGAGCCGGACGGCAAGCCGCCCCACAGCCGGCGAGCGACTAAGTCAGCGCTTCGACGAGGCGAACTCGGTTGAAGGGGAGCCGGCGAACACGCTGACCCAGAGCCATTGCGACGGCATTGCCAATGGCTGCCGCTGTCGGGCCCAAGGCAACTTCCCCCACCCCGAGCGGAGGCTCATCAATCGCGTCAATTATCATAGTGTCCACGGCGGGAGCTTCCGAGAACCGCAATATTGGGTACTGCTCCCAGCTCTTGGCGGCGATCTCACCTTCGCTAAAGCGGACTTCTTCGTGCAGTGCCCAGCTCGTCGCCTGCACGATACCGCCCTCGATTTGATTGCGGGCGCCGTCAGGACTGACGACGAGGCCCGCATCAACCACACACCAGATTCGGTGCACCTGAACTGTCTCGCCGACGCTGACCTCAGCGACCGTAGCCATGTAGGCGGCATAATTCTTGTAGCGGCTGAACGCGACTCCGACGCCGCCGGCATTGTTTGTGCGTAGTGTGTTCCACTGGGACGTTTCAGCTACGGCCTCCAGCACTCGCCTGGCTCGCCTATCCTTAAGCAAGGAAAGTCGGAATGCGATTGGATCCTGGCCAGCATTGTCGGCCAGTTCGTCAATGAAGCTCTCGATCGCAAAGACGTTGCCTAGCGCGCCAAGCCCACGGAGAGCGGACGTGCGGACCGGGACGTCAGGCACAAAATGGCTGATGAGCTTCTGCGGAAAATCGTAAAGCGCGACAGCGTTGCGCATAGCGCCGGCGCCAATCGCATCCGGCAGATCAAGCGGCGTCACCAATGGCGGTCCGTTTGGTATGGCCTCGGCCCCGAGCAAATTGACGCCACCGCTGGTCCCCGGCCGTTGCGCGTGCGGGGTACTCCAAACCGATATGGTCCAGCCCGACGGCCGACCGTCGACATCAAGTTCGGCGGCCAGGTCGATGGACATGGCAGCGCCTACTGGTGACGCTGAGAGCTCATCACGTCGTGTCCACAGGACCCTGACGGGCCGGCCATGAGTGCGTACCGCCAAAAAGGCCGCATCGAAAGCCGCATCATCCGCTCCATTGTGGCCGTAGCAGCCAGCGCCATGTTTATGGCGCACATCAATGTCTGCGGGGTCTAGGGCAAGTGCCTTGGCTAACGCAGCACGTAGCGGAAAGACGCCTTGAGAATGAGTGTAAACCGTAAGTGTGCGCGCGCCGACGACCTGAGCCAGGGCACAAGAGGGTCCGATCGATCCATGCGCTAGGTAGGGGCGCCAGTAAGTCGCCTCGAACCTGGATGTGCGCAAAGCATTGCCCACGGTTCCCACATCCCGCGTGGTGTCGACGGAAGCCTGGCGTCTGAGCCACTCAGGCTCGCCCGCCTCGTCCGGGACAGGCTGGCCGTCTTCCCATATGAGCCGGTCCGCAACCAATGGTGCACACTCTTGGACGACAAACTCATCGTCGGACAGCAAGGCCACAAAATCGCCCTCGCGAACGATCTCCACCATCCCTGCAAAACGACCAGGTAGAAGAGGCTCGTTTGCGAGACGTGCTCCTCGCCGCGGACGCCGCAGCACCCGGGCGTGGAGCATGTCGGGGAGTCTGATATCGTGAATGAACGAAGCGGATCCTAACACCTTCGCAGGAAGATCTACCCGTGGTAGGTCATGGCCAACAATCCGGTAGTTGGATCGCTGCCGAACATTGAGTGACCCCCTCGCCTCGCAGTCGAGATCGACGACGCTGGCCTCGCTCCAATATGTTCCGACAACGCCCCCGTCGCAATGGAATTCACCGTCTTCAATTTTGAGGCTTTCGGGCGACACCTTGGCCATGCATGCGATGTGCTCGATGAACAATTGACGGACTTCAGCAGAGACCTGCCTTATAGCTGCGCCACCCATCTCAATGGAGAGGCTGCCCGCCGTAACGCCTTCGTCAGGACCGCAGCTGGTCTCACCCGATTGCATCAGGATACGGGAGGGTCTGACCTCCAGCTCCTCAGCGGCGATCTGGGAAAGTGCAGTCAGAATACCTTGTCCGAGTTCAACTTTGCCGGTTGAGACAATGACCTTGTCGTCGGTGAAGCCAATCCACTGATTCAGGCGTGGATTATCCAAAATGCTCTGCGGAAGCGCGTTAGGTATCATGCGCGCATCGCCTCTGCTGCCCGTTCGACCGCCCGGACGATACGCTGGTGGGACCCGCAGCGGCACAGATGCTTGTCGAGGGCCGCTACGATATCCTCCCGGGTCGGAGCGGCGTTGCGCTCCAGCAGCGACTGAGCCGACATCAGTATTCCAGACAGGCAATAGCCGCATTGACCGGCTTGCTCATCGAGAAAGGCCTGTTGCAGAGGACCGGCCCTCCCTTCGACCGACAAGCCCTCTACCGTTCGCACGTGCCGACCTGCTGCGGCGGCAACCTCCAAGGTGCAAGCATACGCAGGCTGGTCATCAACGAGAACGACGCAAGCCCCGCAGGCCTCCAGACCGCAGCCGAAGCGTGTGCCCATCAGATTGAGTTCATTTCGCAAGACGTAAAGTAGCGGGACCGTCGGCGCAGCCCCTGAAATCCTGGACGTTCCATTGACTGTCAGATGGATCGGGCCGCTCATGAAAATACCTGCACTTCCATGCCACTGATCAAAGTGACATTTGGTTCGACAATTCAGGACCCTCGCCTTTTCGGAAGTTCCGGACTGTCATTTCAGTAAGAGGCTTCCCGGCCCATCAGCTGCTGGCGCTTCAAGGGGCGAAGCAACGATGTCGCCGATCATACGGCGAGGGTTGAACGATCGGAATGGCGCAGACGGCACCGGCAGGTTTGCCGGTGCAGCAGCAACGTCCTCTGTGCTCATCGCGGAACGATACAGCATCACGTCATTCCTATTCTGGTCGGCCTCGCCAGCGTCACTAGGCGACGAAGTATGCTTTCTTGAACTTGTAACGGTTCAGACCCCACCCCGTAAGGTCGGGTTCCAAGCCGCCAATCTGGGCCGAGTGAGCATCGATAGTGTCGGGGTAGCCCCAGATGATCAGCCCGCCCCGCTCAAAGGAAATCCGCTGCATCTGATGCACAAGCTCGCACCGGCGGTTCTGATCAAGTTCGGCGCGGGCAAGGTCGTTAAGACGCGTGAACTCTTCGTCGGAGAACCGGGTCGGGTTGAGTGGTGAAGTGGCGAGTTCCCCCAAGGCAACCTGGTTCAGGTAAGGATTGTTGGTCCAGTAATCTACCGCGAAGGGCCAGTTGGTATACTCCGCGAAGAAGCCGCCCTGGTCGAGCCGCTTGACGTTGATTGTCACATCCCCTTCCCGCGCCTGTTCGGCAAAGATCTGTGAAGCTTCGAGCAGACCCGGTGCGGCCGCGGTCGTGGCTAATTCCAACTGCAGATTGGAATGACCCGCGCGGGCAAGCAGCGACCGAGCCTCTTTGACGTCGCGCTCCCGAACCAGAGACGTGTCGAAACAGGGATCATTGGGCGAGTACGCATCGTATGCCACGCGTCCGTGGCCGAAGAAGGCCAGTTTTACGAGCTGCTCGCGATCGACCAGCAACCGCAGAGCCTGCCGCACCCTGACGTCGTCGAAAGGAGGCTTGTCGACCCGCATCGTGAATGGCCGAAACGACCCCGCTTTGCTCGTCAGGACCTTGAAGCTACTGTTGGCACTCACCACCGGTATCTGGGAGTAGGGAAGACCCTCGATCGCGTGAACCTGCCCTCCGAGAAGAGCATTCACCCGCGCAACATCGTCGGGGAGATCGATGAGGACCAGTTCGTCTACGTAAGGCGCTTGTCCATGATAGTTCTCGAAGCGCTTGAAAGTCGATTGCTCACCCGGAACGAATTGGTCGAGCTTGAACGGGCCTGAACCAACGGGGCTCTTAGGGTCGAAATCGACAGGCACGACACCGGTGCTTAGTACGCGGAAAGCGTCCCGCAGTGCCGCATCGGGACGGCGAAGCTTAAGACGGATCGTACGGTCGTCCAGCTTGACGATCTGCGTTGGATCGATGGAGCGCATAAGCGGCGCTACATTGCGAGGGTTCTTCGGATCGATGATCCGTCGAATCGTATAGGCGACGTCATCCGCGCCGATCGTCTTGCCGTTGTGAAATTCAGCTCCCTGCTTGATCCGAATCGTCCACTCGGTTGCCGAGGGATTTACCTCGAACTCCTCAGCCAGAAGCGGTCGATACTCGGCCTGTTCGTTATCATCCCCCAAACCGTCGTAGAGATTGAGAACACGGGCGATGTCGGCCGGGGTAATCGCGGAATGCGGGTCAAGTGAGTCGGTGGGGCCGCCGCCGGCGATGCCAACGCGCAGAGACCCACCCTTCTGGGGTTTTGGGCTGCTCTGCCCAAGTGCGGAGCCCGCATAACCAAGAGCCATCGCGGCAATCGCGCCACCCATCAACTGACGGCGGTCCAGTGTGTTCCGAAGCATGCGTATTTTCGACATGTGCGTTCCTCCCTACACATAGAATATTGCTATAGACAATAGGTAGTCAAGTGTGTTTAATTCACTCAATGATTGCTCCCGGGCGAAGCGCATCGATGAGCGCGAGCCGCGGGGAACTGCGCACAGAGGAGACGTTTCTCGTGAGTTACGCAGACCTGAGAGGGTTCATCGAGGCGCTCGACAACCAGGGCATGCTCAGAAGAGTTCCCGGTGCTGATCCGCATCTAGAGGTTGGAGCTGTTACCGAGGTCGCGGCCAACCTACCCGAATGCCCTGCCCTTCTGTTTGACAAGTTCGACGGCTATCCCGCGGGCTTTCGCGTCTTCACCAACGCGACAAACAGTTCCGTCAAAGCGGCCATTGCACTCGGCCTTGATCCATCGCTCGCCCCTCTGGAAGCTCTCAAGCGATGGAAAGAGAAACGGTCCGCCTTCCAGCGGAGTGGCCCCTTGCCGCAGCGCCTCACCGAACCTCTGTTTCTAGAGAACACGATGGCGGGCCACGAAGTCGACCTCGCATGCTTTCCTGTACCGCAGTGGCATGCGGACGACGGCGGCCGCTATATCGGATCGGGCAGCCTCGTCGTCATGGGCGATCCTGACAGCGACTGGGTGAACGCATCGATCTACCGAGTCCAGGTTCAAACAGCGAATACGGTCACGATTCAGTTCGATCACTTGGGACGGCACGGAGCCATCCTTGCAAAGAAGTTCTGGGACCAGGGTAAAAGCTGTCCGGTCGCCATCGTCAACGGCCAGGATCCGTCACTCTTCTTAGCAGGTTTCGAAGCTCTCCCAGCCGGTTATTCGGAGTATGATTTTGCCGGAGCCGTCAAGGGCGAAGCGATTCCGCTGGCAAGAGCGCCGCTGACACAACTGTTGGTTCCGGCACTAGCCGAAAGTATTCTGGAAGGTTACCTGCTTGATCCGAAGACGGTGATGGCGGAGGAAGGTCCATTCGGAGAGTTCACCGGATACTATGCGGCAGATCGCCGACCGCAACCGGTAATGCAGGTCGACGCGGTGCATTTCAGGCACAATCCGATCCTGTTTGCCTCGCCTCCGTTGAAGCCTCCGCTCCACCATTTTGGGCTGCCATTGAAGGCTGCAACCCTTTGGACACTGTTCGAAAACGCCGGTGTCACCGATGTCACCGGTGTTTGGCAGCATGTCTCGTCACTCGTTACGGTTGTCGCTGTCAAGCAACGCTATGATGGGCATGCGAAGCGAGCTGGCCTGATAGCGGCCGCCAATAGCTACATGGGACGCCTGATCATTCTCGTCGATGACGATATCGATCCGTCCAACATGGACGATGTTCTGTGGGCGGTCGCTACGCGCTGCGAGCCCTCGGACTCGATCGATATCATCAGAAATGGCTGGAGTTCCGCCCTCGACCCGCGCATCCCGCCCGAGGCGAAGGAGCTTGGTGTGACAGCGCATTCCAAAGCCATCATCGATGCTTGTCGGCCTTATGCCTGGTCCTCGCGCTTTCCGCCCAGCACCGCGCTTCATCCAGCAGAGGCTAAGGCCGTCAGCGATAAGTGGGCCACGGTCTTGCGCGCTCAGACCACACGCACCGAGGAAGAAGGTCCAGCGATCAATCGGGCAGGAACCACCAGCACGGCAGGGCGCGCACCGAAGAACGGGCTCTGAGAGAAACTTTCAACGGAGGAACACTCATGAAAAATGATAGACACCTGTTTTACTTGAATCGCAGACAGATCTTGCCAGCTCTTGCCGGAGCCGCGGTGCTGGCGGGCGCCCAGGGCGCGCGCAGCGCTGACCAGCCGACACAATCTCGGCCGGCACCAACTCGGGACGACATTCTGATCCGCGGCGCCTCAATCCTGACAATGGATCCGCAAAACCCGATTTTTGAGCGTGGTGACATCCTTATCCGCTCCGGTCGAATCGCAGCCGTCGATCACTCCATCGACGCGCCAGATGCCGAAGTCATAGATGCAAGCGACTTGATAGCTCTGCCAGGCTTCGTGAATGCTCATATCCATCTTTGGCAAAGCGCTATGGCTGGTATCGCAGGCGATTGGAGCCTGGACCAGTATGTTCAGCGTATTCTGGGTGGAATCGGACCCCACATCAGCGCCGAAGACTTGTACCTGGCGAACTTGGCGGGTTGTTTCGAGCAAGTGAGCGCCGGGACCACCACTGTGTTCGATTACTGTCATGCGATCAATACGCCGGCTCATGCGGACCGTGCCGTTGACGCTCTCCTTGAGTCGGGCGTCCGTAGCGTTTTCGGATACGGCCCGCCTGGCGATTGGGACTGGTATGCCGACCCTAACCGGGACCATCCCGAAGATGCGGCCCGGCTGCGGAAGGAGCGTCTATCGTCTGACAGCGGGCTTGTACGAATGGCTCTTGCTATCCGTGGGCCGGATGAATCAACTCTGCCGGCCACGACGCGCGATATCGCCATGGCGCGCCGCCTTGGCGTTATGGTTACGATGCACACAGGATGGGGCACGGTCGGACCGAAGAACAAAGCGGCTCGCCAGCTGGCGGACGCGGGGCTGCTTGGCCCTGACATCAACCTCGTTCACGCAAACTCCTTCACGGCCAGCGAGTATAAGGCCGTCGTCGACTCGGGTGCGACGATCACGGTGACACCGGAGGTCGAAATGCAGATGGGGATGGGCTTCCCAGCCACCGGACATGTTCGGCTGGCCGGGGGACGACCTGCGGTTGGGACGGACATCCCCACCAACGTCGGTCCGGAAATGGCTACCCAGATCAGGATCGCGCTGCAGATGCAGCGCGCGCTCGACAACGATCGCCTTCTTCGAGAGGGTCAGGATCCAAAGGAGCTCACCATCACCGCACACGAAGCTCTCGAATGGGCGACCATAGAGGGCGCCAGAGTTTTGGGTATGGATCGGGAGATCGGCTCGATCACAAAAGGAAAGGCTGCCGATATTCAGCTGATCAGGAAATCACCCCGCGATCTTGGGCAGGCACAGAACCCTGCTGAAAGCGTTGTCTTCTATTCGACGGCAGCGCAAGTCGAATCGGTGTTCGTGAACGGCAAAGCACAGAAATGGCAAGGGCGTCTCGTCAACTCTGCAGCCCACGGCCTGCGCGACCGTCTCTTGCAATCAGGTCAGAGACTCATCGAGCAAGGGCAGGGGAATAAATGAGAGGCACCCTGAACCTGCAAAACCCAGATTTTACATTCTGAAACATCCGGCGTCTCAACACGAGCGCCATCTGCGAGGGAAGAGATGCATCATCACAAATTCTATATCTCGGGCGAATGGGTTGACCCCGTCGCCCCGCAAACGATGGACGTGATCAATCCGTCGACGGAGGAGCCTTTCGCGCAGATCAGTTTGGGGGCGGCTGCGGATGTTGATAAGGCCGTGCTCGCTGCTCGACGGGCTTTTCCAGCCTACAGTGCAACCTCGGTAGCTGAACGCGTAGAACTCCTCGACCAGATTGCAAACATCTACGAGCAGCGTCTTGATGAGTTTGCCAAGATCATCACCTTGGAAATGGGAGCGCCGGCTTGGTTCTCACGCCAAGTGCAGGTGACGATGGCGTTATCCCACTTCCGGGAAGCCCGACGCGTCTTGCAGGCCTACGATTTCGAGGCCCCGCTTGGGACGAGTCGGATTGTGAGGGAGTCGATCGGCGTCTGCGGGTTGATCACCGCCTGGAACTGGCCGCTGGGACTTGTTGCCTCGAAGCTTGCCTACGCATTGGCCGCGGGGTGCTGCGTCGTGCTCAAGCCGAGCGAGATAGCCCCCTTGAGCTCGGTACTGCTCGCCGAGGTGTTACATGACGCCGGCGTCCCGGCGGGCGTTTTCAATCTCGTGAACGGGACTGGGCCGGTGGTCGGTCACGCAATCTGCTCCCACCCGGATGTCGACATGGTGTCCTTCACGGGATCCACCGGTGCTGGCATTCAAATCGCCAAAACGGCGGCCGATACGGTGAAGCGCGTTCATCAGGAGCTTGGTGGCAAGTCAGCCAACATCATCCTGCCTGACGCGGATCTCGACGAGGCAATTCCAGCTGGGGTGTTGCGGGCCTTCACAAATTCCGGACAGGCCTGCGTTGCGCCGACCCGCATGCTGGTACAACGTGATCAGATGCCTCGCGTTGTCGAAATCGCACGCCGTGCCCTCGACAAGGTTGTGGTCGGCCACCCGGATGACGCAGGCACCCGACTCGGGCCGCTTATCAGCCAGGCACAGTTCGACCGTGTGCAAACCTATATTCAGCTTGGGATCGACGAAGGCGCTCAATTGGTAGGCGGCGGTCTTGGTCGCCCTAACGGTCTCAATCGCGGTTATTATGTTCGTCCCACGATCTTCGCTGATGTGGCGCCCGGAATGAGGATCGCACAGGAGGAGATCTTTGGGCCTGTTCTGTCCATCATCGGCTATGAGGACGAGGACGAAGCCGTGGAGATCGCGAATGGAACGGTTTTCGGTCTAGCCGCGTACGTCCATTCAGCTAACCTCCTGCGCGCGCAGGCTGTTGCGCGAAAGCTCCGTGCCGGACGCGCTTACATCAACATGGCAACGTCAGATACCGTCGCGCCCTTTGGAGGGTACCGGCAGTCGGGCAACGGACGCGAGAACGGTGTGTTCGGACTGGAAGAGTATCTGGAAGTGAAGGCGATACTTGGTTGGGCGGCGGCATAGCTGCTTGAACGTCTGATCGAGCGCTTGAAGGCGTCGGCCAAGCTCTTTGCCGACGAGACCACGGCGCCGGTGCTCGATCCCGGTCGCGGCCGAACCAAGACCGGCCAGCTCTTCGCCTACGTTCGTGACGAACGACCTTGGGGGCGTCGATCCGCCGGGCGTCGCTTATCTCTACGCGCCTGATCGCAAGTCCGAGCAGGCGGTCCGGCACCTTCAAGGCTTCGTCGGCACGCTGCAGGTCGATGGCTACGCAGGCTATAAGGTTCTGGCCGACCGCAATACCGTGGGCGTGGCCTTCTGCGGGAGCCACGTGCGGCACAAGTTACACGATCTCGCGCCGAGCGGTCCGGCGCCGATCGCCACGGAAGCGCTCGCGCGGATCGCCGAACTCTACCGGATCGACAGTGAGATCCGCGGCGGTTCGGCCGAGGAACGCCGCGACATCCGCCTGGCGAGAAGCCGCATCATCGTCGACTCGCCCTCATCAGCCAGAAGAGCAAACTCGCCGAGGCCATCCGCCACGCACTCTCGCGATGGATAGGCCTCAGTCGCTTCATCGACGACGGCCGCGCCGAGATCGACTCCAACGTCATCGAACGCGCTATCCGACCAATCGCGCTCAATCGCAAAATGCGGCCTTTACCCGCAGCGACGGCGGCGGCGAGCGCTGGACGGTCATCGCTAGGTCATCGAAACTACAAGCTCAGCGGCGTTGACCCACAATCTTACCTCGCCGACCTCATCGCCCGCATCGTCGCCTGCCACCCGCAGAGCCAGATCAACGACCTGCTGCCTATGCGCCAAGCCGCTCAAGGCCGTGGGCCTTAGAACACCGCATGCGCTTCAGCCTCCATCTCGACAGCTAGGGCCAGGAGACGGCAGACTCCTGTGCGGAGCCTCTCAGTCAGGTGATCGTCGATCTTGTCGGACTAACGCAGTCGGACGATGCTGGTAGGTGTGTGCATGGCGTGTCGCTCTCTTTGAGAGGTTGACAGGCTTGGACACCCGCCTCGATACGCCGCCTTCACGCCTCCGTCGTCACCCATTCTCCGCAATAGCTCGAGCGCATTCCGGTCGGGCACGAGGTGCCCTGTGTCGAGGCCGGGAGCCAGGGGGCTGCTGACACGTTTGGGCTATTTGGGCCCAATACGACATCAATCTCCATCCGGCGGTTTAGCCGAAGCCAGATTCACAATGTCGATTGCAGGCCTTGCAAACGCCTGTTAAAAATAGCTATAGAAAATATGAATGTCTGCCAGCCTGCTTTTGTGGTGCTGTTATGCGGCAGTGCCCGAGGCCGACCACACTTAAGGAGAGCATGCGATGAGTACCTTCCGCGAGGCGGTACGCGCCAGCGAGCAGGAGAGCACCCAAGGCATGCTTGGGCTTCTGGTCTATGCCCTCCTTCTAGAGAAGACGCCCCTATGGAACGAAGATGCTGGCGGGCGCATCGCACGTATTGGTGAGCATATTGGGTACTATGCCGAGTTGGAGCGCCAGAACAAAGTCTTCTTGGCTGGGCCTTTCGTTGATGATCCAGACCACCCCGATGGAATGATCCTGCTAAAGGTTGTCTCAGAAGCGGAGGCGCACGAAATTGCACAAGGGGACATCTTTCATGTCTTGAAGTACCGGACCTACCGAGTCCGTCCCTGGCTGATCAATAAAGGAGCACTGGACCTCTCTGTGCATTTCTCCGACCGCTCGTTCAACCTGGCATGACAACGGGGGAGACGGAAATGCCGAACGAGGGTAACGACCTCAAACTCCTAACAGAGCGAATGATGGCAGCACCATTTGTCGTGATCCGCCATGTCAATGCCCGCGATCCCGACGCGATACGCCGGCTCCTGCCCGATCACTTCGCCTACCTCATTGAACTGGAGCGCCGCGGCGTGCTGTTTGGGTCTGGTCCTGTAGCGGGCCCGGAGGTGCCTCCCTATGAGGGTCTGACTATCCTTCAGGGTGTTGATCTCTCCGAAGCTCAAGCCCTCTGGTGCGATGAGCCCTTTTTTAAAGCTGGGCTTCGCGACGCGCACTTTGCCATCTGGACTCTCAACGAAGGCGCACTACGCATCCGATTGTCTCTGTCGACGGCGACAGCCTCCCTTCCGGGGGTCTCGTCGTGAGCGTTTCTGACAGACCTGCCCCAACCGAGCCGATCGCGCGATCTGTCCAGGTCGGCTTTGTCGGCCTTGGCAGTCTCGGTTTGGTACTGGCAGGCAACCTGATAGAACGTGGTCACCGCGTCGTCGGCTATCGGCGCGGGTCGCTTGAGCCGCTCTCAGGTATTGGTGGCACGCCTGCGGCTTCGCCGGCGGCGGCCGCCGCCGGATCGGACGTGCTCATGACCTGCCTGCCGACACCTGAAGCCCTGACCGAGGTCGTGGCCGGTCCGAATGGATTTCTGTCGCGCGGCGGCTTGCTCCCAGTGCTTGTCGAAATGAGCACACTTGACATCGACGTGAAAATGCATACGGCGCGCCAGTACGCCGCTCACGGCGGCGTCATGCTGGACTGCCCGATCTCAGGTATTCCGACTGCCGTCGCGGCTCGAAAGGGTTTGATGCTCGCGAGCGGGGAACTCGCTGTAGTCGAACGCTGGCGTTCCGTTCTCGAAGACATGCTCGACAGCGTTGTTTACTGTGGAGATTTTGGCAATGGATTGCGGGTGAAGTACGTCGCGAATTTCCTCGTCGGTGTCCATATTCAAGCCGCCGCGGAGGCTGTTGCTCTAGCGGAAATCCTTGGTCTCGACTCACTTTTCGTCGCAAAGACCTTACGTGGCAGCGCTGCTTCGTCCGCCCAGTTCGATGCACGCGGTCCGATCATGGCGGCGCGGGAGCCAACAAAGCCCTTGGGGACTCCGCGCATCCTGCTCAAAGATCTTGAGATCATTGACAGGGTTGCGCGGGCGGGTGGGCTCTCTCCCAATCTCCTGAGCGCAGCCATTCCTCGCTATCGGGAGGCGATGGAGCGTGGTTACGGAGACGAGGACGTCGCGCGAATGATCGATCTCGTCGCTCCTGAGAGACAAGGAGACTAGTCATGACGGTCGTAGCCAACGCGGCCAAGCCCGTAATGGCGCCACCAGGCGTGCAGTCCTTGGGGCCGCCGTCACATTGCCCTTAATCATGGCATCAGCGGGTGAATCTGCTACCTGCCGCAACTCCGTAATGGCCTCAATTGTTCAACGACCCCAGCAACACCCCGCGTGGCTGCCACGTGAGCCCGGCTGGTTTAATCTTTCGCCATGCGGAAATTGGCTTCAACCTCCACCTCGCGCGTGACATCGATCACGAGCTCATCCCAAACAACATAGCCATCCGCTCTCCGGGAGGGTCGCGCAATGCCCCTGTCCCAATGGATCCGACCCTCCCGTACGACGACCCGCACACGGTGATCTAGGCCGCGTGGACGTTTCGCTTGCTTGTCCATGTTGGCACGATTTCAATCTCGACAGCTTCGACAATCTGCCTGACCCCACTGAGGTGGCCGTTTGATCCATGGTCATGTGCCATCAGGAGGACGAACGTATGAGCAGGAGGCGCTGTTGGCTGAAGAGATCGTCGAAGCTGCGGCAGGTATGCGGCCAACGTGCCTCTACTCAACGCTGGTGGCTCTCCACACGCGAGACGATATCGACGCCTGCTCACAGGCCGCTGCCGAACCGGCCAGCAAGATTTGCCGCACTCAGGCACCCCGGGGCTCTTCGATCAGTCGGTCTCGTTCATCGTCAGAGGCACGCCCGAACTCAACCGGCTGTCTAGCCGTTGATGCCGTTGCCGTCATCCTCATGGTAGGGCACGGTTGCAGCAAACTTTATAAGGGCCGGGGAGATCGGATGCGTGGCCTCCTCGGCCACATGAGCTGCCAAACCTGCCGCCCGACTGACCACGGCGAGACCTCTCATCGCCCGCACGGGAAAGCCGATCTCGCAGAGGACTGCGCCGAGTGCCCCCGTTACGTTCAGGAGAGCCGGCTGGCTGAGGCTTGAGCTAAGCTCCGTTTGAACGATCCTAAGAAGCTTGATGTACTTCCCTTGCACCCCAGCTTCCACAGCGATTTGCAAAAGCTTCTCTGCTCGTGGATCCGTTCCTCGGTAGAACGGGTGACCAAACCCCGGCAAACGTCGTCCAGTACTTCGATACTGGTTCACGAGATCTTGCGCCCAGGCAGTGTGATCGGCAACGTCGATGCCGGCGTTGAGAAAGGTGCCGACGCCCACCATCGTACCCGCGTACTTGTCCCCGACCATCATCAGGCCAGCCGCCACCGCGACCTGGGGTTGATCGGCAACAGAGTCGCCGACAAGGCGCGAAACGAGGGCCGTTGGCGTTAAACCATGATCCATCAGAATGACGAGGGCCGCGTCGAGAACGCGGCGCTGCACGCTGTCTGGTATTGTCCCGGTGACAGCGAGAAAGAACGCCTCCGAGAACGTGACATGATCAAGAACCTCAGTCAGAACGTCCCGACCGCGCAAGCGCAGGCGGTCAACGTCGAAAGGCGATGTACCGATCCGCGTGACGGGTCCCTCGACCTGGTCTGTTCGAGTGCTCATATACCCCCCCTACCCTGTCACTCGTTCTGGAGTTGAAGCCGGTTCCGGCGCGGTAGACCCCGCAGGTGCTCCAGTTCCCTCACTAACTCCCTTAGCCGTAAGGTTCTCACGCCAGCTCAGAACGTCAGCCTCGCTAAGCTCCAGTTCCTGCACGATCTCCTCACCATGCGCATTCATCTCAGGCGCCACCACCAGCGGCTGATCCTCACGTGACCCGTTGAAGGTAACCGGCCGGCGCGGGGCAATGTGCGGTCCCAGGATCGGATGCTGCATCTGCGCGAAAACGCCGAGGTGCTTCACCTGTTCGTCGTCGATCACCTCTGCGAGCGAATTGACAGGAGCATGCGGCACGTCCAGCGCAGCCAGGCGATCAAGCCAGTACGCTCTATCCTGCGAACGCGCCGCCGCATTCAACTCACGGGCGAGTTCGAGATAATTATCGACGCGCGCTGCCCTTGTGCTGAATCGCTGATCATCGGCGAGTTCCGGGATCATCAATGCTTCCAGGCAGGCCCGCCAGAATTTCTCCTGCGATGACAGGTGAACCGACAGCATTGCTCCATCCCGGCAGCGAAGAGCATAGGACTGAGAAGCCTGCACCCGCATGAAAGGGCCCGGCTCGAGACCAAGGAGGGTATGGGCCAGGAACGTGTCGGGCGTGAACGCGATCGCGGAGTCGAGCATGTTCACTTCAACACTGCTCACCCGACCGTGTGCCATCCGAGCATGGAGGGCGGCCAACAACCCGTAGCAGGCGTAGATACCTGTTAAGTTGTCAGCGATGGTTGGCCCTGTGATCCGAGGCTCCTCGGGCGTGAAGAACAAGCTGGAAAGGCCGCTTACAGCTTGCGCGACAGCATCATAGGCAGGTCGATCGCGGTAAGGGCCGCTCGTGCCGAAGCCGCTGATCGAGCAGAGGATCAAATTGGGATTGATCTTCTGCAACCGATCTTTGCCGAACCCGAGGCGGTCGAGGACACCAGGACGAAAGTTCTCGATCAGAACGTCGGCAGTCTCAAGAAGTTTTTCCAGAACGCGCCGACCGCTTTCGGATTTGAGATCCAACGCGATTGACCTCTTGTTACGATTGTAGGCCAAGAAATAAGGGCTGACGGATCCCCCACGGAAACTTCTAAACGGGTCACCACCTTCCGGATGTTCTACCTTGATTACATCGGCACCAAGGTCTGCCAGCATCATGCCTGCAAGTGGTCCGGTAATCATCGTTGTACATTCGACCACTCGCACTCCCTGTAAGGGCCGTTCCTGCATCGCCGCCTCCATTACTTCTGAGTATGCCGCCTCCTTTGAACAGGAGGCGGCAACGCATTCCATCAGAACCTATGGAACTCCTTGAACTCAGGGGTTCGGTGAGCAAGCTCCCAAGGATCGATTCGCACGTCGACTACAGTCACGACATCGGCCGCCAGGGCCTGTTCAAGCGCTGCCTTCAGGTCCTTCGGATCTTCCACTCGAATTCCTCGCGCACCATACGCCTCGGCGAGCTTGACGAAATCGGTGTCACCATAGGACGACCCGAGTTGGCGGTCGCCGTATTGCCTCTGCTGGAAGATCCTGAGCGCGCCGAAGGAGACGTCGTTATAGATGACCACGGTGATTGGAATGTTCTCGCGAACAGCCGTTTCAAGCTCTTGGGCATTCATGCTGAAATCGCCGTCGCCGATCGGAACGATAACCTGTCGGTGCGGTTGCGCCAGTTTCATGCCCATGCCGGCAGCAACTGCCCAAGCCATAGAGCCTGAACCGATGCTGTAATGGTACTGTCCGGGATGCAGGATCTTGATGTAGTTTGAGAAGTGGGTGTTGTGACCAGAACCGATGACAAAGATCGCGTCGTCGGCGGCGAGTTCCTCAAGAAGAGATGCTACAAGCTGTGGCTTGATGGGCTTCGAATCGAGGTCGACCGAGTAGAAAGTCTCTCTCTCCTGACGCTTCAATTCCGAGAGTCTTGCGATCGCCGCGTCCCTATACTCCGATGGCCGAGTTGTAGATCGAGAGCGCAACCGATCCAGGACATCGCGGAGGAACGCCCCAGTGTCAGCATGCACCCCTACCGCCACGGCATACTGCCGACCGATTTCGAGCGGCTCGCTCTCAACCTGGATGATCTTGGCCTCGGGCTGGATAAGCTGCCAGTTAATCGTGTTCACGTTATGGAACTGGCATCCCAGCCCAAGGATCGCGTCCGCTTCCGCCACGATCGTGTTCGCCGCAGTGTGACCAAAGTGGCCGAGAAGTCCGCCCGCGAGGGCGTGGTCCTCAGGAAATGTTCCCCGGCCCATCTCAGTCGCCACCACGGGAATTCCGAGTGCTTCGGCCAGGGATCTCAGTTCCGAATCGGCTTTCGACCAAGCAACGCCCCGCCCCGCGATGATAACGGGACTTTTCGCTTCGGCCAGGATGTCCAAAGCACGCTCGACAGCCTCCTCTTCAGGCCGCGGCGCACGGGCAACAAAGCCCATGTGGGCGCCGCCACGAAGCGAAAGATCGAACGTTTCTGTGTCGGCAGGCTGGGCCAGCAGATCTTTGGGGAAGTCCAGATGGACGCAGCCCGGAAGCCCCGACTGGGCCACGTGCATCGCAGTGCGCATCAGGCGCCTCGCGTCCTTCGCTTCAATCATCTGATCGGAGAACTTCGTGAACTTGCTGAAAACCCCCACGACATCGAACTCGTGCCAGATGTCTCGCCCAAGCCGAAAACGGTCTAGGTTGGCCGAGAGAACCATGACGGGCACATTGTCCTTATGAGCCGTCCAGGTGCCCAGAACTGCGTTCGCGACGGCTGGTCCAACGTGCATCGTCACGACGCCGAGCTTCCCTGTGACGCGGGAATAGCCGTCCGCCATAGCCACAGCGCTCATCTCAAGCCGCGTCGTGATATAGCGAATTTCGCTCGATCGAGCGTGGAGGCCGTCGATGATCGGCAGGATCGTGTCCCCCGTCATGCCGAAGACGAATGGAACCCCCTCCTTGACCAGAGCATCGACGATAGCCTCAGCAGCCGTCTCCTGTGCTCCTGCAGCGCCCTTGGCGGACGGCGCACTCGTGACCTGCGTCTCGATGTTCATAGCTTCCTCCTCGATCTAACTCGCTAGTGGTGTGTCTATTTGTTTATACATATATTTAATAGCTTTCTTGGTCAAGGGAGCCATTGACCAGACAGCACACTTTTCCTCCGCGCGACTGGTGACGAGCGAGTGAGAGAGGGCCTGCAAGGAGTTAGCTCAAATCCGGAGACTTCGATGATCGAGATGCACGGTGGACACGTGTTACTTCGGTTCATCCGGACAGTTGGCGTCCGCCCTTCCGGGCTGGGTCGAACACATCGTTTCAGGGCATTGCGACACGGTTGATGTCGGCGTTGCAAAGCCTCTCCTTCGAGCAGGTGTCGACCCTGCTCACCCGTTAACTCTAGGACAAATGCTGACGACGGCTTCAGTTCTTCGCATAGAAGAATGCAGGAGCTGCTCTGCCCGCTTGGACATCGCTAGCCCAGAGTCGGATCCGGCGGATCTATGCAAAGACCGGGTAGCGCATCCTGCACACATGCTACGCTTGGCGTGTCCAGGTTCTCATGGAGACAAGCGCACCGGATATCTTGCAGGCAGCAGAAATAGAGGAAATTGCATAAAACAAGCGCTGGACGCCAGCATGTGACAATTGCCATGCAAGGCTGGTCAAGGCCACTCGACGCGTATTCGTATGCCAAGCCGCAGCCCGGATCTTGCCCGGTGAACGACTTGCATCCCTACGGGGCAGAATCTAGTCGGTGGATTCCGTCAGTATCGAGAGGTTGTTTGCAACCGCAGCGGCAGCACCGTATTGCTCGATCAATCGTTCCAGGAACTGGGTCACAACCCGAACGTCATCCTTTCGGAGACCTTTGAACCAGACATCGTTGATCGCGGAAATCGAAGGCATCGATTTATCGAGTGTATTTCTCGACTTACGGGTGAGCTTCACCAGCATTGCGCGGCTGTCCTCGCTGTCCTCAACTTTGGTGACCCAACCCTCGGATTGCAGGCGACCGACTGTGGCTGTGACATTCGCACCGGCACTGTGGAGGTAGTCCGCTATCTGTTTTATGCGTACGCCGCTCTCACCCTCTATGTGGTACAGCGCCATTATGACGGCAAACTCGGTGGAACTTACCCCGAGTTCACCTGCCAAAGCCCGACGCATGGATTGCAACCGGCTGACGGAGGCGAACAGCAAAGCCATCATGTGCCTAAACTCTTGACTGTCGCCTCCTTCCAGCAGTTCCGGCAAAGTCAGGGTCGGCCGTGTACTTAGCTGATTTGAAGATTTTGACTTCTTCACCCGGGACGACGGTCCTACCGTCGTCTTTTTATCGGCAAAATCGAACGATCTAGCCACCGGAGCTCCCTTTATTATTGCTATACTCAATATACGAAGGACTGCGGATCGCAAGCGATCACTACTCGGTTTCCCACAGATATCGACGCGGTTTTCACGGGGCCGGGAGCACGGCGGTTCATCAGCCGACCAGCGCCGTTACCTCTACCTCGATGAGCATTTCCTCGTCCGCTAGTTCCTGAATGACGAGCAGCGAAGCGAACGACGGCTCCCTCATGAGTGCAGGAACATTCGCCTCGAGCCAGGATTGGCGAGCAGCCACATAACGTGTCCTCAACGTGCGGTCGGACAGGTACTGGTTGATCCGAACGGCCCGTTCAAGTGTGCTTCCGGCTTCCAACAAAGCTTCTTGAGCCCTCGCGAAAGCCAAAGCGGTCTGCTCCTCGATCGATCTCACGGGTTGGCCCGCATCATCTGTCTCGCCAGCAGTACCCGCCAAGAACACGAAATCGCCAGCAACCACGCCCTTCAGCCATGGCATCGGCTGGCCCGCGACGTGAACCCGACCGAGGGCTCTCTTCTCTATCCGTTTTGTGTTTGTGCTCATGCGACCCTCTGCTGTTTGTCAACCTTGTTCAACGAACCCGAATGTTCGAGTCCTTTCTCCTGCAAGTATGCCGCGACCTGGCGGCTTGCCACGTGCGCCGATTGAATAGCGCCATCGATGAAACCGAACCAACCACTCGCGTAGTCCGCTCCGGCAAAGAAGACAGATCCTTCGGGCCGCTGAAGATCATCAAAGTAGCTTGAGAGCTGCCCAGGCTTCAGCATCGTCCACGTCTGCTTCGAGAATGGGTCGGTCGCCCAGTCATGGCAAACATGCTCGACAAGTTGCGCCTTCGGCACCCAGAGCCGCACCGCTTTCTCGATCGCGGAGCGGTCAGACGGATCAAGTGCCTTTCGGGATGGCGAAAAGCCATTTGCAATGACGGTGCCGTCCTTCTCCTCATCGTCGACACGCAAATAAGACAGCGGGTGCTCCGGCGGCGCCAGGGCGAGCAAGGCCTCCTGAGGCATGTTCCGCAACCTCAACCAGAACATGCTTCCCTGTGTCATCTGGCCCTCGCTCACGAAGGCAGATTTGCCTTTCGCGAGTGGTGGAGAGAACTCGATGTCCCCAAGCGTCGATAACGGAACGGTAACCACAGCCGCGCGTGAGGTGAAGGTACGACCATCGGCCAGAAGGATCTCGACGGCCTGGGGATTCTGGCGAATTTGCGAGACCACTGCATTAAGTTCAATGCTTCCCTTGCCTTCCGACAGGATCGCCGAGTGAAGCCGCCGCGTTCCGTCACGCAATCGGAACTGCTGGAGGGTCTGAGCGAGAAGATCAGGATCTCCGCCAACCATCGCAAGACGGCGCATCCCCTGGGACAGCGCTCCATCGTCGGGAGGCGCGTTGAAGGAGACCGACGCCAGCGCCCTGACCGCGTCGAGCACCTCACCTTCCACGCCGTCGGCGGTGAGCTTGTCCCGGATTGACAACTTATCGATCTCTGCGAGCTTTGCTCGAGCATAAAGTGGGTCATGCGGGCGGGGGAAAACGTCGGTTGCGCCGGCATAAAGGGTCTGCCAAGCTCCCGAATAAAGATCGTGGAACTCATCCACCGAGCACTCGCGAATAGCGCCGCCGCTAGCGTAGCGAACTCGTTGAATTGGCTTACGTTCGTAGAGCTCCAAACCATACCGCGTGACTTCGGACCAGACGTGCGGCTGGAGCCAGTGCAGCCATTGTCCTCCCACCTCCGTGACACGCCCGTGCCATTCGATCGTCTTTGTTCTACCGCCGAGGCAGTCGCGAGCCTCAAGCAGGATGCAGTTTACACCCCGTGAAGAAAGCTCTCGCAGTGCGACAGCACCGGCGAAACCGCCGCCGATGATAATGACATCCGCATCTACCTCAAACGATTGGTCCATCTGTGCCCCCTACATTCCGCTGCCGGCATGTGCCGGAACAGGTATTTCAATCGACGGCGTGGCATTGACGAGGAACTTGGTGTAGCCGTCACTCGGCCGGTCGATGACGTCTGCCGCGCGACCACTCTCGACGACCCGTCCCTGGTTGATCACCAGCACGGAGTCGGCGATGTTGCGCACGAGCGCAATATCGTGAGTGACGAACAAGAGCCCGAGTCGATCTTCTCGCTGCAATCGCCGTAGCAGATCGACAACGTTCGCTTGCACCGATACGTCCAAAGCTGACGTAATCTCATCACAAATGAGGAGCTTGGGTCGACACACGAGCGCACGGGCGATCGCGACGCGTTGGCGCTCTCCGCCCGAGAGTTCTCCCGGATACTGTCCGAGCACCGCGGGGGTCAAAGATACTCTCTCGAGCGCTGTCAGGACCTCTTGACGTGCCCGCGCTCCTCGAATGTTAAAGAGCGTTTCAAGGGGTGAAGCAACAATGTCGCCGATCGTACGGCGAGGGTTGAGCGACCGGAATGGGCTTTGAAAGATGTACTGAAGCTGCTGCCGAACGGAGGCGGGTCGACCTCGCGCATCACGGGCCTGAACCTGTCCTGCAAACCGGACCGTTCCGTCAGAGGCTGCGACCAAGCCCATGATGCACCGCGCCAGGGTGGTTTTGCCGGATCCTGAGCCGCCCAGGAGCGCAACACACTCGCCCTCGCGAACGGAAAAGCTCACGCCATCCAGGACGCGCATGTTGCCATAGCTTGCCGAGAGACCAGACACATTGAGGAGCTCGGTGCCGATCACCTCGGGTCCAATCGGTGCAGTTACACGCGCCTGGTGCAGGTTTTCGGTCGGGAAGAAGCACCGGGTTTGATGAGCCTCGGCGACCAAGTCGAGCGATGGTTCCTCGACATGGCAGCGCTCTTGGGCCTGTGCACAGCGCGGAGCGAAGCGACAGCCGGGATCACGAGACCCCGGACGCGGGGCTCGCCCCGGCATGGTTTCGAGAGCATAACGCGCATGGCGATCGGGAGTCGCCCGAAGAAGCTTGCGGGTGTACGGATGACGCGGACGCGTGAAAACATCCTCGCATCGACCCGCCTCGACGATCCGCCCTCCGTACATGACCAAAATCCGATCAGCGAGAGATGAGACGACCGCCAAGTCATGCGTCACGTAGAGCGCAGCTGCATTGCTCTGCTGGCAGAGCCTCGCAACGGTGCGAAGGACGTAGGCCTGGGTACTCACGTCGAGCCCTGTGGTCGGCTCATCGAGAACGATCAACTTGGGTTGGCACATGAATGCCATCGCGATGGCGACCCGTTGGAGCTGTCCTCCCGATAGTTGATGCGGAAGGCGTGAAAGAAAGGCGGCATCGCCGGGCAGTTGAACGTCGCGCATCGCCGTGCCGACCAGCTCATTACGTTCGCTCCCGGTCAGTTTGTCGCGGTGAGCCGCCAAAACCTCTCTGAGCTGGGTGCCAATGCTGAGG
Source organism: Mesorhizobium sp. M8A.F.Ca.ET.165.01.1.1 (assembly GCF_004792065.1). Lineage (NCBI taxonomy): Bacteria > Pseudomonadati > Pseudomonadota > Alphaproteobacteria > Hyphomicrobiales > Phyllobacteriaceae > Mesorhizobium > Mesorhizobium sp. M8A.F.Ca.ET.165.01.1.1. Next base: position 49,766 of record NZ_SRTH01000015.1, on the reverse strand, counting down.
AAGGGGTTGATGGCTGCAGCGGGATCCTGAGGTATATAAGCGACGAGACGCCCCCTGATCCCCTGCAATGAGCTCCGATGCATCGACAGAATGTCTTTTCCGTCGATGATGACCCGACCGCTGGCAATGGTCGCTCCCCTTCGCGCGTATGCCAGAAGAGAGAGGGCAACCGTACTCTTGCCGGATCCTGACTCACCGACCAGGCCGACAATTTCACCAGGGCGGAGCGTGAAACTGATATCGTCCACGATTTCGTCGCGTCGACCAATCGTCTCAACCCTTAGCTTGACTACTTCTGCAGCTAACATCGTCAACGTCCTTGCTGGCCCGATCCGGATGCTCTTCGCGCCAGAGAATCGGCGATGAGCCCGGCGCCGATTGTCAGGACCGCGATCATGAACGCCGGGAGCACGACGGCCCAGGGCTGGATGAGTAGCCCATTGCGGTTTTCATTGAGCATCAGCCCCCAGTCGGCTTGCGGCGGTTGTAGTCCGAAGCCAATGAAACTAAGGCCGGAAATGAGGCCGACCGACCACGTCAGTCGGGTCGTAAACTCCACGGCCAGCGGCGTAAGCAGGCTCGGTAGAACTTCGCGGGTCAGGACAACCCGGCTCGGCGTTCCAATCACTTGAGCTGCTTGAATGAATTCATGCTGCATGAGCTCGGCAGTTAGGCCGCGGGTCACCCGTGCGATCCGCGGGGCGTGCGAAATCGCCGTAACGAGGGTGATCAGCCACAGTTGCGGACCGAGCATCGAAACGAAAAGGACGACAAGAACAATCTGCGGAAAGGCGAGGATCAGATCCATCGCTGCCATAATGACGTCGCTGACCCAGCTGTTCGACGCACCCGCCGCGAGGCCGACAGCTACCCCGGCGACGAGTGCCAGAACCGTCGCCGTCAAGCTCAGTCCAAGCACCGTTTGACCACCCCACAGAGTGCGGCTGAGAACGTCGCGCCCAAGAAAATCGGCGCCAAACCATAACTCACCGGACGGCTGCTCGAAGGGCGCAGCCAAGAGCGCCGTCGATGTATGGGGAGCGAGCCAGGGGCCAAGCAGAACGAGGGCGAGGACAAAACCGACGAGGACCACTCCAAAGCCCATTCCGGCGTCGGGTAAACGTCTGGGCCTTTTACGGCGCTGTGGTGACGTTAGAACGTTGGATGTCATGATGCCCCCCTCATGTGCGGGTTCGCAAACGCGCTGAGTATATCTGCGATAAGGTTGAGGGCCACGTAGACGCTGGCCAGCAACAATGTGGCTGCCTGGAGTACGGGAAGGTCGCGAGATGCGACGGCTTCAACGAGGGTTTGACCCAACCCTGGATAGCTGAACAGGTATTCGATCACGACCACACCGCCCGCCAGATACGCCAGTGTTGCGGCAGCTACTTGGATCGTGGGAACAAGCACATTGGGGAACGCGTGCACGAAGATGACGCGCCACTCGGACAAGCCTTTCAGGCGCGCCATCTGAACGTAATCTGTTTCGAGCACAGCCAGCATCGTGGCACGTACGAAACGGCCCAGGTAAGGAACTGTCACCAGAACCAGAGTAGCAACAGGGAGGACCAGGACCTCGGGCACCTTGAGAGGGCTCATCCCAGGCGTCACAATCGAGATCGCAGGAAGCAGATGGAACACTGCGGTCGAGAAGACCAGGACGAGGCCGATACCGACAACGAACTCCGGCAACGCTGTCAGTACCATAGCAGTAACGTTGAACACTCCATCGAACACTCCCTTCTGCCTCGTTGCCGCGAGCAGCCCCAGGCCTACTGAAATCAGGAGACTTAGAATGGCGGCCGCACCGGCCAGGATCATCGTGTTCGCGGCTCGCCGGCTGATGAGATCGGCTACGGGCTGACGGGTGGCCAACGACTGCCCAAGGTCGAACGTGAGAACGCCCTTCATCCACTGTATATATTGGTCTAGCGGCGCGGCATTCAGGCCAAGTTCCTCCCTAAGGGCGGCCAGGCGCGCAGGTGTCGCATCCCGGCCCAGGATAATCTGGGCCGGATCACCTGGAAGCACCTGAGTAGCGGCAAATACCAAGACGGAGACAAGCCATAGAGCCAGAAGTCCGAAACCCAACCGCCGCAAGATCCAGGCCCAGCGCGATGGGGCGGACGGCACCGGCAGGTCTGCCGGTGCCGCATCAGCGTCCTCTGTGCTCATCGCGGAACGATACAGCATCACGTCATTTCCTATTTTGAAGGTCGGCCTCGCCAGCGTCACTAGGCGACGAAGTATGCTTTCTTGAACTTGTAACGGTTCAGACCCCAACCCGTAAGGTCGGGCTCCAAGCCTCCAATCTGGGCCGAGTGAGCATCGATAGTGTCGGGGTAGCCCCAGATGATCAGCCCGCCCCGCTCAAAGGAAATCCGCTGCATCTGATGGACAAGCTCGCACCGGCGGTTCTGATCAAGTTCGGCGCGGGCAAGGTCGTTAAGACGCGTGAACTCTTCGTCGGAGAACCGGGTCGGGTTGAGGGGTGAAGTGGCGAGTTCCCCCAAGGCAACCTGGTTCAGGTAAGGATTGTGGGTCCAGTAATCTACCGCGAAGGGCCAGTTGGTATACTCCGCGAAGAAGCCACCCTGGTCGAGCCGCTTGACGTTGATTGTCACATCCCCTTCCCGCGCCTGTTCGGCAAAGATCTGTGAAGCTTCGAGCAGACCCGGTGCGGCCGCGGTCGTGGCCAATTCCAACTGCAGATTGGAATGACCCGCGCGGGCAAGCAGCGACCGAGCCTCCTTGACGTCGCGCTCCCGAACCAGAGATGTGTCGAAACAGGGATCATTGGGCGAGTACGCGTCGTATGCGACACGCCCGTGGCCGGAGAAGGCCAGTTTTACGAGCTGCTCGCGATCGACCAGCAACCGCAGAGCCTGCCGCACCCTGACGTCGTCGAAAGGAGGCTTGTCGACCCGCATCGTGAATGGCCGAAACGACCCCGCTTTGCTCGTCAGGACCTTGAAGCTACTGTTGGCACTCACCACCGGTATCTGGGAGTAGGGAAGACCCTCGATCGCGTGAACCTGCCCTCCGAGAAGAGCATTCACCCGCGCAACATCGTCGGGGAGATCGATGAGGACCAGTTCGTCTACGTAAGGCGCTTGTCCATGATAGTTCTCGAAGCGCTTGAAAGTCGATTGCTCACCCGGAACGAATTGGTCGAGCTTGAACGGGCCTGAACCAACGGGGCTCTTAGGGTCGAAATCGACAGGCACGACACCGGTGCTTAGTACGCGGAAAGCGTCCCGCAGTGCCGCATCGGGACGGCGAAGCTTAAGACGGATCGTACGGTCGTCCAGCTTGACGATCTGCGTTGGATCGATGGAGCGCATAAGCGGCGCTACATTGCGAGGGTTCTTCGGATCGATGATCCGTCGAATCGTATAGGCGACGTCATCCGCGCCGATCGTCTTGCCGTTGTGAAATTCAGCTCCCTGCTTGATCCGAATCGTCCACTCGGTTGCCGAGGGATTTACCTCGAACTCCTCAGCCAGAAGCGGTCGATACTCGGCCTGTTCGTTATCATCCCCCAAACCGTCGTAGAGATTGAGAACACGGGCGATGTCGGCCGGGGTAATCGGGGAATGCGGGTCAAGTGAGTCGATGGGGCCGCCGCCGGCGATGCCGACGCGCAGGGACCCACCCTTCTGGGGGTTTGGGCTGCTCTGCCCAAGTGCGGAGCCCGCATAACCAAGAGCCATCGCGGCAATCGCGCCACCCATCAGCTGACGGCGGTCCAGTGTGTTCCGAAGCATGCGTATTTTCGACATGTGCGTTCCTCCCTACACATAGAATATTGCTATAGACAATAGGTAGTCAAGTGTGTTTAATTCACTCAATGATTGCTCCCGGGCGAAGCGCATCGATGAGCGCGAGCCGCGGGGAACTGCGCACAGAGGAGACGTTTCTCGTGAGTTACGCAGACCTGAGAGGGTTCATCGAGGCGCTCGACAACCAGGGCATGGA
>NZ_SRTH01000015.1:0-45687 GCF_004792065.1 Mesorhizobium sp. M8A.F.Ca.ET.165.01.1.1 | reverse complement strand
AATGATTGCTCCCGGGCGAAGCGCATCGATGAGCGCGAGCCGCGGGGAACTGCGCACAGAGGAGACGTTTCTCGTGAGTTACGCAGACCTGAGAGGGTTCATCGAGGCGCTCGACAACCAGGGCATGGAAGTCGACCTCGCATGTTTTCCTGTACAGCAGTGGCAAAAAGCGGCACCTGGCGTCGACACGGAAGCTGAAGAGGCGGCGCTGGCGTTCATCGACTGCTCTCCCTGATCGAAGCTCCGTTGCGGAGCATCTTAGGTACAATATATACCTACACTGTGTACCTTTCTAACGCGTTTGGCAAACGCAAATTTCGAGGCGAGGAGCGCAGCGCTCATGACCAATTCAAGGCATACACATGCACTCCAGCAGGGCAGCGCCGGACCCAGTGACCGCCGATCCGAGCGTTTCGTTCCAGCTGCGACCGTTTCGCACCCCGACCTCCTGCGCGATGGTAGCGATTATGAGTTTCGAGATACGATCCATCTGATGACACTCGCGATTGGTCGCCTTCTGATCTGTCGCGATGCGTTTGGAAGACGGGCCAACCTTACGGGGTCGCAGTTCGCTGTTCTTCTCGGCACCGCATATTGTGAGGGCTGCGACGGCGTGACCATAAGGAAGCTTTCAGAACACGTTCATCTAGCCCAGACGCACGTGACGACCGAGGTCGGTCGCCTCGTTCGCATTGGCCTTCTTAAAAAGAAGCCAAGCTCGAACGACCGACGGTCCGTGCAGGTCAGTCTCTCCGACAGCGGTCGCGATGCGGTGGCCCGACTCACCCCCTTCATTCGCACAGCTAACGATTTGCTCTTTGCAGGTGTCACACGATCGGAAATCGACTCGGTCCGCAACTTCTTCGCGAAGGTGGTTTCAAACAGCGAAGGCGCGATCTTCTTCGTCAAGAAGCGGCCCGAAAGCACCTTTCCCTCGCTGGTGCTCGCACCGACGTGATGGGCTTGGCCTAAGAGATGGGTGCTCGTTAAGTCGGGGCGCGCCAGGCGATAGCCGCCGGGCGGCAGTTCCGGCCTTATGCCGTGGTTAGAGCGTCAATGATATATTGATCGCGATATAAATAATGACAATAATTACGAAGAGCCCGATGAGCAAACCGCCAGCGGGCCGGCGGAAGTAAGATATCATCCGAGAATGCAAACCATGGCCGGCATTTGTGGTCATTTCTGTTTCAATACCATCCCTTGTGCCAAAACTTCCCATAAATGAGCCAGAACCAGATACTAGCGTAAGTTCTTGGTTTCTCAAAGCTCGCGAGAACGGCCGTGGTCAGGTTGCGAAAGTCCACGCGTTGCAGATGAACTCGTAGGGTGTCAGACCCTTGAGGGTCTTGAGCTACGGGCAAAGTTGGCTGCCTACGGGAGGAACCGGTCAGAGCAGTGAACCGTGCTGCCCTTTGGCATTGCTCGTTTCGCCTTGCGGCGAGGTGACCCTCAACCTTTTCGCTCCTGCTTGGCTCTGGCAAAGCCCCGATCCGTCGCGATAAATCGCTCAAGCATGGGCACAATCAGGCGAAGGGGATCGGCGGAAGGCTGACCCGCGTCGCGGCCAAGGATCTCAGCATATCTGGACAGATCGCGGTGCAGCGGCGCCGGCAGTTCCACTGTGACCTTGACCGGCTTGTCGTCTGCAATCGGACCGAGTTTCAGCTTGGCCATTTTCAGCCTCCGTAGGGTTCGAGCACGAGATCGCGCGTAACGACGACACGCACATTAACGCCCGGCCGTATCGTCAGCGTCGGTGCGATGTTGAGTTGGCGCTGGACGATTTGCTGGCCCACCTGGCTGAGGCTGTCGGAGGCGCCGCCGCGCAAGGCGCGCACGATGTCACTTTCCTGGCCGGACGAGCCGGCCTCCGCGCCAACGCTGAGGATGGTGGTGAGTGCGGCCGCCTTGAACAGCTCGGCCCAATGGTAGTCGACGCCGTCCTCAAGGCCGGCATAGCCTTGGGCGTCAGTGCCGGGCTGGCGTTCAAGGACAATGGAACGTCCGTTGGGAAAGACCAGCCTGCTCCAGACAAGCAGCACGCGCCGCTGGCCGAAGCCGACCCCATTGTCGTACTGGCCAATGACACGCGTGCCTTGCGGGATCAGCAGCGAGCGACCCGTCGGACTGTCATAGACATTTTCGGTCACCTGCGCGGTGATCTGACCAGGCAGATCGGAACGGATACCGGTGATGAGGGCCGCCGGGATGACGGCCCCTGCCTGGAGCACATAGGGCGATGCCGGCGGCGTGACGCGATCCGGCGTCACGGTGCGCCGATCAGCGGCCGCATTCAGAAAGCCAAGCTGGCGGTCTTGTGTGGTCGACTGGCCGACCTGACCGGCAAGCTCGGGGCCGCCAAGGTTCGCCGGAGAAGTTCCCCCGGGCGGGGTTTCGGCCATCGCGGTTGACTGCCCTGTCTGGAAGAAGACGCGCGAGGTTCGGGCCGCCTCCTCTTCGGCCCGCCGGCGCTGTTCCGCCTCATCGACCATGGGTGTCGCGATCGTTGGCGGCACGACGGGCTGTCCCTTGTTCTGGGCATCAAGCATCGGCCGGCCAAGATCGCCAGGCAGTGGCGGTCCAAGAACAGGGCCGGTATAGTCGCGCGGCAGGCTGGCCAGTCCGTCGGCGGGCTGCCTGTTGGACGTCGAGTAGAGCTCGTCGCCATGCCTGCCGGTTTCGCTCGTCTGAAGCGCGTAGATCAGCGCGCCGCCGACGCCAAGCGATGCACATAAGCTGATGCCGGCGAGCACTTTGCGCGACAGGCGGGTGACACGCGGCGGATCGGCGCGAAGCTGCATCGGCGCAGCCGGTATTTCGTTCTCGTTCACGAGTGCTCCCCTCCCCTTTGACGAAATGCGTTCTTTGCATTCGGCACGGCGTTGGCGCCTGACATCCACAGGCCTCTCCTCGTGGCATCGGTGCGGACGATCCTGACGGTCTGTTGCCGCTTGCCACTGCCAAGCCGCAATTCCCCGGCGCCAAAGAGTCGGTCGACGATCAGGGTGTTCTGGTAGACGCGGCTGTTGGCAATCTCGGCCTCGCCGTCCGGGCCGATGACGAAGATGGGCGGCATCTCGCCTTGCACGATCCCGCGTGGAAACTCGACCATGACGGCGCGATAGAACCAGTCAGGCAGGACCAGTTCGACGCCAAGCGGGCGACCGCTTCGGCCGGAGCGCTCCTGCCATTCATTGATCCACGAGAAGCGATGGCGACGGCCTTCCGCGGGTTGGCGAATGGAGGTGACGACGCTTGTCGACTGCAGGCGGTCGAGCGCCGCCTTGAGGCGCAGGTAGTCTCGCTTCGAGACGCCGCGGCCGATGAAGGTAAGCATCTCGTATGGCGTCGCGGCCATCAGGCGCGACGTGCGCAATCCGGCATCCCGCGCGCTGACGATCTGGCTCGCGGCCCAGATCAGGATATCGGCATCCCAGATCGTCGCCATGCCGTGGTCGGGCATCGCTTCGACACGGATCGCCACATCGCCGGCGCGAAAATCGATCGGCGCGATGCGCCTGGATTTGGCGAGGGAGAAGAAGGGATAGGCCATGAGGTCCTGCGCATCGCGTGGCGCGACGACACCGGGCAGCGCGTGGAACAGATCAAGCTGTCCGCGTTCCGACGGTTGGCGTGTGCGTCCAGACATGGGGGAGATCAGCGGGCTCAGCGCCTCTCGCGCCCGGCATAAGCGATCAGGCGCGCCGCCTGGGGCTTGGCGGGCAGCACCGAGCCATTCGGATCGGATGTCGACGTCATCGCGCCGCGCTGCACCCAGGCCTGGAGGTCGTCGACGGCGTAGACGACGCGGCCGCCAAGTTTGCGATAGGCAGGCCCGGTGCCATAGGTGCGGTGCTTTTCCAGCGTGCGCGCAGAAAGGCTGAGGAAATGCGCGGCTTCCGAAGTGCGCAGGTAGCGCGGCGGCAATGGCGCGGCGTCGGCGTTCATGAGGTGTCTCCTTCCGGCCGTTGCGGTTGAACGGCGATCGACGGCCAGGATGGAGGAGCGTGGGGACAGTAATCAGGTGCGCAATTGAGGGGCGCTATTTCGCACCGCCGATGGTCTTCAGGATGTGCGCCGGCGCGCGCAGCAATTGGTGGTGGCCGCGCTCCGCCATCTTCACGCCATCGCGCATCGAGGAACGCATCCGATGACAAGAGGCCGGGCTATGGCGGCCGGCGGTGCGGAGAGCTTCCGCGGTCACCGGCAGAAGACGCCTCGCCCGGTACCGGGCGAGGCGTCTGCCGATTTACTCGCCGTTGCGGCGGTTGGGGCGGGACCAGATGAGGCTGTGGCCCTCGCCTTCTTCGTCGGCGAAGAGGTTGGCGTAGATCGGAGCGGTGAAGCTCGGATCGTCGAGCTTGAGCCCGAGATAGTCGCGACCCTCGTTGGAGCGCTTGGACCAGGCGGCGCCGATTTCGGCCTTGCCGACCACGACGCGGTGGCTTGGAGCGTTCTCGCCGCTGGCCCTTGTGTCGGGAACGATGCGCACGCCCTTGGCATGGACGCTGAGGGTGACGATCTCGCCGGTGAACTCGTTCGCATTGGTCTTCTTGAAAGTGCCGATGGTAGCCATTTTCAGTCTCCGTCTTCTCGTTTCCGAGCCCGCACCATGCGACCTCGATGGCGATCGCGGGGCCGAAGGCGGCCGCAGCCGCATCGCTTGCGACCGCAGCAAAGCGGAGGATGGCGCAGGCGCGCGTTTCTTGGTTCCGCGAGGAATGGGCTTCGCCCAGGGGACGAAACGCGCGACGCGCCATTGTGGCAGAGGCGGTCGAGGCTTCAGCCGTCCTTCGGCCAGATCAGCCCGTTCGAGAGGTCGTTGGTGCGCTCCGCGAAATGGCCGACGTGGAGGCAAGGGCACCACTGGTTTTCAAAATAGATGAAGCGAATTGGTGGCCGAGATGTCAGCCGACAACAGCTTGGCATGACCTGAATGAATGCTTGAGCCATCCGCTGCCAGCAGCACACGGTGAAGTACCGCGAATGTCTCATTTTGGGCCGTCTCCGGACGGTCCGAATGTGGTGAGCGTACCGCGGATAGCGGTCGTTCGGACCCAGTAGGCAAAATTTGCCGTCCGTCTACGACTCCATCGTAGTCATTCGGAGCGAATTTGCGAATACACGAAACTTGCCATCCGTTGACCCAAATTGACGGCGACTCTGACTTTGGCTGAGTCGTTTACAGAAGCTAACATTCCGTGCACGTAGGAGTTAGTTGCGGTCGGATATCACAAGTGGACAAAATCTGACGGGCTTGCCGCCATGTGGTGCCCGACGAAATACCTCCGCACTTTCAACGGCGCCGAAGCACCGCATCACTGCAGGGAACGATGAACCGGCCATCCAGAAAGCATCACTTTGTTCCTCAGGCCCAGCTTCGGCACTTTGCGGCCGATCCAGAACGACGCTCCATCTACGTTTTCGCCAAGCGGTCCGACCGATCTTTTCTGACGTCGATTGCCAATGCTGGCTCCGAGAATGACTTCAATGTGGTGAGCCTGGGCGATACCAAATGGAACTTCGAGGATCTGTTCCAGGAGGTCGATGCGCGCTCCGCGCGCCTCGTCGTCGAAATCGTCTCGCGACGTTCGCTCGCGTGGATGACGGCGGATGACCGTATTGCACTGGCCGATTTCTTCGCGACCCAGATGCTGCGGACGCATTTTAGCCGAACGGGACCAAAGCATCTGGCGGGCCAATTGCGGGAGATGATGCGCCAGGCCGGCTATGACCGGGATGCCGATCCGCACATGGCTATGCCATCTGATGCGTCAGTGAGACTTGGCGCCGTCAAGGCGTTCCTTGAACGGGAAGGTCACACCGTTGCGCTACTTGATCTTCATCCCGCCATCTATGCGAGCGACGGCGAGCATCGCTTCATCATCTCGGACCATCCGGTCAGCCGGATCAACGCATTCCCCTATGGGGATGTCGGGCTCACTTCGCCGGGCCTAGTGGTGATGCTGCCGGTTTCACCTGGCCTGACGCTTGCCCTGCATTGCCAGACGATCGTCCAACGTTACGAACTGGCGGCGAGCGCAGATATCGAGCCCGAACGCAAGACAAGAATGATCCGCTATCGGGACGGCCTGCGGTCCGGTGAGCCGATCGCTATCGATGGCAACATGGTGCGCTACCTCAATGGTCTCCAGGTCTCGCAAAGCGCTGGCTATCTTTATGCCGATACCGATGCGTTCGACTTCGCACGCGAGATTCTAGGGGAGGACGAGGACCTGCGGAACGTCGAGACCCATGTCGAGCTCGGCGAGATGGGGCATGCGCCTCCACCGCGACCGGGCATGCCCGCAGGGACGCACCTCGTCATCTTTGGTCCCCTCGATCACTGCACGCTGGCAATTGAAGAGATCGACAAGAGCGGCGAAGGCTTGACGGCACGAACCAGGCAGATCGATCTGCTCGCCCAGGTCGCCGCCGACAAGGCGATGTTGCGGGTCGAGCTGTATGTCGATCGGCGGGTGAGGCGTGGAATGGGCCAAGTGATGGTGGAGCGTTTTGGCGAACCGGCGTCCGGCTGGTTTCGGGTTGTCCATCGCGACGCGAGCTTGAGATCGCTCGGCCTTCAGCTCGATGCCGAGCGCCGTTGAGATCGCTCGGAGCGGACAGAGCGCTTCAGGATCCGGTCGAGATCGGCGTAGGTGAAGGCGGGGGCGCGGCCGATCAGGAAGGACGGCGCGAACAGATCGATCACCTTCTGACCGGGTTTCAGAGATTCACGTATCTTGCGCCTGACTTGTTTCAGTTGTGCGCCGGAAGGATTTGCGATGCCGTCGCGTTGCAGAACGGCCGTGACCATGCGCTCCAGGCGATCCTGCCGCATGCGCCCGATGCAGTAGGTTCGAATGTATCGCAACAGCGACTGCAGGAACAAACCCTGGCAGTGAAATGACTGCATGACGCCGCCCAGGGTCTGCTCGAATGCGGCTGTCACATTCGAGGTGCGGTTCATCTCTCGATAGAAGTCCAACGTTTGCGCCTCGAGGAAGCCGACGCTGATTTCAGCGGGCGGTGCGAAGAAGAGATAGGACGGCACGGGACGCCTCAGGCTCACTTGTTTGTAGAGATGCAACCCGAAGCAAAGAGCGAAGATGCAGGTGAGATTGTTGGCCGCCGCAACGTTGAGGGCACGGAGATCTTCGATGATCTCAGCCCAGCCGACGCGTTCGCCGCTCGGCGCTAGCAGGAGCCCCTCGTCAATTGTTCCGTGAGCATCGACATGGAGCACCGGCCTCAATCCCTGCTCGGCCTTCGTCGTCAACTGGCTGAACAGCTCGCTCAGTTCGCTACGATCTCGAACCGCATATTCGAACACGGGGAAACCACCGGCGGTGGAGAGGCCCTCAAGGTCTTCGAGGATACGCCGGCTGGGGCCCATCTCCTGTTCCGGTAGCGAGTGAATCCAGACGACCGCGTTGGTCTGCAGCGGTTCCGAGATCGTGAGTGCGGTGTCCGAGTACGATATCATTCTGCCGAGCCTCGCCTTGCGCTGGCGCCTGCTTGCTGGGCCTTAGACATAGCGAGGTCGACCGAGAAGGGTGGAAAGCTCAAGGCGATCGCTTAGCCCGGCGGCAGCCACATGTTGAGACACGGTGGCGCGCTCGGCTTCGGTTGTGGTTGAGCCGAGCACGATGCGTTCAATCAGAGTGGGAAGATCGACGTCGACGAGGATGCCGTGTTCGGGAACTCGGACGCCAAATTCCTCAGCCATTCTAACGGAAATGGCGAGCCGATATTCCCGCTCCCATTCAAAAGCTCGGTGCTTGAAAAAGAACCGGTCGAGCATGCCGATGCCGCGCATCCGAACCTGAGTCAAGTCTACATATTGGACCGGACCGCCCCACAGATCTTCGACGCCATATTCCGGTTTGAGCCGAAAGGGTTTGAAGGCGGCGCGCATGCGATCGGGCGTCGTGCAGATCGCGATGCCCTTGTGCTCACCGGAGTAGAGCTTCCACATCGCGTCACTCTCATAGACGGCACGGTGCCAGCAGCTTATCTTGGTCAACCGTTTAAGTTGGAAGAAGGCGCGCTCCACGCCCTCCACTTCGGCGTAGCGCGGATCAGGCGGCGGCACGTTCAATTGGACAGCGACGGCGCCTTCGAAAGGATCGATAAACTGATTGGCCGATGCAAAATAGAGTCTGCTTTCAGCGAGCGTTGAAAGGAAGCGCTCGAAACGAAAATACTTCCATAGCGTCTCGTTGCCTTCGATCGCAATTTCTCCAATCTTGCGCACCACAAACTCCATTTACAGTAACGCTTACGTAAGGCCCATTCTATTTCAAGTCTACTACAGCACGGGCTGCGGAGAAGGCGGAAGAGCCCGTCTATGATGCGCCGCCGAAAAGCCACGTTGGCGAGTTGGTAGGACTGGGTCGCCTCCTGGAGTTTTATCTGGCGCCCGTAGTGGACGCCGCCGTCTACCACTATCATGTTGTCGGCGGTGTAAGTAATCTGGTCGCCTACGGGGGAGAGACCATTGGCAGAAAACAGCATCATCAGCGTTGCCGTGCATGACCTGAAGAAGGACGCCGACAAGTTCGACATCGCGTTGGGCAAATCGAATTTGAAGGTCACCGAACCGGTCCAGCGACTCGTGGACGTACTGGACAAGCTCTATGGCCGCCGCACGTCCAAGTCCCATGGTAAATTCTCCGATGATGAGGACAACTACCCCACTCAACGGCATCTTCGAGAATACGTGGAGGCCGAGGAGAAGGATTTCGCTACCCTTACGGAATCGCTGATGAAGACGTTGGCGGTAAACGCCCAGACCAAAGCGGCTGCCACTGGTGGTCACGTTTTCTTCGCGCACTTCACCCGGGACGAGCGGCACTATCTCATGGTCGCTATCGTCACCGATACGCTCAGCGCTGCGCTTACCCAGCAGAACGACGTACACGATGTGGCTCATCTCGACATCGAAGGATTCAGGTTCGCCGGGCGCATCAACATCACCGGATGGGCGAACAAGGAGGATCGCTACATAGGGTTCCTCAAGGGCAAAGGGAACGTCGCCGAATATTTTCAGGCTTTCCTCGGCTGCATCGACTCCGTGCAGGAGAAGGCCGACACCAAGAACCTGGTGGAGGCCTTGATGTCCTTCGCCGACGATAAGAGCCTGAAGCCCGAGGCGAAGACGGCCTTCCTGACCAAAGCCAAGGAAATTTGCGACCGCGCTGCGTTCAAGCGGGAGGAACTCTCATTCGACGCACTCACCAACGAGTTGCTGCCCGAGGATCCAGGGAGCCTCCGCGATTACCTCGCCAACCCGGACCTGAAGCTCAATGACTGGTTCATACCCAACAGGGCAGTGCTGAACACCCTAGTCCGTTTCAAAGGGCGCACGGACCACTGGTCACTTGAGTTCGACCGCAAGGCGATCCAGGAAGGCGAGGTGACCTACGATCCAGAGAATCAGACGCTCACCTTGCGCAATCTGCCTGCTGAATTGAAGGACAGGTTGAGCGGTGAATTCGAAGATGCCTAGGCTCGGTTGGCAAGACATCGAGCCCATCTATGCCGTCACGGCCTTCGCCGATGATGGCACCGGCACGCTGACCATCACTACGCAGCCCATACTGAACGCCCTTCTGCTGATTGACCAGGACGAGGACGCAGCCGCCGATGCCGGCATGGCGTTGCTCACCGAAAGAGATCAGCTCGAGCTGGGCAAGCAAGCGCATGTCCAGTTCAATGCGCCGCGGACGTCGCTCGGCAGGTTCGCATTGTCCTTCGCCAACCTGATTGCTGGACCGAAAGCCCGTGTGGAAGAGCCGGCCAATTACTTCGTCGTGGACGGCAGGTTGACCCGGCACTCTCAACCACCGTCGGACCTACAACTGAGATACCGATCAGTTCTTTCGCTGGTGGCATTGCTGGCGCGGGCTGCCGCCTTCCTCGATGGAGTTCAGCAGGAACTCGTCTTCTTTCGCGATGGCCGCATAGCAATCCCGGTAGACTACGATGAGAAGGACCTGACCAGCCTCAAGGCTGACCAAGTCGCAAAACTCGTCGGACTGTTCGCGGATCCAGTGCATCTCGAGCAGAAGCTCACGATCCTGTCGGAGGCCGTCATAGACCTAGTCGCAGGTCTGCCGACCGGACAGAGGTTCCGCCATGTCATGCGTGGGGTCGGGGAGATCGTCGAAAAGGTGGCCGCAGGCTACCGGCTATTCGCCTCCAGCTTCACCTATTCCAAGATCCGGCGAGAGGTCGAAACCGCGCAGGCCGAATTCATCACCCGCATCCACAAGACTTTCGTGGACCTTCAAGGTCAGATACTCGGCATCCCTATCGCCACGATCGTCGTCGCTTCGCAACTCAAGGTCGCAAAGGCTTGTGGAGTTGAGGTATGGACGAACATCGCGGTGATAGCCGGCGCCTGGATATTCGTCCTGTTCCTTCTCGCGAGCATCGTGAACCAATGGCTGACTCTCAAGGCCATAGCGTTTGAGTTCGGGCGCCAACAAGATCGGCTGGTCAAGGATTTTGCCGAGGTAAGGGGTGACTTCAACACGGCGTTCGAGCAGCTGACGAATCGTGCCTTCTGGCACCGCGTGGTTTTCGTGGTAGTTGGTCTCATCGGTGTCGGAGGAGCAAGCTTCGCGACGTGGGCGGCCACCAAGCTTATTGAAGTCGAGATTCACACCTGCATCTGATCAGGTAGAAGGACTGTACCCGCCTACAATAGGTGGCCCGATCCCGGACCATGGCGGAACCAGCTTTAGGGACCTGAGCGGACATCGGCCCCGAATGACAGGTTTAGGTAATCGTCAAGCGAACCTGAATGACCGAAAATAGGCGCAAAACTGCCGTCCGTTCAGCAACAAGCCCAACCATCAGTGATTTCGGTGGTCACTGAAAATCGAAGTTGAACTGCACTAATTCCCATATTCCAGTTTTGGGTATATTTTGTTGGGAGGGAGGACTTGGTACGTGGGGGCGTCGCGCTTTCTAGGACAGGCTACAATCGAGATTCCGCAGAACTTTCAGTGTTTTGTGGAAGGCGCATTAATTCGACTACAAGTCCAGTATCCGTCGCTGCGGTTTTCGGCCTCGGGTCACGGCGTAGCTGTAGAAGAGATTCCGCCGGAGAGGCTGGACGATTTGCGAAAGAATGTCCTTCACGCCATCTATCGTGAGAAGATCTACTCGGAAACGCTTTCGCTGCGACAAGCGTTGATCGGGGCGGTCACCGCCACATGACCGTATGGCCGCTCAAATTCAGAGATCGCCCGGACGGAAAGCTTCTGTTTAGCGACGATGCCGGTGGGTTCTTTCTCGGTAGCGACGAGTTTCTAGGGAGATACGCACGCGATGCGCTCTCGGCCGACGACCAGAGATTTCTTCGTGGCAATGGACATACGTTTGAACGCGAAGGCGATCCTGATTGGACATCGTTTGCCTATCGTTGGGCGGGCAGGCAGTCGAAGCAGCAAGAGCTGTCGTATCTCATTCTCGTTCCGACTTTGCGTTGCAATCTGACTTGCAGCTATTGCCAGGTTTCCCGGGCCCCTGAGGCCGCACGGGGCTTCGACTGGTCCAACGAAACATTGAACGCGGCGCTCGACTTCATCGGCAATTTGAATGGTCCTGATATCAAGATCGAGTTTCAGGGCGGGGAGCCTTTGCTTCGCGTTGATCTGCTCGAGCAGATCAGAGCTTTCACCCGCACAAGATTTCCGCGCAGCCAGTTTGTCGTTTGCACCAACCTCCAGCGCATGGGTGAGGTGGAGTGGGCTTTTCTTGATCAGCCGGACACGTTCGTCAGCACGTCACTGGATGGGAACCACGAGACACACACCCGGCAGCGGACTGGCGACAGTCTGGCGACCGATACATTCCTCGGAAATTTGGCTGAAGCTGTCAGGCGTCTCGGCCCCGGCAAGGTTTCCGCCCTGCCAACCATCGCCGTTGAGCGTCCGCCGAATTTTGAGGATCTCATCGGTAACTTCGAGCGGCATGGCATACAGTCGATATATCTCCGTCCGATAAACCACCAAGGCTTTGCGCGCCGGCGCAAGAGCGATGCCAATGCGATCGCTCGATGGAATGCGCTCCATTCAGGTTTCATCGATTATCTCATCGAACGTAATCACCGCACCGGCCGATACGTTGAAGAGTACTATTTCAGCCAGTGCCTGCGGCGATTCTTGAGATCAGGCACCGATGATCATGTCGATCTTCGCAATCCGAATTTCTTCGCGTCCGACTACATCGTTGTCGATCACGATGGGCAGTTATACCCGACGGACGAAGCCAGGATGCTGTCGCGGATCGGACGTGTCGATCTCTCGATTGGAACAGTGGCCGACGGCATCAATCAGCAAAAGGTGCAGCTACTCGATCAAGCATCGATGAACAACTTCGATGCCGATTGCATCCACTGTGTTTATCAGCCTTTTTGCGGCACGGACGTCGTCGACGATCTGTCTCGCGACGGCCATATCGATCTCATTCGCAGTGAGACGTGGTTCTGCAGACGGCATATTTCTCTATTCGACAAAGTCGTAGAGGTGATGACGCGTTGCGACGACGCAGCTCGGCAATCCGTCGCCAAATGGGCCGGAGTTCCCTCCTGGGGAGATCACATGGTCCCGGTCCACGCATGATCCCGCTTCGCCTCAAAATTGAGACTAACGCGATCGATCCATATGTGGTTCGACTCCGGTCCTTCGAGGGCGTTGCCCACGACATGCCAACGCTCAGCTCGTTCGATGCGGTGCTGGGTAACGCATCCGGCGAAAGTGCAGACTTTTCGGGCGGAGAGGGAACGCTCCGTGTCTACGGAATCGACCCCAGTGACGTGAATGGCGACGTGCTGTTTGTTGTGCCTCGACGGGGGACTGCACACCGTCTCATCCGGGCAAATTCCCGTCACAACACGCTGCTGGTTACCGAACGATGCGACCAGCTTTGTCTGATGTGTTCGCAGCCGCCGAAAGCGCACCACGTAGACATGTTTCCGTTTTTTGAGACGGCAGTCCTTCTCTCGCCAGAAAACGCAACGATCGGTCTATCTGGCGGAGAGCCGACGCTCTTCAAATCGGAACTGCTCGAGTTCCTGGGGCGAATGCTGGCAGCGCGGCCCGACATTGATTTCCACGTTCTGACCAATGCGCAACACTTTGACCGCGTTGATCTGGCTAAGCTCGGCGAGCTGAATTTAAATCGTGTCCTTTGGGGTGTTCCCGTCTACTCGAGCGACCCCGAGGTTCATGACCGGATCGTGGCAAAGCCAGGTGCGTTCGATAAAGTTAGAGAAGGCCTGTCAATCCTTTGCCAGGCCGGCGCAAAAATCGAATTGCGTACGGTGCTTATGAAGCCGAACGCCCTCGGTCTGGCGGATTTGGCCAAGTTTGTGACGACATCGCTGCCCTTCATCGACAAATGGGCGATCATGCAGCTCGAGAACATCGGCTACGGCAGGCAGAACTGGCACTCGTTGTTCTTCGACAGCTCCACAGGTTTCGAGGTGGTTGGCAAGGCCCTCGATCTCGCCATCAGCCGCGGAATTGACGCCATACTGTACAATTTTCCGCTGTGCACGCTTCCGCCCAACTATCGGACGCTGGCCCCGTCGACGATTTCAGATTGGAAGCGAACTTACCTCTCGGAATGCGCTGGCTGCGTACTGCGTGACGACTGCGGCGGTTTCTTCGAATGGCACCCGAAAACGCATGGGTACGAAAGGTTCGGTCTCGCGTGAAAAAACGGCTCTTTACGATCCCGTCGTTGCTCGCTGCCGGCTTCATGCCGATTGAAAGTATCGCAATGCCGATTGCTCCGTTCATTGACGGAGGCAAGTCGAAATCATTGTTCGACATTTTCAAGCTTGACCACAAATTCACCTTGGCCGGTCACAGATCTCACTCCAGCCACAGCAGTCACAGCTCTCACAGCAGCCATCGATCATCGACGGGCGGCACCTATTTGCCGCGTGCCCCGGTCTATCAATCTCCAGCGCCTGTCTATCAAGCTCCGGCGCCAGTCTATCAGGCGCCCGCGCCGACCTACCAGGCGCCGACCGCCGCTCCGCCGGCTGCGGCGTCGCCGCTGGTCGTGCTTCCAGGGACCGCTGCCAAATTCAAGGAGATCGTCCTCCAGGTTCAGTTCGCGATGCTATCGTTCGGCTATTACAATGGCGAGTTGGATGGAAAGATGAGCCCTGCGATGCGATCTGGGCTCCTGAAAATGCAGTCGGATTACAATCTCAAGGTAACAGGCACCATTACGCCGGAGACACTGAACGCCTTGCGCATTACAGCGGATTAATTTCACCGAAATGATTCGTATTTACAGACAGCGGCACTACCCCGCACTGGCGCCCCCTCATTCTTCGGCGGAAAGACCCACCCACCAAATTCCGACAATGCTGGCTTTAGTAAACCGCGAGACTGATCTCACGGCCAACACAAACGGCGATCCCAGCGCCAGCATCGCTAACCACCCGTCTGCATTCGGCGGGTGGTCAAATCGGAAGGAGTGACCGAGATTGGCGCTGAGCAGCCGTTCACTCCAGGATCGTACGCCTGCCGATAGCGCAATAAGTGGACCAGGCGCCGGACGGAGCCTCTTCAGGAAAGGCGCCGTCGAACGCGCAGCAACTGGCGATAGCCGCGCTCGACCATTTTCAGGCCGTCCCGCACAAGGCGTTGCGTCTGATAGCGAAAGGCCGAGTCGTGCCAGTCGGCGACGCTGACTAGCCGACGGCCAAACAAGGCGGTTGCGACGTCGAAATGAGATGCCTGCTCCTCACGGCCGTCAAGGCATCGCAGCATCAGGCCAAGACGCCGGCGCTGTGCCCCGGTCAAGCGGGCATCGGGAAGGTGCTGCCTATGGATCGAGCGGATGAACCGCTCGATCGCCTGAAGCCTTTCGTGCGCCATGTCATCGAGTGGAATTATGGCGGCCAACGGTTCGCCTGCCTGCGCATCGCCGAGAAGCGCCAGTTGCGTAGCGCCTGACGTAGAGCGCACGTGAAGGCCGATTTCATCACGCTGACCCGTGGCCAGCGGAACGTCGAGGACCTCCCGCGCTCGCAGATCCGGCGGAACTTCGACTAGGTTCACGACCCCAGGATCGATCTGAGGCGCCCAATATACGGGCTGCTCGACTGCGGATTGGTCAGGCCTGGCGGCGAAACTGCAAACCCCAGCGCTTGCGCAATGCGCGCATCGCCTTGGCCGAGCGGGAGACCGCGAAGTCCTGCTGATACTGGGGATTGCGTCGCAGGAACTCCCATGCAATCGCATCGGCGGCGGCCCCTTTAACGAACGCATATGCCTGTGGGTCACGCCACTGCGATGTATCCGGCTTCATCCGTATCCTTCCCTTCTCAAGGATTTGATAGGGGGACGCGGCGTTGAGCGAAATCCTTGGATTCCGTCATTGACGAATGAACAAAGAGCGATCTCGGCGCCGAGCAGTCAGGCCTAGACTTGCGGTGCCTACTGGCTCGCGCCTTGCAGTGTCTTGAAAGTGTCCGTCCAGGCGCGATACGCGTCATCATCGCCCTGGCTCCAAGCGCTGAAGGCGCGCCAGGCGGCGAAAGATGATGCAGGCTGCTCGAACAGCACGCCGATAGACTGATCGCCTGCGGGCCAGCCGGTAGGCTCGTCGCTTATCGTTTCATGCGTGAGGCGCCGCAGATCGGCCAAGGCCGAGCGGATGTGCGGCAGCGGAAATTCGCAAAGGTCGGTGTTGTCAGTCGCCTCCCGAAGGATGACCGCGAGCTTGGCGACCACGCCCGCCAAGGACTGCGCTGGCGTCGCCACAATCTCAGCCAGCAAGGCGTCTGCCTTTTCAGCGTCATCCTGCTCCGTCGTCCGGGCATCGAGACCGCCACAGTCGGCGTCAGCCCCCTCCTCGCGCCCAATGACTTCGTCGGAAGACAAGATCGCGCCGCGCCTTAAGAGCCCCTCGTCCGCCTGCTGCTGCCGGACACAAGAAGCCAGCATCGCAACGTGCGCATCAATCCAGGCAAGGGACAGAACGAGGGCGGGATCGGCTGACGGCTGATTTTCGGCTCCATGGCCAGCCAAAGGCTTAGGATGCCCTGCGGTCAACGAACTGCGCGATTTCCGTCCACGCGTGACGGAAGGCAAAGTCGTGGTAATGTCGGAATCAGCCATGATCCGAGCTCTACACAGCTTGGTTTTGGTCAGGTCGGGCACGGGTGTTCCTGCACTCTGCTCGACCGTTTCGCCGCAGCATTGCAGACCTTGGAGGTCACCCCTCCCGGGCCACATGCGTCGGTAACAGTGGTGATTTAGATGAACGCGGACAAAAAATCAAGCCCCATGGCATCAAATGATACTTTTGGTATAGATGAACTTACAAGCGGACAAATGCGAGCCGCACGCGCTTTGCTTCAATGGGATCAAAAAACGCTTGCGGAACAGTCGAAGGTTTCCCTCGCGACAATCAAGCGACTAGAGCCTCAGGCCGGCCCGATAAGAGCAAACAGAGTCACTATTGACGCGTTACGACGCGCATTCGAATCCGCAGGTATTCAGTTTATCCCAGAGAATGGTGGCGGTGTGGGCGTGCGCCTCTCCCGCCGTTCCGATTATTCATAGGCAAACTTCCGCGAACTCCGGCAGGAGACGCCTCGCCCGATACCGGGCGAGGCGTTGGCCAGTTCACTCACCGTTGCGGCGGTTGGGGCGGGACCAGATGAGGCTGTGGCCCTCGCCTTCTTCGTCAGAGAAGAGGTTGGCGTAGATCGGAGCGGTGAAGCTCGGATCGTCCAGCTTGAGGCCGAGATAGTCGCGACCCTCGTTGGAGCGCTTGGACCAGGCGGCGCCGATTTCGGCCTTGCCGACCACCACGCGGTGGCTTGGAGCATTCTCGCCGCTGGCCCGGGTGTCGGGAATGATGCGCACGCCCTTGGCCTGGACGCTGAGGGTGACGATCTCGCCGGTGAACTCGTTCGCATTGGTCTTCTTGAAAGTGCCGATGGTAGCCATTTTCAGTCTCCGTTCTTCGTTTCCGAGCCCGCACCATGCGACCTCGATGGCGATCGAGAGGCCGAAGGCGACCGCCGCCGCATCGCTTGCGACCGCAGCAAAGCGGAGGATGGCGCAGGCGCGCGTTTCTTGGTTCCGCGAGGAATGGCCTTGCCCAGGGGAAGAAACGCGCGACGCACCGTTGCGGCATAGGCGGTCGAGGCTTCAGCCGTCCTTGGGCCAGATCAGCCAGTTCGAGAGGTCGTTGGTGAGCTCTATGAAATGAGGGAGAGAGGCGACGGCAGCACTGGCCATCAAGAGATATGAAGCGCGTTAGTGGCCCATATCTCCACCGAAGGCGATTTGGCGAGATCTAAAAGAAAGCTTGCGCCGATCCGGCACCAGCCGCACACGGTCGTATACAGCGAATGTCTCGTTTGGGGCCGGAAGCTGCTTGGCAGATTTCGGAAAGACGCAGCGAGACCAAACGTCCGCACAGATGGCGCAGGCTGATCTATCTCACCGAATCCCAGACGAGCGACAGCAAGAGGTTAGCGCTCGCGAAGCGCCCCGATGGTATCGAGCACTCGTACGATCTTGTCGGCACCCTCAGGGGTCTTGTCCCATAGGCCGCGTAAGCTCGCCTGCAACTTCGTCCAGGCGGCAGTTTCGGCGTTGGGCTCGATCACGGTTGAGTCCATTTCCAGCCCCAATACCTTGCAAATTTGCACCACGCTTTCGCTGATGCGGCGAAACTTGCCACGCGTGATGCGGCCGACCTGGCTGGCATGCACCCCAACTACAGCGCCGATCTGCGTGTCAGTGAGTGCGCAATCGGTGCGCGCTGCGACGATTCTTGCGCGGAGTACAGAAATCTGATTTTCATTTGCCTTCATGCAGATTTGCATGTAACAAAATGTGCAAATTTGCAAGAGGCACATGATGGCAGATGAAATCCGCTTCTATCGAGCCAGCGAGCGGCCCTACGGTGCGTTCAGCAATCTTTATCGGTGCGAAATCGAGTTTGAGGGTCAGCGCTTCGCCACGAGCGAGCATGCCTACCAGGCGGGGAAGCCGCGCAAGAAGGCTGTCCGCGACTGGCTGATGAGTGCGCCGTCCCCGGCATTACTAGCGATGGCCGCGCACGGCCTGTATTATTGGGATGTCGCGCCAGGCTGGTCGGTCGGCAAATTCGACCGAATGCGCGGGGTGCTCCGGGCCAAGTTCGAGCAGCATCCCGACCTGCGCAATCTGCTGCTCTCTACAGGCGATGCTCGTTTGGTGGAGAGCGCCACCGTCGACAATGATGTCAATCGCCTTTGGGGCGAAGTGAACGGGGTCGGCAAGAATATGCTCGGCGTGCTGTTGATGGAGTTGCGCGCGCAGTTCCGCCGCGAAACGCCGGTGGCGGCGGCGGCCTAGGTCGGGAAATCGCGACGCGCATGCTCTAGGATGGACCGCACATAAGAGACGTCGCGCTGCCGGAACACGCCCCGCGCGCCGGCAAATGCGCAATTTTCCGCCGCGAGCCGCTGGCCGGCGACTACGCCGCCCATCAGGTCATGGATATCCAGGGCCGCGAGCCGCGGCGTGGCTCGGGCCAATAGCCAGTCGATCAGCCCGACGCTCACCATGTCGCCTGATCCGCAAGTGTCCGTCACCTGCTTGGCAGGATAGGCCGCACACCAGATCCGCTCACGACCGTGACGGAGTTCGAGGCCATCGGCGCCGTAAGTAACGATCGCCATTGCCGCGCTGGCAGCTACCTTATCGTCGAGCTCGGGGCCCAAACGATCCGAGGAATATTTAAGCACGCTAGTGATCGCGAGCGCTTCGTCGAATAGCGCGTGATCGATGTCGGACGGTTCGAAATAGATTATCGCACCGCCATGGTAAGCCTGCGCCATCGCGTCGAGGATCGCCGGCGACAGGCGATCAGTGTAAAAGAGTGTGCAATTTTCTAACGCGACCATCGCAGATTGCAGCTCCTCGTGGCCGATCGGCTGATAGCGCGGATATTCCTCGAAAGTGTCGCAGCAGGTGAAACTGAAGCTGTGATGGCCTGAACGGGTGTCGAGTTCCTGGCGCAAGACCGGAGAGCGGCGTCCAGGATGACGATGGATGTAGCGTGTATCGGCGCCGGCGATCTCAAACTCGGCAAGCAACTGCTCACCGATCTCATCCAGCCCAAGTGCCAAAACCGGCGTGACCTGCCTTTGAAGCATGGCAAGCGACACGAGCACGTTGCCACACGACCCGCCAAGCGCCTCGGCGGTAAGATCGCCGTCGGCGTAAAGCCGATCGAGCACCGTAAAACCGGTGCCGACGACATCAATCACGTCACGTTGTGGGATCATAATGTTCTGCAATTGCACTTATTTCGGCAAAGCTGTCGAGTCCCAATGAAGACACATCTATACGAACGCATCCGTCACCATCACGTTCCAAGGCCTGGAGCAGGCGCAGCAGCGCCTCGGGACCGGTTAGCGTCTTGCCGAACAGAGTCCAGCAACCGTCGTGGCGGTCGCAGACCGTTCCAACGCTGATCCCATGGGCGTGCGATAGCAACTCATTGTCATTACCATCGCGCCCGCCACTATCGCCGATGCACAAAATTGCTAAGTCGTTCGGCAACGTCTGCCGCACGCGGTCGACGACGCTGAGCTTGCTGGTGCCGGCCGCAAAGAAATCGATGCTGTGGCCTGAGCGCCTAAACCGAACGGCGCCGGACGCGATGGACGGACAGTCTGCGAGAGCCGCCGGAAAGGCCAAGCGATCAGCGAGATTATCGAGCTTGATCGAAATTTGCACGTCGCTGAACCGCCCCTCGAAAGCTCCAGAGAATAATTCGGGATGTGATTCGAGCCAAGCGTAGCTTTGCGCCAGGTCTGGATCGGACGCTGGTCGATCCACCTCGATGTCGATGCTGAGAGGCTGTATATAAGCACCGTTGTAATAGCCGACGAGCACGTGATCGCGCATCGTCACCGGAAGTACGGCGCTCAGCGCCTTGCCACCCGACCCGCCGCGCCCGGTGGCGATCGCAATGCGCACGCCAATCGCATGGAGGCGTACAAGCTCATCGACGATAGCAGTCCGGGGATGTCCGAAACGCTCGTCATCAGAAATGATCGTGCCGTCATAGTCGAGGACGATCGCGCCGACCCGAGCGTCCGCAAGCACGCCGCGTCGCGCGGCGCAGGCAGCCCGGATACAGACGTGATTGTCGGTCACATCATCGCGCTCGAGTGCGGCCGAGCGCTTTTGTCGGACCGCTGGCCCAAGCTCACGCGCAAGAGCGAGTAATCCGTCTTCCTCGTAGAGGTTTCGGCCAAAATCGCCGATACCCGGCTTTCCTGGATCGATGCCGGTCGCGGCCCCGATCGCCTCGACGATTACTAGGCCTTCGACAATCCCGGCCGCTGTGCGCATGCGCCCGGCATTGCCGAAGTCGAAGACATGGCGCCGTAGCGCCTGTGGCAACAGGGAGTTCGCGCGCTCCCATATCTCGCGGCTATCATCGCCGATCAGCCCGAGGATGACGGTTCGTTCGCCTCTATGATGCAGCCAGGTGTGGCGACCATGGGCGAAGTTGCGGAGGTCGGTTCGCTGGATCGGGCACAGCGCAGCCTCCCAGGCGGAGGTCTCGATAAGCTCGGCGACGGCACAAAGCTGGGGATCGGCGACGATCAGCAGGACATCGTCACTCCGCACATCGGCGAGTTGAGCCTGCATGGCCTGCCGGGTTGCTGGGTGCATCCACTCGCGCAGACGTTTGATTACAGCTGCAACGAGCGCCTCGCCCAATGGATCGGCCGATACCAGATCGCTGGCGAACAAGAGTGCGAGGACCGAACCAATGAGCGAATGGGTGGCGAGAAACCCGTCCTTCGCATCGGCGACCGGAATGCTGGTCACTGTGTTGCCAGGGTCTGCGGAGATGGCCTGAACCGCAGCGCCAGTGGCGTTGCGCGTCAGTAGATGGATTTGTGCGGCACCGCGCGAGCGAGCGGCGGCCACACTGGCGATGCTATCGGCATTGTCGGCGCCGGCGCTGAATAACCAGACATCACTCTGCTTAAGTTCGTCGTTGGCGAGGACGAATTCGGCTGGGGTCACTACGTGGGTTGCTGCTTCGAACAGCGTTTCCCTACACCGCGCGAAGTACTGCGCTGTGATCGCCGAGCCACCGGACCCAATCGCCACCACCTGGCGGTGCCGACTTTGCCGAAGCGCCTCGGCCAGCACGCGCAAATCCGCGCTCGCGACCAACTCGGCGGTGCGCAGCAGCGTGTCGAGCTTTTCGGCGAATCGGGTCATACTGCTTTGTCCCTCACTGTCTCAGCGGTATCTGGCGCAGCGGCCGGTGCGGCGGATGCAGCGCCAAGTTCGCTATAGGCAGGGCCGGACAGGAGCAGGTGGACGCGCATGTCGGGTGTCGCCGCGACCGCGGGCTTTTCCGGATCGAAGTCGTAGCGCACAGTCTCGATATACTGGACGGGAAGGTCATGTTCGATCGCGGCCATGAGCGCCCCTGCGGCCATTACACGGCTGCCGACGGGGGAGAGGATGATCGACGGTACGAATACCTGCTCGACCGCGTCGGAGTAGCGTTTGGTGAGTATGCTCAAGGTCCGATAGCAATCCAACGGGTTGGATTCGGAGACATATACGAGATCACGCGGGTCCACCTGCCACTCGTCTACGAGCTGAGCCTCATATTCGGCGATCAGCGCGTCCGCCCGGCGCGGATCGCGTGCCGGGAACGGCACTACCGGACAGATCTTATAGGTGCCGCGGATCGAACGGCCGATATCAGTGAGCGCGCGTGTGCGCCCTTTGGCCAGTTGTGGGACCCAGATTCGCGCGATCTCCAGCTTCGCGTCGCTTTGGTCGGTGCCGGCAAAGCCACGAACGGCAATCGGACGATCACCCGGTTCGCTCGCAATGGCATCGTCCAGCTCTGGGTTAGACGCGATCATGATGTGGAAAGCGATGCCGCAGCTCTCACAATAGTCGAGCAGGAGGCGCGCGGCGGGAAACGCGACGCCGATCGAGAGCGCTGTCATGTCGAGCACGATGTCGGTGGTTTCAGCGGCGATGCTGTGACCACGGATGACCGAAGCGATGCGCGCTCCGGCGATCGGCGCATTATCGTTGCCGAAAATATCAACCGTGGCAATTTCGCAACCGGGCACTAGGCCTCTAAGTAGTACAGCGTTCTGATCGGCCGCCGCGACGAGACTCGCGTCCGGGGTACCTCGCTCCTCCCGGATGAATAGGCCCTTGAGACGTTCACCAAGATGACCGGCGAGAAGCGTCGCGATACCGAGCGATCGGGGGTCGAAGCCCGCGGCGGCCACCAGCAAGCAATGGACGTCTGTGCGCCCAAAGTATTCCCCTGCGAACACGTCGACCTGCGCATCGAAGTGGGCGATGCAGTTTTCCCAATGGTTATGCGCCATCCTAGCCCCCCTGCTCGCGCAGATAGCCAACATCGCGCTCGAGGAAGCCGCCCCGGTGCAAGGTCAGCCCATGCGAGAGTGCGACCACGCCGCTGAGCTCGATGAGGCACCAGTTCTTGCTTCCTTGGCCATAGTCCCGAGTGACCTCGATCGCGCCATGGGCGACGGCATATTTGAGGATGAGCGCAAGCTCGTCGTTTGAGAGTAGAAGCTTGGCCATCTCCTCTTCCAGAACACCAACCGCATTCGCGCCGGCACCGAGACGGGCGTGGGGCAGCAGCGAGACTTCACGGCAGTCCGACGCGATGCCATCGACCATCGCGCGGACACGGCGTGCGAAGGGGAACGCCCAACCATCCATTATTTCTACAGCCTTGGCGCTCAGCACATCCTGTTGTGCACTCGCCGGGAGCGCCAGCGCTCGTCCCCGGATCGCTTGGGTTTCCATGCGTGCGACTAGCGCGCCGGCGAGTTGGAGGAACAGCTCGGCATTTTCGTTGCTTGCGTCGCACAGCGTGTCGAAACCGTAGTGGAAGGCACGCCCGCTCAGCGCGTGGAGGTGCAGCCTGGCGGCCTCGGCGACCGGCGCATTCGCCTTGAGCGGTGTCCGCGGCTCTGGATCAAAGTCCTCGAACAGTGATACCTGCTGATCGGAAACGCGGTTGGCGTAACGCGCCATCAGGACTCGGACCATGGCAAGGGCGACCTCCGGCTCACGGTCGCCAGATTGCGTCCCCGCAAGATAGCCGGCCACCAGTTCCTCGATCGAGATGCGCCGCGCCGGAGTTACGTCGAAGCGCTGCTGATCGCGCTCGACGAGAGCCGCGAGTTCGCGCAGCTTCGCCTCAGACAGGCGTGGTGGTTCGTCGGGGACAAGCCGTCGAAATGGCGGAAGGTTGCGATTGCGGAAGGCGGTGACGCGCGGGAGGTAGCGGTCTGCCATGTCCGCCGCCATGTCGCGGAAGCGCCGCCGCTCCTTGTCGCGGCTTTCGCCGCCCTGCATGAAGATATCGACATAGTCGCGGTCGGGCTTGAGATTATGCGTGGCGACACTACGAGCCGACCGGAACACGGCGCCAGGGCTGAGGGCGTCGAGCCGCATCATCAGCCAGCGTCCGAATTTGATCTCTCGTCGCGCGAGCGCGGTGAAGATCTGCTCGAACTGGTCTGGGTGAAGCGCGTGTACGTCGTCTAGGATAGCGAGCGGCTTGACCGTCAGACGCTCTCCCATCCACGGAATATCGATCTCCTGGATGCATTCGAAAGGCTGATAGGGTTCAGTCGCTGCCTTCGGCAATTTGTCGATGTCGGGCGGCAGCAAGCTCGCTCCGATTGAATAGATGGCGCGCTGCACTTCGAGCGCGCGGTCGCGAATGCCGGTCGCGGTCAGCCCGCCGATCTGCTCGAGGTGCGCTTCCGATGCGTCCCGGGCGATGAAGCGAATCTCCTCGAGCCGGCGATGGTCGCCATTGGTTAGGCCGCGCAGCAGAGCGAGCATAGTGCGCGCCTGGACCAGCCACAGGGCGAGTTTGGTTTTGACGCTGTCCTCATAGGGCAACTCCCAGAAGTCGCGATACTCGGATTCCATAGGAATGCGGACAGCTGCGACCCCGGGTTTCCCGTCTTGCAGAAACCCAGCGCCGGCGAGGGCTATGGAAAGCTGCTTGTTAGTGTCGTTGGTGGGGTCGCGCAGGATCGTTTCGACGAGGCGAAACTCGGCCAGCATGGCCAGCATGGTTTTGCCGCTTCCCGGCGCGCCGACAATGCGGATGGGCAGATCAAAAATGTCGGCCTTGCGAGGATGCTCGGCCAGGAATGTGGTGAGTGGCGCCGGACTCACGATCTCCAGGAAAGTAGTGTCGTCACGAATGTATTCGGTGGCGCGGCGGAGAAATGGATTTGCCATGGTCAGCCGTGCCTATCACGCCGACGAAACAAGGGCTGCATCGCGTGACCATTTTCATTGGTCGTTTCCGCCCAGAGTAGTGGAATGCTGTTGTTAGGTGTGTTGTGCTCAAGGATAAGCGGCAAGGCGCAGTCGGCATAACCCATCTTGAGATCGGCCTGCTCTGCCTCGCCAGCATGTTCGATCAGCCGAAGGTAGAGAGCGTGATTATAGTACTTTTCGCAAAGCGCGATGACGGCGTCGTCAGCGCCTGGATTGAGTTTGAGCGAGGCGGGCAGCAAGGTGCCCTGGGTCACATCGATTGACCCGAAGGTTCGGTCCGCCCATTCGAGATTGGCCAATTTGGTGCGTTGGAGTAGCGCCTCGTGCGCCTGGGTGGTCGAGATATAATGATGAATATGCAGCGCGTAATTCTCGACGATCGGAAAGGTCTTTCCCTGTGCCTCAACCGCCTTGCGCGCACCGATCAGCATGTCGTTGAATTTTTGCAGCTTGCCCTTCCACTCGCCATCCTTGAAGCGAATGAAGGTCGTACCTGAGCCGGTGAAATCGTCGATCAGGTAGACATGCTCGAACTGCTCGTCGCCAGCGTCGGCTTCCTTGATTTTCTTCGCAAGATCGAGCCATTTCTCGATGCCGATATTCATCATCGGCACGACCTGCTCCTGGGTGATGCGGCCGCTGTTGGCGCGCCGCATGATGTCGATACGGCTGCCGTCGCTCATGCCTATGAATAGCGAGCGTCGCTTAATCCGCTTGAAGGCTGCGACCCCATCGCTGCTGCCCCAAACCTCATGGGGTGGGATGCCGGCCTGCTTGGCGGCAAGGCGCCGCAGATGCGGCGTCACCGTTTCTGGATAAAAGGCCTCGATCACGCGATAAAGCTCTGCATTGGAGATGTAGACGAGCCGGTGCTTAATGAAATCATAGGCCGTCTGGCGGTCCTCGGCATCGAACTGTTTCAGCCAGATTGCCAGGTTTTCGATAAAGCGGGATCCCGCTCGGAAATCGCTGTAGCCGTCATATTTAGTCGAGGCCATTAGCCGCAGCCAAGTATACTCGGCCGTCGCCACGCCGTCATCGGTCCAGTTCATGATTTGCGCAATAAGGCGCAGGCCGAGCAGGTTCATCGGCACCACACCGTAACATGTTCAAATATCGTCTCGCGCACGGAATCTCCCCCTGGAGAGTTTGTAGCGAATTGCACATCGTTGGCAAAGCAATTGAGTCGCGCTTTCAGTGGAATGATGCGTACTCTCGAAATGGAGGAGAAATCGATCAGATTATGCTGCGACTACGGCTTCACACGTCAATCGGCCCAAAGCTACGATTGGGAACGCCCAAAAAAACAGTGAACGAGTGAATGCGGCAGGAATACTGAACGATCGTCTGCTTCTGGAGTCGCGCTATGACGGGCTGAACGGCTGAGATGAGGCTTAACGCCGCCCTTGTGTTGTCGAAGCAGCCTGTAATTTCGCAAGCGGCGCCGCGAAACACGCCAGCGGCTCGCTGATGCCCACTTGACTCTCGTTCACCAATCGTAGAACAAATAGAGAACATTCTTATATACGCTTTCTTGGAGGTCAACCACCATCTTGCGGCCGGAGCCCGCCATAGAGTCATTGCGCGCGCGGATCGAGAAGATCGAGGGCCGAGGCCGGCGCGCCATATCTGTACTTCCTTTCGGAATAGCCGAAATCGACGCACGACTCCCGGGCGGCGGACTGGCGCTCGGCGCGCTGCATGAAATCGCAGGCGGCGGCAATGGCGCCATCGACGGTGCGGCAGCAGCGCTGTTCGCCGGCGGTGTGGCGGCGCGAACGCGGGGCAAGGTCTTGTGGTGCATCACCCGCCCAGACTTGTTCGCCCCAGCGCTGGCGCAGGCCGGCCTCAAACCTGACCGGGTCATCTATGTTGAGGCCGGCGACGACAAGACGATCCTCGCCTGCATGGAGGAAGGCATCCGGCATGGCGGGCTGGGCGCGGTCGTCGGCGAGGTCGCGCGCCTGACCATGACCGCTTCGCGGCGGCTGCAGCTTGCCGCCGAGGAAGCGCACACGATCGGCATCGCGCTGCGGAGATGGCGGCGGCAGGCGGAGGCGGCCGATTTCGGGCAGCCGACGGCAGCCATGACACGCTGGCGCGTCTCGGTCCTGCCATCGGCGCCATTGCCTGTACCTGGCGTCGGCCGTCACCGATGGCTGGTCGAATTGATCCGCGCCCGCGCGGGCGAAAGTGCCGATTTCGAATTGGAGGCGTGCGATGGCACGGGTTGTCTCGCTGTTCCTGCCGACCTGGCCGACCGACAGGGTGCGGCGCAAGGCCGGCGATGGGGCGCCTCCAGCTGAGGCTCCGCTCGTCCTGATCGGCCGCGATAAAAACAGGCGCTTGGTGCTCGCCGCCGACGCCGCCGCACTCGTCGCCGGCCTGCGCCCCGGCATGCCCGTGACGAAGGCGCAGGTGCTGGTGCCGGACCTCGCGATCCAGGACGCCGATCCGCAAGCGGATGCCAAGGCGCTCGAGCGGCTCGCCGTCTGGATGCTTCGATTTGCACCGATCCTAGCGCCCGACCCTCCCGACGGGATCGTCATCGACACGACCGGCGCCGACCATCTCCATGGCGGCGAGGCCATGATGCTCGAGGGCATGGTCGGACGTCTGGCCATGTCCGGCATCGTCGCCCGCGCCGCGATCGCGGACAGCTGGGGTGCGGCGCATGCAATGGCCCGCTATGGCGGCCATCGCATCCGCATCGCACCGGCCGGCCATGGTCAATCGATCCTCGAACCGCTCGCGCTCGAGGCGTTGCGGATCGCGCCTTCGACGGCGGCCGAACTGCGCAAGCTAGGCTTCCAACGGATCGGCGATCTCCTGAAACAGCCGCGCGCCCCGCTTGCGTTGCGCTTCGGTCCGGAGATCGGCCGTCGTATCGATCAGGCCCTTGGCGCCGTCGCCGAGCCGATCGACCCGGTTCGTCCGCCGGACATCATCGAAGTCCGCCGCGCCTTCGCCGAGCCTATCGGCGCGGCCGAGACAATCGCGCGCTACATCGGCAAGCTCGTCGCCCAGCTCTGCAACCTGATGGAACAGCGCGGCATCGGCGCGCGCCGTCTCGATCTCATCTGCCGGCGCGTCGACAGCCATGCCCAGGCGATCCGTGTCGGCATGGCGATGCCCGTTCGCGATGCCAAACGGTTGACGCGGCTGCTCTGTGACAAGATCGAGACCATCGCGGCCGGCTTCGGCATCGAGATGATGATCTTGGCGGCGACGGCGGCTGAGCCTCTGGAGCGCAGCCAGGCCGTGAGTTCCCTCGTCGAGGAGACCGTGCCCGACGTCTCCGAACTCATCGATACGCTGATGAACCGCGTCGGCGAGCGCGCCGTCTATCGGCTTGCACCCGTCGCCAGCGACGTGCCGGAGCGTTCGGTTGGCAAGATTCCGGCGATGGCGGCCGACACCGGCGCGAGCTGGCCCGGTCACTGGCCGCGGCCCTCGCGCTTGCTGGCGCAGCCGGATCCGGTCGAGACGGTGGCGCTGTTGCCCGACCATCCGCCAGTGTCCTTCACCTGGCGAGGGGTGCGCCGACGCGTGAAGCGCGCGGACGGTCCGGAGCGGGTCTTCGGCGAATGGTGGAAGCGCGACGCCGAGCTTGTCGCGGTGCGCGACTATTTCAGGGTCGAGGACGAAGCCGGCGAGCGCTACTGGCTCTACCGCGCCGGCGACGGCGAGGATGCGGCAACGGGCTCGCACCGCTGGTTCCTGCACGGAGTGTTCGGATGAGCGAGGTCCGTTATGCCGAATTGCAGGTCACCTCGCATTTCAGCTTCCTGCGCGGCGCCTCCTCGGCCGAGGAGTTGTTTTCGCAGGCAGCGCTGCTCGGCATCGAGGCGCTGGCCGTCGCTGATCGCAACAGCCTCGCCGGCATCGTGCGTGCCCATGAGGCCGCCAGGACGACTGGCGTGCGGCTCATCGTCGGCTGCCGGCTTGACCTCGATGACGGCACGTCGCTGCTTGTCTACCCAACGGATCGCGACGCCTATTCCAGGCTGTGTCGGCTGCTCTCGCTTGGCAAGGGACGCGCCGGAAAAGCGAAATGCCGGCTGGCGTGGAGCGACGTCGTCGCCTATGGCGCCGGCCTCATCGCCGTTCTCCTGCCCGATCTGGCCGATGAGACCCTGGCGCTGCGCCTCAGGCACCTGCGCGAGGCATTCGGCGATCGGGCGTACATGGCGCTGACGCTCAGGCGCCGGCCCAACGATCAGCTTCGCATCCACGACCTGGCGGCACTTGCCCTCAAGATGAAGGTGGCGTGCGTCGTCACCAACGACGTGCTCTTCCACGAGCCAGGCCGCCGCACCATGCAGGACGTTGTCACCGCGATCCGGCACAATGTTACCATTGACGCGCTCGGCGACCGCCGCGAGCGGCATGCAGACCGCCATCTCAAGCCGCCGCAGGAGATGCACCGGCTTTTCGCGCGCTACCCGGAGGCGCTGGCGCGCACCATCGAGATCGCCAACCGCTGCCGCTTTTCGCTCGACGAACTCGCCTACCAATATCCGGAGGAGCGCGACGACCCGTCTTTGACACCGCAGCAGGCGCTCGAAAAGCTGACCTGGCAGGGCGCCGACTCCCGTTACCCCGAGGGTTTGCCTGACAGCGTCATCGCGTCACTGCGCCACGAATTGCGGCTGATCGAGAAGCTCGATTATGCGCCCTACTTCCTGACCGTGAACGCCATCGTTCGCTTCGCGCGGTCGAAGGACATCCTTTGCCAAGGCCGTGGCTCGGCCGCCAACTCCGCGGTCTGCTATGTGCTCGGCATCACCTCGATCGATCCCGGCCGCAACGATCTCTTGTTCGAGCGTTTCGTCTCCGAGGAACGCCGCGAGCCCCCGGATATCGACGTCGATTTCGAGCACGAGCGGCGCGAGATCGTCATGCAGTGGGTGTTCGACACCTATGGCCGTGACCACGCGGCATTGTGCTCGACGGTGGTCCGCTATCGCACCAAGGGCGCGCTGCGCGATGTCGGCAAGGCGCTCGGCCTGCCGGAAGATCTCATCCGCACTTTGTCCGGCCAAGTTTGGGGCTGGTCTGAAGAGGGCGTCGAGGAACGCCATGTCGAGGATCTAAACCTCAACCTCGCCGATCGCCGCCTGCGGCTGACGCTCGACCTCGCCCGTCAGTTGATGGGCGCCCCCCGCCATCTCAGCCAGCATCCCGGCGGCTTCGTGCTTACCCACGACCGCCTCGACGACCTGGTGCCTATCGAACCGGCCAGCATGAAGGACCGCCAGGTGATCGAATGGGACAAGGACGATATCGACGCGCTCAAATTCATGAAGGTCGACGTGCTGGCGCTCGGCATGCTGACCTGTATGAAGAAGGGCCTTGATCTTCTCGCTGACTGCAAGGACATCCGGCTCGACCTTGCGACCATCCCGGCGGAGGATCCGCGCACCTATGCCATGATCCGCAAGGCCGATACGCTCGGCACCTTCCAGATCGAGAGCCGGGCGCAGATGTCCATGCTGCCGCGGCTGAAGCCGAGGACCTTCTACGATCTGGTGGTGCAGGTCGCGATCGTTCGTCCCGGGCCGATACAGGGCGATATGGTCCATCCCTATCTGCGCCGGCGGGAAGGCCTGGAGCCGGTGCATTATCCGAAGCCGGAGCTCGAAAAGGTGCTCGGCAAGACGCTCGGCGTGCCGCTGTTCCAGGAGCAAGCAATGCGCGTCGCCATCGAATGCGCCGGCTTCACGCCGGGCGAAGCGGACATGCTTCGCAAATCGATGGCCACCTTCAAGTTCACGGGCGGGGTTTCGTCATTCAAGACGAAGCTGATTGAGGGCATGGTAGACAATGGCTATGAGCGGGGGTTCGCCGAGCAGACCTTCAGGCAGCTCGAAGGTTTCGGCTCTTATGGTTTTCCTGAGAGCCACGCCGCCTCATTCGCGCTGATCGCCTATGCCTCGGCCTGGCTCAAATGCTGGCACCCGGACGTTTTCTGCGCTGCACTCCTGAACAGCCAACCGATGGGCTTCTACGCACCGGCGCAGATCGTGCGCGACGCGGCCGCGCACGGCATCGACATCCGGCCGGCCTGCGTCAACGCCTCGCGCTGGGAGTGCACGCTCGAGCCTGTTTCCGATGACGCAGGCTTCGCCGTTCGGCTTGGGCTGCGTATGGTGCGCGGACTTGCCAACACCCACGCCAGCAAGATCGTCACGACACGCGCCGATCAGCCGTTTGCCTCCGTCGACGATCTCTGGCGCCGCGCCGGCGTGCCGCAGGCCGCACTTGTCCAGCTCGCGGAGGCCGACGCGTTCCGGCCAGCACTTGGTCTCGCGCGGCGCGAGGCGCTGTGGGCGATCAAGGCACTGCGCGACGAACCCCTGCCTCTATTCGCTGCTGCGTCGGCCAAAGAGGCCAAGATCGTGCCCGAGATCAACGAACCGGCGGTGGCGCTGCGACCGATGACCGCCGGCGGCGAGGTCGTGGAAGACTACCGCCACATCGGCCTGACGCTGCGCAGCCATCCGATCTCTTTCCTTCGTAATGACCTGCGCCGCCGCAGCATAGTTTCCTGCGCAGAGGCGATGGAAGCCCGCGACGGTCGATGGCTGGAAGCGGCGGGCATAGTGCTTGTCCGGCAGCGCCCGGGCTCGGCAAAGGGTGTGATGTTCATCACGATAGAGGACGAGACCGGAATCGCGAACCTCGTCGTCTGGGCGAAAGTGTTCGAGCAGCACCGGCGCACGGTGCTGTCGGCGGGCATGGTCGCGGTCCGGGGGCGCATCCAGCGCGAAGGCGGGGTGGTCCACCTCGTCGCTCGCAAGATCAGCGATCTATCAACCGAGCTCGCCAGCGTCGGCGAACGCGAGGGCAGCTTTCCGGTGCCGTACGCCCGCGGCGACCAGATATCCAATGGCGGCTCCGGGCCCGATCCGCGCGAGCTACCGCCCAAGGGGCTGCGCAGCCGCGATATCTATATTCCCGATCTTCACATCGACAACATCAAGGTCAAAACGCGGGATTTCAGGTAGGCTGGGTCCGACAGCTCGGGATCATTTGAAGGCGTTGGAATCCCGGGTTAGATTCTAACGATCTTTTGCCCGACAGACGAAGCTCCTCTCCCAGCTGGATTGCATATCAAGCGGGATTGTATCGGACCGGAACCAATTCAAGCCTTTGCCGGATCAAGCTTCGAAGAAGGTGACATCGCCGCTGCCGCCGACCACCGCGAGCTCGTGATCGGAGAAAAAATGGACGCCAGACACGATCGTTGAATTACCGGAGCCGACATCGAGTTCTTGAATCACTTGAAGATCGCGCGTGTCGAGCAGAACCACGCTGCTCTCTTGCGTCGCGATCGCAAGGATCGGCAGCGTGGGCGCGTGGGCGCACGCGTGATAGTCCGGGACTTTCAAACTCTCGGTGAGTGCCCTGTGCACGCGCCGCTTTAATTTCGACGGCTCGAAGATGAACAGGCGGATAGCCTCGTCCTCCGCGAAGTTAAGCAACCGCGCACGAATGCCTGCGGCAGTTTTGAAACCCCGGTCTGGAAGGAGTTCCGCAATCACCTGCCCCGACCGGTCCAGCTTCAATGCGACGCCCCCTTGGCCTACAACAAAAACGCAGTCGCCGTCTGGGGCGACCGCCATCGCGTTGACATGATGCCTGACCGTAGCGATCTCGCTTATGGGTGTGTTCAGATTTTG
Organism: Mesorhizobium sp. M8A.F.Ca.ET.165.01.1.1; assembly: GCF_004792065.1. NCBI lineage: Bacteria > Pseudomonadati > Pseudomonadota > Alphaproteobacteria > Hyphomicrobiales > Phyllobacteriaceae > Mesorhizobium > Mesorhizobium sp. M8A.F.Ca.ET.165.01.1.1. The sequence goes on along the minus strand of NZ_SRTH01000015.1, from coordinate 13,613 downwards.
CGGATCGATTTCGCAGATTCTGCCATCGCCGCCAGCGACCCAGACAAGACCACCAGGCATGTAAGTGCAGCAGTAGACGTCAAAGCCTACCTCATAGCGAGCGACCTCCTCGATATGGTGGATATCAACTCTGAGGCAACTGACAATACCGTTGCCGAAGTAGGTAATGCCATTCGCCGACGGGGAGGCAGTCAACCCGAACGAATGCTCCATTTGGAGGTCCAGTAGAGGTTTATTGCCAGCGCCCGCTACGTACAGCGCGCCGCTTGAGCCGGCGAGCAGAAGCAGCTTGTCGCAATATGCCGCCCCCATTAGGTGGTCCTTGCCGTGATATCGAACTTTCGCAAAGCCACCGATGCCAACGCTCCAGGACATTGCGTCGCCAACTCCAACGATGAGGGTACGGCGCGTAGTGTCGGCCGCTGCCCAGGCGCCGACACTGAAATGCTCGGGGTTGGGCACGCCATGTCGTTGGATCGCTGCGAAACGCGGCAGGTCGGTAAATGAAAGGGTTCGTGCGAGGCTGGAATAGGTCCAGGGCTGCTGATCATTTCGTTGAGCGACGACGTCCTGCGACACGCGCCGGAAGCACTCATCCACAGTGAGGCTGTGATCCAGCAGATGGCGGCAGAGAGCGTTTGAGAATGCGCTGCCCATCCCTTTGGCGCCGTCGCCAGCGTCCCTCGTGGCGCTCGTAGCATAGGCCAGCAGAAGGTTTGACCAACTGCGTTCGTCAGCGACCAGCTCCTCCAGATCGTTCGACGTGCGCCTGGCTTCGTCGGGATCGTGCGGCCAGTTCCGGCACGCATCGAGCACGATTATGCGGGACGCAGCGCCGCCCGTGGCCTCCACGAAGGTGTTCAAACTTGTGGCGGTGTAGCGCAGGCCAGCGGCGGTTGGCGGGAAACAGAAGTCGATCGGGAGGAAATAGCCCCGACCATGGCGTTCGACGGCATGCCCGGCCAAAAAGATCACCGCGAGTTCCGCTGTCTGCGCCAACTCCTTAAAGTTGGTGAGGGCGGCGTCTATAGCCGCCAGGCTAGGGTCAAAGACGGTCGTCACGGCAAAGCCGCGATCGCGCAGCGCGTCAGCGGCGTGACCTGCATCGCTTGTCGCGTTCTCCAACTCCTGACCCGGATAAGCGATTGCTCCGATCACAAGCGCGTGGCGTCCGTTCATGATTTTGCACCCAGCGCTCCAGCCCGCCGCAGATGAGCTGCCGTAGCCAACCCCGACTCGACGTTAGCCGACCTGCTCGACGGTGAGCGAGCCAGCTTGGAACGACCTGATCAACGACTTTGCCGAGACCAGCGGATCGAGCCAGCTCGCCCAGTCCTTCCGGTCTAGTATCACGATCTGCCGGTCATGATAGGGGGCGATGTCCGGACCGGGTTCCATCGTAAGCATCGTAAACGCTTCACCGACATCATTGGTCTCGCGCCAGATTCCGGCGATGCAGAAGATCGGCTCGTCGCGCTTGGTGAAGAGCCACTTGTCCTTGCGCTTCTTGCCCTTCTCCGTTGGATCGGTGAACTCGTAAAAGCCATCGGCGGGAATGAGGCAGCGCTTCGAGGCGAACTCGCGACCGTCCGAGCGAAAGTTGTAGACCGGCCGCTTGTTTTGTCCGGGCCAGCTCCACCGGCGCTGAACCAGATCACCCTCCCCGCTCGCCCCGGCGACCGGGCGAATGATCGGCCCTGGATCCGTTATCTTGATATCCTCGCGCGCCTCGATGTTCGGCGCGCCTTCGCTGAAGCGGATCTTGATCTTGAGATCGGCGAAGTCCTCGACGATCGAGGCGACATCCACCATCAGCCGATAATCGTTGCACATGTGTCACCTGTTTCCCGGCGTTGCGCGTCAATCATGTTCCTGTTATGTTCTTTTGACTATGAGCGCAAGAGTTTTCGATTCCGACGCACCGCTCGACGAACGCCGCGTCATCATAAGACGCTATGGCGGCGATGTTGAGATGCTGGAGCTGCCGTGGGGACTCCAACCCAGGGAAGCGGGCGGGCGACCTTTCACGATCGTGCGCGCAGAGGACCGATCGTTTCCGAGCCATCGCTGCCTGGTGCCGGCGTCCGAATTCCGGCACCGCAGCCAGGGGAAGAACTGCAGCTTTCGCCTCGCAAGCGGTGACTGGTTCTACTTCGCCGGCGTCTGGCGGCCAGCGACGCGGGATTGGCCGGAAGCCTACGCAATCCTCACGATCCAGGCCAACGATGATATTGCGCCCTACCATGACCGCCAGATGGCGGTGCTGCGCCGGGACGAGCGCACGGCTTGGCTCGACATGACGCATCCGGAACATGAAGTCCTTCGTCCCCTTCCCGGGAGAAGCTTTGCGATTTCGCGTCTCCGTCAGGGTCGTATGCAGGCTGAATTTGCGATCTGAAGATTGTAGCATCCTTCAGCACGAAGCTCAGACCTTGCCGAAATGACATTGCAAGCAAATGGCCCCTGAACACAGCGCCGACCCGCGCAAGATCATCCATGTCGACATGGATGCGTTCTACGCGTCGGTCGAACAGCGCGACGATCCGGAACTCCGCGGTAAGCCGCTTGCCGTTGGTGGAGCGGCTGCCCGCGGCGTCGTGGCGGCCGCGAGCTACGAGGCCCGCGCCTTCGGCGTTCGCTCCTCGATGCCTTCGGTCACGGCAAAGCGCAAATGCCCCGAGCTGATATTCGTGCCGCCCCGCTTCGAGGTCTACCGGGCAGTCTCAGCTCAGATCCGCGAGGTGTTTGCCGAACATACCGACCTCATTGAGCCGCTGTCGCTCGACGAGGCCTATCTCGACGTGACGCAGAACCGGCTCGACATTGCGTCTGCCACGACGATCGCCGAGATGATCAGGGCAAAGATCCTGCTGGTGACCGGTCTCACCGCGTCCGCCGGCATTTCGTACAACAAATTTCTCGCCAAGATGGCGTCGGACCAGAACAAGCCGAATGGCCAGTTCGTCATCACGCCGCGCCACGGGCCCGCGTTCGTGGAGACGTTGCCGGTCAAGAAATTTCACGGTGTCGGACCCGCGACCGCCGCGAAAATGGAAGCGCTCGGCATCGTGACCGGCGCCGACCTCAAGGAGAGGTCGCTTCCCTTCCTCCAGCAGCATTTCGGCAAGTCAGGGCTCTGGTACTATCAGATCGCGCGCGCCATCGACGAACGCGCGGTCGAGCCGGATCGGCCGCGCAAATCGATCGGCGCCGAGGACACGTTTGCAGCCGACATCGTCGATCTCGAAGCATCAATCGCTGAACTCAAGCCGCTGGTCGCCAAGGTCTGGGGATACTGTGAAGGCAAAGGCATCCGGGGCCGCACCGTCACGCTGAAGATCAAATTCGCCGACTTTCAGCAGATCACGCGCAGCCGCACGGTGGCAGTGCCGATCGAACTTCCTGACTTCGAACATCTCGCGACCGATCTCCTGAGGTCTGTATTCCCGGTGCAGAAGGGAATCCGGCTGTTGGGCGTCACGCTTTCGTCGCTCGGCGATCTGCTGCCGCCCGATCGGCGGCAGCTGCGGTTCGAATTGTAGGGTGTCTCTACGGCAGGGGGAAAGCCGGCTGCAGGCTCTCCGGATCAGCGCGCGTGTGGATCGATTTCGCGGACGATCTCGGAGGCTTCTCCTTCATACTCGTCGGCCGGCACGACGGTCAGCGTACCATCGCCGGCGCGGAAGATCACGATGCTGACCATCAGGCTGGTGGCGAGGCTGAAGGCGAATGCGTTGGCTTCTACGAGGGACATTTTCCGGCTCCTGTTCTGGAAGCGGGGGCGATCCCCGCGTGACAGGCGCCCGATGTGTCCGGCCGAGGGCCGCAATCACCGTGAAGGCAAGGCCGAAACGGCGGCACGCTTTGCGTAGTCCGACCCTTTATGGGTTGATGGCACCAGGCCCTTGGACCGGATCAAGGAATTGCGCCGACAAACGCGGGAACGGTCCCCTGTTCTCCATGCCAGGACGAGATGAGATGTGAACCTGATGGTTCGCCGCCTTGCCTTCAAACGACGCCACATCGGCAGGAGCGGTCGTCCGATCAATGCGTCGGGAGCAACAGAAATCACAGCGCATGACTTGCGGCGAGCGGGCTGGTGGCCCCTTTACGTGGCGCCGAACTTCATCACCGGAATGCCGAGCCTGCGGGCCTTGTCGGCGAGGTTGTCCTGAATGCCCGAGCCGGGGAAATGAATGACGCCAATCGGCAAGGTGTCGAGCATGGCGTCGTTGCGCTTGAAGGGCGCAGCCTTGGCGTGCCTCGTCCAGTCCGGTTTGAAGGCGATTTGTGGCACCTTGCGGCTATGAGCCCATTTGGCCGCGATCAACTCGGCACCTTTTGGTGATCCGCCGTGCAGCAGGACCATTTCCGGATGCTTGCCATGGACCTGGTCGAGCTTGGCCCAGATTAGGCGATGATCGTTGAAATCGAACCCGCCGGTGAAGACGACTTTCGGTCCGGGTGGCAACAGCAGCTGGTTGTCCGCATGCTTCCTCGCGGCAAGGAAGTCCCGGCTGTCGATCATTGCCGCGGTCAGGTGGCGATGGTTGACGACAGAACCCGAACGCGGACGCCAGATCGAGTGGGTGTGCCGCTCGTAGTGCTCGGCGGACTGGTCGCGCATCAATTCGAAGGCGTTGCGGCGTTCGAGCAGTGTCTGACCTTGGGCGATCTGCCGCTCGAGTTCGACCGACTTGACCTCGGATCCATCCTGTTCGCGTTGCAGCCGTTGCTGGCAAAGCTCGTTTTCATCGAGCTCGCGTTCGATCCGCTTGGTCGCGCGATGGAACAGATTGACCGTGCCCCACAGCAGCTCCTCGAGGTCGGGTTCAAGGCGTGTGTCGGCCATCGCCACCAGGAGAGCATCGAAGATGTCGGCGATACTGGCCGCTATGACCCGGCCTTCGGGCAGCGGGCGTGGATCGGGCTCGTCGTCGAAGGGACGGTAGCCGTAGAGCTGAAGCTCCTGAAGGACGTGGTCGGTGGGTGATGATGCGGGTTGCGGCTCGAAGTCGGTATCGTGCTCGGTGCTCATGGCGGCTTGCCTTCGTGGGATCGGCCGCGCCCATCGCGGCCTTCATGGCGACGAAGGCGACGGACGATCCGGACATGCACCCGCAGCGTCAGCGCAGGGCCGGAACGAACGTGAAGGATGGCGAAGCCCGGCTATTTTGTCTCGCGATGGAAAGGCCCGAAGAGGGGGCCCTGCGCATCGCGCGGGGTGGCAAGGGCCGCCGGAAAATAGCCGGGCGCAGCCATTGCCTGTCCGGATCGGCCGTCGTCCGATCGCCCTCTTGAAGGCCGTGGGTCGGCCCTCGCCCGAGCGAAGGTCCGCCTGCGCACCCCCGCCACGTGTCGCCGGCACGCCCTTTCCCCTTTCCGGTCAGGCCGCCAACTTCATGAAGCGTTCGACATCCTGTGGAGCGATCTGGACCCTCAGGATCGTACTCAGGGCATCGGCGCCGAACAGGCGGAGATCCTCGTTGAAGTCGCCGAGCTGCGGTGTCAGGACCATCGCCTCGATACCGGCCGCGCTGGTGCGTTCAATGAGGGCTGCCACAGCTGCGTCGCCGGCAGGATCATTGTCGCGGGCGATATAGAGCCGCCGCAATGTGTCGGGGAACAGGATTGCGGACAGATGCGCCGCCGACAGCGCCGCCAGTGCCGGCATGGCCGGCAGGACAGTGCGTTGCGAGAGCATGGTCTCGATGCCTTCGCCGGCGGCCATGACATCACGGCAGCAGCCGAAGCGGACAGCGTGACCGAGCAGTTCGCCCATGGCTCGTCTTGGCGTGTCGACCGGAGCGCGGCCGAGATGGGCCTCGCTGAATCCGCCCGGATCGAGCCAGGTGCGGTGGGCGCCGGTGAGCTTGCCTTTGAGGTCGGCGACCGTCGCGATCATTGCCGGCCATGTTTCGGTCGGGCCGCTCTCTGGACGGTAATAGCAGCGCGGATGAAACCGAAGGCTTCCGGTCTCATGCAAGGCTGTAATCGCGCGTCCGCGCAGATACGTCTCCACAAGCGTTCCTGATATCGGCTGCGACATGGAGACCAGCCGCCGCGCCGCTTCGGGGGAGCCGCGGGCAGCGGGAACGACTTGCTCCCACCGGTCCTTTGGTTCGTTCGTCATCAGGGGCATCGACAGAAAGCTGCGCGCCTCGTCGCAGACGTCCTTGAAATCGACAAGACCAAGCGACTCCCGAATGACGTCCAGAAGGTCGCCGTGCTCGCCGGTGGCGGCGTCCGTCCATTTCCCGGCGGCGCCCTTGCCGCAGTCTGGCCCTTTGAGACGAATAAACATCGAGCGACCCGGCGCATTGCGGGCGTCGCCAACCAGCCAGTAGTTGCCAACGCGGCGACCATTGGAAAGGTAGCGGCGGCACACCGCCTCTGCCCGCTGGGCGAGATGGCATGCCAGTGCGGATGCATCGCGAGGTGTCATCAGCTGGCCCCCCTGTCGTTGATGCGCTGCACCGGATAACGCTCGATGACCTTGGCCAGCACGGTGGCCCCGCTTGCGTCCGTCGGCACGAACATGCGCAGCTTCCAGGATATGATCTCGTGGAAAAGTCCGTAGGCCGTGAGCCGCTCGCGCATGGTATCGGTGAAGCCCGACAGCTCGATGCGATTGGCGCCCATGACGCGGACGCGGCGCAGATCAAGACCTTCGGCAAGGTCGAGCATCGTTCGTCCATCCACAAGAGCGTTGAAGGCATCTTGCGTCGTCAGCGTGCTGACGCCGGTTGCCAGCGCCCCGGCGGCCCATGCGGCTGAGACCCTGCGGCCGATGATGCGCTCCCCGTCGTCGGTCTGGAGCCGATAGACGCGGCTCGATTCGTTTGGAAGTCGCTTCCAGATCGGCAGCAGCAGCCCAGCGACAATGTGGATGGTCGAGTCCGAGAATGCCGGGACGCTCTCGACCTCGGCACTCCAGACAGCAGTGAAGGTCTCACGATCAGCCCGCTGCCAATGACTGTCCTCCATCATTCGGAGCGAGGCATGGTGTTGCTCCATCGGTCGGATCAGCCGGACCCGCCGCTCGATTTCGCCATCGTCGAGCATAAACGATGGCGCGGGAACCTGGACGGCCGCACGTCCTGAGCGTTCGTTGACCAGCAGGATGGCGCGCTGATCGTCGAGCTCGGCGACAGCTTCCTCGACGGGCACGGGTCGGTTGCGCCGGCGCTGATCGATGGTGAGAAGCTGTGTCTCGGCGCCGGTACCAGGATGGGTGTAGATCGACCGCCGATCGGTGACGACGAAACTCTCCGCTCGCAACGTTTCGAGCCCAACGTCGTAGACCCCAGCTGCGATGGCCCCTTGCACCTTGGCTGTGAGCAACTGCTCGAAAGCCGCGAACAGGATGTTCTGCAGTTCGATGGTGAGCGCCAGCAGGCGATTGAGGAAAGTGGTGATCGGCGGCAGCTCATCCTTGATGCCGTTCTCATCCGTCAGCGTCAGCCCCGTGGTCTGCTCGAACAGCTCGAGTGAGCAGCCCTCCACCTTGCCGCGGACGATCAGCAGATAGAGTTGCCGCAGCGCATCGCGAGCATAATGCGATTCCAGATTGTCCTCTGGCCGAAACAGACCCTGCCCGCCGGTCTGGCGCTGGCCACGCGTGATCGCGCCCAGCGTGTCGAGGCGTCGGGCAATCGTCGAGAGGAAGCGTTTCTCGGCTTTCACATTGGTGGCGATCGGTCGAAACAGCGGTGGCTGCGCCTGATTTGTCCGATGCGTGCGGCCAAGTCCCTGGATGGCTGCGTCGGCCTTCCAGCCAGGTTCGAGGAGATAGTGGACGCGCAGGCGCGTGTTACGCGCGGAAAGCTCCGCATGGTAGCTGCGGCCTGTCCCACCGGCATCGCTGAACACCAGGATACGCTTGACGTCATCCATGAAGGCCTGCGTCTCGGCGAGATTGGCCGAGGCCGCGCGGCCCTCGACCATCAGGCGTTCGCCCTTCCTGACGATGCGTCGCGACCGGCCCGTCACCTCCGCTACCATGTCGGTGCCGAAGCGCTGGACGATCTGGTCGAGCGCGCCAGGGACCGGTGGCAGGCTCGCCAGCCTCTCGATCAGGGCCGTGCGGCGCGCGACCGCCTCACGACTTTCAACGGGTTGACCGTCGCGAAACACCGGCCTCGACGACAGGTTGCCTTCCGAATCCGTGAAGGGCTCGTAGAGCTGCACTGGGAAGGAATGCTCGAGGTAATCGAGCACATATTCGCGCGGCGTGATGTCGACGCGGACGTCGTTCCATTCCTGCGTTGGCACCTCCGCCAGCCGGCGTTCCATCAGTGCCTCGCCGGTGGAGACGATCTGAACCACGGCCGAATGCCCGGACTGGAGATCCTGCTCGATCGAGCGGATCAGTGTCGGCGTCTTCATCGACGTCAGCAGGTGACCGAAAAAGCGCTGCTTGGCGCTTTCGAAAGCCGAGCGCGCGGCGGACTTGGCCTGGCGGTTCAGGGTGCCGCTGTCGCCGGTGATGTTGGCGGCCTGCATGGCCGCGTCGAGATTGTTGTGAATGACGGCAAAGGCGCCGGCATAGGCATCGTAGATCCGCCGCTGCTCGAGCGTCAGTTCGTGCTCGACCAGTTCATATTCGACGCCGTCGAAGGAGAGCGAGCGTGCCGTGTAGAGGCCAAGCGCTCGAAGGTCCCGGGCGAGCACCTCCATTGCCGCCACGCCACCCGCCTCGATCGCCTCGACGAACTCCGCGCGGGTCGAGAACGGGAAGTCCTCGCCGCCCCACAGGCCAAGCCTCTGGGCGTAGGCGAGATTGGCGACCGTGGTCGCGCCGGTGGCGGAGACATAGACGACACGGGCGCTAGGCAGCGCTTGTTGCAAACGCAAACCGGCGCGGCCTTGCTGTGAGGGCGCGACATCGCCACGCTCTCCCTTGCCGCCGCCGGCATTCTGCATGGCGTGCGCCTCGTCGAATATAAGCACTCCGTCGAAATCCGGACCCAACCATTCGACGATCTGCCTGACGCGCGAAACCTTCTCGCCACGGTCGTCGGAGCGTAGCGTGGCATAGGTTGTAAACAGGATGCCTTCTGGAAGCGTGATGGTGCGCCCTTGCGGGAAGCGCGACACCGGCGTGACCAGCAGACGCTCCATGCCGAGCGCGGCCCAGTCGCGCTGCGCGTCCTCAAGCAGCTTGTCTGACTTGGAGATCCACACGGCCTTGCGTCGACCTTGCAGCCAGTTGTCGAGCACGATGCTCGCCGACTGCCGGCCCTTGCCGACGCCGGTCCCGTCGCCGATGAAGAAGCCACGCCGGAAGCGCACGGCCCCTGGCGCGTCCTCGGGTACCGCTTTGACAACATCAAGCGTGTGGTCGACCAACCACGATCCGGCGAGAAACCCGCAATGGGCCTCGCCGGCCATGATCACCGTTTCGAGCTGGGCGTCGGAGAGCGATGTCAGGATGTCGCCGGGCAGGGTCGGCCGATAGCTGGGCTTCGGTGGCGCGACAGACGCCATTGCCGCGGACTGCACCAGCGTTGTCGGGTGCGCCTGGGAGCCCGGAATACGGATCGTCTGCAATCCGTATTCCTCGTAAATCGCGTCGGTCAGCCGTGCTCCGTCGTCGGGCGTCCAATCGACCGTCTCGTACGACAGTTCAACGCCGGCCGGCTCGGATAGCTGCCGCTGAGCCGGGCTTGCGACAGTGCGGGCGAGATAACCGCGGACCGTCCTGGGCGCGGTGATGGCCGGAACGACCCTGGCAGCTTCGGCGATCGGCGGCCGTGCCGGAACGTGCTTCTCGATCCAGTCGAGCAATGTGGCGACATCCGGCGCAAAGCCAGGCGAGGCCGGAATGAACGACGGATCGCCAGCCAATGTCTTGTCGATGACCGTCAGTCGGGTGTCGATCGCCGTGCCATGCCTGGCGTAGACGGCGCCACTGATCGTGGCGGTGAAGACGACGCGGCCATGCTCCTGCAGGCGCTCGAATGCATTGCGCCACGCCGGCATCTCCGGCCCGAAGCCCGCGCCGGTGATGGTGACCAGCCGGCCACCGTCGGCGAGCCGGGCGAGTGCCGAGGCGACATGGCGATAGGTCGCGTCTGCGACGCGCCCCCGCACATTGGCGAGGACCGAGAAGGGTGGGTTCATCAGCACAATGGTGGGCAAGCGCGCCGGATCAAGATGGTCGTGGATCTGCGCCGCGTCGAAGCGTGTGACCGTGACGCCCGGGAAGAGATTGGACAGAAGGCCGGCACGCGTCTCCGCGAGCTCGTTTAGCACAAGCGAGCCGCCGGCAATCTCAGCAAGGATCGCAAGCAGACCGCTGCCGGCAGAAGGTTCAAGCACCCGGTCAGCCGGTGTTATGGCCGCAGCCGTGACGGCCGCGAGGCTGAGCGGGATGGGCGTCGAGAATTGCTGCAGCGCCTGGCTCTCCTCGGAGCGGCGGGTATGCGTGGGCAGAAGGTCCGCAATCCGGTTGAGAAGCGGCAAGGCGGATGTCGCGGAACCGGCCTTGCGCAGAAGCGACTTGCCGTATTTGCGGAGGAACAGAACTGTCGCGGCTTCGCAGGCGTCATAGGCTGTCTTCCAGTCCCAGGCGCCGCTTGTGTCCGACGCCCCGAATGAGGCTTCCATCGCCGCTCGCAGGACAACGGCATCTACGCGCCGGCCGCATTCGATGTGGGGGAGAAGAACCAGGGCTGCCGCGTAGACGGCTGCGGCTGGATCGAGAGGCGTGGCGGAAGCGGCCGAACCCCCGATTACTGCGGGTGACAAGAAGTTCATTGGAGATCCTCTGGAGAGCGAGACCGGGAAAAGCCCATCGGCGCTCTCTCTGACCGCACGGGCTCAACCCATTCCGGCCGGACACTCACTCTCACGACAGAACGCAAAAACGCCCGGCCCTCTTGCGAAAGCCGGGCGATGGGCGCGAAGGAGACGGCCTATTCGGCGGCGTCTAGCTGTTTTTCGTCCTGGTCGACCAAGGCGACATCGTCGTCACCTGCCAGGAATTCAGGCAGAGCTTCATCTTCGTCGCCAGCGTCGGCGTCGACGTCGACTGTTTCCACATCAACGTCGACTAGCCGCAGAGGCTCAGGCAGCCAGCCACTGTCGGCGAGCAGGCGTTCGGCTTCCTTGGCCATGTCGCCCTTCTTGAGGTGGTCGATGAGCTGGGCGGCGCGCTCGCCGGCGCCCTCGCGAACGGCTTCCAGGATACGCGCCTTGGTGACACGGCCGAGATAGTTGCCGACAGTGGGTCGCCACCCGGCATCAATCATGTCGAGTCCGACTGCCCGGGCGAGATTATCGGCGTCGGCAAGGCGCTGTTGCACACCATGCGTGGAGATAGCGCCGTTGCCGTAGCGATCGGCCCTTTCGTAGAGGGCGTTGACACCCAAGGATGCGCAATGGGCGAACAGCTCAGCCTGCTCGGTGCCCGTCAGTGCAGAGAGCGCGTTCCATAGGTCGGCGACGTCAGTTGGAAGACGCTTTTCCCAGGCCTCATGGCGGGCCTGGATCGAGCGCGCATAAATCGTATCCCGAAGCCCTTCGGACTGGACCGGAAAGACCGTGCCGCGGACAAGGACTTCCATCGCCACGCCTTGCGCGCTGTAGCGAGAGAAAGCGTCGCGGACGAACTTGTTGAGCACGGCCAGGAAGGCGGTCGAGGGATCGTTGGCGAGCTTGTCGCGCAGAGCCAGCGTGCGATCCGCGGTCAGTTCCATGACCAGGCGATCGGGCAATGGCTTGATGCCATCTTCGTCATCATCCTCCGTGTCGGCCGGCTGGCCACCTATGGTGATGACGGCCCGCTGACCCGGGCCTGTGGCCGAGACGCCGGATCCGTCGACGCCGGGATCGTTGTTGCCGTCGGACGGAACGAGCGCCTCATCCTCGGGCTTCACGTAACCGCGTTCGACGAGAAGCGCTCCGTCCGTGTCGACGCTGACGAAGACACCCGCACACGCGATCTCGACCGGATTGAAGCGGACGGGACGCGCCTCGATCGACTTGATCGCGGTTTCGATCTCGCCAAACCGCTGGTCGACCTCGTCAGGCAACTCGTCGGCCTCCTCATACTGCGCCTGCAGCTTCTCGAATTCGTCACGCAGCGCATCGAGCGTTGCCTGCTCGTCGCTGGTCAGGTCGATCGGCGTGCCCTCGAGCTCGCGCAAACCGTTTGTCGCGCCATAGGGAAAGCTGACCGCGACTTCGATCCACTTCCAACCCTCGTTGGCGATTTCGTCAGCCATCATCTGCAGCTTCTCAATGACGAGCCGTTCAAGCAGCGGAATGTCCTGTAGCCAACCGCCATCATCCGACTGGAACAGATCACGCAGCACTTCGCCGCCTGCCGCCTCATAGCTCTCGAGGCCGACGAACACGGCCCGCTTGTCGGAGGCGCGGACGGTATTCTCGGTCAGCATGCGGCGGATCTGGTATGGCTCTTTCGACCAGCTGTTCTTGATCGCCTCCCAGACCTGCTCCTGTCGGGTGTGGTCGGCGCTCACGGAAAATGCCTCCAGTTGGACGATCGTCATGCCGTCCTCGGCGTAAACATCGAGAAGCGCCGGCGATACGGTTGTGAGCTTCAGACGCTGCTTGACGATGTTGACCGAGATGAAGAAGGCGGCGGCAATCTCTTCCTCGGCCATGCCCTGGTCGCAGAGAACTTTGAAGGCGCGATACTGATCCAAAGGATGAAGTGGCGCACGTTCGATGTTTTCCGCCAGCGACACCTCCTCAGCGAGAACCGTGCTGGACGAACTCCCGACGACACAGGGGACAGGCGCCACCTTGGCAAGCCGCTTCTGTTTGACGAGCATTTCGAGGGCGCGGTAGCGACGGCCGCCGGCCGGCACCTCGAACATCCCGGTCTCCTGGCCGTCTGCACCGACCAAGGGGCGAACGTGTATGCCCTGGATCAGCCCGCGGCGGGCGATCGATTCAGCCAGGTCCTCGATCGAGACGCCAGCCTTTATGCGCCGCACGTTGGTCTGGGCAAGCACCAGCTTATTGAAAGGAATATCGCGCGAGGACGACAGCGTGATCTTTTGAACAGCAATGGTCATTGAGGTTCTCCGCGACGGGCCGCCGAGAGCCTCTCTCTCGGTCCTCAACCCGTCATGAAACCTCCTCCAACCCTCTTCCTCTCCCTCCCGCACGATCCGGCACGCCGTTGATTGACAGCCGCGCCCTCACGATGCGCACGCCCGGAAAGAGGCCGGGAACGCGGTCTATGCCGAACGGCAGGGCCGCCGCTCGCAATTCCGATGCTCGAGACAGCCGAACCGCGGTGGAGGGGAAGGCGCAAGGGCTGCTCCGGTCATAGAAGGTTATGCTGCCCGTCTATCATTGCCTTCCTCCAACTCGATGGATGCTTCGACCTCCTCCGGCAGGTGACCGAGGAGCCACTCAGCCGCCTTGCTAGCCTGGCTGGCGGCACGCACAATAGCGCGATTGTCATCGCGCAGAACCTCGAGCCATGAGCCGATATAGTCGGCATGCCGTACCGTGGGCACGATCCCCAAGGCTGCGCAGCAGAAGGCAGCGTTGATCTCTGCCACGAGTTCCTCGAACGCATATTTTCTGGAGCCCGAAGGGCCGGAGCAGTCACGGGCCAAGCGTGAACTGTG
>NZ_SRTH01000158.1:0-329 GCF_004792065.1 Mesorhizobium sp. M8A.F.Ca.ET.165.01.1.1 | reverse complement strand
GGTGTCTCCACCATCACCGCGCTCTCGCTGCTGGCGCATATGCCCGAGCTCGGCCGGCGATCCCCCAAGTCGATCGCCGCACTTGCGGGCCTTGCACCATTCGACCATGAGAGCGGCAAGCTCAAACGCAGAGCCAAGATCAGCGGTGGCCGCGCGCGCGTCCGGCGCGCGCTCTACATGGCTGCTCTGGGCGCCATTCGCGCCAACGATCGCTTCAAAGCCTTCTACACCGCGCTCGCGGCTCGATCCGGTTCGAAGAAACTCGCAATCGTGGCCGTCGCCAGAAAGCTTCTCGTCACACTCAATGCAATCATCCGCGACAAAACCGC
>NZ_SRTH01000157.1:0-329 GCF_004792065.1 Mesorhizobium sp. M8A.F.Ca.ET.165.01.1.1 | reverse complement strand
CTGGCGAAATGCCTTGCTTAGACCGCCTTGCGGGCGATCATCTTGATCTCGTCACGAACGATGCCGAGATCATGGAGCTGACGGTTCGAAAGCCGACCCAGCTCGGAAACCGTCTCGCGATAAACGCGCCAGTTACGGTAGCTACGGATCAGGTTCATTGTCTTACTTTCTCAAAACTGGTTCGGACCATTTGCGGTCCGAAGCGGAATTAGACCGCCTTGCGGGCGACGTAGTGGATGTCGCTGCGGCTGATGCCGAGGTCGGTCAGTTCACGGTTGGACAGGCGGTTCAGCTCGGAAACGGTTTCCCGGTAGCGGCGCCAGTTGCGG
>NZ_SRTH01000156.1:0-330 GCF_004792065.1 Mesorhizobium sp. M8A.F.Ca.ET.165.01.1.1 | reverse complement strand
GCCAGGATGCGCATCCTCTATGGCGGCTCGGTCAAGCCTTCCAACGCGGTGGAACTGCTTGGGGTCGATAATGTCGACGGCGCGCTGGTTGGCGGCGCGAGCCTGAAAGCGGCCGACTTCCTCGCCATCGCGGAAGCCTATATGAGCATGTCGTAACTGCGGGCTCCGCCGGAGCGGCGGGGACGCGGCGCAAATCGTTGCAATGGCCGCATTGCTCCCCATATTCCCGGCCACGGGCTTGGAAATGCCGTCAAAGCATTGTAAGGAGCCGCCTCCAAATCACCGGTCGTATGCGCGGCCGCGCAAGGCCTCGCCAGGATAAACCATGGA
>NZ_SRTH01000155.1:0-331 GCF_004792065.1 Mesorhizobium sp. M8A.F.Ca.ET.165.01.1.1 | reverse complement strand
ACCTAGACATCGGCGCGAAGCTGAGCGAAATCGGCCCCGCCACGGCGGGGTCCGTCCAACTATGTCGCGATGGGATTGGGCGAAGGGAATTGCGATTGCCATGATTGCAGGACGCTTGCGGGAATGCCTGAGAGCATTGCGGTGGGAAGCCGCCGACCTTGCGCAGGAGCTTGGCTGTTCCAGGAACGATGCGACGCGTTGGATCGAGGGGCGCGCGCCGGTGCCGCTGGCGGTCGCCGCCTGGCTCGAGGCCCTGGCCAAGGCGCAGGGCGGCAAGCTGCGGCCGATCTACGCGCAAGCCTTTTCGGATCCAAGCCAGTGGCGGGCGCTG
>NZ_SRTH01000154.1:0-333 GCF_004792065.1 Mesorhizobium sp. M8A.F.Ca.ET.165.01.1.1 | reverse complement strand
CGCGTGGAGCGCGGCGACTACAATATCGCCGAACTCCATCTCGCCGACGCCATCCAGGCGCTGGTCGAGCGGTCGCGCGAAACCCTGTCGGATGAGCGGACGGCGAAGAATCCATATTGAGCAAGCCATAAGGGGAGGAACAGATGGCAAAGACCGCGAAGAAACCCGCAACCAAGGCCGCGCCGAAAGCCGCGGCAAAGGCATCGGCAAGGCCGGCCGCGAAGGCGACGGCGAAAGCCGCGCCTAAAGTGGCGGCAAAAGCCGCGCCTAAAGCGACGGCAAAGACCGCGCCTAAAGCAAAGGCCAAGCCGGCAAGGAAGCCCAGCATTAAGC
>NZ_SRTH01000153.1:0-333 GCF_004792065.1 Mesorhizobium sp. M8A.F.Ca.ET.165.01.1.1 | reverse complement strand
CAAGCCTTCTTTTGGGTCGGAACCGTGAGGCTGAGCAGCCCGTTGGGCAGCACCAGCATCAGCACGATCATCAGTCCGGAATAGATCAGGAGCTGGAACTGGCCGGTCTGAAACAACAGGTCCCAGCCGAAATAGAGCACCAGCGTGCCGAGCATCGGACCGAACACATAGCCGAGGCCGCCGAGGAAGCAGTTCAGCATGAAGTTGACGGAATCGGTGACGGTAAAGCTCGACGGGTAGATCGACTGCGAGATGGCTGCGAAGATGGCGCCGGAAACGCCGCCAAAGAAGGATGAGACGGCATAGGCGATGACGCGCAGATAGGCGATGTTG
>NZ_SRTH01000152.1:0-333 GCF_004792065.1 Mesorhizobium sp. M8A.F.Ca.ET.165.01.1.1 | reverse complement strand
CGCGTCCATTTCCACCAGGATGGCCGCTTCAACACCGCGATCGGCCAGCAATACGGCCATCGCAACCTGTCGGTGATCGGGCAGCAGGGCGTAAACAATTACGGCGCGACCTACCAGTACGGCAACCGGAACGCCGCGGGCATTGCCCAGTTCGGCTCGAACCATACCGCGATCCTGACACAGGACGGCAACGGCAACATCGCCGCCGGCGTTCAGGTCGGCCACGGATGCAATGCCGATGTCAACCAGGGTGGCAGCGGCAATGTAGCCGCTTTCGTCCAGGATTGCCCCTGAACCATGGTGGCCGGCAATGGTTTGCCGGCCATCCTGAAT
>NZ_SRTH01000151.1:0-333 GCF_004792065.1 Mesorhizobium sp. M8A.F.Ca.ET.165.01.1.1 | reverse complement strand
AGGCAATATTGCTGCCCGCCGATTTGACATAATGGGTCGACGGCGACGCCGGCCGGGTGCTTGCGGCAACCGTTCCGGCATTGGCGGCAACACCCCGATCCGTTGCGGTCCGGCGGGCGCGAAGCTCTTCGTAAAGCCTTCTTGTCTCAGCCTCCGGCTGCAGATGCAGGTGGCGATGAAGAGCGTCGCGGCAGAGATCATATTGTTTCAGCGCCAGGTTGATCCGACCCTGGGCCGCATAGGCCCGCATCAGGGTTCGGTGGATATCCTCCCGCAGCGGCTCCCAGACCAGCAGGCGCGCCGCTGCCTGCACGCAGGACGCCAGCCTGTTCG
>NZ_SRTH01000150.1:0-333 GCF_004792065.1 Mesorhizobium sp. M8A.F.Ca.ET.165.01.1.1 | reverse complement strand
TGGGCACCAGGCCGGTCCTCGATGCCGAGCGGTTCCGACTGGAAGTCGACGAGCTCCTCCATGTCGTTGATCGAGCGCTGCAGGTTGCGGATATGCGGAATGAAATCAGTGGTCGGTGCCGATCGTAGCAACACAAGGCGGCAAGGTGAGCAGACTAACGATCGTTCATTAGAGCAACTGCACGCATAATTTTTGTGCAATGCACAAGAATGGCGCGGAAATGATCAGACCGATTTCCGGGCCGATTTCTGGTCCGTGATGTAGGCGTCGACCTTGTCCGGATCGAAGATCTGGCCGTCGAAGAATCCGTCGGGGCCAAGCACGAGGCTTGCC
>NZ_SRTH01000149.1:0-335 GCF_004792065.1 Mesorhizobium sp. M8A.F.Ca.ET.165.01.1.1 | reverse complement strand
GGAACCAAACCGCCGAACGTGCGTTTAATGCAGTTCGGCTGCTTGCAGCCGACCGGGAGGATAACGATGGATCGCTTGCATTTCTTTACCCCAGTGCGTATCGCGCGTGGGCAGGGATACCCTTTGGAGGAAGTCGACAGCGTCTCCGAAGCGATGGTGTTCCTGCGGAAGTGGCCAACGGGAAGGCGCGGCCCAGTCTACCAGTGTGCCCTGAAATGCTGCTCGGCGGCGATGTCGGGCACCATGTCGGCCGAAGAGGCGAGAAAAGCCTTTGTCGGCTTTGCCCGCATCACCCGGATTCTCGACGACGACATGGCGCTGCCGCTTGGTGGTGC
>NZ_SRTH01000014.1:0-182748 GCF_004792065.1 Mesorhizobium sp. M8A.F.Ca.ET.165.01.1.1 | reverse complement strand
GGACGGCCAATGGGCACTTACCTTCCATGATTATCCGCTTGGCATCATCGACACCAGACGTATGAAGCTCGTCCGCCGCAGCGCCGCGCCAACCAAACCGCTTGGCGCTGCGGCGGATGCATAGGGGAGAACTGTTACCTATGTATCCGGTTCAATCTGTTACCCATCTATCGGCTGGACACCGGCAGCGGGATGAGGGGCAGCGCCGGCTTCGGCGATTGAACGCCCTCGGCGCAAGCCCAACCGCGCATCTTATCAATTCAGCATTGGCGCCGCCCCTCACCTGCCTGCCGGCATCCTCTCCCCGTATAGGGACGGGGAGAGGGAAGCTGTCATCGACGGTTTCGCCAATCGCCAACGTTGCAAGATGAAGGACCGCACTTCAGCCCAGGCCTGGCACCACCAGCACCTTGACCTCGCCCGGCGCGGGCGGATTGGCGATCACACCAGGCGCCTCTTCCAGCGACACCTGCCTGGAGATCAGCCGGTCGATCTCAATCGCGCCCGACGCGATGAGCTCGGCGGCGCGGCGATGCGTATAGGGATTGAGGAACGAGCCCAGTACCTTCAGTTCCCGGAACAGGAGGTCGAAGGGCTCGAATTCCGCCTTCATGCCTTGCGGCGTCACGCCGACGATGACGACGGTGCCGCCGGCCCTTGCCAGCCGCATCGACTGCTCGACGGTGTCGCGCACGCCGGCGCATTCGAACACCACGTCGGCGCCGCCGGGCATCAGTCCCGCCCGTCCGGCGATGGCATCGATCACATCGGCGGTTGTGGGATCGACCGTCGCCGTTGCGCCGAGTTCCCTCGCAAGCGCGCGGCGCGAGGCTTGCCTTGTCGACAGGATGATGGTGGTGGCCCCGGCGAGCCGAGCCAGCTGCACCGTTAGCAGGCCGATCACGCCGCCGCCGAGCACGACAACCGAACCGCCCGGCTTGATCTCGGCAAGGTCGACACCGTGCAGGCAGCAGCCAAGCGGCTCGCAGAACGCGCCATGTGTCGGCGGCAGATCGGCGGGCAGGATGAAAGCCTGTTTTTGCGGCATCACCACATAGTCGGCAAAGCCGCCGTCGCGATGGATGCCGATGGCGTTGAGATTGCGGCACAGATTGACCCGGCCGGCATGGCAATGCGGGCACCGTCCGCAGGCGATGTTGGGATCGCCAGTGACCCGGTCGCCGACGGCAAAGCCGGAGACCGCATTACCGACCGCCTCGATGATGCCGGCGAACTCGTGCCCGGGCGTCACAGGCGGCCTGCAAGGGAATTCGCCGTGGAAAAGATGCCGGTCGGTGCCGCAGACACCGCAGGCCTCGATCCGCACCAGAAGCTCGTCCGGACCGGGAACCGGCTTGGCGACCTCGCGCAGCGCGATGCCGCCCACTCTCTCCAACCGCACGGCTTTCATGGCGTCTTCCCCTCCGAGCTCAGTTGAAATTCGGCGGCTGCGACAGGTCCGGCGTCGGTGTCGCCGGCTTGGCCGGCGGCGCATCGCCGAAATTCGGCGGTTGCGACAGGTCGGGCGTGCCGGGCGCGGCCGGTGCGCCACCGCCATTGGCAGGAGCGCCGCCACCTTCCGGCGCGCCGAGCGGCGACAGGCCGGGCGCTTCCGGTACCTGGTAGTCGATCGTGCCGGAATCGATGGCCGTGCCCTTGTAGCGCATCACCATTTGCGGGAAGGCGATGGTCAGGCCGATCATGATGACCTGGATGCAGACGAACGGCACCGCGCCCCAATAGATCTGCCCCGTCGTTACCGGCGCGATCTGCTTACCGGTCAGGCGGTCGAGATAGGGCACGCGGGCGGCGACCGAGCGCAGGTAGAACAGCGCGAAGCCGAACGGCGGGTGCATGAAACTGGTCTGCATATTGACGCCCAGCAGCACGCCGAACCAGATCAGGTCGATGCCGAGCTTGTCGGCGGCCGGCGCCAGAAGCGGCACGATGATGAAGGCCAGTTCGAAGAAGTCGAGGAAGAAGGCGAGGAAGAAGACAAGGATGTTGACGCCGATCAGGAAGCCGACTTCGCCGCCCGGCAGCGAGGTCAGGAGATGCTCGACCCAGATCTGGCCGTTGACCCCATAGAAGGTCAGCGAGAACACCCGCGCGCCGATCAGGATGAACAGCACGAAGGACGACAGCCGCGTCGTCGAGGCCAGCGCCTGCTTGATCACGTCCATCGACAGCCGGCCCTTCATCGCCGCCATGCCCAGCGCGCCGACCGCACCCATGGCGCCGCCCTCGGTTGGGGTGGCGATGCCGAGGAAGATGGTGCCGAGCACCAGGAAGATCAGCGCCAGCGGCGGGATCAGCACGATCACGACCTGCTGCGCCAGCCGCGACATCATGTTGATGTTTAGGCTGCGGTCGAGAATCGCGACGACGTAGATGAAGATGACGCCGACGGCCGCGCCGAGAATGTCGGCATTGTCGCCATGAGCGGGCACCAGGTAACGGTAGGCGGCATAGGCGATCGCCACGGCCACCACCAACGCGATCAGCAGGGACACCACGCCATGGCCGAGTGTGCGGGCCTCGAGCGGCAGGGCCGGCATCGACTTTGGCCGGACGATCGACATGATCACGATGTAGAGCGTGTATAGGCCCGTCAGCACCAGGCCGGGGATCAGGGCGCCGGCATACATGTCGCCCACCGAGCGGCCGAGCTGGTCGGCGAGAACGATCAGCACCAGCGACGGCGGAATGATCTGCGCAAGCGTGCCCGACGCCGCGATGACGCCGGACGCCACCCGGCGGTCATAACCATAGCGCAGCATGATCGGCAGCGAGATCAGCCCCATGGCGATGACGGACGCCGCCACCACGCCGGTCGTTGCAGCGAGCAGCGCGCCGACGAAGATCACGGCATAGGCGAGGCCGCCGCGGATCGGTCCGAACAGCTGGCCGATCGTGTCGAGCAGGTCCTCGGCCATGCCGGATCGCTCGAGCACGATGCCCATGAAGGTGAAGAACGGAATGGCCAGCAGCGTGTCGTTCGACATCACCCGGCTGCCGTAGAAATTGTCCGGCAGCGCATAGAGCAACGGCCAGGCGAGATTGATCGCGCCGCCCGAATAGGGCGTCAAAAGCACGCCGATGAAGAAGAACATCAGGCCGTTGGCGGCAAGCGAAAAGGCGACGGGATAGCCGATCAGCATGAACAGGATCAGCGAGGCGAACATGATCGGCGCCATGTTCTGGGCGATGAACTCCATCACGAGCGCACCTCTTCGGCGAGCGCCTTGGCTTCGAGTTCGGCCTGTTCGTGCACGGAAATGAACGGGTTGGGATCATCCATCACGCCGCGCATAATGGCGATCTTCTTGATAATCTCGGAAATGCCCTGCAGCGCGAGCAGGAAAAAGCCGACCAGCAGGATGGCCTTTGCCGGCCACACGATCAGGCCGCCGGCGTTGGTCGACATCTCGCCGCTATGAAACGACAGCCGTACGTAGGGCACGAAATAGAACACCATCAGCGTCACGAACGGCATCAGGAACAGGATGTGGCCGAGAAGATCGATCCAGTGCTGCACGCGGCGCGAAAACAGGCCGTAGACGATGTCGATGCGGATATGCTCGTTCTGCTTCAGCGTATAGGCGGCAGCCAGCATGAACGCCGCGCCGAACAGGTACCATTGCAGCTCCAGCCATGCGTTCGACGAAATGTCGAAGACCTTGCGGATGACGGCGTTGGCGGCGCTCACCAGGATCGCCAGCAGGATCAGCCAGGATACCGATTTGCCGATGAATTCGTTGGCGCGGTCAATGACCCTGGATAGAGCAAGCAGCCCTGCCATGCATTCCTCCCTGATGCGGTGACGCGCGATCCCCCTTTTTCGTCGCGTCGCGTGGCCCAACGGTATGCAGTGCGTGGTCCGGTTGGTCAACACGAGGAGGAAGGATGCAGGCAATCGGCCCTTGCGGCGCGGTGGAAAACCGCGGCCTGACGAAACGTCATGCAACCAAAGTCTGATGGGCTCAGACGATCTTTCCGGTGTCGCGGCCGGCGCCGATCAGGATCAGCATGGCCACCAGGAACAGATACATCCACGCATCGCGCCATTCGACCGGGAAATAGCCGGCCCACAGTGATTCGGCCATGCCGAAAGCGGCCGCGCCCAGCGCGGCCCTTGGCGGCGAGAGATAGCCGCCGACAGCGGTCACGAACAGGATCTTCAGGCCGTAGACAAGGCCGGAACCGAAGCTGACATTGCCGTAATAGAGGCTGGCCATGACCCCGGCCAGCGCGGCGCAGAAGCCGCCGAACAGCACGGCACGCCGGAACACGCCGCGCACGTCGACGCCGCACAGGGCGGCGGCCCTGAGGTCGTCGGAGACGGCACGCCAGCACCGGCCGAAGTTTGAGCGGGCAAACGCCCATGTAGCGAGTGCGACCGCCGCCAGGACCACGGCGCAGTCGAGCACCTGGATCAGCGTCAGCGTCGCCATGAAGCCGGAGCTTTGGGCGAAAACGATGGGCTCGGCCAACATTGGGGGCAGCCACAGATCGTGCGTGTCGGCGGCGATGCGGCTCGCTTCCGAAAGCACGAGCAGGATGCCGAGCGTCGTCACCACGATCGCGTTGGGCGAACGGTCGGCCAAGGTCTCGAAAACGCTGCGCGACAGGACATGGCTGATGAGCGCGGCATAGAGGAACGCCGCGACGACGCCGAACAGCACCGAAGCCAACAGCGTCAGCCACAGCACCTGGTAGGCGAAGGCGACGCTCAGGATCATTGCCTGGCCGCAGAAGGCAAACAGCGCGCCATAGGCAAGGTTGGTGCGGTGCAGGATGCCGTTGGTCAGCACATAGCCGAAGGCGAGTAGGGCATAGAGCGCGCCCGAATGCAGCCCGTTCAGCACCTGCTGGAAGAAATAGAGCATGCTCGACAACACCAGAAGCTCTCGCCCGGAAGCATCTCGCCCAAGAGCCGATCGGACAACGGCGACGATACCGTGCGCATCCGAGGTTTGCATCGCCGAATCTAACTTGTCAAACGCGATTTATCGGTTAGATTTTCAGGAATGACAGTTGCCTGGACCCCACACCGGTTTACCGGCGGCCTGCTCGCGCTCGACACGGCGAATACCGTCGTGCTGCGCGGCGATGCGGAGCGCACCTTCGACCGCTTCGACGATCCGGTCGAAATCGGTCGCTTCGCCGACGCGGCCAGCGGCTTTCGCGCCGCCGAGCTTGGCGACAGGCGGTTGGCGGTGTCCTCGCCGGTGGCAATCGCGCCCATCGTGCTGTCGATCCGCGAGACGACCGACCGGCTGTTTCGAGGCGCGGTGTCGAAGGGCGCGGTTTCCACCGCCGACCTGCCCGAGTTCCTGCGGGCCTGTGCAGACGGCCTGGCTGCCGGCCGGACCGAGATCGGGGCGCCGGGACGGCCGTTCGGCGATCCGGCGACGCCGATCGCCTTCGAGGCGGCGCTGGCGGTTTCAGCCCTTTCTCTGTTGCGCGATGACACGGTCGCAAGGCTCAGGATCTGCCCCAACTGCACCTGGCTGTTTGTCGACAGAAGCCGCAATTCCAGCCGCCTTTGGTGCGACATGGCGGTGTGCGGCAACAGGCAGAAGGCGAGCCGTCACTATCGCCGCCGCATGGCGGCCAATGAGGTCAGGAATGCCTAGAGGATTTTCACGTTCGCTCGCTGCCGGCGCCATGCTGATTGCCGCCGCGGCCCTCGGCGCCTGTCGCGATACCGGCGGCGAAGGCAAGCTGTTCGAGGTTTCCGGCAAGATATTCGTCTTCAACTACCGTCTCGCCCGGGCGACCTATGTCGTGACGCTGCGGCCCTTGCAGCCGATGGGCGAGGGCCAGGTGGCGGTTGCCAGCTTCCAGAACCCCGCCGGAGGTGAACCATTCGTGGTCGAGCAGAAGGTCTGGCCGAAGCTCGACAAGGTGAGCCTGGAGAGCCCGGCGCTGACCTGCGTCGTCAAGAACAAACCCTATGCCATCGCCATCAGTATCAAGGGCGCCGATGGTGCGGTCCTGCAGACCATCGACACCACGCTGATGTCGACGGAAGATCAGTCGATCCTGCCCGACCGGCCGCTGGTCATCGACCAGCTCTATACGGCCAATCCCGATCTCGTCGGCCATCCCGACGGCAAGCTGCCCGGCGAGCCGAAGCCGGACTGCTCGAAAGCCGGCTGACACCTTCCGACGGCATCGATTTCGTCTGGAATTTTCGTGCGCCGTCGCGCTGTCGGCGCACGCTTTCATGCGCGGTCCACCATCCGCCGGACTGTTTGTTGCGCGTTGGCTGGTCCTTTCGATTTTGTTTGACCTGCCTTGCAAGGGAAGAAAGGATGCGTCATCCGATCCCGACGTTGGCCGCTGCCCCGCGCGGCCTTCGCAGAGGAAATGCCTGATGACGCTGCATGATGTCGCGCTCGACGACAAGTTCGATCTCGGGAAGGAGCGCATCTTCCTGTCCGGCGCGCAGGCGGTCATCCGCATGCTCCTGATGCAGCGCGAGCGCGACCGCCGCGCTGGCTTGAACACGGCAGGGTTCGTCTCCGGCTATCGCGGCTCGCCGCTCGGCGGCCTCGACATGCAGCTGTGGAAGGCGAAAAAGCAGCTCGCCGGGGCCGACATCATCTTCCAGCCCGGCCTCAACGAAGAGCTGGCCGCCACCGCCTGCTGGGGCTCGCAGCAGACGGAGCTGCTGGGCGAGGGCACCCATGATGGGGTCTTTTCGGTCTGGTACGGCAAGGGGCCGGGCGTCGACCGTTCGGGCGACGTGTTCCGCCACGCCAATCTCGCCGGCTCGTCGAAACATGGCGGCGTCCTTGCGCTCATGGGCGATGACCACATGGCCGAATCCTCGACCAATGCGCACGCCACCGAATTCCTCTTCGTCGATACCATGGTGCCGATCCTCAACCCGGCCGGTGTCCAGGAGATCATCGACTACGGCCTCTATGGCTTTGCCATGTCGCGCTTTGCCGGCACCTGGGCGGCGATAAAATGCGTCAAGGACAACATCGAATCGACGGCTTCGGTCGATGCCTCGCTCGAACGGTTGAAGATCGTCGTCCCGGATTTCGACATGCCGCCGGGCGGCCTCAACATCCGCCACGAGATCGACATGCTCGGCCAGGAGGAGCGGCTGCATGAGCACAAGCGTGCCGCGGCTTCCGCCTTCATCCATGCCAATGGGCTGAACAGGATCGTCTATTCGGGCGGCCGCAATCCGAAGCTCGGCATCATCACGCTGGGCAAGAGCTATCTCGACGTCCGCCAGGCGCTGGAGGATATCGGCATCGACGAGGCGGGAGCCAACCGCATCGGCGTGCGGCTGTTCAAGGTCGGCTGCCCCTGGCCGCTAGACCTGCAGCACATTGCCGAGTTCGCCCGCGGTCTCGACACCATCGTCGTCGTCGAGGAGAAGCGCTCGCTGATCGAGGTGCAGCTGCGCGAGAGCCTTTATGGCACGGCCTCGCCGCCGGTCATTGTCGGCAAGAAGGACGAGCGCGGCGATTGGCTGTTCCCGGCCAAGGGCGCGCTGGACCCCAACGAGATCGCCATAGCGCTCGGCGAGAGGATCGTGAAGACCATCGGCCCGTCCGAGGAGATTTCGGCAAGGGTCGCCAAGCTGCGCCAATTCCAGGCGATGCTGGCGGACGCCACCGACATCGGCTCGCGCACGCCCTTCTTCTGTTCGGGTTGTCCGCACAATTCCTCGACCAAGGTACCTGATGGCTCGATCGCCGCCGCCGGTATCGGCTGCCACTTCATGGCGCTGTGGATGGACCGCAACACGCTCGGCTTCACCGCCATGGGCGGCGAGGGCGCGCAATGGGTCGGCCAGGCGCCGTTCTCCAGGCGCGACCACATCTTCCAGAATCTCGGCGACGGCACCTACAACCATTCCGGCACGCTGGCGATCCGCTTCGCCCTGTCGAGCGAAGCCAACATCACCTACAAGATTCTCTACAACGACGCCGTCGCCATGACCGGCGGCCAGCCGCATGAGGGCGGGCTGACCGTGGACATGATCGCCAGGCAGGTGCGGGCAGAGGGCGTCGACCGCATCGCTGTCGTCACCGACGAACCCGACAAATATGCGGGCAAGGCCGAGTTTCCGGCCGGCGCCACCATTCATCATCGCGACGACCTCGACCTCGTCCAGCGCGAGTTGCGCGACGTCAAGGGTGTGTCGATCCTGCTCTACGACCAGACATGCGCCGCCGAAAAGCGCCGCCGCCGCAAGCGCGGCACCTTTCCCGACCCCGACAAGCGCGTTTTCATCAACGAACTGGTCTGCGAAGGCTGCGGCGATTGCGGCGTGCAGTCGAACTGCGTCTCGATCCAGCCGGTGGAGACCGAATTCGGCCGCAAGCGCAAGATCGACCAGTCGAGCTGCAACAAGGACTTCTCCTGCGTCAACGGCTTCTGCCCGTCCTTCGTCACCGTGCACGGTGCCAAGATCCGCAAGGCCGAAGGCCTGGCCGGCGGGACCGACCCACTTGAAGGCGTGCCGACACCAGCCGAATTCCCGCTCGGCGTCGAGGGCTGGGCGGCGATCATCGATGGCGTCGGCGGCACCGGCGTCGTCACCATCGGCGCCGTGCTTGGCATGGCGGCGCATCTGGAGGACAAGGGCTGCGGCATGATCGACATGGCCGGCCTCGCCCAGAAGGGCGGTTCGGTGTTCACTCATGTCCGCATCGCCCGCACGCCGGAAGACATCAATGCCATCCGCGTTTCGGCTGGGAAGGCCGACCTCGTACTTGGCTGCGATCTCGTCGTGTCGGGCGCCAAGAAGGTGCTGACCGCGGTGCGCGAGGGGCATACGATCTTCCTGGCCAACACCGCCGAGATCATGCCGGGCGAATTTGCCCGATCGGCCGATTTCTCGCTGCCGGTCGAGCGCCTGAAGAAGGCGATCCGGTCCGCCGCCGGTGACGACAAGGCGCATTTCTTCGACGCCACCCGCACCGCCACCGCACTGTTCGGCAATTCGCTCGGCGCCAATATGTTCATGCTCGGCTTTGCCTTCCAGCACGGCGGTCTGCCCCTCTCGGCCGAAGCTGTTGAAAAGGCTATCGAATTGAACGGCGAAGCGGTGGCGATGAATATCGCCGCCTTCCGCTGGGGCCGCCGCGCGGCGCATCAGCCGGATTTCGTGCGCGGCCTCGTCGCCCAGCCGGGCTTCGCCGACAAGGCCGGACAGGCCGCTTCGGTCGCTGAGACGCTCGACGAGATCATCGCCCGCCGTGTCGCCTTCCTCGCCGCCTATCAGAATGCTGCTTACGGCAAGCGCTACGCCGACAGGATTTCGACGCTGCGAGCGGCGGAAACGAAGGCCATGCCGGGTTCGACCGATGTGACCGAGGCCGCGGCCAAAAGCCTGTTCAAGCTGATGGCGATCAAGGACGAATACGAGGTGGCGCGGCTTTACACCGACGGCTCCTTCGCCGCCGAGCTTGGCAAGCAGTTCCAGAGCTACGAGAAACTCGAATTCCATCTCGCACCGCCGATCATGGGGCGTCGCGGCAATGACGGCAAACCGAGGAAATCGAGCTTCGGCCCCTGGATGATGAAGGGTTTTCGCGTGCTGGCGGCGATGAAGGGCCTGCGCGGCACTGCTTTCGACCTATTCGGCTACACCGCCGAACGGCGCATGGAGCGGCAGTTGCTGGCGCAGTACGAAGCCGATCTGCAGCTCGTGGCCAACTCGCTGGCGCCAGGCAAGATCGAGGCCGCGACAGCCCTGGTCTCGGTCCCGGCACTGATCCGCGGCTACGGCCATGTCCGTCGGACCAGCGCCGAAAAGGCGGCGGGCGAGCGCCGCAGGTTGCTCCAGCGGCTGACCCAAACGATGCCGATACCGGTTCTCAGTGCCGCTGAGTGATTCCTCCACCAATGTTCAAAGCCTTTTTCGGGCTGTAAGCCCCTCTCGCCTTGGCAGGCGGACCGAAGCCGTTGCTTAACCCCCTGTTCTAAGCCTTTCTTAAGGCGGTTGTGGCATGACAAGGCCTAGCGTTGGGCCGACCATATGGGCAAAACAAAGACCGAAAGCATCCCCGCGGATGTTTATATCCAATTTGTGCGGTCGTTGTTCGACAACGCGCACATGTTGGTGATCGGTGGCGCGTGCTACTGGATCCTCGGATTCATGATTTATCAGCGCACGCAAAATCTGTTGTTTCTGGCCTTTTCTTTTATTCTACTGCCGATCAGCCTTCTCCGTTATTTCGGTATTCGCAGCTTCCTGAAGACCGGCGGCATGATTGCCGATGTCGAACACGCACACCGATTGGAGCGCAGCTACATCTTCAAAGGCTGCTTGCAGGGCCTCGGTTTGGGTGCGCTGTGCTTCGTGTCGATCTATGTGTATCCCGACCCATTCGCCGAACTGGCGGCGATGTCGCTGACGTTGGCAACCCTGGTCACGGTTGTCGCCCGCAACTACGGTTCTCCGCGCATGGTGCGGATTTTTTCCGTAACCTTCATCGGTCCGATGGCAGTTGCGCTCCTGCTGCGTCAGGATGCCCCGTCTGTCGTCCTCGGTCTGATGATCTTCCCGATGACGTTCATTACCATCAACAGCGCCGACCATGTTCGCAATGTGCTTTTTTCCGCGGTCATCGGCCACCAGCAGGCGAAAAGCATAACGCGCAGGTTCGACCGCGCGCTCAACACCATGTCGCACGGCCTAGTCATGCTCGGCCCTGACGGGCGTGTCGCGGTCGCCAATGCCGAGGCCGCTCATCTGATGTCGCTGAAATCGGCCGACGCGCTGCTCGGGCGCTCCATCCACGGCCTTCTGATGCGCGGCGTCGCCGGCGGTATGCTGGCGCCGAAGGACTGCCGCTACGTCGAGGCGCAGCTGACTCGCGCCCTGCGCGAGGGCAGGGACCGCAAGGTGCTTGTTTCGCTCGCCAACGGCCAGCATTACGAATTCTCCGCGCGCGAAGGCAGCCAGGAACTCGGCGTGATCACCTTCGAGGATGTTACGGCGCGCGTCGAAGCGGAGGAAAAGATCCGGTTCATGGCGCGCTACGACAATCTCACCGGCCTTCCCAACCGTGCCTATTTCCACGAACTGGTCGGCGAACTGATGGCCTCCGGCGACCGCGACCGCCTGTGCGGCCTCGCCGTGATCGACCTCGACGATTTCAAGAGCGTCAACGACACGCTCGGACATCCTGTCGGCGACGGGCTGATTTACGCCGTAGCCGATCGCCTGGCGGCCATCGCCGGGCAAGGCCTTACCGTCAGCCGCTTCGGTGGCGATGAGTTCATGCTGTTCTTCGACCGCATCGATGACGAGAGCCACCTGGAGAGCCTGCTCGACCGGATTTTCGCCGAGCTGCAGGGAGAGGTCGACGTCGCGGGCCACGGGTTGCGGATCCAGGCCAGCGCCGGCGCGGTGCTGTCCAAGGTCGGCGGGACCGATGTCGACGCCATGATCGTCAAGGCGGACCTGGCGCTCTACAAGGCCAAGGAGCTCGGCAAGAACGGTTGGCGGCTGTTCGAGGCGGCGATGGACGCCGCGTTCCGCAACCGCCAGCTGATGAAGGCGGATCTGCGCAGTGCCGTGGAAAGCAGGGACCTGCGGGTCGTCTACCAGCCGATCGTGGCGATGAACACCATGCGCATCGCCAGCTGCGAGGCGCTCTGCCGCTGGGACCATCCCGATCTCGGACCGATTTCGCCCGGCATATTCATTCCGCTGGCCGAGGAGATGGGCATCATTTCCGAAATCAGCACCTTCGTGCTGCATGCGGCTTGCACCGAATGCGCCAAATGGCCTGACCAGACCAGCGTCTCGGTCAATCTCTCGGCCAGGGATTTCCGCAGCCGCGACGTCATCCAGAAGGTGCGCGATGCGTTGGCGAACTCCGGCCTCGCCGCCGGCCGCCTAGAAATCGAAGTCACGGAAACCGCGCTGCTCGACGACAAGTCCTTGACCCGCCAATATATCGAGGAACTGAAGCAGCTCGGCGTCCGCATCGCCCTCGACGATTTCGGCACCGGCTATTCAAGCCTGAGCTATCTCCATAAGCTTCCACTCGACAAGATCAAGATCGACCGGTCGTTCGTGATGGACATCACCCACAATCCGCGCTCACTCGAGCTGTTGAAGGGCGTCGTCGATCTGACCCGTATCCTGGGGCTTACCGTCACCATCGAAGGCGTGGAGACATTCGAGCAGCTTAAGGTCTTGATGCATTCGGTGAAGCCGGATCTTGTCCAGGGCTTCCTGTTCGGCGCAGCGCTCAGCGCGTCGGGTATCGAGACGATGTCGAACGTCACTTGGCCATTTGCCGCGGATCTGCGTCTCGCCGCCAAGCGCACAGCCGGCTAGCTTTCGCCGCAAATTCCCGCCCATCGAAGTTAATAATGTGCGTTGCTTGGATCGTGTGGCGGGCTCATACGAACCAGCATATCTGGCAGTGACTTGGAACAATTCCAAGCAAAGCGCTCAGTAGTTTTCACGCTAACTTGGATCTGGACGCCAAAACTGCTCCTTTAGCCAACACCACTCTGCCGCCAGAATCTCCGGTCGTTAAGGTTAACAAGTGGTAAATTGGTAGGGTCGAATTTTCGGCTTGTGTCTCATTTCAACTCGAATAGCCTGTTCAGAGGCGGATACGAGGACTTGAGAATGGATGCTGCAAGAAACGATGCGCGGGCTGGCGCCGGCGCAAATGCTGGGTCGGCGCTGAACCATTCGATCATGCAATTGCTGGAGCATGTCGACTATCGTCTCATCACTGGAGGCGAGGATCTGGAGGCGATCTACCGCCTTCGCTATCATTCCTACCTGCAATCGGGCATGTGCGGCCCGATCGCCAGCGGGATGTTCGAGGATCGCTGGGACAATCTGCCGAATTCCTATCGGTTCGGCGTCTACTTCGATGGACACCTGGTCAGCACACTACGGCTCCACTACATTTCCCGAGAGCACCCTCATTCGCCGTCCGTCGACGCCTATCCGGAAATATTGACCGAGCGGCTTGCCCGCGGAGAGACATTCATCGACGGGACTCGCTTCGCAACCGATGCCGACAGTGCGCCCGCGCCCGGAGTCCTGCCTTTTCTGACGCTCAGGCTTGGCATGGTGGCCGCCAGTTACTTCAACCTCACGGCAGTGCTTACGCCGATCAAGATCGAGCATTCCGCTTACTATGCTCGCATCTTCCATGCCATTCAGAGGACAGAGGGCAAGGTGTTCCCGGGTGTTCTTGCGCCGATCGCCCTGTTCGAAATCCCCTGCGGCGAAAACTTGCGCCAGACACTCGAACGGTTCCCGTTCTTTAAGTCGACGGCGGTGGAGCAGCGGATGATGTTCGCTAATCCGGCCATCAACCGGCTGACGCCGCTGTCCATCGTACCGACGGCGAAATACTATCGCGACGCTGCCTGAACGGGCGCCTTCCTGGCATCATGAACCTTTCCCGCGGATCTGCCGTTATGAGTAGCGGCATCGCCATCGAGTATCGCCGCAATTCTGCCCAACGGGCGTTCGCCCCGGGCGTGTCGCATTGTTCGTGGGAAGGAATACGGTCATGACCATCCACTCGCTGGCCCTCACGCCGCTCATCTCGCTGATTGCCGGCGTGCTGATCCTCATCATGCCACGGCTGCTGAACTACATCGTCGCGCTCTATCTGATTGTCGTTGGACTGCTGGGCCTGTTTCCGCATCTGGCCGGCTGAGACAGCGGGTCAAGCGTGCCGCAAAGCCGCCGATTGCCCGGCATCGGCGGCCAGTTTCAATTTTCCCTTGAGGCAGTTGTCGGCTGCGATGCGGCAATAGCGCCATTGCTCTGCGCCCAGCTTTTCGGTATGTGCCTGAAAGATGTCTTCGAAGGGGTATTCCTATGGCTGAGCACACGCCGACCGGTCCTGTAGAACTGGGCGCGAAGATGGACTATGCCGAGCATGACCGTACCTATGCGGGCTTTCTGGCGCTGGCCAAATATGGCTCGCTCTTCTGCGGCGCTCTGCTTCTGGCGATGGCTTTCGGCTTCTTCGCGGGCGGCTTTTTTTCGGCGACCATCCTGTTCGTGCTGATCATGGCCGTTGGCGCCTTCATTCTGCGATAGACCTTCCAAAACCCTCTTGCGGTTGACGTAGCCGGATATCCCGGTCGACACGTCGCGCAGACAGGTTCCAGCCGAAAGGATCATGCGGTGGGACAGACGGTTTTCATCCCTCGTGAGCTCGATGCGAACGAGCCGCGCGTCGCGGCATCGCCCGATACGGTGAAGCGGCTGGCGGGCCTGGGTTTCGACGTCATCGTCGAAACCGGTGCCGGAACCCGCTCGCGCATCCCCGACGAAGAATTCGCCAAGACAGGTGCCGTTATCGGCAAGGCCTTGGATGTCGCCAAGGCCGATGTCGTGCTGAAGGTTCGCCGGCCAACGGACGCCGAGCTGAAGAGTTACAAAGCTGGCGCCGCGGTGATCGCCATCATGGATCCCTACGGCAACGATGCCGCTGTCACGGCCTTGGCCAGGGCCGGCGTCACCGCCTTCTCGATGGAATTCATGCCGCGCATCACCCGCGCCCAGTCGATGGACGTCCTGTCCAGCCAGGCCAATCTTGCCGGCTACCAGGCGGTGATCGACGGTGCGTCGGAATATGACCGGGCGCTGCCGATGATGATGACGGCGGCGGGCACCGTGCCTGCAGCGAAAGTGTTCATCATGGGCGTCGGCGTCGCCGGGCTGCAGGCGATCGCCACCGCGCGCCGTCTCGGTGCCGTCGTCACCGCCACCGATGTGCGCCCCGCCGCCAAGGAACAGGTCGCCTCGCTCGGCGCAAAATTCCTGGCGGTCGAGGACGAGGAGTTCAAGGCCGCCGAGACCGCCGGCGGCTACGCCAAGGAAATGTCCAGGGAATACCAGGCCAAGCAGGCGGCACTCACCGCCGAGCACATCGCCAAGCAGGACATCGTCATCACCACGGCGCTGATCCCGGGACGGCCGGCGCCGAAGCTCGTCTCCGCCGCCATGGTCGCCTCGATGAAGCCGGGCTCGGTGCTGGTCGATCTCGCTGTCGAGCGCGGCGGGAATGTCGAGGGTGCCGAGCCAGGCAAGATCGTCACCACCGCCAACAATGTGAAGATCATCGGCCACCTCAATGTGCCCGGCCGTGTCGCCGCATCCGCCTCGCTGCTCTACGCGAAGAACCTGTTCGCCTTCCTCGAGACTCTGGTCGACAAGACGACCAAGACGCTTGCCATCAACCGCGACGACGACCTGGTCAAGGCGACGATGCTGACCGATGGCGGCAAGGTCGTTCACCCGGCCTTCGCCAAGGCGGACCAGCAGCCCTATGTCGAGCCGGCGGCGATCCCGGCCACGACCTTGGTCGCCGATGCGTCCACGCCTGCGCCGAAAAAGGCGGCAGCGAAGAAACCTGCCGCACCCAAATCGCCCGCGTCTAAGCCGAAAGGGACCGCGTGATGGATCAGACCTTGCAGAAAGCCCTGGATCAACTCGACCAGGCAAGTGCTGCCGTCAGGCTCGCGGTGCAGAACCTGGCCAATGCCCCGGGCGGCACCGAGGCCGCCGGTAATGCCGCGCACGCGCTGTCGGGCGGCGCCATCGATCCCTTCGTCTTCCGCTTCGCCATTTTCGTGCTGGCGATCTTCGTCGGCTACTATGTCGTTTGGTCGGTGACGCCCGCCTTGCACACGCCGCTGATGGCCGTCACCAACGCCATCTCGTCGGTCATCGTCGTCGGTGCGTTGCTCGCCGTCGGTATCGCGGCTTCGGGCGTTGCCGCAGGCTTCGGCTTCGTCGCGCTGATGCTGGTCTCGGTCAACATCTTCGGCGGCTTCCTCGTCACCCAGCGCATGCTGGCCATGTACAAGAAGAAGGACAAGTAGAGCGCCATGAACGCCAACTTCGCGTCCTTCCTCTACCTGGTTTCCGGCGTCCTGTTCATCATGGCGCTGCGCGGCCTGTCGCATCCGACAACCAGCCGCCAGGGCAATCTCTACGGCATGATCGGCATGGGCATCGCCATTGCCACCACGCTGGCGCTGGCAACCCCGTCCGCTGGCCGCTTCGGCCTGATCGTGCTTGGCCTCGCCATTGGCGGCGGCGTGGGCGCCGTCACCGCGCGCCGCATCGCCATGACCTCGATGCCGCAGCTGGTCGCAGCCTTTCACTCGCTGGTCGGCCTCGCCGCCGTCATGGTGGCGGCCGCCGCCATCTACGCACCGGAGAGCTTCGGCATCGGCACCGCTGGCGACATCCATGCCCAGGCCCTGATCGAGATGAGCCTCGGCGTCGCCATAGGCGCCATCACCTTCACCGGCTCGGTCATTGCCTTCCTCAAGCTCGATGGCCGCATGTCCGGCAAGCCGATTATGATCGGCGGCCGTCACTTCATCAACGCCGCACTTGGCATCGCCCTGGTCGTGCTGATCGTGCTCCTGGTCGGTACGGAATCGAAGCTGGTGTTCTGGCTGATCGTCGCCGCCTCGCTGGTGCTCGGCATCCTCCTGATCATCCCGATCGGCGGCGCCGACATGCCGGTCGTTGTCTCGATGCTGAATTCGTATTCGGGCTGGGCAGCGGCGGCTCTCGGCTTTACGCTCGGCAATCTGGCGCTGATCATCACCGGCGCACTGGTCGGCTCGTCGGGCGCCATCCTGTCCTACATCATGTGCAAGGGCATGAACCGAAGCTTCATCTCGGTCATTCTCGGCGGCTTCGGCGGCGAGGCGGCCGCCGCGGCTGACGACGGCATCGAGCGCACCGTCAAGCAGGGTTCGGCCGACGATGCCGCTTACCTGATGATGAACGCGCAGAAGGTCATCATCGTGCCGGGTTACGGCATGGCGGTTGCGCAGGCGCAGCACGCGCTGCGCGAAATGGCCGACAAGCTCAAGGCCAACGGCGTCGATGTCAAATACGCCATTCACCCGGTCGCAGGCCGCATGCCTGGCCACATGAACGTGCTGCTGGCGGAGGCCAACGTGCCTTACGACGAAGTGTTCGAGCTCGAGGACATCAACTCCGAATTCGCGCAGGCCGACGTCGCCTATGTCATCGGCGCCAACGACGTCACCAACCCGTCCGCGCGTGATGACAAGAGCAGCCCGATCTACGGCATGCCGATCCTCGACGTCGACAAGGCCCGCACCTGCCTGTTCGTCAAGCGCTCGCTCGGTTCCGGCTATGCCGGCATCGACAACACGCTGTTCTACAAGGACGGCACCATGATGCTGCTCGGCGACGCCAAGAAGATGACCGAAGAGATCGTCAAGGCGATGGATCACTGATCCGGCCGATCTTGACTGTCGAATAAAGAAAGAGCCCGGTCGATGCCGGGCTCTTTGGTGCTGTCCTGATGCTTTGCTTTCATCCGTTGGTCAGGAAAACGGCTTCCTCTTCATCGCGCTGCCTGCCGCCGAGAGCCGCGGCCGCACTGGCGATGAAGGCGCCGATGACCAGCGACAGGGCACCGAGAAGCGCAAAGGTGGCGCTTGCCTTTCTTGCCGTGTCGGCCGCCTGCTTCGCCTTGACCTTCGCGTCCTGCGCCTTCGCCAGTACCGCGTCGACACGTGTCTTGGCGTCAGCCTCGGAAAGGCCGGTGCGCGCGGCGACCAATTGCGCAAGATAGGTCTTGTCTTCCGCGGAGACCTCGCCGGCGACGGTACCGGCGATCAGGATACGTGAGGCCTGCCCGGCTGCCGCGGCTTCATCGCCTGGATTGGCGGCCGCGAGCTTGGCCGGATCGGCCGGCCGGAACAGCGAATCCACCAGATAGGAGGTCGCATTGTCGGCCGATGCGCCGCTGGCATTGGCCGAGGCGCCGGCCGACGCACCCATGGCGGCTCCCGAGGCCACGGTGGACGCGGCCTGTACACCTGATCCAATCGCGGCGGAAAGCGCCGAGCCAAGTACGCCTACAACGAGAAGCGTGGCCAACGCCCAGGCGAGAAAGCCGTGGGCGGTGTCGCGGAAATAGACCTCGTCGGTGTGGATGCCGACCCATTTGGTACGCAACCGTCCTGCCAAATAGCCCCCGACAGCGGAGGAAAGCCATTGCACGATGACCAGCCAGACGGCGGTGGACACCGCGAAGGTGGTGATCGATGCGCTGGAGCCCGACCATGGCGAAACCATAGTGAGCCCGAGGCCCGAGCCGAGCAGCATGAGGATGAATGTCAGCGTCGAGGCCGCGAAGGCGCCGGCAATGATCGGTCCCCAGCTGACCGCGGTGGAGGACGATTCCGTCGAAGCGGATACGTTGACAGCCGATAGGGCGGACTGCATTTCAGGCCCCCTACCGTACGAACAGCATGATGAGGATGATGATCGGAATCGGAATGCCGAGCAACCAGAGCAAGATGCCGCGTCCCATGGATGTCTCCTTGTGAGAAATTGTGATCGATACTGTCACAATGTCTCTCGGGAGCTTCCGTTCCGATGGGCTATGAAATGATTTTGTTTGCCGGCGATGGAACAAATTGGCGCGGCGTAGAACGGTTCATTGTCTCACGAAAACGCGGAACCGCTCTATTCGTTGTCTTGACGAAGTCCCCCAGGGGAAAGCGCTATCGCTTTTCCCCGGAAAACCGTTCCGCACTTTCTGGAATTGCCTGGCGCGCCGATTTGGGCGGTCGGTCAAATATCCAGGTTGGCGACCGACAG
The DNA here is from genome assembly GCF_004792065.1 of Mesorhizobium sp. M8A.F.Ca.ET.165.01.1.1. Classification (NCBI taxonomy): domain Bacteria; kingdom Pseudomonadati; phylum Pseudomonadota; class Alphaproteobacteria; order Hyphomicrobiales; family Phyllobacteriaceae; genus Mesorhizobium; species Mesorhizobium sp. M8A.F.Ca.ET.165.01.1.1. Next base: position 164,105 of record NZ_SRTH01000014.1, on the reverse strand, counting down.
CGCGTTGTCCTGGATGAATTCGCGCCGTGGTTCCACCTCGTCGCCCATCAGCCGCGAGAACAGGCTGTCGGCGTCGGTCGCGTCGTTGACCTTGACCTGCAGCAGCGAGCGCACATTCGGGTCGAGCGTGGTCTCCCACAACTGCTCGGCATTCATCTCGCCGAGACCCTTGTAGCGTTGCATGGTCAGTCCTTTGCGGCCGGTCGCGAAGACCGCGTTGAGCAGCGCCAGCGGCCCCGAGACAGTTTCGGACACATCCTTGCGGCGCAGCACCGGCGGCGTCTCGTAGATCTCGCTGAGGCGCTGCGCGTAGCGGTCGAGCTGGCGTGCATCGGCGGAATTGATCAGCGCCATGTCGAGATGGGCGTATTCCTTGACGCTGCGCACGGTGCGTTCGAAGACATAGCCGCCGATGCCCTCGTTCGACGTCGACATGCGGCCGGTCCAGCCGCGCTCGGTGTCCTCTGCAATGATGTCGAGGCGTTGCGCGATCCGCTCCGCCATCGTGTTGGCGCGGCCAAGATCGGCAAAGACATCGGGATTGAGCCCGCCGGCGATCGCCGCCTGCTCGACGACGTTGCGGTTGTAGCGCGTGTGCAAGCCGTTGATGAGCTGGCGCACGGCCAGCGCGTCGGCAACGGCGCCGTGCAGATCCTGTCCGGTCCGCACTTCCCCCGAGCCAAGTGTAAGCGAAGCCTCCTCCAACCCTGAATCGATCAGGAATTCCTCGAAGGCGCTCTCATTCTTGATGTATTGCGAGCTCTTGCCGCGCGTCACTTTGTAGAGCGGCGGCTGGGCGATGTAGAGATGGCCGCGCTCGATCAGCTCCGGCATCTGCCGGAAGAAGAAGGTGAGCAGCAGGGTCCTGATATGGGCGCCGTCGACGTCGGCGTCGGTCATCAGGATGATCTTGTGGTAACGCAGCTTGTCGGCGTTGAATTCGTCCTTGCCGATCGAGGTGCCGAGCGCGGTGATCAGTGTGCCGATCATGTCGGACGAGAGCATGCGGTCGAAGCGAGCCCGCTCGACATTGAGGATCTTGCCGCGCAAGGGAAGGATCGCCTGGTTCTGCCGCGAACGGCCGCCCTTGGCGGAGCCGCCTGCCGAGTCACCCTCGACGATGAAGATTTCGGACTTCGCCGGGTCGCGTTCCTGGCAGTCGGCCAGCTTGCCGGGCAGCGAGGTGACCCCAAGCGAGGTCTTGCGGGTGATGTCGCGCGCCTTGCGCGCGGCTTCGCGCGCCGCCGCGGCCTGGATCACCTTGTCGACGACCACCTTGCCCTCGGTCGGATGCTCTTCGAGCCACGTGCCGAGTGCTTCATTGACCAGCCCTTCGACCACGGGACGGACTTCCGACGAGACCAGCTTGTCCTTGGTCTGCGACGAGAATTTCGGATCGGGAACCTTGACCGACAGCACCGCCGTCAGGCCTTCGCGGCAATCGTCGCCGATCAGCGAGACCTTTTCCTTCTTGGTCAGGCCCGAGGATTCGCCATAGCCGGTGATCTGGCGGGTCAGCGCACCGCGAAAACCGGCCAGATGCGTGCCGCCGTCGCGCTGCGGAATGTTGTTGGTGAAGGCCAGCACATTCTCGTGGTAGCTGTCGTTCCACCACATCGCCACTTCGACGGTGATGCCGTCGCGCTCGGCCCTGATGGCGATCGGCTTCTCGATCAGCGGTTTCTTGACGCGGTCGAGATATTTGACGAACTCTTCGAGGCCCCCGTCATAGTGCAGTTCATGCTTCACGACGTCCGCATGACGGGCGTCTGTCAGCACGATGCGCACACCGGAGTTCAGGAAGGCGAGTTCGCGCAGCCGGTGCTCCAGCGTGCCGAAGTCGAACTCGACCATGGTGAAGGTCTCGGCGGACGGAAAGAAGGTGATCTCGCTGCCGCTGCGGCCCTCATTGGTGCCCGGGCGCTTGTCCTGCTCGTAGCTGCCGGTCGCCTTCAGCGGCGCGTCGGCATCGCCATGGGTGAAACTCATTTCGAAGATCTGGCCGTTGCGGCGGATCTTGAGCTTCAGCCAGGCCGACAGCGCGTTGACGACCGAGACGCCGACGCCATGCAGGCCGCCAGAAACCTTGTAGGAGTTCTGGTCGAACTTTCCGCCGGCATGCAGCTGCGTCATGATCACTTCGGCCGCCGAAATGCCCTCGCTGGGGTGAATGTCGGTCGGAATGCCACGGCCATTGTCGATAACCGTCACCGAGCCATCGGGATTAAGCGTCACCGAAACCAGGTCGGCATGGCCGGCCAGCGCCTCGTCGATGGCGTTGTCGACCACCTCGTAGACCATGTGATGCAGGCCCGAGCCGTCATCGGTGTCGCCGATATACATGCCCGGCCGCTTGCGGACAGCATCCAACCCCTTCAAAACCTTGATGGAATCGGCGCCGTATTCGGCTTCAGCGCCGTTGGTGTTCTCGGTCTGGTCGCTCATGAAAACCTGTTGTCTAGATGCCGCTTGTACAGCGCGAAAAATCGGCCCCGAATCGCGCTTCTGATATCGACTAGATATAGGCGCTAAAGGCGGTTTTTCCAAGGTTTGCAGGCATTTCCGGCTCAAATGCCGAGCCGCCAGCCGGCTATTTTTTTCGAGCGTTGAATTTAGCGAGAAGGCCGTGCAAATATTTGATCGTGGATTTGTCCCTTGGCGCCAGCCGGCCCGTGCGGTCTAGCTCCAGCGTCAGGTTCAGCGCCTTGGTCAGCACCGCCTTCGGATCCTTGGCCACATACGCATAGTTGATGTAGGCCTGAACCAGATCAAATTGCCAAAGCGCATTGTTCGGATCGGATTGAGCCAGTGTCTGGCGGATGCCGAGGCTGGCTTCGAAGGCCTTCCTGGAACCCTCGAAATGCCGCTGCTTGGTCTCCAGCATGCCGATTTCCGAGAATGTGATCGACAGGTCGCGTTGCCAGTCGGAATTGCCCGGGTCGAGCTTGGCCAGCCGGTCGGCAATGGCAAGACTGTCCTGGTAGTTTCGCAGTGCGTCGCTGACATTGCCCTGGACATCAAGCACACCGGCAACCTTTTCCAGACAGACCGAAAGGTCGCGCTGCCAGTCGGTGTTGCCTGGGTCGCTCGCGGCAAGTTCACGCGCTACGGCCAGCGCTTGTTGATAGGAAGCCAGCGCTGCCGGCCAGCTCTCCTGGTCGTTGAGCGCGTTGCCGATCTTGGCGTAGCTGATCGACAGGTCGCGCTTCAAGTCGGTATCGTTAGGATCGCGGCGCACCAGGTCTTCGGCGATCGCCTGGCTCTTGTTATAGGCCACGAGCGCATCGGCGGCGGCGCCACGCTCGCGCAGCACGTCACCGATCCTCTCGTGGCTTACGGAGACCGCGCGCTGGCGCTCAAGGTCGTCGGGTTTGTTCTCGGCCAGCGCCTGCCGGATTCTCAGGCTCTCTTCAAAGGCCGTCTGGGCGCTGTCCAACTGGCCGGCGGTACGGGCAAGGTCGCCGATTTCGTCATAGGTTATGGTCAGGTCGCGCAGCAGATAGGCGCTGTTCGGCTCGGCGTCGGCCAATTTCTGCTTGATCGACAGGCTTTGTTGATAGGCCTGGGCGGCCGCGGCCACATCGCCTTGTGTCGCCAGGACGTTGCCGATCTTGTCATTGGCCATGGCAAGATCACCGAGCCAGTCTTTCTTGTCCGGCACGCTTGCGGTCAACTCCTGCAGCATGCCCCTGGCCGCCTCATAGTTTTCGAGCGAGCTCGGCAGGTTGCCTTGCGCCACCTCAGTGTTGGCGAGCTTGATATGGCTGATGGCGAGATCGCGCTTGACGCTGGGATCGGTTTCCTGACGCGACCGCTGCTCGAGATTGGCCAACAGCGCGGCGAAGGCCCGGCCGGCCGCGTCGACATTGCCCACCGTCGTATAAAGAATACCGAGTTCCTCCAGCGTGCGGCTCTGACGGTCGGCCTGTTCCAGGCTGAGCGAGGTCTGCCCGGCCTCGCCATACAGCGACAGCACGGTTTCATAGCCCTTGATGGCCGCCGCATAGTTGAGGTCGGCGCGCGCCGCGCCCGCCGACAGGAACAGCGTCGCCGCCTGCGACAGCGTCCGGTCGGCGAAATTCGCCTTCAGCGCCTTGCGCGACACCTCGTCGATATCGACCGCCTCGGCCAGCTTCGCCTGTGCCGCGCCGAAGGCGCCCAGGGCCAACTGCTCCTCGGCCTGACGGCGCAGTTCCGTCACACGCGGATCGTCGGCGCCCAGCGTCTTCATCTCGGCGCGTACCTTGACGAAGGCGTCGGCCGCCTCGCGCAGCCGGGCATTCAGGCTCTCGGCCGACAAATGGCTGATGTCGGCGCTGATCAACGCCCCATAGAGCGGCGCCAGCGGCATGTCGGCGTCGCTGGCGATCCGCTCGACCTCGCCGCGCATGTCCGGCGTCACGTCGGCCATGGCCAGCAGCAGCCGTTCGCGCTCTGGCAACTGTTCCTTGGCCGCGGCGGCGAAGAACAGTTTCGGCAGGCCGCTCTCGACATAGGGCAGTTGCTTGCCTCGCGACAGGTCGTAGACCTCCTGCTGCACCAGCGTCAGCACCGAGCGGATTTCGAGCCCGTCCGTGCCGAGATATTTGGTCAGCGCCGTGGTGAAGGGTGAGTTTTGACCGGCGCCATCGGCGGCTGTCTCGCCGGGCGCGGCAGAGAAAGCGAACAGGATGTTTTCCGCCCGCCCGATGCGGCCAAGACCCGGCTTGACCTTGTCGGCGACATCGTTGGCCAGCGAGGTCGCGCCGCGCCCGTCGCCGCCACGCCCCGAGAACGGATCGCTGCGGCAGGCATCGAGCACGATCAGCCCGACTTTCGCGGTGGCCGCGACCGCGTCGCGCACCTCTTCCAGCGGCAGGCTGGTCTTGTCCAGCGCATCGAGCGAGGACGCATCGGCATCGACCGGCAGCAGCCGGTTGTCGCCCGATATTTCGACGCCGTGCCCTGAGAAATACACCAGCGCCACGTCCGCGCCCCTGGCGTCTTCGCGGAAATCGTCGAGCGCGCGGCGCATGCGCCTGAGATCGCGGTTGGTTTCGAGCACCACCTCGAAACCAAGTTTCTTCAGCGCCGCTTCCATCGCTTCGCCGTCATGGATGGGATTGGCAAGCGGCCGGGCCAGCCGGTAGTCGTCATCGGCCATGACCAATGCCACGCGCCGCTCAGCCACCGCTGCAGCGGTGGTCGCAAGCATCAGCAGCAAGGCAAACAGCAAACGCAAGTCGAACCGCCCCCCGGCTCAGTCATTTGCCGACCATTCCATCTCTTTATGGCACGAGCAAGCCGGGATTGGGAGCGGCTCCTTCAGGCTGCGCGCATTGGTTTCAACGCCTCGCTCCAGCGCGACAGTTCGTCCAGCATGGTCTTGGTCCCGCCTCGCACCTGCTCGCTGGCATCGAAGGCGCCATTCTCGTCGAGCAGTTTCTGGTACAGCGGCAGCGCGACGCCTTCCGGGATCGGCATGATCCCGACCGCGGTCAGCAGCGGCTTCAGCGCCTGTGCCGCGCGCAAGCCGCCGGAGACACCGCCATAGCTGAAGATGGCGGCGGGCTTGTATTTCCATTCGCGGGCGAGATAGTCGATCGCGTTGACGATCGCGGGTGCCGCGAAATAATTGTATTCCGGCGCCACGAAGACAAAGGCGTCGGCGCGGTCGATCGCCTTCGACCAGGCCTTGGTGTGGTCGTTCTGATAGTTGCCGAGCCTTGGATGATGCGGCTCATCCAGCACCGGCAGGTTGAACGCGGCGATGTCGGTCAGCACTGGCGCGAATTTTCCGTGCTCGCGCGCGAACGTCTCCAGCCACTCGGCAAAAACCGGACCGGCGCGGCCGGGCCGCGTGCTGCCGATGATGATGTTCAACTGGCGCTTCAAGGCAGGCTCCTTTGTCGGGCGGTATCCGTTGGTGACCGTCAGTACGGCACAGTCTTTCTGCGGACAAGGTTGAACCCTGGCGGAACGGTCACGATCGGATGAACAGACTGTCCGCCCTGGCGTTCCTTCCGCCACGGTTCGGTCTGCCGTTCGGTCACATGGACGCCCGGTGTGCCAGCCACTACATTGATGGGAGCAGCGGAGCACTTCATGGATACTCAGCCCGCCCCCTTCGTTCCTCCCGCCCCGAAGCCGCGCACATCGCCGCCTTCGACGCTGGAGATGATCCGCATCGTCTATCGCAATCCGCTCGAACTCTGGGGCGAGCCGACCTACAACGAACCCTGGATTTCGGCCAAGGGCGCTGGCGGGCCGCTGGTCATCGCCAATGATCCCGGCCTGATCCGCCATGTGCTGGTCGACAACGCCAAGAACTACAAGATGGCGACGGTGCGCCAGAAGATCCTGAGGCCGATCCTGCGCGACGGCCTGCTGACCGCCGAGGGCGAGGTGTGGAAGCGGTCGCGCAAGGCGATGGCGCCGGTGTTCACGCCGCGCCACATCTTCGGCTTCGCGCAGCCGATGCTGAAACGCACGCTGGAGTTCGTCACCCGTTACGAGTCTGGCGGCACCTCGGACATCGCCCATGACATGACGCTGCTCACCTACGACATCCTCGCCGAGACGCTGTTTTCCGGCGAGATCGCGGGCGAACCAGGCAGTTTCGCCAACGAGATCGATCGCCTGTTCGAGACCATGGGTCGCGTCGATCCGCTCGACCTGTTGCGCGCGCCCGACTGGCTGCCGCGGCTGACCCGCATCCGCGGCCGCAAGACGATGGCCTATTTCCGCAAGATCGTGACCGACACGGTCAGGATGCGCGAAGAAAAGTTCAGGCGCGATCCCGATGCCGTGCCCCAGGATTTCCTGACGCTGCTGCTCAAGGCCGAAGGCCCCGACGGGCTGACGCGCCCGGAAGTCGAGGACAACATCATCACCTTCATAGGCGCCGGCCACGAGACGACGGCGCGCGCGCTGGGCTGGACGCTGTATTGCCTGGCTGAATCGCCCTGGGAGCGTGACCGGATCGAACGGGAGATCGACCAGGTGCTGGCGCGCGAGCCCGATCCGACGAAGTGGCTCGACGCCATGCCGCTGACACGCGCCGCCTTCGACGAGGCGCTCCGGCTGTATCCGCCGGCGCCGTCGATCAATCGCGAGCCGATCGAGCCCGAAATGTGGAAGGATCTCTACATCCCCAAGTACGCTGCCGTGCTGGTGATGCCGTGGGTCGTCCACCGCCACAGGAAGCTGTGGGACAAGCCTGACGCCTTCCTGCCCGAACGCTTTCACCCGGGAAACCGTGAAAAGATCGACCGTTTCCAGTATCTGCCCTTCGGCGCGGGCCCGCGCGTCTGCATCGGCGCCAGCTTCGCCATGCAGGAGGCGATCATCGCGCTCGCCATACTTTTGTCCCGCTTCCGCTTCGACACGACTGCCGAAACAAAACCCTGGCCGGTGCAGAAATTGACCACGCAGCCGCAAGGCGGTCTGCCGATGCAGGTCACGCCTCGCTAGAGCAATTCCAGGAAAAGTGCGTAGCGGTTTTCCGTCCGGAATTGCGTAAAAACAAGAAGTTAGAGCGGGTCACAGAGGAGCTGTTGCGCCCCCTCACACTGCGGGCTTGCGCTGCTGGAACTGGCCGGCGGCGCGGAAGCGCCAGAGGTAGCTGGGGAGGATCGTCGCGATCGATTGCGGCTGGATGCCGAGCCCCGCCAGTGTCCGGTTCGCCTTGGCTGCTTCGTCCGAAACGATGTTGTGCTCGCGCAACTGCATCACCTGGTCCTTGGTCAGCAGCGGATTGGGCAGGAGGCCGAGGATCGAGGCCTGGATGTTTGCCACCCACCATGGCACCGGCACCAGCAGGCGCTTGCGCTCGATCACGGTGAGCAGTTCCTGCATGCACTCCTTGAAGGTGAGCACGTTGGGGCCGCCAAGCTCGTAGACCTGGCCGCCATCGATCTTGCCGTCGACCGAGCGCGCCACCGCCTCGGCGACGTCGCCGACATAGACCGGCTGGAACTTGGTGTGGCCGCCGCCGATCAGCGGCAGCACCGGAGAATAACGCGCCATATTGGCGAAACGGTTGAAGAAGCTGTCTTCCGGCCCGAAATTGATCGACGGCCGGAAGATCACGGTGTCAGTGATCGTCTCCAGCACCGCCTTCTCGCCCAGCGCCTTGGTGCGCGCATAATCCGATTCGGAGTCCAGATCGGCGCCGAGCGCCGAAATATGGGTGAGCCCGGCGCCGACGGAGCGCGCCGCCTCGGCGATCGCGCGAGCACCGAAATCATGCACGGCGGAGAATTTCTGCCGGCCGCTCTGATGCAGGATGGCGACGAGATTGACGACATGGTCGGCGCCTTGCACGGCGCGGTCGACCGACCAGCGCACGCGCACATTGGCCTGCACCGGCTGGATCTGGCCGACATTGCCGAGCGGCTGCAGATGGCCGGCAAGATCGGGCCTCCGGCAGGCGACCCGGATGCGATAGCCGCGCTTGGCCAGCGCCCGCACGACATGGCGGCCGACAAAGCCTGACCCGCCAAAGACGACGACAAGCTTTGGGGTCTGCAGGATTTCGGTCATGACGGGCTCCGGCGCGCGTTCCAGATGGCTTGGCTGAGCCGTTTCATAGTCCGTTTTGCGCCAAAGGCAAAGGGTGACGCGTCGTCGCTGCCGCCCTTCTTTCGGGTGTGTCAGAATGCCTTGCCGAGGCGGGCATCGACCGAGTGCCGGTTGCCGCCGCGAATGACGAAGAACAGCAGGATCGCGGCCCACAGGAGCGATTTTTCAGCGCCCGAGAAGCCCTGGCCCATGGTGACCCAGTGGAACCAGACGGTCACCAGCAGCACGAACAGGCCGGCAAAGGCGGCGGGCCGCGTCAGAAGACCGATGGCGATCAGGATGCCGCCGAAGAATTCGGCACAGGCCAAAAGCAACGACCAGAAGGCGCCGGGATAGAAGCCCAGGCCTTCGACCATTTCGGCGGCGCCGAAAGGGTTGGCGATCTTCTGCGAGCCGTGGATGGTGAGGAACGCGCCGGCGATGACGCGCAGCACGGTTTCGCCTGCATCATGCAGCGACGAATACAGCCGGCCAGGCGTCGGAATGATCAGCTTGCCGTGGGAGGGGTCGGTGGTCGCGGACATCGGAGCTCCTGTTTTGTGACAATGCCTTTCGCAAACGCCGGAGGGTTGCAACCAAGTCAAGTTAACAAAAGTTAACTTTTGAAATCATGTTTTGGCGTCACGAACGAGAAATGCAGAAAACCCCGCCGAGGCGGGGTTTTCCGGGTGACATCCATGAGGTGTCAGGGGCCGACGAGCGGCCTGACCTGAGACGGTATCAGGAGGGCGTGAAGCAAGTACGCCCACCCCAGCCCTGAACATCCGACATGGTGCCACCAACCTTCTTGCAGGCGGCGATGAAATCAGCGCTGCAGTTGGCGAATTTGGCGTGGCCGTTCTTGCAGTAGTGGTCCTCGGTGGCGCCGCCGCTCGGCGCGGTGATGACGCCCGGATTGGCCGGCTTGACCGGTGCGGCCTTCAAATCGGCCGCCTGCGTGGCGCCCATGAAGGAACCGAGCAGGAGGACGGCGGTCAGGATGGTGGTCTTGGTATTGGTCATGATGATCTTCCTTGATTCGAGGTTGTGTTTCCGGGACGCGAAGGGCGATGCCTTTCGCGCGGAGCAGACTTTCGATTGGATTTTGCTGTTCCCCGGTCTGGATCGGGCAAGCACGCCTTGCCCTGCACAAACGTTGGTCGCCCGAGCGTCGGAAAAGGTTCAGGGCAAACGCAAAAAAGCGCGCACAACCGCGCCTCGGGCGGGGAGGGTCATGTAACTATCTGAAAATAATAGAAATTATTCAGGCCGAATAGCGCTCGGCGAATTCGGAGATGCGCTGGATCACTGCTTTGGGCGCGGTGATGCCGCGCGCCTGCGCCTTCTCCGCCGCTTCGGCCCGGGCACGGCCGGGCACATGCACGCCATAGCGCCGGCGCAGTCGGTCGAGCTGGTCTTTCATGCGCTGCTCGAAATCGGGATCGAGCAGCTTGGGCTCGACCGCGAGCACGAACAGGCCGGTTCCCGGACTGTCGGGGCCGCCACTGAACCACGGCGCGTCGAGCGACCAGTTGGCGCCCGACAGGCCCGCCGCCAGCACCTCGACCATCAGAGCGATGTTGGCGCCGCGCTGGCCGCCAAAGGCAAGCATGGCACCCTTCATGGCGGCGGCTGGATCGGTCGTCGAATTGCCGCTGGCGTCCAGCGCCCAGCCTTCGGGGATCCGCTTGCCGTCTTCCGCGGCCTTGCGGATGTTGACGAAAGCGGTCGCGCTCGACGACTGGTCGATGACCAGCGGCGCGCCGTCGGCGGCGGGCGCGGCGAACGACATCGGATTGGTGCAGTAGACCGGCTTGACCGAGCCCGAGCCGGCCAGGACGGCCGGTCCATTGGTGGCGGCAAAGGACACCAGCCCCTGCGCCGCCAGCCGGCCGGTGAAGTAGCCGAGCGCCCCGCACGTATAGGCGTTCTTCTGCGAGAAGATGGCGACGCCGAACAGTCTTGCCGCCTTGGCGAGGTCGTCGATGGTACGGTCGAAGCCGGTATGCGCCAGCCCGCCGCGTGCGTCCGAGAAATAAATGGCCAGCGCCGGCCGGGTGATCACCGGGTCGGCATTGCCGTCGATGCGCCCGGCCTCGAGCGCTTCGAGGTAATCGATGAAATGCGACAGCCCGACGGCTGCAAGTCCTTCGGCCTCGGCGGCGATGATCGAGGCGGTGAGCGATTGCGCCGCCTCCTCATTGGCGCCGGCCCCAAGTGCCGCCATCCGGCACAGTCCTTTTGCCTGGTCGAGACTGAGTTGCATCATGACGGTCCTAAGGAATTAGGGAATAGGGAATTGTGCGCAGTGAATAGCGAACGGGGATGGAAATGTGAATGCGGAAGTGGCTGGCTACTCCCCTACTCCCCTACTCCCCTACTCCCCTACTCCCCTAACCTATCTTGACCGGGATCCGCGCCTCGATCCGGCTGAAGGCGAAGACCAGAATGCCGGTGATCGCCATATAGATCAACGCCAAGAGCAGCAGGGGCTCGTAGGTGAGGTAGGTGTCCTGCCGCACCTTGGACGAGACCGCGAAGATATCGATCACGCTGATCGTCGCCACCAGCGGCGTTGATTTCAGCTGCAGCACGGTCTCGCCGGTCAGCGTTGGCAGCGCCCGGTAGAAGGCTTGTGGCAGCCAGATGCGCCGGAAAATCTTCCAGCGGCTCATGCCGAAGGCGCGAGCCGCTTCCAACTGCCCCTTGGGCACGCCGGCAAAGGCGCCGCGCATCACTTCGCCCTCATAGCCGGCGAAGGACAAAGTCAACGCCAGCACGCCGTATGGCCATGCCTGCCTGAGATAGGGCCACATCCAGGATTCGCGGATCCATGGATATTGCGGGAACAGCGAGCCCAGCCCGTAATAAAGCAGCCATAGCTGGAGAAGCAGCGGCGTGCCGCGAATGATGGTGCAGAAGACTTTCGCCGGAGCCGCGACCCAGATCGAGCCTGCCGCCTGCGCCAGCCCGACGGGCACGGCGATCATGAAGCCGAGCGCGCAGGTGACGGCTAGGATCCACAGGGCACGCCAGATGCCCATCAGGCCCATTTCCCAATATTGCGGCAGCCAGTCCCAGCGCATGAAGAAGGCAGCCGACGCCACCAGCCCCACCGCGATGAGAATCAGCACGATGCGATGCGGCTGCAGCCAGAGCGAAGCGCGCGCCGCCGTATCGATCATGACTGTTTCACCGGTCATCAACGGGCATCCTTGATCGAAGGCATGCCACGCCGCGCCCATTTTTCGGCGCGGCCAAGCAGGAAGTTCGAAACCAGCGTCACGCAGAGATAGAGCACGCCGGCGGCGAGGAAGAAAATCAGATAGGCCTTGGTGACGCCCGCCGCCTGTCGTGTCGCCAGCGTCAGTTCGAAGAAGCCGACGACGGCCAGCAGAGCGGTGTCCTTGGTGGCGATCAGCCACAGATTGGCGAGGCCCGGAATGGCGAAAGGCAACATCGCCGGCAGCGTGATGCGCCGCAACAGAAGGCCGGGAGACATGCCGAAGGCGCGGGCGGCTTCGATCTGGCCCTGCGGAATGGCGAGGATCGCGCCGCGGATGACTTCCGTCGAATAGGCGCCTTGGACGAAGCCGAGTACGGCGATGCCGGCCACCAGCCCGCTTATGTCGACACGCTGGTAGCCCATGGCGGCCAGCACCTGGTTTATCAGGTCGGTGCCGGCATAATAGAGCAGCAGGATCAGCACTAGTTCCGGCACGGCCCGCACCACGGTGGTGTAGACCGCGAACAGGTCGCGCACCACCGGTCCGCCGTAGAGCTTGCCATAGGCGCCCCAGGTTCCAATCAGCAGGCCGACGATGGTGGCGCCGACGGCGATCTCCAGCGAATGCAGGAGCCCGACCAGGAGCGTCCCGCCCCAGCCGACGGGCGCGGGCGAGAGAAGTTCGACGATGCCGGCCGCGGAGGCCGGAAGAAAGGATTCGATCAGCGTCGCCCCCGGATTGCTGGCTCGATCCGCCGGCACCTGCGGCCGGCGGCGAGCATGCGTGGACAGGCCGGCTGGAGGACGGGAGCGTCAGCGCCCTGCCCTCCAGCCATGCGAGGGTCGTCAGTTCGACTGCGTGGCGCCGCCGTAAATGTCGAAATCGAAGTATTTCTTCGAGATTTCGTCATATTTGCCGTTGGCGCGGATCGCCTTGATGCCGGCGTTGATCTTCTCTTTCAGATCGGTGTCTTCCTTGCGCACGCCGGCGCCGACGCCCGGTCCGAGCACCTCGTCGTCAGGGGCCACCATGCCCTTGAGATCGCAGCAGGCCTTGCCCTGGTCGGTCTTGAGGAACTCCTTGAGCGCGATGGAATCGGCCTGCACCGCGTCGAGGCGGCCGGCGGCAAGGTCGTTGTTGGCTTCGTCCTGCGTCTGGTATTCCTTGATCTCGGATGCGGTCGGGCCGAAGTGCTTCTTGGCGTAGACGGCATGCACCGTCGACACCTGGACGCCGAGGACCTTGCCCTTGAGATCGTCGGGCGTGGCACCGAATTTCTGGTCCTTGGGGCCGATGATCGCGGTCGGCGTGTTGTAGTACTTGTCGGAGAAGTCGATGGTCTTCTTGCGTTCGTCGGTGATCGACATCGACGAGACGATAAGGTCGATCTTCTTGGTGGTCAGCGCCGGGATGATGCCGTCCCAGGCGACAGGGGTGATGACGCAGTCGAGCTTTTCCTCGGCGCATACGGCGTCGATGAAGTCGATTTCCCAGCCGACCCATTTGCCCGAAGCATCGGGCGAGGTGAAGGGCGCGTAGGGTTCGGCGGCGACGCCGATCTTGACCGGATCGGCCTTGGCCACGCCCATGGCGGCGACGCCGAGCAGCAGTGCCGCGGCCAATGTATTCAGAACAGTCTTCATTTTCAGAACTCCCAGTTTGTTGTTGGTTCCCGGTTTTCTTCCGTCCCGGCCTGTCCCTAGCCGATGTTGCGGATGAACTGCTTGAGCCTTTCGGATTTGGGCGCGCCAAAGATCTGCTCCGGCGGGCCTTCCTCCTCGACCAGCCCGTTGTAGAGGTAGACGACGTGGGTCGCGACCTCGCGGGCGAATTTCATTTCGTGGGTGACCAGCACCATGGTGCGGCCTTCGCGAGCCAGATCGCCGATCACCTTCAGCACTTCGCCCACCAGTTCGGGATCGAGGGCCGAGGTCGGTTCGTCGAACAGCATGACGCGCGGATTGATGGCCAACGCGCGAGCGATCGCGGCGCGCTGCTGCTGACCACCGGAGAGATAGGCCGGATAGACATCGCGTTTCTCGGCGAGCCCGACCCGCGCCAGCAGCTTTTCGGCCTGGGCGATTGCCTGGTCGCGCTTGACGCCCAGCACGTGCACGGGAACCTCGATGACGTTTTCGATCAGCGTCATATGGCTCCACAGGTTGAAGTTCTGGAACACCATGCCGAGCTTGGAGCGGATGCGTTCGATCTGCCTGCGGTCGGCCGGGATGGTGTGGCCGTGGCTGTCCGCCTTGAGCTTGATCTCCTCGCCATTGACCCGGATGATGCCGCTGGTCGGATTTTCCAGGCAGTTGATGCAGCGCAGCAGCGTCGATTTACCCGAGCCCGAGCCGCCGATGATGGCGATGACCTCGCCGTCGCGCGCCGACAGCGATACGCCCTTCAGCACATGCAGTTGACCGAATTTCTTGTGCAGGTTCTCGACATGGATGGCTTCTGCGGCGCTGTCCTGCACCTCGCCTGATGGGAGTTTGGCAGCTGCCACAGCGCTCACCAAAAGACCTCCATATGGCCGCAGGCGGTTCGTCGAACGTCTATCCGGCTAATCAACATACGCTGTACTGCCCCGCTCCAGACTTCAAGCATGGACCCAACAGAGCGAGCCCGTCAATCCCGCTCATTACGGCACTTGCGGCCTTGTTGTGCAAGTGTATAAATAACCTCTCATGAAATTTTCCCGATTTTTTTCAGCTTAAAAAGGGCATCGATGAGCGCTTTCGGATCACAGTCCATGGCGGCGCCGCTGCGGCGCGTGCTGATGCGGTCGGCGGCCAACGCCATGCGTGACGCCGACAGGGCCGCCTGGCACTATGGCCCGGGATTCAACCCGGCGAAAGCAGCCTCGCAGCACGCGGTCCTTGCTGAACTGGTGGCGGCCTCCGGCGCCGAGATCGAATGGATCGAGGACAGGGCCGACGGACTTTCGGATTCGGTGTTCACGCACGACCCCTCGCTGATGACCGACCGTGGCGCGCTGATCCTGTCCATGGGCAAGCCGTTGCGCGCCAGCGAGCCCTCGCTGCATGAGGAAACCTATAGAAGACTGGGCATTCCGATCCTTGGCCGCGTCGAGGCTCCCGGCCAGGTCGAAGGTGGCGACTGTGTATGGGTGGATGCCCGCACGCTGGTGATCGGGCGCGGTGTCCGCTCCAACCAGGAAGGCATCCAGCAGGTTTCCAACCTGCTGACGCCGTTGGGCATTTCCGTCTACGGCTTTGATCTGCCGCTGTGGCAGGGCGAAGAAGCGTGCCTGCATCTGATGTCGGTGATCAGCCCGCTGGCCGACGACCTCGCCTTGGTCTATTCGCCGCTTTTGCCGGCCCCGTTCTACCAGACGCTGAAGGCGCGCGGCATCCGGCTGGTCGAAGGCGACGCCGAAGAATTCGCCGCTTCCAACGGCCTCAGCCTGAACGTCCTGTCGACCAGCCCGCTCAAGGTCATCGCGGTCGCGGGCTTTCCCAGGACCAAGGCCGCGATGGAAGCCGCCGGCTGCACGGTTGAAATCTTCGAGGCGGATGCGCTCTGCATCGCCTGCGAAGGCGGGCCGACATGCCTGACGCGACCGATTCTGCGCCAATGAATGCGCGCCGTAAGTTCCGTCGCGAGGGCGAGGGGCGGCGGCGGCAGGATCTGATTGAAGCGACTTTGGACAGCGTGGCGGAATATGGCCTGCAGGGCGCCACCTTGCGCACCATCGCATTGCGTGCCGGCGTCACCGCCGGGCTTATCCGGCATTATTTCCCGGGCAAGGAAGAATTGCTGCAGGAAGCCTATACGGCGCTGGTCGGCCGCATGACCGAGCAGGCGAAAGCGGCACTGGTCATGGATGATGCCTCGCCGCGCCAACGCCTCGCGGCCTTCGTCACCGCCAACCTCAATGCGCCGATCATCGACGCGCGGGTGTTTTCGCTCTGGGCAACCTTCCTCGGCCGCGCCGGTGCCGATCCTGCCCTGGCCCGTGCCCACCGCGATGGCTACCTTGGCTTTCGCAACGAGGTGGAAGCGGTAGTGGCCGAAGTGCTCGCCGCCGAACAGCACAAGCCGGACGCAGGCGAGCTGCGCCACCATGCTATCGCGATCAACGCGATCATCGACGGGCTCTGGATAGAAGGCTGCCTGGCCGGCGAGATGTTTTCGCCCGGCGAATTGGCGGCGATTGGCATCAAGGCTGTCGAGGCCGAGCTCGGCCTCGCGCCGCTCAAGCAATTCCAGGAAAAATGAGAAGCGGTTTTCCCGGGAAAAGCGCGTAGCGCTTTCGCTTGGGAATTGCGTAAGAAACAAATAGACAGGGGAGTTAAGCAATGACCACCATCGGCGAAGCGCTCATTTCGCTACTCGAGGCTCATAGCGTCGACACCGTCTTCGGCATCCCCGGCGTCCATACGGTCGAGCTCTATCGCGGCCTGGCGAGGTCTAGGATCCGCCATGTCACGCCGCGCCACGAACAGGGCGCCGGCTTCATGGCCGACGGCTACGCCCGCGCCAGCGGCAGGCCGGGCGTCGCCTTCGTCATCACCGGGCCGGGGTTGACCAACACCATCACCGCCATGGGCCAGGCGCGCGCCGATTCGGTGCCGATGCTGGTGATCTCTGGCGTCAACGCCACCGACACGCTCGGCAAGGGGTTCGGCTTCCTGCATGAATTGCCCGACCAGCGCGGCATGATGGAGAAGGTAGCGCTGTTCTCGGAGCGCATCACCGAGGCCGCAGAACTGCCGGGCGCGCTCGCCCGTGCCTTCGCGTTGTTTTCGTCCGCGCGTCCAGGACCGGTGCATATCGAAATTCCGACCGACGTCATGGTGAAGCCCGCCAACGGTCTTGCGGCTGCGTTGAGCAATGCCGCCCCGCCCGCTCCGGACGCCGGGGCAATTGCCGAGGCGGCGAAGCTAATCAAGGTAGCGCGCCGTCCGATGATCCTTGCCGGCGGCGGCGCCAGGAAGGCGGAAGCTCCACTGCGGCGGCTTGCCGAAAGACTGGGCGCGCCGGTTGTCGAGACCACCAACGCACGCGGCCTGATGCATGGTCATCCGCTTTGCGTGCCGGCAAGCCCAAGCCTGAAAGCGGTTCGCGCGCTGATGGCCGAGGCCGATCTGGTGATCGCCGCCGGCACCGAATTCGGCCCGACCGACTATGACGGCTATGGCGACGGCGGCTTTGTGTTGCCTTCGAACCTGATCCGTATCGACATCGGCGCCGACCAGCTTGCGCGGCGCCCGGTGACGGTCGCCATCCAGGCCGATTGCGCCGTGGCGATCGAGGCCCTGCTTGCGGCGATCGATCCCGCCCACAGCGCCGGCGAAGACGGCCATGGCCGCGCCGCGGCGGGGCGAAAGGCCGCCTTTGCCGAGTTGAGTCCGGCCTATGCGGCGCAGGTGCATGCCGTGGAAATGATCCGCGATGCCTTGCCTGGTGCCATCATCGTCGGCGACTCCACCCAGCCGATTTACGCCGCCAACCTCTATTACGACCATGACCGGCCCGGCGGCTGGTTCAATGCCGCGACCGGATTCGGCGCGCTGGGCTATGGCCCTCCGGCGGCGATCGGCGCGGCACTCGCCGTGCCCGATGCCCCGGTTGTCTGCCTGACCGGCGACGGCGGCTTCCAATTCACCTTGCCGGAGATAGCCGTAGCGCTGGATTCCGAAGCGCCCGTCATCTTCGTCGTCTGGAACAACAGGGGCTATCGCGAGATCGAGACCTCGATGCTCGATGTCGGCGTGGAACCTGTCGGCGTGTCGCCGGCGCCGCCGGATTTCTGCAAGCTTGCCGAAGCCTATGGCATATCAGCCGAAAGGCTGGCCGACATCGACGCCTTGCCACAGGCGTTGAGGCACGCCCGGGCAACGGGACTGCCACGTGTCATCGAAATCACGGTCGTTTGAACCACCCAGCCCGGCCTTGGTCCCCGACCGGAAGCGGACCATTTGCCGGCTTGGTCTTGGAAGGCATGAGGCTTCGCTATTCGACGGTGCGCTGACGCATGCAAAGACGTGACGGCTGCCATGTCGAGATATCGGTTGAGTGATTGACTGAAAGGCGCGACGCTTCGCGTCGGCGCGGCTAACCAACGACAAAAGTCATAAAAATGACAGGAGCGGTCCAGGATGACGGAAACACTTGAAGGCAGGCATATCGTTGTGACCGGTGGAACCGGCGCGCTCGGTGGGGCGGTGGTCGGCAGGCTGCTGGAGCAGGGCGCGATCTGTCATGTGCCGAACGCGCACGCTGCGGCACCTCAGCACTTCCCCTTCACCGCGCACGACAATGTGAAGCTGGCGCACAATGTCGACCTGTCGGACTCCGCCAAGGTCGAAGCCTTCTATTCTCAGGTCCCTGCCTTGTGGGGATCGATCCATCTGGCGGGCGGCTTTGCCATGGCACCGGTGGAAAAGATCGAATCGGCATCCTTCGCCGAGATGATGGACACCAACGCCCGCACCACCTTCCTGTGCAGCCGTGCGGCTATCCGCTCGATGCTGGCGTCGGGCTCTGCCGGCCGCATCGTCAATGTCACCGCGCGCGCCGGGCTCGACCCCAGGCGCGGCGCCGGGATGGTCGCCTACACCGCCAGCAAGGCGGCGGTCGCTGCCATGACGGTGGCGATGGCGGAAGAGCTCAAGGCCAATGGCATCCTGGTCAATGCCGTGGCTCCCTCGACGCTCGACACGCCCGCGAATCGCGCCGACATGCCGGATGCCGATTTCACCAAATGGGTCAGCCTCGAAGCTGCGGCCGAATCAATCGCCTATCTCGTCTCGCCCACCAACCGGGCAATGAGCGGAACGCTGGTGCCGCTCTACGGCAGGGCCTGAGCTTCAAGAGCATTTCGCCGAGAGCAATTCCAGGAAAAGTGCGTAACGGTTTTCCCGGGAAGAACGCGTAGCGGTTTCCCTTGGGAATTGCGTGAAAACAAAGAGTTAGAGCGGGTCGGCGAATCTATCAAGCGCTGAACCGCTCAAAAGAAAAACCCCGCCGGAGCGATCCGGCGGGGTTTTGTTTTTAAGGCTGCGCGAAGAGCTTCGCGTTGCGAAGGTCTTAGTTGCCCTGCTTCTTCAGCGCGGCACCCAGGATATCGCCCAGCGAAGCGCCGGAGTCGGTCGAGCCGTATTGTGCGACCGCTTCCTTCTCTTCGGCGATTTCCAGCGCCTTGATCGAGACCTGCAGCTTGCGGGTCTTCTTGTCGAAGGCGATGACGCGGGCGTCGACCTTCTGGCCGACGGTGAAGCGCTCGGGGCGCTGCTCGTCGCGATCACGGCTGAGGTCGGAGCGCTTGATGAAGGTCTCGATGCCGCTGTCGACCAGCCGCACTTCCAGACCGCCATCCTTGACGCCGATGACTTCGCAGGTGACGACCGCGTTCTTGCGCAGTTCGCCTGACGTCGCTGCTTCGCCGACCGTGTCCTTGGCCAGCTGCTTGATGCCGAGCGAGATGCGCTCCTTGTCGATGTCGACGTCGAGCACCTGCGCCTTGACCATGTCGCCGCGATTGTACTCTTCGATGACCTGCTCGCCCGGACGGGTCCAGTCGAGGTCGGAGAGGTGGACCATGCCGTCCACGTCGCCTTCGAGGCCGATGAACAGGCCGAACTCGGTCTTGTTCTTGACCTCGCCCTCGACCTGGCTGCCGACCGGATGGCTCGAGGCGAAAGCCTGCCACGGATTCTCCAGCGTCTGCTTGAGGCCGAGCGAGATGCGGCGCTTGGCCGGATCGACCTCGAGCACCACCACGTCGACTTCCTGCGTCGTCGACAGGATCTTGCCGGGGTGCACGTTCTTCTTCGTCCACGACATTTCCGAAACGTGGATGAGACCCTCGATGCCCGGCTCCAGCTCGACGAACGCGCCGTAGTCGGTGATGTTGGTGACGGTGCCCTTGATCTTCTTGCCGATCGGGAACTTGGTGCCGATCTCGGACCACGGATCGCTCTCGAGCTGCTTCATGCCGAGCGAGATGCGGTGGGTTTCCTGGTTGATGCGGATGATCTGCACCTTGACCGTCTGACCGATGTTGAGGATTTCGGTCGGATGGTTGACGCGGCGCCATGCCATGTCGGTGACGTGCAGCAGGCCGTCGATGCCGCCGAGGTCGACGAACGCACCGTAGTCGGTGATGTTCTTGACGACGCCTTCGACCACCTGGCCTTCTTCAAGGTTCTGCACGATTTCCGAACGCTGTTCGGCGCGGCTCTCCTCGAGCACGGTGCGGCGCGAAACCACGATGTTGCCGCGGCGGCGATCCATCTTGAGGATCTCGAAGGGCTGCGGGTTGTGCATCAGCGGGGAAACGTCGCGGATCGGGCGGATATCGACCTGGCTGCGCGGCAGGAAGGCCACGGCGCCGTCGAGGTCGACGGTGAAGCCGCCCTTGACCTGGTTGAAGATGACGCCTTCGACGCGCTCACCCTTGGTGAACTTCTCTTCGAGGCGGACCCAGCTCTCTTCGCGGCGGGCCTTCTCACGGGAAAGCATGGCTTCGCCAAGCGCGTTCTCGATGCGCTCGACATAGACTTCGACGGTGTCACCGACCTTGAGGGTGGTGTCCTTGCCCTTGACGCCGAATTCCTTCAGCGGCACGCGGCCTTCGACCTTCAGGCCGACGTCGATGATGGCCATGTCCTTTTCGATCGCCGTGATCGTACCCTTGACGACCTGACCTTCGCCGGAATGGCCGGTGGTGAATGATTCTTCGAGCAGGCTCGCGAAATCATCGCGAGTGGGATTTGCAGCTGACATTGTTTCTCCTGGAGTGCCCCGCATCTCGAGCGGGACGGGCGCCGTGGGTTAGCGTTGCGTTGGCCTGCCGGCGTTCCGGGCTAAAAAGCCCTGGGCCGCTTTTCGAGCGGCAATTCCGGCGCATGAAGAATGCTGGCAGGCTGGTTCGTGCCCGATATGGGTATTTTCTTCGCCTCCGGCAACGGAAACGCGGGAGAAAACCCGGATCAGGCCTTGTTTCTCTTGGCCAGCACGTCGTCGATAACAGACATGGCCGCGAGAAACGCGGCTTCTATAGCCATTTCGCTGGTATCAAGCAAGTGCGCGTCGGCGGCCGGCTTCAGCGGCGAGTCGGCCCGGCCCATGTCGCGCTCGTCGCGGCGTTGGATATCGGCAAGGATTTCGGCGAAATCGGCGGTGCCGCCGATGCTTTCGATCTCGGCCAGCCGGCGGCGTGCCCGCACTTCGGCACTCGCCGTCACATAGAGTTTGATGTCGGCGTCGGGACACACGACGGTGCCGATATCGCGCCCGTCAAGCACCGCGCCCGGCGGCGTCCTGGCGAAATCGCGCTGCTTTTCGACCAGGATGCGGCGCACGGTCGGGAAAACCGCGACCTTCGAAGCCGCTTCGCCAACCGCATGCGCCGACAGCACCGCGCGGTCGAGCTTTGCCAGGTCGACCTGGCGCGCCGCGGTCTCGGCCGCCGAGACATTGTCGAGCGGCAAGCCGAGCCGCAGCAGCGCATGGGCCACCGCGCGATAGGTAAGCCCGGTGTCGAGCAGATTCAGGCGATAGTGATCGGCGAGCCGGCGGGCGAGCGTGCCCTTGCCGGCGCCGGCCGGTCCGTCGATGGCG
This sequence comes from Mesorhizobium sp. M8A.F.Ca.ET.165.01.1.1, assembly GCF_004792065.1. Lineage (NCBI taxonomy): Bacteria > Pseudomonadati > Pseudomonadota > Alphaproteobacteria > Hyphomicrobiales > Phyllobacteriaceae > Mesorhizobium > Mesorhizobium sp. M8A.F.Ca.ET.165.01.1.1. The sequence continues at coordinate 142,746 of NZ_SRTH01000014.1, read as the reverse complement.
ATGGTGAAGGGGTGGGTCATTGGCAGGCCGTCGATCCCAACGCGTTCGTCATCCTAGGGCGGAGCAGGAGCGAAGCTCCGTCGCGGAGACCCTGGGATCCATGCCGTGTCCTCAACCGAAGGATGCCGCGGACCAGAATATTGCACCGTTGCGGAGCGTTGAAGTCACGGCATGGATCCTGGGGTCTGCGCGGCGTCGCTCCGCTCCTTGCTTCGCCCCAGGATGACGAAGGGAGGGATGTCGGCATCCAATCTCCGAGGTTTGCAATTGCCATCGACAATTCACCCGATCTCCGCGCCCAGCCCCGCCATCAGCCCCATGAACTCCGGAAAGCTCGTCGCGATCATCGCCTGGTCATCGATGGTGACCGGCTTCTCCGTCGCCAGCCCCATGACCAGGAAGCTCATGGCGATGCGGTGGTCGAGATGCGTCTTGACCGTCGTATCCAGGCCGTTGGGATGGCCTCCCAGGCCCTTGCCGCCCGGCTTGCCGCGCACGGCAAGCGACGCCTCGCCCTCGTTGCAGTCGACGCCGTTGAGTTTCAGCCCGTTGGCGACGGCCGACAGCCGGTCGGATTCCTTCACCCGCAGCTCCTCCAGCCCCTGCATCAGCGTCTCGCCCTCGGCGAAGCTGGCCGCGACAGCCAGCACCGGGTACTCGTCGATCATCGACGGCGCCCGCTCCGGCGGCACGGTGACTCCCTTGAGCTCGGAATAGCGCACGCGCAGATCGGCGACATCCTCGCCGCCGGCATTGCGTGGGTTCAAAATGTCGATCTGGCCGCCCATTTCCTGCAGCGTCAGAAGCAGGCCGGTGCGGGTCGGGTTCATCAGCACGTTCTCGATCGTGATATCAGAGCCCGGCACGATCAGCGCCGCCACCAGCGGGAAACCGGCCGAGGAAGGGTCGCCCGGCACCGCGATGGTCTGGCCGGTGAGCTTGCCCTGGCCTTCGATAAAAATGTGGCGCACGCCGCGCTCGTCGGTCTCGACCGACAGATTGGCGCCAAAGCCTTTCAGCATCTTTTCGGTGTGGTCGCGCGTCATCACCGGCTCGATCACGGTGGTGATGCCCGGCGTGTTGAGGCCGGCCAGCAGCACCGCCGACTTCACCTGCGCCGAGGCCATCGGCACGCGGTAGGTGATCGGGGCTGCGTGCTTTGGGCCATGCAGCGTGATCGGCATGCGGTCGCCGGGCGTCGCCTTCAGCACCTGCACGCCCATCTGGCGCAGGGGTTCCAGCACGCGGCCCATCGGCCGGCCGGACAGCGAGGCATCGCCGATGAAGGTCGTTTCCATGTCGTAGGTGCCGACAAGCCCCATGGTCAGCCGCGAACCGGTGCCGGCATTGCCGAAATCGAGCGGGCCTTCCGGCTGCAGCAGCGCGCCATTGCCGGTGCCGCGGATCACCCATTCGGCGCCGTGCTTCTCTATATGCGCGCCCATCGCCTTCATGGCCGCGCCCGTGCGCATCACGTCCTCGCCCTCGAGCAGGCCGGTGATGCGCGTTTCGCCGGAGGCAAGCCCCCCGAACATGAAGGAGCGGTGCGAGATCGATTTGTCGCCCGGCACACGGGCCGTGCCGGAAAGGGCGGATGATTTGCGGGCGGTGGCCGGCTTGGCAGCGGCGGCGTGTGACATGGAATTTCCCTGGACGGAATGCCGGCGGTCCGGCGCTTTTCATTTGTTGCGGCGGTCTCCTATCACGGCGAGGCGAAATGGTCATCCCCATGGTCGTCACTTGGCGCGAGGCCTTTGAATGCTTGGTTTTGTGACGCCGGCTTTTCGCTTTGACAGCGCTGCAAACTGTGGTTAAGGGGACCACTCTTTTATTGACGAGGCTTGCCGTGGCAAAAACCGAACTTGGCACAAAACGCATCGACCCTGAAACGGGCCGGAAATTCTACGACCTGAACAAAGACCCGATCGTCTCGCCCTATACCGGCAAGAGCTATCCGCGTTCCTATTTCGACGAAGGCAAGATCGCCGCCGTCGAGGAGGAGGAGGAAGTGGCCGAGAAGGAAGTGGACGCCGAGGACGAAGAGGGCGCCGAAGTCGTTTCGCTGGAAGAGGCCGATGACGAGGCCAAGGGCGGCGACGATCTTCCCGATCTCGGCGACGACGAGGATGATGTCGATCTCGGCGACGACGAGGATGACACCTTCCTTGCCGACGAAGAGGAAGAAGACGACGACGTTGCCGACATGATCGGCGTCGGCGACGACGACGACGAGGTCTGACAAGGTCTCGAACGCAAGCGTTTGCCGGCTTTCACGGCCTGTGAAGAAAAAGCCGCCGATGAAGGCTTGATATCTGGGAAAGGCGGGGTTAGAAGCCGCCTGCACTAACGGCGCGGTCTTCCAACCCTCGCCGATCTCTCGCCGGAAACGGCGCCGGCAGACTGCCGGGAGTGGGGCCATAGCTCAGTTGGGAGAGCGCTTGAATGGCATTCAAGAGGTCGTCGGTTCGATCCCGATTGGCTCCACCAAGTTCTCTAGAGTTTCAGCTTTTTTGTCAGCGCGCATGCTAACTGGTCCGTCTCCGTTTCAGCGGGGTGGGATAGGTCAATGCGGAACGGCAGTCTGATTACACTCGCTCTTGCTGGGTTGGCGCTGGCACTTACCGTATGCGACCCTCCGCCGGGCATCGTCAGGATGCGCCGCGATAGCGACAACAAACAGGCTCTATGCTTCATCGGGGCGGATAACTCTGGACGCAACTCGCTTGGGAACAACGCATCGATTTCCGTCGTTCGATGCGTTGCCGCTTGTGAGAAGCTGGGTTTCGTTATCGAAAAGAGTTTCCCGTCTGATCTCATCGTGAACACGGACGGCGTTGGTGACGTGTCAGAAGACCGTTGCTCGATAATGCTGAGAAAAAAATGTGGTAGCTTGGCTGCTGACCTCGCTGCTCACCACTCGGCGAAGGAGCCGTCCTTGTGGCGCCAGATCGGGTTGCGCCAGCGGTGGCCTTCCTTGGCCCGCTCCTTGACATACTCCTCGTCGATCTCGACGCCGAGCCCCGGGCCGTCGGGGATGGCGACATAGCCATCCTCGTAGCGGAAGACGTCCTTGTTGGCGGCGTAGTCGAGCAGGTCGTTGGCGGCGTTGTAGTGGATGCCCAGGCTCTGCTCCTGGATGAAACAGTTGTAGCTCACGGCATCGAGCTGCAGGCAGGCGGCGAGCGCGATCGGTCCGAGCGGGCAGTGCGGCGCCACCGCCACGTCATACGCCTCCGCCATAGCCGCGATCTTGCGGCACTCGGTGATGCCGCCGGCATGCGACAGATCGGGCTGGATGATGTCGACGACGCCTTCCTCGAACACGGATTTGAAGTCCCAGCGGCTGTAGAGCCGCTCGCCGAGCGCTATCGGCGTCGAGCCGAGGGCGGCGATCTCCCTCAGCGCCTCGCGGTTTTCGCTGAGCACCGGCTCCTCGATGAACATCAGGCGGTAGGGCTCGAGCTCCTTGACCAGGATGCGGGCCATCGGCCGGTGGACGCGGCCATGGAAATCGACGGCGATGCCGGTATTGGGCCCGACCGCCTCGCGCACCATGGCGACGCGTTCGACGGCGGCATCTATTCTGTCGTGGCTGTCGACGATCTGCAGTTCCTCCGTACCGTTCATCTTGAGCGCCAGGAAGCCGCGGGCCACGACTTCCTTGGCGCCAGCCGCCACTTCCGCCGGCCGGTCGCCGCCGATCCAGGAATAGACCTTGATGGTGTCGCGCAGTCTGCCGCCGAGCAGTTCATGCACGGGCACGCCGAGCGCCTTGCCCTTGATGTCCCACAGCGCCTGGTCGATGCCTGCAATGGCGCTCATCAGGATCGGCCCGCCGCGGTAGAAGCCGCCGCGATGCATCACCGTCCAATGATCCTCGATCAGGCGAGGATCCTTGCCGATGAGATAATCGCCAAGCTCCTTGACCGCCGCTTCGACGGTCAACGCGCGGCCTTCGACCACCGGCTCGCCCCAGCCGGTGACGCCGGCATCTGTCTCGATCTTCAGGAACAGCCAGCGTGGCGGAACGATGTAGGTGGTGAGCGAGATGATTTTCATGCGCGGTCTCAGTTGTTCTTGAGTTTCTTGGCGCTGACGAGGTCGCGCGCCGCAAGGTCGAGAATCCGGTTGGCGGCACCACGCGCCGCCCCGGCGTCGCGCATGCGCAGCGCCTCCACCACTTCGCGGTGCGCCGCCACGGCTTTCATGCGGCGGTCGAGCGAGATGGTTGCCGTCGCTTCCAGCGAGAATTTCAGCCCGGTGTCGATCAGGTTGCCGATCTGGCGGAAGATCGGGTTGTGGCTGGCGGCATAGACGATCTGGTGGAAAGCAATGTCGCTGCGCGAGAAGGCGGCGAGGTCCTCGCCGGCATCAGCCATGCCGCGCCACGCGGCCTCCAGATCGGCGATCTCCTGCAGCGTCGCGCGCGTGGCGGCCAACTCGGCGACCAGCGGCTCGATGGCCCGGCGTGTCTCCAGGATGGCATCGAACAGCTTGTCGTCAAGCGCATGCGGCGCGTGCCAGGCCAGCACTTGCGGGTCGATGATGTTCCAGTCGTCCTCGTTGCACACGATGGTGCCGACGCGCGGCCGCGATAGCACCAGCCCCTTGGCGGCCAGCACCTTCAGGGCTTCGCGGATGACGGTGCGGCTGACGCCATACTCGACGCCGAGTTCGTTTTCGGTGGGCAGGGAAGAGCCGGCCGGATAGCGCCCGGAAAAGATGTCGGAGGCGATCGCCTTCGTCACATCGGGCATGACGCGCGGGCGGCGCGTGGTCGTGTCGGCTGAAGCCTTCTTAGACGTTTCGGTCACCTCAGCCCTCCTCCAAGGCGGCGAACCCACTGGTTTCGCACAACCGGCCCGGCCTTACCGGATGCGGATGATTTGCGCCAGCGATCCCTGGTCAGAGCATGTATCTTAATTATCATACCAGATCAATTGACGAGTATGATAAAAACAATTAGAGACTCCTGCATCCGGGCTGAGCGCCCGGCCATCGCTGGGAGGTAATCATGCGACTTCTGAAGACCGCGCTCGTCGCGGGCGCGCTTGCCGTGCTGTCCGTCACGACCATCGCTGCATATGCTCAGGACACCAAGATCGGCTTCATCGTCAAACAGCCCGAGGAGCCGTGGTTCCAGGACGAATGGAAGTTCGCCGACCAGGCCGCCAAGGAAAAGGGTTTTACCCTCGTCAAGATCGGCGCCGAGGACGGTGAGAAGCTGATGTCGGCGATCGACAATCTCGGCGCGCAAGGCGCCCAGGGCTTCATCGTCTGCACGCCGGACGTAAAGCTTGGCCCCGGCATCGTCGCCAAGGCCACCGCCAACAATCTCAAGCTGATGACCGTCGACGACCGTCTGGTCGGCGCCGACGGCAAGGCGCTCGAAGACGTGCCGCATATGGGCATCTCGGCCACCAAGATCGGTGAGGCCGTCGGCCAGGCGATCGTCGATGAGATGAAGGCGCGCGGCTGGAAGGCCGACGAAGTCGGTGCGATCCGCGTTTCCTATGACCAGTTGCCGACCGCCGTCGACCGTGTCGAAGGCGCCATCTCGGTGCTGAAGGCCAACGGCTTCAAGGCCGAGAACATTTTCGACGCTCCCCAGGCCAAGACCGACACCGAAGCAGCCCTCAATGCCGCGACGGTGGTGCTCAACGCCCATGCCGACATCAAGAAGTGGGTCTCTTTCGGCCTCAACGACGAAGCGGTGCTCGGTGCAGTGCGCGCATCCGAAAGCGTCGGCATTGCTGCTGACGGCATGATCGGCGTCGGCATCGGCGGCGCGGATTCGGCGATCAACGAATTCAAGAAGCCGACCGCCACTGGCTTTGTCGGCACCGTGATCATCTCGCCGAAGCGCCATGGCTACGAGACGGCGCTCAACATGTATGACTGGGTCGCCAACAACAAGGAACCGGAGAAGCTGATCCTGACCTCCGGCGCGCTGGCCAAACGCGACGACTACCAGAAGGTCCGCCAGGGCCTCGGCATCGAATAATCCTCCCTGTACAAACAGGCGGCGGCTCATGCCGCCGCCTGTTTGCCGTGGCACAAGAAGGATCGACGCCCGTGTCCTTTCTCGACTTCTCGCACATCACCAAGACCTATCCGGGTGTCAAGGCGCTGTCGGACGTCTCGTTCGGCGTCGACAGGGGCGCAGTGCATGGCCTGATGGGCGAAAACGGCGCCGGTAAATCGACCCTGATCAAGATCCTCTCGGGCGACCAGCATGCGGACGAAGGCGAGATCCGCATCGACGGCAAGGTCCAGGCCTATGCCTCGACAAGGGATGCCTTCGACAATGGCGTCATCGTCATTCATCAGGAATTGCAGCTCGTGCCGGAACTCACCGTCGCCGAGAACCTCAGCCTCGGCCGCTTTCCCGCCAGCGCCGGCGTCATCGCGCGCGGCAAGATGCTGGAGGATGTCGGCGCCAAGCTGAAATCGGCCGGCATCGACATCGATATCAGCCGCAAGGTCAAGACGCTGTCGATCGGCGAGCGCCAGATGATCGAGATCGCCAAGGCAATCATGCTCGACGCGCGCGTCATCGCGTTGGACGAGCCGACCTCGTCGCTGTCGTCGCGCGAGAGCGAAATCCTGTTTGCCCTGATCGACCGCCTGCGCGGCGAGGGCAAGGTCATCATCTATGTCTCGCACCGGCTCGACGAGGTGTTCCGCCTCTGCGACAGCCTGACCGTGCTGCGCGACGGCAAGCTCGCGGCGCACCACGCATCGCTGAAAGGCGTCACCCGCGACCAGGTTGTCGCCGAAATGGTCGGCCGCGAAATCTCCGACATCTGGGGTTTTCGGCCACGCAAGGCCGGCGACATCAGGCTGGAGGTCGAAGCCATCTCCGGAGCAAAACTGAAGATACCGGCCAGTTTCGAGGCAAGGGCCGGCGAGATCGTCGGCTTCTTCGGCCTCATCGGTGCAGGCCGCTCGGAACTGATGCGGCTGGTCTTCGGCGCCGACCCGCGCTCGGGCGGCACCATCACGGTGGATGGCGAGGCGATCCATGCCGCCGACCCACATGGCGCGATCCGCGCCGGCATCGTGCTGTGTTCGGAAGACCGCAAGCATGACGGCATCATCCAGGGCCGCTCGATCGAGGAGAACATCAACATCTCCTCGCGGCGCCATCACGCGCGCTTCGGCATCCTGAACCGCGCCAGCGAGATCGCCACGGCCGAAACCTTCATCAAGAAGCTCAAGGTGCGCACGCCATCGCGCAAGCAGGACATCATCAATCTCTCCGGCGGGAACCAGCAGAAGGTCATCCTTGGCCGCTGGCTGTCGGAGCAGGGCGTACGCGTCCTCATCGTCGATGAGCCGACACGCGGCATCGACGTCGGCGCCAAGTCGGAAATCTACGAACTGCTCTACCAGCTTGCCGAGGATGGCATGGCGATCGTCGTCGTCTCGTCCGACCTGCCGGAGGTGATGGGCATTTGCGACCGTATCCTGGTGATGTGCGGCGGGCGCATCAATGCCGAGCTTGCACGCAACCAGTTCGCCGAGAAGGCGATCCTGGCCGCGGCACTTCCCGACACCAAAACCCCCGACGCCATCGCATCCTGAGGACCTGACATGACCGATCAGCTGAAGAAGATTGTGCTCGGCGAACAGGGCCTCGTCGTCATCTTCGTCGTTGCCTTCGCGCTGGTCTCGCTGCTGGTTCCCAATTTCCTCACCGACCGCAATATGCTTGGCCTGCTGCAGTCGGTGGTTACCGTCGGCATCGTTGCCTGCACCATGATGTTCTGTCTCGCGGCGCGCGACTTCGACCTGTCGGTTGGCTCCATCGTTGCCTTCGCTGGCATGGTCGCGGTGATGGCGTCGAACTACACAGGCTCGATCCTGCTCGGGCTGCTGGCGGCGATCGCCTGCGGTGCCTCTGTCGGCTTCATCAACGGTGTCGTCATCGCCAAATTCCGCATCAACGCGCTGATCACGACGCTGGCGACCATGCAGATCGTGCGCGGCCTTGCACTCATCGCATCCGACGGGCGCGCCGTCGGCATCAACAGCCCGGATTTCTATCAGCTCGCGCTGTCGAAATTCCTAGGCATACCGACGCCCGTCTGGGTGCTGGCGGTTCTGTTCGGCATTTTTGGCTTCGTGCTCAACCGCACCGTGTTCGGCAAGAACACGCTGGCCATTGGCGGCAATCCCGAAGCGTCACGGCTGGCCGGCGTCAATGTCGACCGCACGCGCATCTGGATTTTCGCCCTGCAAGGCGTCGTCTGCGGCATCGCCGGCATCCTGCTGGCGTCACGCATCACCTCCGGACAGCCCAACGCGGCGGTCGGGCTTGAACTCTCGGTCATCTCGGCCTGCGTGCTCGGCGGCGTGTCGCTTGCCGGCGGACGTGCCACAATGTCCGGCGTCATCGTCGGCGTGCTGATCATGGGCATCGCCGAGAACGCCATGAACCTGCTCAACATCCCGGCCTTTTACCAGTACATCGTGCGCGGCGTGATCCTGCTCCTCGCCGTGCTGCTTGACAATCTGCGTTCGTCGGCCTTGGGCCGGCGTTGACCCGTCTTCGACTGGAGTGACACCCATGGCTGAGCGCCTGTCCGGCAAACGCATCTTCCTGACAGGCGCCGCGCAAGGCATCGGGCTGGCCATCGCCGAGGCCTGTCTTGCCGAGGGTGCGAAATTGTTCCTCGTCGACCAGGACGGCACGTTGCTGGAGAAGACCGTCGCGGGTCTCGCGGCACCCAAGGGGCATGTCGGGCATGCGACAGCCGACATCAGCGACGGGGTCGCGATAAAAGCAGCCGTTGCCCGCGCGAACGCCGAGATAGGTCCGGTTAACGCATTGATCAACAATGCCGGAATGAACGTTTTCTCGACGCCGCTGGAGGCCACCGAAGAAGAGTGGACCCGCAATTTCGACGTCAACGTCAAGGGCGCCTGGAACTGCAGCAAGGCGGTGCTGCCGGGCATGCTGGCGAATGGCGGCGGGGCGATCCTCAACATCGCCTCGACCCACGGCTTCACCATCATCCCACACACTTTTCCCTATCCTGTCGCCAAGCACGCTCTGCTTGGGCTGACCAAATCGCTGGCGCTCGAATATGCCGGGCAGGGCGTGCGCGTGAACGCGCTGGCGCCGGGCTATGTCGAGACGCAGAAGGCCATCGACTACTGGAACAGTTTTCCTGATCCGGCGGCGGCGCGCGCCAACACCATGGCGCTGCATCCCGGCGGCCGCATTGCCTCGGCGCGCGAGATCGCCCTTGCCGCCGTGTTCATGATTTCCGACGAGTGCCCGTTCATGAACGCGGCGACCCTCGTCGTCGATGGCGGGCTGAGCCAGCTTCAGCATCCCGCCTGAGCACCGGGAGAAGGCCATTGACCAGGAGACGATCGCAGCATTGGTTCGGCGGCCAAGGCAAGGATGCCTTCATCCATCGCAGCTGGATGAAGAACAACGGCCTGCCCGACGATGCTTTCGATGGCCGCCCGGTGATCGGCATCTGCAATACCTTCTCCGAATTCACCCCGTGTCATGTGCATTTTCGCGGCTTGGTCGAGCACATCAAGGCCGGCGTGCTGGAGGCCGGCGGCCTGCCCCTGGAATTCCCCGTGTTCTCCTGCGGCGAATCCAATCTGCGGCCGACGGCGATGCTGTTCCGCAACCTCGCCTCGATGGATGTCGAGGAGGCGATCCGCGGCAATCCGATGGATGGCGTCGTGCTGATGGCCGGATGCGACAAGACCACGCCGTCACTGGTCATGGGGGCTGCCTCCTGCGACCTGCCATCGATCGTCATTTCCGGTGGGCCGATGCTCAATGGCCGCTTCCAGGGTCGTCAGATCGGCTCCGGCACCGATGTGTGGAAATTCTCCGAGGATGTGCGAGCCGGCATCATGAGCGAGCAGGATTTCGCCAATGCCGAGAGCGCCATGTCGCGCTCGCCTGGGCACTGCATGACCATGGGCACGGCCTCGACCATGGCCTCGATGGTCGAAGCGCTCGGGCTGGCGTTGCCCGGCAACGCCGCCTATCCCGCCGTCGACGCGCGACGCAACCGCATCGCCCGCATGACCGGGCGGCGTATCGTCGAGATGGTCAATGACGATCTGCGCCCCTCGGCCATTCTTACCAAGCAGGCTTTCGCCAACGCCATCCGCGTCAACGGCGCCATCGGCGGCTCGACCAATGCGGTCGTGCATCTGCTGGCGATTGCAGGCCGCGTCGGCACCGAACTCAGCCTCGATGACTGGGATGCCTTCGGTCGCGACGTGCCGACCATCCTCGACCTGATGCCATCAGGCCGTTTCCTGATGGAGGATTTCTGCTACGCCGGCGGCATTCCGGCGGTCATGAAAGAGATCGCCGACATGCTCGATCTCGACGCGCTGACGGTCACCGGCAAGAGCGTACGCGACAACATCGCCGACGCCCGGAATGACAATCCCGAGGTCATCCGTCCGCGCAACAGGGCGCTGACGCCGCATGGCGGTATCGCGGTGCTGCGTGGCAATCTGGCACCCGATGGCGCCATCATCAAACCGTCGGCCGCTTCACCATCCCTGATGAAGCATCGCGGCCGCGCCGTCGTCTTCGATGACATAGACGACTACAAGGCGCGCATCGACGATCCCGCACTCGACATCGACGAGACCTCGATCATGGTGCTCAGGAATTGCGGCCCCAAGGGCTATCCGGGCATGGCCGAGGTCGGCAACATGGCGCTGCCGCAAAAGCTCCTGAAAAAGGGCGTCCGCGACATGATCCGCATTTCCGACGCCCGCATGTCCGGCACCGCCTTCGGCACGGTCGTGCTGCATGCCGCACCCGAAGCCGCCGTCGGCGGTCCGCTGGCGCTGGTCAGGAGCGGCGACATGATCGAACTCGATGTCGAGGCGCGGAAGCTGCATCTCGACGTGTCGGAACAGGAGCTGGCGCGGCGGCGCCAATCCTGGCAGCCGCCCGAGCCGGCGATGCGCGGCGGCTATCAGGGCCTCTATGTCGACCATGTCCTGCAGGCCGACCGTGGCGCCGATCTCGACTTTCTGGTCGGCAACCGTGGCCACGCCATTCCGCGCGAAAGCCATTGAGGGCGCGTGGGATGCCAAAATTCCAGCCCGATGATTTCCACGGCATTCACGCCATCCTCTACGCCCTGTTCGACGCCCAGGAAAAACTCGACCGCGCGGCGATGCGCAGGCAGGTCGAGATCTGCCTGGCGAGCGGCGTGCATGGGATGGCGGCGCTTGGCCTCGCGACAGAAGTCGCCAAGCTGACCGAGGCGGAGCGCCGCACGATCATGGAGTGGACGGCGCAGGACACCGCCGGCAAGGTACCGCTCGCCTTCACCATCTTCGGGTCTTCCGTTGCCGAGCAGATATCCCAGGTCCGGCATGCGGAAAGCCTCGGCGCAGATTGGGTCATCCTGCAGCCGCCGCCAGTTGGATCCTATGGAGCGCCCGAATACATCCGCTTTTTTGGCCGCGTCGCCGAGGCAACCGACCTGCCGGTGGCGATCCAGAACGCGCCGGCCTTTTTCGGCCGTGGCCTGACATCGGACGAGATTCGCGAGCTCGTCACGCTCCACCCCAACATCAGGCTGATCAAGGGCGAAGGCCCGGTCACCGACATTGCCGGCCTGATCGAGCGCACCGAAGGCCGCATCCCCGTCTTCAACGGGCGGGGCGGGCTGGAATTGACCGACAATTTCCGCATCGGTTGCCGTGGCATGATCCTGGCGCCTGATGGCATCGACCACGCCGTGCGCGCCTATCAGGCGTTCCGCGCCGAAGACGAAGCAGCGGCCGAGGCGGCCTACGAAAGAATGTTGCCGGCGGCGGTCTTCGTCATGCAAGGCATCGAGAACCTGATCTGCTACGGCAAGCGGCTGTTCGGCGCCCGCGCCGGTATCCAGATTCACGACCGTGCGCCAGCGATGCGGCCAAACGAGACCGGGCTTGCGATGGTGCAGCGCTTCGCCGCCAGCCTTGGTCGGCTGCCCGCCTGAACAGCGTCTTTTCGTCAGTAGGTCGTTCGCCCACCCGACAGGTCGAAGGTGGAAGCGGTTGTAAAACTGTTTTCCTTGGAGACGAGCCAGGCGACCATGGCGGCGGCCTCGTCGACCTCCAGCAGGCGGCCGCGCGGGATGCGCGAGCGCATGTATTCGATGTGCTCGGCCGTCAGCTGTTCGAGGATGCGCGTCTGCGCAGTGGCCGGCGAGATGCAGTTGACGGCGATGTCGTACTGCGCCAGCTCCTTGCCGAGCGACTTGGTCATGCCGATGACGGCGGCCTTCGAGGCCGAATAGGCGGCGGCGTTGGGGTTGCCCTCCTTGCCTGCGACCGAGGCGATGTTGACGATGCGCCCGTAATTGCGCTCCTTCATCCCCGGCACCACGGCGCGGTTGACGTAGAAGGTGCCGTTGACGTTGACGTCGATGATTTTCTTCCACACATCGACGTCGTAGGTATCGAGCGGGGCGGCGGGGCCGGCAATGCCCGCCGAATTGACGAGGATGGAGATCTTGTTCGCGATCTCCTCCGTCCTGGCACGCGCGGCGTCCACCGAACCCCAGTCGGCTATGTCCACGACCAGCGTCGTGGCTGCCTTGCCGAGTTCCCGCTTGGCCGTATCGAGGCGCGCCTCGTCGAGGTCCCACAAGGTGACCGTCGCGCCCGAGGCGACAAAACGCTTTGCCATCGCGAAGCCGAGGCCTTGCGCGCCTCCGGTAACCACGGCGTGTTGGCCGTCAAGGTCTATCCTGTTCATGCCGAGCGGTTCTTTCCGTCTGAGATACTGGGGGTACGTGTTGAAAGTGAGCGGTACTGCTACATCGTCGCGCCGAGGCTCCAGGGCACGAACTCATTGTCGCCATAGCCGAGCGCTTCCGACTTGGTGCGCCCGCCCGATGCCACGCGCAGGATCTCGGCGAAGATCTCCTCGCCCTTGTCCGCCAGCGTCACGCCGTCGAGGATGTCGCCGCAATTGATGTCCATGTCGTCGGGCATCTGCTCGAAGATGAAGGAGTTGGAGGCGAGTTTGATCGACGGCGTCGGCTTGCAGCCGAAGGCCGAACCGCGCCCGGTGGTGAAGCACAATATGTTGGCACCGCCCGCCACCTGACCGGTCGCCGAGACCGGGTCGTAGCCTGGCGTGTCCATGAAGACGAGGCCGCGCTCGTTGATAGGCTCGGCATATTCCAGCACCGCGCGCAGATTGGTCGTGCCTCCCTTGGCGGAGGCGCCCAGCGACTTCTCCAGGATGGTGGTCAGCCCGCCGAGCTTGTTGCCGGGAGACGGATTGTTGTTCATCTCCATGTCGTGCCTGGCGGTATAGTCCTCCCACCAGCGGATGCGCTCGACAAGTTTTTCGCCGACGGCCCGGCTTTCGGCTCGCCGCGTCAAGAGATGCTCCGCGCCGTAGATTTCGGGTGTTTCAGAAAGGATGGCGGTCCCTCCTTGGGCGACCAGCAGATCCACTGCCGCGCCCAGTGCCGGATTGGCGCTGATACCGGAATAGCCGTCCGAGCCGCCGCATTGTAGCGCCAGCACCAGCTCGGAAGCCGGCTGCGGCGTCCGCTCCGCGGCATTGACGATCGGCAGCATCTCGACGATGGCCTTCACCCCGGCATCGACGGTCTTGCGGGTGCCGCCGGTTTCCTGGATCGTCATTGTGCGGAACGTGGTGCTTTCCTCGATGTTATAAGATTGCATCCAACGCGGGATCTGGAAAGCTTCGCAGCCAAGTCCGACCATCAGCACGCCGCCGACATTGGGATTGGTGGCAAAACCCCACTGCGTGCGCTTCAGCAGATCGTAGGCCGGGCCCTTGGTGTCGATGCCGCATCCGGTGCCGTGCACGAGCGCAATGGCGCCGTCGACATTGGGATAGTCGCGCAGCATGCCTGAACGGTTGACCTCTTCCACGATGAAGCGGGCGACGCTGGCCGAGCAGTTTACCGAGGTCAGGACGGCGATGAAATTGCGCGTGCCGACTTTGCCGTTGGACCTGCGGTAGCCCATGAAAGTCGCCCGTTCGCCATCGGGAAGGACCGGCGTTTCCCTGACGTCGGTGCCATGCTCGTAGTCGCGCTCGAAATCGCGCAGGTAGACATTGTGCTCGTGCACCCAATCTCCGGCCGCGATCGGCCCACGCGCGAAGCCGATGGTTTGGCCATACTTTACGATCGGTTCATCCGCCCCGATGTCGAGCATGGCCATCTTGTGGCCGCGCGGGATGCGAGCCCTCGCAGCCACGTCGCCGGCCTTTTCGCCGGCCGCCAATGGATCGACCGCCAGTAGGATGTTGTCGGCGTGCGATAGCTTGATGAAGCGCGTCATTACCCAAACTCTGAAAAGGCCACCCCGAACAAAGCCGGGGGGCGAAAGGCATAAGGAATACTAATATAATAGAATGTTAGTGGTCAAGCGTCGCCTGGATAAGCTGCGTTCGCCGGGCGTTAAGGAAGAGAGTTGGTGGCGGAACGGATGACGGCCAGCACCTCCGGCCAGACCGCGGCGTGCGCGCTGGTATTCCGCGATCGCCTATGCCTTCAGGCCGATACAAAGTCCCATTCTTCGCATGTGCCAATCGTGTCCCGGTTGCGGTGCCGTCCGGCTTCAGCCGAGAAGCTCGGCGGCGACTTCGAGCGTGTTGCGGAAGGACGTTTCGAGGTGGTGCTCCATCGCCCGCGCGGCGCCTTCGGCATCGTGACGCTTCAGCGCGTCGAGGATGGCTTCGTGCTGCTCGATCGTCTGTTCGCCGTAGCCGGGCTTTGGAATGGCGAGGTAGCGGCCGCGATCCATCTGCGCCTTGGAAATATCGACGGCGCGCCAAATCATCGGCAGGCCGCAAATCTCGGCAATGGTGCGATGAAAGACGTCGTCGAGCTGGATCGCGGTGGCGTATCGGCCGCGCGATATGGCAAGCCGATGTGCCGCCATATTGTCCTCCAGCAGTTCCGCCGACGCCGGTGTGAGCTTGACGGCCGCGCGCCGTGCGCTCTCCATCTCCAGTGCCCGCCGGATGACATAGGCTTCTTCCAGATCGGCACGACTGATCGGCGCGACATAGGTGCCGGTCTGCGCCAGGATCTTCACCAGGCCTTCGTCGCTGATGCGCTTGACGGCTTCCCGCACCGGCGTGCGCGAGACGCCGAGCGCTTCGGCGATCGCCACCTCGTTGATCACTTCCCCCGGCTTCATCTGCCCGACGACGATCAGGTTGCGGATCTTGTGATAGATCTGATCGCGGAGCGGCAGAGCCCGATTGAGGGTCGAAGGGTCAAGGTCCATGGCAAATCCGTAGCTTCGTTCACCGGAAATGATCAGATTATATTAGAATGTAAATCGGAATGCACCCGATGCGAGGGGTGGTCTCTATCGACAATGGGATGGTCGCGCAGGTCATCGGAATCCAGCTTGCCAGAACTGTTATATTAGTGCAATAGATCCTCGATAGTGATGAATTTCACCGCGAAGTGAAGGCCTGAACCAAGCTGCACGCCGAGAGGGCATGCCTTCTGGCCGCATTGGTTCGCGCTCTAAAATGGAATTATACTAAAATAACACAACAGCTCGATGCCATGGACAACGGGCCGGCCTGCCGGGAGGAACCTAGCCAGACATGACTGTCGCCGCCGACTGCGCCTTGGACATGAGAGGCATAAGCAAGACGTTTCCGGGCGTGAAGGCTCTGTCAAACGTCAATTTTGCCGTCAGGTTCGGCACCGTGCATGCGGTCGTGGGCGAGAACGGCGCCGGCAAATCGACGCTGATGAAAGTGCTCAACGGCTCCTACGCGCCGACCAGCGGCACCATCAAGGTCGGTGGCGCCGAGGTGCGCATGCGCCGTCCCGCCGACGCCCAGGCTCTCGGCATCCGCATGGTGCACCAGGAAATCAATCTGGTGCCGGACCTGACTGTCGCGGAAAACGTCTATCTCGGCCGCATGCCCGGCAAATGGACCTTTCTGCGCAAGGGCGAGATGGTCAGGAAGGCCGGCGCCGTCCTTGCCGAACTCGGAGCGGCCATCAATCCGCGCGAGCGGCTGGGCAATCTGTCGATCAGCCAGCAGCAACTCGTCGAGATCGCCAAGGCCTATGCCGCGCAACCCCGGATCATCGTGCTGGATGAGCCGACATCGAGCCTCAGCGAGCATGAAACAACAGCGCTGTTCAGGATCCTGCGCAAGATGCGCGATGACGGCATCGCCATCATCTACATCAGTCATCGCTTGAAGGACGTGCTCGAGATCGCCGACGAGGTGACCGTGCTGCGCGACGGCTCCATGATCGAGACGCGCCCGATCGAAGGCATCACCGCCGCGCAGATGATCAGGCTGATGGTCGGCCGCGAGGTCAGTAACGTCTTTCCCAAAAGCCAGGCCGAGATCGGCAAGTCGGTGCTGCGCGTCGAGCGCATCAGCGACGGCACGCGCTTCCGCAATGTCAGCTTCGAGGTGCGAGCCGGCGAGATACTGGGCCTGACCGGCCTGGTTGGTGCCGGCCGCACCGAGGTGGCGCGCGCAATCTTCGGCCTGTCGCGC
Organism: Mesorhizobium sp. M8A.F.Ca.ET.165.01.1.1; assembly: GCF_004792065.1. NCBI lineage: Bacteria > Pseudomonadati > Pseudomonadota > Alphaproteobacteria > Hyphomicrobiales > Phyllobacteriaceae > Mesorhizobium > Mesorhizobium sp. M8A.F.Ca.ET.165.01.1.1. The sequence goes on along the minus strand of NZ_SRTH01000014.1, from coordinate 126,209 downwards.
CTCGTCGAGGGCACGGTCAGCGTCAACGGCCGCGAGGTCTCGATCAATTCCCCATCGCAGGCCGTTAAGGCCGGGATTGCGTACGTTCCGGAGGACCGCAAGGGCGATGGCATCGTGCCTGGCATGTCGATCCGGGAGAACATCAGCCTGCCCATCCTGCGGCGCCTGAGCCGTTTCGGGCGCATCAGGCGAAGTGCCGACCGGGCGTTGGCGGCGGACTACGTGAAGCAGTTTTCGATTTCGCCGCCCGATGGCGAACGGCGCATCAATCTCCTTTCCGGCGGCAATCAGCAGAAGGCGGTCATCGCCAAATGGCTTGCCGCCAGGCCGTCGGCGCTGATCCTCGACGAGCCGACGCGCGGCGTCGACGTCGGCGCCAAGGCCGAGATCCACAACATCATCGGCCAGCTCGTCGCAAGCGGCATGGCGGTGGTGATGATCTCGTCCGAACTGCCCGAGATCCTGGGCGTCTGCGACCGTGTCGTGGTCATGCGCGACGGACATGCCTGCGAGCCGCTGGAGCGCGCCGAACTCAGCGAAGAGCGCATCATGGCCCTGGCGACCGGGGAGGAAATGGCGTGACCGACGCGGCCGTGGAGATCGTCACCCCCGACCGCTTTACGCGCGGCAGCAAGCTTGTCGATGCCCTGTCTAAGGCGGGCCTCGCTTTCGCCATCCTCGCCGTCATGCTCTATGGCTCACTTGTCAGCCCTGCTTTCTTCACATCCGGCAACCTCCTCAATGTGCTGACCTCGATGTCCATCGTCGGCATCGTCGTCGTCGGCATGACCTTCGTGCTGGTGGTCGGTGGCCTGGCTGACCTGTCGGTGCCGGCCACGATCGCCTGCGGCGCCATCCTGTCGCTCGGGCTGCAGCCGATGATCGGGCCTCTGCCCGCCTTTGTCCTTGCGGTCGGCCTCGCCGGTCTGATCGGCCTGCTCAACGGCGTGCTGGTCGGTTATGTCGGCATCAATCCCATCATCGCCACGCTCGGCATCGGCACCATCGGGCTGGGCATCGTCCAGGCTGCCGTTGGCGGCGTCATCGTCTATGGCAGCAATCCCGCCTCGGCCGAATTCGCCAAGGGCCGCCTGTTCGGCATTCCGGTCGTGGTGCTGATCTTCCTGGTCATTGCCCTCATCGGCCATTTCGTCCTGTCGCGCTCCTTCTGGGGCCGATGGACGCTCGCCACCGGCGGCAATTACAGCGCCGCCGAGGCAAGTGCCGTCCCCGTGCAGGCCGTGAAGGCCGGCGCCTTTGTGATCACGGCACTCGCCTCCGGCATTTCAGGCGGGCTGCTCGGCCTGACCTTGCAAAGCGCACGACCGCTCATCGGCGCCGGCTATGAATTCAGCGCCGTCACCGCGGTGGTGGTCGGTGGCGTCTCGATCATCGGCGGCTTCGGCTCCGTGCCGCGGGCGATCGCCGGGCTGATCTTCGTGCAGCTTCTGACCAACGTCATGGTGCTCGACGGCGTGCGCACGCCGATCCAGGGTTTCGTGCTCGGCATCCTGATTGTCGGGGCTGTCGGCATGGATGCCGCGTTGCGCAAGCGGGGAGTGGCTTGATGCGTCTTCTCGTCCTCGCCTCGCGATACCGGGTCGTGATCATCCTCGGCCTTACCCTGGTCGCTTCCGCGCTGCTCGTTCCGGGTTATCTGTCGGCTTCGACGCTCAGCCTCGGCCTCGACAGGGCGGCCACGATCGGCCTGATCGCCATTGGGCTTACCGTGCTTCTGATATCGGGCCAGATCGACCTATCCGGTGGCGCGGTGTTCGCGCTGGCCGGGATCGTATCCGTCATCCTGCAGCGAGAGATCGGCATCCTGCCCGCCGCGATCGTCGCCATCCTTGCCGGCACGCTGGCGGGCGCCATCAACGGCGCCCTGGTCGTCGGGCTGAAGGTGAATTCGCTCGTCCTGACACTGGCCACGATGCTGATCTTCCGCTCGCTGGCGCACTGGATCACCAACAGCCAGCCGGTGTCGGGCACTGACATCATGCTTTCGCTGGCTCTGGCCAAGATCTACCTCGATGTCTTCACCATTCGCAGCGCACTGTTCATCATCCTGATCGTACTGCTGCATTTCTGGCTGACGCGCACCATTCCGGGCCGCAATGTCTTTGCCGTCGGCTCCAATCCGGCGGCCGCCAAGGAGAGCGGCATCGCTTCGGACCGCATCGTCTTTCTCGGCTTTGTCTTTGCCGGCACGCTTGCTGGCTTCGCCGGGGTTCTCCAGAGCCTCGTCACCAACACCGGGTCGCCCGTCTTCGGCTCGGAACTGACGGTTGCCGTCATCGCCGCGGTCGTTGTCGGCGGTACCCGCCTCGAAGGCGGCAGGGGATCCGCGCTCGGCACGCTTGGCGGCGTGCTGACGATCGGCTCGCTGACCATCGCGATGGAGTTCCAGTCCGTTCCCGCATACGTCCAGCAGGTCGTATCGGGGCTCATCCTGATCCTGCTCGTCATGCTCGATCGGGCCGTTACCACCACGGGGAGGGCTCAGGGCACACGCCCCGCGCTCGTTCGCGACAATCCAATCACTCAAGGAGGAAAAGCATGGTTGGGAGGAAAAGCATGGTTGGGAGGAAAAGCATGATTGGGAGGAAAGATATGATTGGCAAGAGAAGCATGCTCCAGATCGCCGCCGTGGCGTTGCTGGCGTCGACAGGCTGGGCCAATGCCAAGACGGTCTGCTATGTGACGGCGGCGGATTCGCACGCCTATGCGACGCCGGCCAACAAGGCGCTCGAGGCCCGTGCCAAGGAACTCGGCGTCGAGATTCTCAGCCTGAGTCAGGACTTCGACGTCCAGAAGGGCACCGAGCAGCTCAACACCTGCGTGGCGCGCAAGGTTGACGGCATCATCCTGTGGCCGCTCGACCCGCAGGCCTACATCCCTGGCCTGGCCCGCGCGCAGCAGGCCAACATCCCGGCGATCCTCATCAATTCGCCGATGAGCGACGACGCCAAGCCGTTCATCAAGTCATTCACCGGACCTGACGTCTACGAGGAAGGCAAGCTGGCGGCGGATTCGCTGAGCAAGGCGCTCGGCGGCAAGGGCTCTGTCGTGATCATCGCCGGCCAGGCCGGCAACGGCACGACGATCGGCCGTGTCAGCGGCTTCACCGACCGCCTCAAGGAAACCAGCGCCGACATCAAGGTGCTCGACACCGTCAATGCCGACTTCGACCAGCAGAAGGCGCTGGTCGTGAGCCGCGACCTCATCACTCGCTTCGGTGACCAGATCAGCGGCGTCTATGCCAATGACGACACCATGGCACGCGGCTTCATCGACGCCTGGAAGGAGGCCAATCCCTCCAAGGCGGCGCCGCCGATCGTCGGCATCAACGGCCAGAAGGACGCGTTCGAATCGATCCGCACCAACGAAATGTATTCGACCATCGTGCAGTCGCCGGTCGAGGACGGCCGCCTGGCGATCGACACCATGGCCGAGATCATCGACGGCAAGGAGGTCAAGGACCGGCTGCCGATCCCGCTGACCGTCGTCACCAAGGACAATGTCAACGCGGTGGAACCGGCGTTCTGACAAGGCCAAGGCCGGCCCTGCATAGTTGGCCGGCCTCTCCGCTCGTTGCGGACGGCGCAGCATGAGGAAGAATTTCTAATTGCGGCGGAGGATTTGGAATAAACTAACTCTACAGAATTTATAGAATAAGCAATCTGCATCGGCGATCTGTTTCCCGGACAGGACCACGCCATGCCCGACCTTTTGCGCCTGCCTTCAACCGCCCCAGACCTAGGCCGTCACCGCCGCCATCCAGCGGGAGGCAGGTCATGAGCCGCGATGTCGCCGACCGCATCAAGGTGCTCTGGTTCCTGCCGACACATGGCGACAGCCGCTATCTCGGCACGACCGAAGGCGGCAGGGCTGTTGACCTGCCCTATCTGACGCAGGTGGCGAAAGCGGCCGACACGCTGGGCTATTACGGCGTGCTGTTGCCGACCGGCCGGGCCTGCGAGGATTCCTGGGTGATTGCCTCGGCGTTGGCGCCGCTGACCGAGCAGCTGCGTTTCCTCGTAGCCGTGCGGCCCGGCCTGCAGTCCCCAACGCTTGCCGCGCGCATGACCGCCACGCTCGACCGCATCTCCAACGGCCGCCTGCTGATCAACGTCGTCACCGGCGGCGATCCGCTGGAGAACAAGGGCGACGGCATTTTTCTCTCGCATGCCGAGCGCTACGAGGTGACGCAGGAATTCCTCCACATCTACAAGCGCGTGCTGAGCGGCGAGACGGTCGAGCACCAGGGCAAGCATTTCCGCATCGAGGACGGTCGCCTGCTGTTCCCGCCAGTGCAGACGCCGTATCCGCCGCTCTATTTCGGTGGCTCGTCGGACGCCGGATCGCAAGTGGCGGCGCAGGAAATCGATAAATATCTGACCTGGGGGGAACCCCCGGCCGATGTCGAACGCAAGCTCGACGCCGTGCGCGAGTTGGCCGAAAAGGCCGGCCGCAAACTTTCCTTTGGCATTCGCCTGCATGTCATCGCCCGCGAGACGACCGAACAGGCCTGGGCCGCCGCCGACCGCCTGATCAGCCGGCTCGACGACGCGACCATCGCCTCGGCGCAGAAGGTTTTTGCCCGCATGGATTCGGTCGGCCAGGCGCGCATGAGCGCGCTGCATGGCGGCCGCCGCGACAAGCTCGAGATCGCGCCCAATCTGTGGGCCGGCGTCGGCTTGGTGCGCGGCGGCGCCGGAACCGCACTGGTCGGCGATCCGGACACGGTCGCCGAGCGCATCGACGAATACCGGCGCCTCGGCATCGACACCTTCATCCTGTCCGGCTACCCGCATCTGGAGGAAGCCTATCGTTTTGGCGAACTGGTGCTGCCGAAACTGCCGACCGATCATCCGGTCAAGGCCGCCAGCTCTTCGGTGAACACCGGACCGTTCGGCGAGACCATCGCCGGCGACCATCGGCCGAAGTCGCTCGCCAGCGCCTCGTGAACGCGCTGCCTCCGGCCCGCCGATTGCGCATCGCCATCATCGGCGGCGGTTTTTCCGGTGCCGCCGTGGCCTGGCACCTTGCGCGGACAAATCGGCCGGAGCGCCTGTCGATCTCGGTGATCGAGCCGCGTTCCGCGCTTGGCGGCGGCCTTGCCTATTCCAGCGAAGAACCATCCCACCGCGTCAACGTCCCGGCCATCCGCATGAGCATGGCTCCTGAAGACCCGCAGCATTTTGCGCGCTGGTTGGCCGGCAGTGGCGAAATCGAACGGGACCCGGATGCCTTGTGGAAGAACGGCGATGTGTTTCCGCGCCGGCGTGTGTTCGGCCGCTATGTCGCCGAGCACCTTGCACCCTGGCTCGACTCCGGTGCTGTCCGCCATGTCGAAGCTCAGGCTACGCAGGTAATACGAGAAGCCAATGGCGCGGCCTGGACCGTGCAGACCTCCGCCGGACCTGTCGCGGCGGACGTCGTCGTGCTTGCCGCGACGCATCCTCTGCCGGCGATCCCAACTCCACTTGCCTCCTTGGCTGAAGCACCTGGCTTCATCGCCGATCCCTACGCACCGTCGGCACTTGCCGAGATCGGGCTGGAGGCGTCGGTCCTGATCGTCGGCTCCGGGCTGACCTCGGCCGACATAGTGGCCGAACTTGATCGTCGTGGCCATCGCGGCCGCATCCTGGCGCTGTCGCGGCGCGGCCTGCGCTCGCGCGGCCACCCGGATATCAGACATGAGCCTTTCGGCGACTTTGCGTCGGCACCGGCCACATCGGCGCTCGGCCTGCTGAAGAACATTCGCGGCACACTGGCGGCGGCGCAGGCCGCCAGGGTCAACTGGCAGTCGGTCTTCGACCAGCTGCGCCTGCAGGGGCCGGCGCTGTGGGCGGCCCTTTCTCCGCCGGAGCGTGCAAGGCTGGTCCGCCAGCTGCGCGTGTTCTGGGACGTGCATCGCTTCAGGATCGCCCCCCAGGTCGCTGCCGTGCTCGACCGCCGCCAGACGGACGGCGCGTTCGACACCATCGCCGCCAGGCTTGTCGCGTCGAACGACGAGGGCGAGAGCCTCGCGGTCAGCTTCCAACGGCGCGGACAGACGCGGATCGAGACGGCACGCTTCGATGCCGTCATCAACACGACAGGGCCGGCTCATGGCCAGGCGCTCCAGTCAAACCCGGCGCTGCTTTCGCTGACTGAGGCCGGGCTGATTAGGGCCGACACATACGGGCTCGGTATCGAGACCAGCCTCGATAGCCTTGCGATCGGCAGCGATGCCAAGCCGGTTGCCGGGCTTTTCGTCGCCGGTCCGTTGGCGCGGGGCACGTTTGGCGAACTCATGGGCCTGCCGGAGGTCGCTCGTCATGCACAAAGGGTCGCGGCCGAAATCGCTGGGTTGTTCGACACGCTCCCCTCAGCCGAGCCGGTTGGCGCCAATGCCGGGAGCGTTGCGGTCGCGCGCTGACAAGCGCAAGCCGGCCCGGTCGGAGAAAATTGGTATTTCCGTCCCGCAAAGGGTTCAAAAACGGAAAATCCTTCTTTGTATATAAATTCCATAAACATAATAAATATTGAAGAAATCCGGCTACGCGCCGGACCGATCAACGACACGGCCCGGAATGGGAGACAGTTCATGGCACATGCAGGAACCGACGCGGTCAAATTCGCCTATTGGGTGCCCAATGTTTCGGGCGGCCTGGTGATTTCCAACATCGAGCAGCGCACCAACCATTCGGCCGAGTACAACCGCAAGCTGGCCCAGATCGCCGAGAAGGCGGGCTTCGACTACGCGCTGAGCCAGATCCGTTTCACCGCCGGCTACGGTGCCGACGAGCAGCATGAATCGGTCGCGTTCAGCCATGATCTGCTGGCGGCCACCACCACGCTGAAAGTCATCGCCGCGATCCTGCCTGGCCCCTGGAACCCGGCGCTGGCGGCCAAGCAGATTGCCACCATCAGCTATCTGACCAATGGCCGTGTCGCCATCAATCTCGTCTCCGGCTGGTTCCGTGGCGAATTCCACGCCATCGGCGAACACTGGCTCGACCATGACGAGCGCTATCGCCGCTCGGAGGAATTCATCCGCGCGCTGCGCGGAATATGGACGCAGGACAGCTTCACCTTCCGGGGTGATTTCTACCGCTTCAACGAATACTCCCTGAAGCCGAAGCCGCCGCAGCCCCTGCCCGAAATCTTCCAGGGCGGTTCCTCGCGCGCCGCCCGCGACATGGCATCGCGTGTTTCGGACTGGTACTTCACCAACGGCAACTCGCCGGCCGAAATCGCCAAGCAGGTCGATGATCTCAAGACCAAGGCACAGGCCAGCAATCATTCCGTCAAGGTCGGCGTCAACGCCTTCGCCATCGTCCGCGAGACCGAGGACGAGGCCAAGGCGGTGCTCGCCGAAATTATCGCCAAGGCTAACCCCGAGGCTGTCAACGCCTTCGGCCACGAGGTCAAGAATGCCGGCAAGGCCTCGCCGGAAGGCGAGGGCAACTGGGCAAAATCCTCCTTCGACGATCTGGTCCAGTACAATGACGGTTTTCGTTCGAACCTGATCGGCACGCCGAGGCAGGTCGCCGAGCGCATCGTCGACCTGAAGCGCGCCGGCGCCGATCTCATCCTGCTCGGCTTCCTGCACTTCCAGGAGGAGGTCGAGTATTTCGGCAAGCACGTCATTCCGCTCGTTCGCGAGCTGGAAAACGCCGAGCAGGCAGCGTCGCTGGCAGCGGAATAGTCATCTCCCCCAAAAGCTGGCCGGGCAGCCCGGCCAGCACAGGTTTTCAAGCGCGCTCGATCTTTCGGGCGGCATCGAGAATTCGTGCGCCTGCGGGCGAAATCGAGGACGATTGGAATGCCGTTGCCCAGCTATGCCTTAGGAGCGATGGAAGCCTCGGTCTACGCGCCGGAAGTCTTTGCGCGCGGCCTGCCCTCCGTGCTCCAGCCTGCACAGTTGTCCGAAGGCGACGCTGGGGCGGCCGGATCTACTGCCAATGCAACTGCTCCGCTGCTGTCGCTTCAGGGCATCGCCCTGTCGTTCGGCGGTGTCGTCGCGCTGGCCGATATCGACCTATCGGTTCGATCAGGTGAAATCCGCGCCATCATCGGCCCGAACGGCGCCGGCAAGAGCTCGCTGATCAACGTCATTAGCGGCGTCTACCGCCCAGATCGTGGCCAGGTCCGGCTCGCCGGCGTCGGCTATACCCAGGTGCCGACGCAGCGGCTGGCGCATTTGGGCGTCGCCAGGACCTTCCAGAACCTCGCTCTGTTCAAAGGGCTCAGCGTCCTCGACAATGTTGCCTCCGGCCTCGCCTACAAGGTCCGTTCCAACTTCGCCGGCCAGGTGCTCGGCATCGGCCGCTCGCGCGGCGAGCGGCGCGACGCCTTGAGCCGCTCCGCCCAGATCCTGGAATTTCTCGACCTCGCCGCCGTTCGCGATCGTCTTGCCGGCACGCTGCCCTATGGATTGCAGAAACGGGTCGAACTCGCCCGGGCGCTGGTGGCGGAACCGCGCCTGCTGCTGCTCGACGAACCGATGGCCGGCATGACAGCGAGTGAGAAAAGCGAAATGGCTGATTTCGTCCGCGCCGCGCGCGACCGCTTTGCCACCACGGTCGTCCTGATCGAGCATGATGTCGGCGTCGTCATGGGCCTGTCCGACCGTATCGCCGTTCTGGACTATGGCCGCAAGATCGCTGACGGCACCCCCGAAGAGGTCCGCAACGACCAGCGCGTCATCGATGCCTATCTCGGCATCGCCTCCGACAATGAGGCCCTCTCCTGTGATGAAGGAAGGGCGGGCATATGATCGCCGATTTCGACTACCAGTTTTTCATCGAAGTGCTCGTCGGCGGCCTGCTGTCGGGCGTCATGTATTCGCTGGTCGCGATCGGCTTCGTGCTGATCTACAAGACCTCGGGCGTGCTCAACTTCGCCCAAGGCGCGATGCTGCTGTTCGCCGCACTGACTTTCGTCAGTCTTGTCGAACGCGGTGTTCCGTTTGCACTGGCATTGGTGGCAACCTTCGCCATCATGGTGGTGATCAGCATCGCCATCGAGCGCACGGTGCTCAGGCCGCTCACCAACAAGCCGCCGATTACCCTGTTCATGGCGACGCTTGGCCTGTCCTACATCATCGAGGGCGCTGCCCAATTGATCTGGGGTACGCAGGTCCACGGTCTCGACCTCGGCATCGAGGACGTGCCGCTGGAAATCGGCGGCGTGCTGATCAGCCAGTTCGACATCTTCGCGGCGGTGGTCGCGGCCGGCATGGTTGTCGTGTTGTCGCTGTTCTTCCGCTACACCCGCATCGGCCTCGCCTTCCGCGCCGTCGCCGACGACCAGTTCGCCGCACTCGCGGTCGGCCTCAGGCTGCCGCTGATCTGGGCGACCGTCTGGGCGGCGGCCGGCCTCGTCGCGCTGGTCGCCGGGCTGCTCTGGGGTGCCCGCCTCGGCGTGCAGTTCTCGCTGTCGCTGGTGGTGCTCAAGGCGCTGCCGGTGCTGGTGCTGGGCGGCTTCGATTCCATCCTTGGCGCCATTGCCGGCGGGCTCCTGATCGGCGCCAGTGAGAAGCTCGCCGAGGTCTATATCGGCGACTATTTCGGCGGCGGCATCGAGAGCTGGTTCGCCTATGTCGTCGCGCTGGTCTTCCTCTTGATCCGTCCCTCCGGCCTGTTCGGCCAGAAGCTCGTGGAAAGGGTCTGACCATGGCCGCTATTGCAGCCGACTTCTCCGCGCCGGTGCTGCCGAAATGGATCGCGCCCGTCCTGTTGCTTGCCTTCGCCTATGGCGTCGTGCCGCTGATCGGATCGAGCTATTTGTTCGAGGCCATACTGCTGCCGTTCCTGGCGCTCGGTCTCGCCGGTGTGGGGTTGAACATCCTCACAGGCTATGCCGGCCAGGTCTCGCTGGGCAGCGCCGCCTTCATGGCGGCCGGCGCCTTCGCCGCCTATAATTTCAACTTGCGCGTCGAGGGCCTGCCGCTGATCGGCAGTATCGTTCTCGCCGGCATCGTCGCCGCTTCGATCGGCATCGTCTTCGGCCTGCCGAGCCTGCGGTTGAAGGGCTTTTATCTCGCCGTCTCGACGCTTGCCGCACAGTTCTTCGTGCAATGGGCGCTGACCAAGTTCAGTTGGTTCTCGAACAACTCCGCCTCCGGCGTCATAGACGCGCCGAGGCTTTCGATAGGAGGCTTCGCGCTCGACGGCGCCGTCGGCCGCTATCTCTTCGCGTTGACCATCGTCAGCATCCTCACCTTCCTTGCCTATCGGCTGGTCAGTTCGCAGACGGGACGAAACTTCATCGCCATCCGCGACAATGAAACCGCCGCCCGCATCATCGGCATACCGGTGCTGAAGACCAAGCTGCTGGCATTCGCCATCTCCTCCTTCATCATCGGCGTCGCCGGCGTCATCTGGGCCTTCGCTTATCTCAGGACAGTCGAGCCTGATGGCTTCGACCTCGACCGCTCGTTCCAGATCCTGTTCATCATCATCATCGGCGGCCTGGCCTCGATCCGTGGCGCCTTCTTCGGTGCCGCCCTCATCGTCGTGTTCCCGCTCGCCCTGTCGCGCCTTGGCGGCTTCCTGCTTGGAGACGTCTTTGACTCGGGCGTGCTCGACATGAGCCAGCGCATCGTGCTCGGCGCCCTCATCATCCTGTTTCTGATCCTGGAACCCGATGGGCTGGTGGCCCTGTGGGACAGGGTCCGAAGACGGCTCCTGTTCGCCTGGCAGTCGACCTGAGCCCCGCATTCACGCCTGAAAATGAACCAGAGGCCGAACCCAAGACGGCCCATACCGGGAGTACCCCAACCATGACCTTCCTCAGCACACTCAAGGCGGCGGCTTTGTCCGCGGCGATGATCGTGTCGGTGGCCTTGCCATCAGCCCATGCCGACGAACAATATTTCCCGCTGCAGAGCTATCGCGTCGGGCCTTATGCGGCCGGCGGCACCGGCTTCTTCGGCGGCTTCATCGACTATCTCAACCTCATCAACATCCGCGACGGCGGCGTCAACGGCGTCAAGCTGACCTGGGACGAATGCGAGACCCAGTATGAGGTCGAGCGCGGCGTCGAATGCTATGAGCGCCAGAAGAGCCATGCCGGCGCGGCCGCCTGGAACCCGCTCTCGGTCGGCATCGCCTACGCCATGATCGACCGCATCACCGCCGACAAGGTGCCGCTGATAACGGTCAACCACGGCCGCACCGATTCCACCGACGGGCGTGTTTTCCCCTACGTCTTCCCGCTGCTGCTCAACCCCTACAGCGAGACGTCGGGCATCGTGAACTACATCGCCTCGAAGGAGGGCGGCATCGACAAGCTCAAGGGCAAGAAGATCGTCGTGCTCTATCACGGCTCGCCCTATGGCAAGGAGACCATACCGATCTACGAACTGCTGGCGCAGAAATACGGCTTCGCCGTGCAGCAGATCGAAGTGCCGCATCCCGGCAACGAGCAGCAGTCGCAGTGGCTGACCATCCGCCGCGCCAAGCCTGATTTCGTCGTCCTGCGCGGCTGGGGCGTCATGAACCCGGTGGCGCTGAAGACCGCCGTTAAGGTCGGCTACCCCGTCGATCACATCGTCGGCAATGTCTGGTCGAACTCGGAAGAGGACGTCATTCCCGCCGGCGACGCCGCCAAGGGCTACACCGCCATCACCACCCAGGCTTCGGGCAATTCCTATCCCGTGGTGAAGGAAATCGTGAAGACCGTCTACGGCGCCGGCAAAGGCAACCTCGAGGACAAGTCCCGTATCGGCTCGGTCTACCACAATCTCGGCATCGTCAACGGCATTCTCAACGTCGAGGCGATCCGCGTCGCCCAGGAGAAGTTCGGCCACCGCACGCTGACCGGCGACGAGGTCCGCTGGGGTTTCGAGCATCTCAAGCTCGATCCGGCCAAGGTCGAGGCGCTCGGCGCCAAGGACCTGTTCCACTCGATCAATGTCAGCTGGGACAACCATGAGGGCGAGGGCTACGTCACCTTCCAGCAGTGGGACGGCAAGAAGTGGAACGTCGTCTCCGACTGGATCGCCCCGGACTGGGCGCTGCTGCGGCCGATTATCGAAAAGTCCGCCGAAGCCTATGCCGCCGAGAAGGGCATCAAGCTACGCACCGCCGACGATGCCAACGCAGTGACCACCAACTGATCAACAGGCCGGGTGCCGCGGATGCCTTCCGCGGCGCCGGGCCGGTTCGGTTCCGACAAGTACGGAAGACAGTCATGCCCGACACCGAAATCATCCTTGCTGTCGACGCGGTCCACGCCACCTACAACCACGCCATCACGGCGCTGCACGGCGTCAGCTTCGAGATCAGGCGCGGTGAGATCCTGGCGCTGCTCGGCGCCAATGGCGCGGGCAAGACCACCACGCTGAAGGCCGTCTCCAACCTGCTGCCGGCCGAACGGGGCCAGGTCAACGCCGGCACCATCCGCTATGAGGGCTCGGATGTCGCGCGCCGCAAGCCCGGCGATCTGGTGCGTGCCGGCCTGGTGCCGGTACTGGAAGGCCGCCACTGCTTCAAGAGCCTCACCGTCGAGGACAATCTGGTCGCCGGCGGCATCGGCCGCGGCGGCCGCCGCGCCGAGATCAGCGCCGACCTCGAACGGATCTATGCCTTTTTCCCACGTCTGAAGGAAAAGCGCCGGACCTTGTCGGGCCTGACCTCTGGCGGCGAACAGCAGATGACGGCAATAGGCCGGGCGCTGATGTCGCGGCCGCGCTTGCTCGTGCTGGACGAACCGTCGATGGGGCTCGCCCCGCTCATCGTGCAGGATATTTTCCAGACGTTGAGGAAACTCAACAGCGAGACCGGCCTGTCGATCCTGGTCGCCGAGCAGAACTCGGCGGTAGCACTTCGCTATGCCGACCACGCCACCGTGCTCGAAAACGGCGTCTCCGTGCTCTCCGGCACAGCCGCCGATCTCCGCCAGCGCGAGGATATCAGGGCGCTCTATCTCGGCCAGCAGCCGACGCCCGCCCCCAAGTCCCCCCATCTCCATGCCGTTGCCTGAACCGAAATTTGAAGGAGCAATGAAATGACCGTCTCGACCGTCAAGACCGACCATGCTTCCGCCGCCGTACCGCCGGTCGCAAGGCCCTCGGCGCCGGCACATATCATCAGGGACGACGCCGAAGCGATCGCCGTCGCCCACGCTCTGGCCGCCGAATTCGTCAAGGATTCGTCGAAGCGCGACCGCGAGCGAATTTGGCCGGTAGCCGAACTCGACGCCTTTTCGCAAAGCGGCCTCTGGTCGATCAACGTGTCCAGGGCATTCGGCGGTCCCGAAGTCTCCTATGCAACGCTGGCCAAGGTGATCGAGATCATCTCGGCGGCCGATTCTTCGATCGGCCAGGTCGCGCAGAACCATCTCGGCGTCGTCGCCGCCATCCGCACCGTCTCCGACATCGAGCAGCAGAAGCTGCTTTTCGCCGAGGCGCTGAAGGGCACGCGGTTCGGCAACGCCTTTTCCGAGTTCGGCTCCAAACGCGCCGCCGATTTCGAAACCCGCTTCACCGATGCCGGCGACCATGTCGTCGTCAATGGCCGCAAATTCTATTCCTCTGGCGCGCTGCTCGCCCATCTGGTGCCGATCGTCGCGCTCGATGACGAGGGCCGTGCCTGGTATGCTATCGCCGATCGCGGCGCGCCGGGCCTGACGGTCGTCGACGACTGGTCGAGCTTCGGCCAGCGCACGACGCTGTCGGGCACTGTCATCATCGACAATGTCAAGGTGCCGAAGACGCATCTGGTGCCCGGCTACAAGGGCTACGACAAGCCGACCGCCGACGGCGCCATCTTCCAGATCATCCAGGTGGCGGTGGATACCGGTATCGCCCAGGCGGCGATCGACGAGACGGTCCACTTCGTCAGGACCAGGAGCCGCGCCTGGATCGACAGCGGTGTCGACAATGCCTGGGACGATCCCTACACCATCCAGGCGATCGGCGACCTGACGCTGCGCCTGCACGCGGCGCAGGCGCTGCTCGAAAAGGCTGGCCACGCGATCGACAAGGCGGTGGCCGAGCCGACCGCCGAGATCGTGGCGCACGCCCAGATCGTCACCGCGGAAGCAAAAATCCTGTCGACCGAGATCGCCATTGCGGCGACGAACAAGCTGTTCGAACTGGCCGGCACGCGCTCGACATTGGCCGAGCACAATCTCGACCGCCATTGGCGCAACGCCCGGACGCACACGCTGCACGATCCGGTGCGCTGGAAATATTCGATCCTCGGCAAATATTTCCTCAATGGCGAGAATCCGCCGCTGCACGCCTGGAGCTGATTTCCCACCGGCGGCCGGACGCGCGCCATCGTCGATACGGTCATCGCCAAGTGATTTCGCCCTGCCGGTTACCCCCTTCGGGGTGCCGGTGGCGGGGAAAGCTTACGCGCAATTTACGACCATCGGCTACACCGGTTCCTGTCTGATTCGCCCGGGACAGGAACATCATGAGCAAAGCCCTCACATCCTTCGCACTGGTCGCGGTGCTGACCGCCTTGCTCATGGCGCTCAGCCTGGCGGTGGCCAGGCACGGCTATCCCTATGGCGCCATCGGTGTGAGACGGCTTGACGGCATCGCCGATGCCGGCACGTTCATTCCACTTGCCGCGGTCTATTTCTTCAGCGCCCTGCTGATGATGCTCCTGCCGATCAGGGCAGCCAGCATTGTGCTGACCAACGCCGCGGACGCGATCTTCTGGACCGTCATCGTACTGTTTGCGGCTATCCTTGGCTGCCTCGTCGCCAGATGGGCTTTCGGTCAGCGGGATGTCTTGTGGGCGGTGCTGAACTGGCGGTTCCTGTTTGCGGCCGCGATCATCGGCTGCCACTTCGTCATGAACGAGCTGCGTCGCAATGTGCTGCTGCGCAGCCTGTTCTTCGTGATCTTTGCCGCCGCGACACTGGCCTGCCTGTTCTGGTCTTTCACGCTCTGAGCGGGAATGTCGTCGCCTGCCTAACTCGGTGATTCGGCGGCGATGTTGGCGGCAGCCGTCTCCATCCACGTCCAGAGATAGGCGGCGAGACCGCGATCGACGTGGATGCGCAGCTTGTCGTCATGGCGATAGACGATGGCGCTGATGCCGGCGAAGGATAGCGCCGCGCTGGCACTTGGCTGCGCGGGATCGAGCGTCGTTCCACGCGCGATGAAAGCATCGAGTGCCGGGCCTTCGGCCTCGAACACCTGCAGCCCGGCGCTGATCACCGTCACCGCGAAGCCTTCCGCGTGCCAACCGGAGGCAATGGCAAGCGGCGTGTTCGACACCACGAGCAGCCGGTCGCGCGCCAGCCGCGCGGCATAGCGGTCACCCTGAGCCGCGCCAAAGGCGCCCACGCCAGTCCCGTCCACGCCGGACAGGCGCATCCAGGCGTCGAGGTCGCCGCTGATCAATATCTGGTCGAGGCCAGGGACAGCGCGTACCACGAGGCCGGGTGCATTAATGGTCGCCGACGGCCAGTCCGGCGCGACAGACCATTTTTCCGCGAGATCACGCATTGAGCCGGTCTCCCGACGGGTCGTAGGCGCAAGGGGCGGCGATCGTCGCCGTCCTGAGCTTGCCGAGATGTTGGATTTCGATCGTTTCGCCGTGCCGCGCCGCACCCCGTTCGATCAGGCCAAGCGCAATCGGCTGGCCGAGGGTGGGGCTCTGATAACTGGAGGTGACAAAGCCGATGCTGCGCAGTTTGCTGCCGCGCCGCTCGATACCGTGCGCGCCGGTGGCAAGTGCTGCTTCGTCCCGCGGCACCGCCAGCCCGACCAATTGCATGCGGTCGGGCCGAGAAGCCTCCTCGGTGAACAGCGAGCGGCGGCCGACGAACTCGCTCTGGCGCTTCGTCCGGGGACCCGCCACGCCAAGATCGTGCGGCAGCGTGGTACCGTCGGTGTCCTTGCCGATGACGATGAAGCCCTTCTCGGCACGCAGGATCATCAGCGCTTCCAGCCCGATGAGAACGGCATCGAACGCCTGGCCGGCCTGGCGCAGATGCGCCCACAAAGGTTCGGCGCGATCCGCGCGGATAGAGACTTCATAGCTCCTGTCGCCGGTGAAACTGACACGGGCAATCCGAACCTCGTCTCCCGCATAGCTGCCATGGCCGATCGCCATATGCGGAAGGTCGGCGTCGGCGAGTGAAAGGCCGAGCCCCACCGTTTCGAGCAGCCTACGGGCGTTCGGCCCGGAGACGGTCAGCGTCGCCATCTCCGATGTCGCGTTGTGGATGTAGACGGCGCCGCGCCCGAACCGGTCCTGGCGCCATTCCTCCAGCCGGGCGTGCACGGCGGCGACATGCGAGGACGAGCACGACACGACGAAACGGTGCTCGCCCAGCCGCACCAGCACGCCGTCATCGAAGACCACGCCGTTCTCCGAGAGCATGAAGCCGTAGCGGCAGCGGCCAGGCTTCAGCGTCGACATGGTGTTGTAGTAGAGGAAATCGACGAATTCGGCCGCCCGCGGTCCGATCACCTCGATCTTGCCGAGCGTCGAACCGTCGAACAGCGCGACCGACCGGCGCGCGCGAAACGCCTCGTCCTGGATGGCGCGTCCCGCGTCCGCATTGCGACCGCCATAGTGCGCCGGGCGCAGCCAGCCGCCATATTCCTGGAAGACGGCGCCGTTGGCGCGATGGACGTTTTCCAGCGGCAGCCGGCGCACCGGCGCCATCAACTCGCCAGCGCGGGCGCCGGCGAAGCTCGCCAACGGCACCGGCGTGAAGGGTGGGCGGTAGGTGGTGGTGCCGACTTCCGGCACCGTTCGGCCGGTGATCCCGGCCATCAGCGCCAGTCCGGGCAGGTTGGAGGTCTTGCCCTGATCGGTCGCCATGCCGAGCGTGGTGTAGCGCTTCAAGTGCTCGACCGAGACGAAGTTTTCGCGGGCCGCCAGTTCCACGTCCTTCACCGTGACGTCGTTCTGGTAGTCGATCCAGATTCGTCCTTTCGAGCCGGGCACCGGCCAGGCGGCTGCAATCCCGGCTGTCGCTTCCGGACCGGTGCTGCGCGGGGCCTTCGCCTGGCCGAGCGATGCGACGGCTTTCTCCGCGCCGGCGAACACGTCCGACAAGGAAACCGCGCCGGCGGCGGCGCCAGCCACGGAAATGCCGTCGACCGGATTGCCAGGCAGGAAGGCGGCGCGGGCCTCGCTCCAGGCAAGCTTGCCCCTGGCCTGGCCAAAGAGATGAATGGTCGGCGTCCAGCCGCCCGAGACCAGCACACAATCGGCGTCGAGCCTGGTGCCGTCGTCCAGCGTCACGCCTTCAACGCGTAGCCTGCCCGCCGCGGAGGCAAGCGCCCGCCCCTTCAACAGCCGTATCCTGGCTGGCGCGGCGGGCATCCCGTCACGCCTGATCTCGACAAGCGTCACTTCGGCGCCGGCCTCGGCGATCGCCTCCGCGACCTCATAGGCACTGTCATTGTTGGTGGCGACCACGACGCGCCTGCCAACCAGCACCGCGTGGCGCCTGAGATAGGCGAGCGCGGCATCGGCCGACAGGATTCCCGGCAGATCATTGTTGGCGAAAGGCAGCGGCCGCTCGATGGCGCCGGTAGCCAGCACGATCCGGCGCGGCCGGACCCGCCATAGCGTGTCGGGCCGGCCATCGAAATGGCGCTGGTTCAGGCCGACCAGATTGTGGTCGTAGATGCCGAAGGCCGTGGTCGAAGGCAGGATCAGATGTCCCCCGCCGGCAAGCGACGCCAGCGTCTCCTCGAGCCACCCGGCAGCCGGCCTGCCGTCGATCTCGCTGGCGCGGTGGCCGAGCGACCCGCCCGGCTTCTGCTGGTCGTCGACCAGCGTCACGGAGAGGCCCATGCCGGCCGCGAGCTTGGCCGCCGCCAGTCCGGCCGGCCCAGCGCCCACCACCAGCACGTCGCAATGATGATTGATCTGGTCGGCCGGGCCTGATGAGATCCAGTCCTTGTCGACCTTGCCCAGTCCGGCCATGGCGCGGATGCGTGGCTCGAACATGTGCCAGTCCGGCCACATGAAGGTCTTGTAGTAGAACGCCGCCGGGATGAAGCGCGCAAAACGGTCGAGGAAGGCGTTGCGGTCGCTCAATGCATTGGGCGTCGCATTGACGCTTTTGGCCGCCAGCCCATCGTGTGCCGGCTCGGTCGTGGCACGTGTGTTCGGCCTCGCGTGTGGGCCACCAATATCGACCAGCGCGTTGGGTTCCTCGACGCCGGCACCCCAGATGCCGCGCGGCCGGTGGTATTTGAAGCTGCGGCCGACGACCGCGACGTCGTTGGCGAGCAGCGCGGAGGCGATGGTGTCGCCGGCAAAGCCGTCCACGCTTGTGCCGTCGAAGCTGAAGCGGAGCGGGCGCGAGCGGTCGATGGCGCTGCCGCCGGTAGCAAGACGCGAGGCGGTCATGCCGCGTGCTCCTCGCCCAGCGCGGACGAGGACAGCACCTCGTGCGTGAGCGTGTCGCGCTCCATGACGAAGAACTCGCCGCAGTTCATATGCACCCAGATTTCGCGCGCAGCGCCTTTCGGATTGGAGCGTAGGTAGAGATAGTTGGCCCAGCGATCGATCGGCACATCGCCGCCGTCCGGCCTGGTATTGCCGGCATCGCCGCCATAGTGGAATTCGGTCTCGTCGCGCGGGCCGCAGAACGGGCAAGGAAAGAGCTGCATGACGCCTAGTCCTGGTCTCTGTGTATATCAGTGCGCGATGCCGGAGCCGGCCGCTTCGTCGATCAGCCGCCCACTGGCGAAGCGGTCGAGATCGAAGGGCCGGCTGATGTCGTTGTGCTTGCCGCTCGCCAGCAGGTTCGCCAGCAACGTGCCGCCGGCGGGGATCGCCTTGAAGCCGCCCGTGCCCCAGCCGCAATTGAGGAACAGGTTGGGCAGCGGCGATTCCCCGATGATCGGCGAGGAATCCGGCACGACGTCGACAATGCCCGCCCATTGCCGCATCAGCTTCAACTGGCCGAAGATCGGGAACATCTCCAGCACCCCCGTGATCACCGTCTCCAGCGTCGGCAAATTGCCGCGCTGTGCATAGGAAGGGATGCGGTCGAGCCCGCCGCCAATGACGATCTCGCCCTTGTCCGACTGGCTGACATAGACGCCGGTGCCGGGCGACAGGACCACCGTGTCGAGGATCGGCTTGACCGGTTCGGAAACGCAGGCCTGCAGCGCGTAGGAGTTGATTGGAAGCCGGAAGCCGGCTTTTTCAGCCAGAGCCGAGGAGTGCCCGGCCACCGCCATGCCGATGCGCTCGGCACGGATCGTGCCGCGCGTCGTCTGGACACCGCGGCAGCGGCCGCCCTCGACGATGAAATCAGTGATCTCGCAATTCTGGATGATGTCGACGCCGAGCCGGCTCGCCGCGCGCGCGTAACCCCAGGCGACCGCGTCATGGCGCGCCGTGCCGGCCCTGCCTTGCCAGATGCCGCCGAACACCGGAAACCGCGCGCCGGCCGAGAAATTATAGATCGACGCCACCCGGCGCACGTCCTCGGGCGAAAACAGCTCCGCATCGATGCCGCTGATCTGCATGGCGTTGACGGTGCGCGCGCCGACTTCCATTTCGGCGGTCGAGTGACACAGATTGACCATGCCGCGCTGCGACAGCATGACGTTGTAATTCAGATCCTTGGACAGGCCTTCGTAGAGCCGGTGCGCCAGCCCGTAGAGCTCGACGCTCTGAGGATAATAATAATTGGAGCGCACCACGGTGGTGTTGCGGCCTGTATTACCGCCGCCGATCCAGCCCTTTTCCAGCACGGCCACCCGGGCGATGCCGTGATTCTTGGCCAGGTAATAGGCCGTCGCCAGCCCATGGCCGCCGCCGCCGATGACGATCGCGTCGTAGGACGGTTTCGGCTCGGGCGAGCGCCAGGCCTGTTTCCAGCCGGTCTGGCCGGCCAGGCCTTCCTTGAACAGCGAGAGAGCGGAATAGATGCGGGTCATTGTGTGGGCGACAAGCCTGGTTGATCAGGGCAAACCTAGGGGTAATGGACACGTATGTCTAGTTGCCGGTCATCCCGGCTTGCGTCAGCCAACGCTAGCGGTTCTGCGAGATGGTCTCCTCCACGTAACGTGAAAAATCCTCGACATCGCCCGCCGTAGGCTCCTGTCCGGTGAAGCTGCGCAGATACGCGGCAACATGCGGCAGGCGGCTGCTCATCGGCTCGTCGAGTTCGAGCGAATAGTAGCCGATCTGCATGAAATAGAGCACGCGGGCCCGCACGAATGCGTCTTCCTCCTCGTAGCCATGACGCATGAACATGCCGCGGATGGCATTGACCCGTTCTTCGTCGGCCTCGTCCAGCGCGCGCCTTGTCGCGGGGGAGCGGCGAGCCCATGCCCGGATCGCGAAATCCAGCCGGGGGTCGAACAGCTTTTCGTCCACCCAGCATTCGAAAATGCTCATCACCCCGCGAATGACAGTCGCGGAAGGGCGTTCGGCGCGCTCGACGATGAATCGGGTATTGGTCTGCCGCCAGTGGTCCAGCAACTGGTCGAGCAGGTCCTGGCGGCTCTTGAAATACCAGTAGAAGCTCGAGCGCGAGACGTCGAGCTGCTGGCCAAGCGTCAGCACGCGGACGCGTTCGACGCCGTCCGAGATCAGGGTTTCAAGCGCGAGCTTCAGCCAGTCTTCGCGAGTGGCCTTGATATTGCCGGTGGCGCCGGCACGCTGGATCGTCGTCTCGAGTGCTGTCATCGCCACGACGCATGACATGCCGGATCAGGCAAATCAAGGTCGTGGACATATGTGTACAGGGCAATTCGACCTTGACCCGGCGAGCCATCCACCGATGTTGGCTGGAGTGGTTGTCGACGCGGCACTGCCGCCGCTGCACCGGAGGCATGAGCGCAGGCCCGGGGACTTTTGTCGCGGCCTTCGAGCCCAGTGCGTGCTTTCCCGCAAGGCAATTGTCTGGCAAATACCACTTCAGACAGATGCCGCCGCGCGGCCAACAGCCAGGGAAGGCAAGGACATGACAGCGTTTCGAAAGAACCTCATCGACGGCGAATGGGTCGGCGATGCCGGATCCCGCAACATCAACCCCTCGGATACCGGCGACGTCGTCGGCGAATATGCCTCGGCGGGGGTCGAACAGGCGGGCCAGGCGATCGCGGCGGCCAAGGCGGCGTTTCCGGCATGGTCCCGCTCCGGCCCGCTGGCGCGCCATGCGGTGCTGAAAAAGGCCGCCGACGAGATCATGGCGCGCAAGGACGAACTCGGTCGCAACCTGGCGCGCGAGGAAGGCAAGACGCTGGCCGAGGGCATTGGCGAGACCATCCGCGCCGCCCAGATATTCGATTTCTTTGCCGGCGAAACACTGCGCTTGTCGGGAGAGGTGGTGCCAAGCGTGCGGCCGGGCGTCGGCGTCGAGATCACGCGCGAAGCGGTTGGCGTTGTCGGCATCATCACGCCATGGAATTTCCCGATCGCCATCCCCGCCTGGAAGATCGCTCCGGCGCTGGCTCACGGCAACACCGTCGTCTTCAAGCCGGCCGAACTCGTTCCCGAAAGCGCCTGGTCCATCGTCGACATCCTGCACCGCGCCGGCCTGCCCAAGGGCGTGCTGAACCTCGTCATGGGCAAGGGCTCGGTGGTCGGCCAAGCAATGCTCGACAGCCCCGACGTCAACGCCGTCTCCTTCACCGGCTCGGTGGGAACCGGCAAACGCGTCGCCGCGGCAAGTGTCGAGCACATGCGCAAGTTCCAGCTCGAAATGGGCGGCAAGAACCCGCTGGTCGTGCTTGACGACGCCGATCTCGCGGTCGCTGTCGATTGCGCGCTGAACGGCGCCTTCTTCTCGACCGGCCAGCGCTGCACGGCCTCGTCGCGTTTGATCGTCACCAACGGCATCCACGACCGTTTCGTCGACGCGCTCAAGGAGCGCATGGAAAAGCTGGTGATCGGCGACGCGCTCGACGCGCAAACGCAGATCGGCCCGGTGGTCGACGCGACCCAGCTCAAGCAGGACGAGGACTATATCGCCATCGGTGTCCGGGAAGGCGCCACGCTCGCCTTCGGCGGTGAACGGCTCGACCGCAAGACGCCGGGTTTCTATCTCAAGCCGGCGCTGCTCACCGAGGCCACCAACGCCATGCGCAGTTCGCGCGAGGAGATCTTCGGCCCCGTCGCCAGCGTCATCCGCGTCCAGGACTATGACGAAGCGCTTGCCGTCGCCAATGACACGCCGTTCGGCCTGACCTCGGGCATCTGCACCACGAGCCTCAAGCACGCCACGCATTTCAAGCGCAACTCCGAAGCCGGCATGGTCATGGTCAACCTGCCGACGGCGGGCGTCGACTTCCACGTCCCCTTCGGCGGGCGTAAGGGTTCGAGCTTCGGCCCGCGCGAACAGGGCCGCTATGCCATGGAGTTCTACACCACGGTAAAGACCGCTTATACGTTCGCGGGATGATCCGGCGCCGGCTTGCCGGCCGGCGAACCGTCACCTCCTCGAAAAACCGACGGTGCAAGCGATGACATTGCAGGACCTGACCTGGCTCAACCCGCCGCCGCACCATGCCATCGACGGTGATGCCGTGCGCGTGCGCACCGGCAAGGAGACCGATTTCTGGCGCGAGACCTTCTATGGTTTCTGGCGCGACAACGGCCACTTCCTCTATCGGCAGGTCGAGGGTGACTTCACCGCCGAGGTCACCGTCAAGGGCGACTACGAGGTGCTTTACGACCAGGCCGGGCTGATGGTCCGGCTGAGCGAAACGCACTGGATCAAGGCCGGCATCGAATACACCGACGGCCTTGCCTATTTATCCGTCGTCGTCACCAACGACACGTCGGACTGGTCGCTGGTGGCCATTGCCGCCGGCCCGGACGGCGTCAGGATCCGCCTGACCCGCCATGGCGAGGCGATCCGCGTCCAGTATCTCGACGCTTCCGACGGTCATTGGAAGCCGGTGCGGCTCGCCTATTTCGCCATCTCGAAGCTGGTCGATGTCGGTATGATGTGCTGTTCGCCGCAGCGTGAGGGTTTCGAGGTCACGTTCTCCGGATTTTCGGTCGGCCCGCCGATTGCGCGGGACCTGCACGACTGACGCCACGAGCCCGCCTTGGCCTGTGTGAGCAAGCAGGCCGGACGTTGCGGCCATAACGGCGTCTGGGCTAAGGGTTGCCCATGGGCATGTCGCGTTGGCGGGCAAAACTCAAGAAACCCGTTCGTTCCGGGGCGCTGAGGTTTTTCAGCGTTCCTTCCGTGCTTTGGTCGCAAGGGATCGGGCGTTTCTGCGACTTCGCCGGACCCGATTGGTATCGCTGGGCGCCGACCGAATCGACGCAAAGCGAGGCTTTTTTCCGCGACCATTATAGCGGCGCGCATGGCATCGTCTGGGTGCGGCTGAGCACCCTGGCCAGGCTTGCGCGAAATTGTGATCTCGACACTTTCGCCAGGATAGCCCTGCCCACCATCAAGGCTCCCTTCATCCTGCTGACGACCGACGGTGATTCCTCGGTGCCTTCGGATCTGGCCAAGGACACTGTCGAGCGGCTTCTCGCCAACCCCTATCTGGTCTCCTGGTACAGCCAGAACTGCGACGGCGGTCATCCCAGGGTCAAGCCGTTTCCGATCGGGCTGGATCTCCACACCCCACGTTCCCTGGCGACCCCTGCCGGACTGGTGAGACACCTGAAAACCCTGCGCGGGCAGGGGAGTGCGGATCGTCGTCCAGCCAGGATATTCTGCGATTTCAGCGTCAGCAGAGAGTCCGGCGAGCGTCGGGAATTGCTTGATGCTCTGGACGGATGCCCGCATGTCGATTTTCTAGGGCAACGCGTATCGCAGCGCTCGATATGGCAGCTCTATTCGCAATATCCGCTCGTGCTGTCGACCGTCGGAAACGGCCTGGACTGTCACCGGACTTGGGAACTGCTTTATCTCGGCTGCATCGTGGTGACCAAGACTTCACCGCTCGATCCGCTTTACGAAGGCCTGCCTGTCATCATCGTCGACGATTGGCGCGAGGTGCGGGACCCCGATGCCCCGGCGCGCTGGATCAGGCAGGCCGCGCATTTGACGGACCGGGACTATGTATGGAGCCGTCTGCGCCCGCAAGCCTATCTGCAGCCTCTGCGCGAAGGGCTTCGGCGGACCGTCGTCTCACCACGGGACGTGTAGGATTTCCAGCTTGGGCAGGCCGACCGGCCGGATGCCGAGGTCGTTGGCAAGGAGGCCAAAAGCTTCGGTTTCGATCAGATCGCGGTATGGAATTTCGGGAAAGCGAAGGCCACCGCGATGCAGGGCGGCATCGACCAGGAGCATGGTTCCGCCGACCGCATCGAGGCCGATGATGTCGAGATGCCTGACATCGCTGAGATGATACCGGCTTGGCGTTTGCACGGGAGGCTGGTGAAGGCCGCCGCGTATCTCGCGGTAATAGCGATAGTTTTTGGTCTGCCGTCTGATGACAAAGCTGTTGAGGTCGAAACTGGCGCCACCGGCGATCTTCACGCAGTTGGGCACCGCGATGCGATGTGCCGTGGCGATCAGGCGGTTCAGCACATCGCCGGGAAAGCGCCAGACGTCGATGTCGATCCACAGCGCCCAGTCATCGTCCTCGCTGAGCCCGTGATCGATCAGATAATTTCGCACCTTGGCGATCGCGCCGCGCCTGATGCGTTGCATCCTGGGCTTCGCCCGTTTTGCCCTGTCGAGGCGGGTGCCGACCTGTCTTTGCAACAGGATGATGTCACGATATTTGCCGGCCAATCCAGCGGTTGCGGCCTGTAGTCGCTCCCAGCTTCCGTCCTGGCTGTCGCCTTCGCAGAAGACCAGCTTGATCCGGTCCTTGGGATAGTCGAGCCCATCCAGCGCATCAAGAAAGGGCTGGATGAGGTCGGCGGCGTCTCGAAGCGGCACCAAGACAGCGACGTTTCGGCCCGATGGCGGCGGCGCCGACAGGACCGTTCTGTCGACGCCTGCTTTCGCCTGCGCCTCATCCAGATACGCGCCGCGCGTCAGGTGATACCGGAGCCCATAGGCCCGATTGCGAAACTTGGTCCACCAGTTCGGCGGCGGTTCCGGGGTCCACCATGTGCCGGCCCAGTGGTGGATCGAAAGCGCGGCCGTGTCGTCGCCGGCGTCGCGCTCCGTGCTCCCGGCCGACGTCACCGGCACGAACAGGGCGGAAGGATGAATGGCGAAGGCCACCTGATCGCTGTACCCGCGCTGCGCGGAGGTGAGCAGGCAAGGGCCAGTCGCGTCGAGCACGTCCTTGGCGGCGGCGAGCCCGGGCATCATCGACAGGAGATGCAACCAGAATGGATGACCGGGCGGGCTCGCTATCGTCCCGTTGAACAGAAGGTAGGGCAGGCCCCGGAAATCCGCCTGGACGGCCGCATGCGAAGCCGGCTCCTTGCACAGCACGACCCGGGTCTCGCTCATGATCGCATCGAAGGGCGCGACGCATTCGCAGTCGATGTCGGCATAGACCCCGCCGAAGTGATGCAGAAGCATGTAGCGGGCCGCGTCCGACCGCTGCACGCCGTTGGTGTAGCCACAGAACATCGGCAGGTAATCCGGGTAGTGCTCGGCCACGAATTCGAGCAGCATCCGGTCGCTCCAGAGCATGACCGTCCAGTGTGGATTGTGCCGCTTCCAGCTGTCGGCATAGGCCTGGAAGCGTGCGGGAACGCTGTCGGTCTTCCAGGTCTGGTGCAGGATCGGCGGAATCATCGACGGCTCATGGGGTGATGGGGTGGCCTGGTGTCACTTGCCGTCATTGTCCAGTGCAAGCCCGGCGCGGACGGCATCGCGGATCGCTTGCGGGCCAAACCTTGCCCATACGGCCTGATGCGCGCGCGTGCGCTGCCGCGCCCGGCGTTCGGCGTCGAGAGAGAGTTCGATGGCCATGTCGGCCAGTCCTTCGTCGCTGGTCGACAGCATCACTTGGTCATTCTCGACCATGTCCAGCCCCTCGGCAGCGAGCGGTGTCGCGATCACCGGCACCCCCCAAGTCATCGCCTCCAGGATCTTGATGCGCGTGCCCCCGCCGGCCCTGAGTGGGATGATGCTGAGATGCGCGCCGGACAGGAGTGGCGCCACGCTTTCGGGGTCTTCGACAAGCTCCACACCAGGCAATCTGGTCAGCGCCCGTACGGCCGCCTTTGGGCTTCGTCCGGCAAGAGTAAGTCTTGCACCCGGCAAGACCTGCCGAATGCGGGGCAATATGGTGCCCGCCAGGCGCTCGGCCGCATCGACGTTCGGCGGATAGCCGAGATGCCCGATAAATACGATCGTCGGATAACCGCTGTCGGTCGCGGCTTCGGCGGGCAGCCCCCGCGGAATGTCCTCGACGTTGGGGATTCCATTGGGAACGACATCGATCGGCACATTGTGCCGGGATGCGGCCATCAACCTTTCGCGATCCTGGTTCGAGCAGACCCACACCCTGTCGACGAGGGATTGCGCTTTTCTCTCCAGCCGCCGGATGCCAAGCACCGCCGGGGATCGCCCTGGACTGATATGTCGCAGCTGTGCCGCCAGGTCGGATTCGACATTGTGCATGTCCAGGATGAGCTGCTTCGTCAGCGGCCGCAAATGTCGCAGCAGCTTGAACAGGCCGGTCCCTTCGACGATGACCGTATCGGGTTTGAAGGTTTGCACCATTTTCCGCAGCCGCACCAATGCCGTGCGCGGGATACGGTTCTCCCCCGCGATCCTCCACCAGCCGAGAGAGGCCGAACGCGGTTCTCCATCGGTTACCAGGCCAACCGCGTTGATGCGCGCGTCGGACGGTTGGCGCGCGTCGCCCAGCGGCCTGATCGAGGCAAGCCGGACTGGGCCGAACTCGGCTGCAAGGCTGGCATTGTTGAAATTTCTCAGGTCCGCACCGGAAACCGGCGGAAATGCCGGGTCGAAGGATACGATCAGCGTACGTCTTTCCGTGACCGCGCCAGCGCTCGACGAGTGGTCAGGCCGTTCCATCATGGCTCCGATGCGAATTCGTATGCGATATTGCGACGCCTTCCAGCTCGGCCCCAGCCTTTTGTGGGCGCGAACGGCACGCATCATGCTCATCGCATAGCTGTATCGGTTGTGTTTGATAAGCTGCCTTGAAATCCGCAAGGCTATCCAGGCCTTCCTCCACTGCAGAACGTCCCTGGCAATGGCTGAACCGGCAAGCTTGTCCAGCTCCAGTGCTATCGCGAGAAACGTGGCCCGCGGGTTCTCGACAAATCGCCGCGCCATCCTCTCTTCGTCATGGTGGTAGAGAAGCACCGGAGAAGAGATCGTTGTCACGTCGGCCTGTGCGAGCATGGCCGCCCAATAGCACGTGTCCTCATCCAGGCTGGTGGTTTCCGGAAAGCGGACGGTGGCCATTGCCGAGGCTGCGACTAACGCGCTGCCCATGGCGATCGGCCATGCCTCGTTAAGAAGGTAGCGGCGGGCGTTCAATGCCCGGTCGCTCGTGTACCCATGCGGAACCTTGAGCTTGTCCGGCCTCCCCCTGGTGCGGCGAATGCTGGCTCCTATCGACAGGCCGGCCTCGGGATTGCGCAGGAGCGCCTCATGCAGCAGTCCCAACCCTCCCGCCATCACCTCATCGTCGGCATCGAGGAAAAGTATGAACTTGCCTTTGGCTCGCGCAATTCCGGCGTTGCGGGCAGCGCCCGCGCTGCCCAGCCGCATAGCGAGGATCTCCAGCGGCAATCCGTACTTCCGGGCGCTTTGCATCGAGATCGCCGTGGTCTGGTCGATGGAGCCATCGTCGACGAGAAGAATCTCGCTGATCAGGCCCCTCTCCGGCAGAAGGCTTCGCAGCGTGGCGTCGATCGTCGCGGCGGCATTTCTTGCCGGAATGACGATGCTGATATCGGGTTGCTCACGCCCCGAAATGCTCATTGCGGCACGAAAAAACCGCGCTTCAGAACGCGGTCATAGCAATGTTTGAGTGGCGAGACCGCGCGAAGTGAAAGACTGGCCAGGCTTTCGACTGGTTGCGGCTCGACGTCGAATGGCGACTGGTCCTTCAACCAGCTGTAGCAGCAGCCATCCTTGAGTACGGAAGGACTTCCAACGACGTAACCGCCAAGCGCCTTCAGGTGGCCGATCCGCCGCATGCCGAGATACAGGCTGGATGATACCGCCGGTTCGCGCGTCCTGAGATAGATGTGGAATCCATTCGGTGATTTCGCGACCGGCGTGCAACTTGAAAGGTGCGCGTGCTTGCCAGACCAGGCGCGATAGTCTGCTGAATCGTCGAAATCCAAGATGAGAAGGTTGCCGTATCCTCCGATGATGCCGACATTTCCAGCAAAGTCCCGAAACCAGCGCCGGATTTCCTCCGGTGTTGGTGGCTTCTGCGACAACTGAAAGGCAATCGACCGGAACGCCAATTCTTTCAGATCCTTTCGACGGGCCTTCAAATGCAGCGGATGATATTCCATCGCCTCAAGATCGAGATGCTTGCCACCTTCGCGCAGAGGCACACAGATGTAACCCTTGGACAAGAGCTCGATTGCGTATTCCGTTTCGACTAAAGGCTGCATCCACGAATGTTCCGCGGCCGAAGGCGTCGTCTCGATTTCATTAGCCTCGCAGGGATCCGTCAAGCGCCGCCGCGCACTTGGTTGCGTATTTGTGAGCATTTCGGCATATGTGATGGCTTTGGGCTTATCGTCTGGACCACGCCAGCCAGTGCGCCGCAAGGCGCCTGCGCAACGAGGTGAGGCGTGTCCGCCTATAGGCGTCGCCCGCCATCTTGATGCCTTGCGCCTGTGTCGGGAAGGGATGGATGACGTCGGCCAACGCATGCAGTCCCATGCCGGACCGGATGGCGAGGGTCACCGCGTTGATCATCTCGCCCGCATGGCTGGCGACGACCGTCGCGCCCAGGATGCGGTCGGACCCCTCCCTGACATGGATCTTGACGAATCCTTCCTCCTCGCCGTCCATCACGGCGCGGGCGACATCGTGCATCAGTATCGTATAGGTTTTGACCGGAATGCCATTGCGGCGCGCTTCCAGGGGATAGAGGCCGACATGGGCGATCTCCGGATCGGTATAGGTGCACCAGGGAACGACGAGGTCGCTGAGCCTTTCGCGGCCGCGAAACAAGGCATTGCGCACGACAATGCGCGCCGTTGCCTCGGCGGTATGGGTGAACTTGTATTCGAGGCAGACGTCGCCCGCCGCATAGATGTGCGGGTTGCTGGTTCGCAGATAATCATCCACCTTGATGCCGTCGGCGTCATACGCCACGCCGGCCTCTTCGAGGCCGAGACCATCGACGTTGGGTGAACGGCCGACGCCGGTGATGATCTCGTCGACGGAGATCGTCGTCGTGTCACCATCCCGCATCAGGTCGGCGAACTTGGCGGTACCTTCCCTGCGCACCGCCACCACTTCGGTGTTCAGGCGCACCTCCACCCCCTCGCGCGCCAGGGCGTCCGAAAGGATTTGCGCGGCGTCGCGCTCCTCGCCGGGCAGGAACATCGGATCGCTCTGCGCCAGGATGACCTTGGCGCCGAGCATGCAGAAAGCCTGCGCCGTCTCGCAGCCAAGCGGCCCGCCGCCGATGACGAGGAGCCGCGGCGGGCATTGCGTCAGGTTGAACATCGTCTCATTGCTGAGATAACCGGCTTCGACCAGCCCCGGAATAGCAGGGAAGGCCGGGTGTGCGCCCGTTGCAATCAGCGCCTTCTTGAAATGCAGCGTGCTTTCCTCGACCGTGACCGTATCGGGGCCGGCAAATCGCGCCGCACCGAAATAGAGGTCGATGCCTTCCGAAACCAGGCTCGCGGCGGAATCGGCACGGCTGATCCGCTGCCGGATCTGCCGCATCCGTGTCATCGCCCGTTGAAAATCGACACGAAGATGATCTGGCGGGTCGCCGCCGAAGCTCTCGGCATCGCGCATGTCGGCATAGAGCCTGGCTGTGCGAATGATCGACTTCGACGGAATGCCGCCGACATTGATGCACGCACCGCCAATCAGCCCGCGCTCGATCAGCGCGACCTTCGCGCCAAGGCTCGCCGCGTCACGCGCGGCGGTCAACCCGGCCGGCCCGGCGCCGATGACGACGAGATTGTAGGAGCCGTTCGGGGTCGGGTTCTTCCAGTGCGGAGGATGCGCGCCCCTGACCAGCTCGACGTCGTTGTGGTCGACGGGGAAGGCGGCGGCTCTCGTCGGTTCACGTGACATCGCGCCCCCCGGATGCCGGGCTTGCCGGCCGCGACAGCCATCCGCCGGTAAAGCCGGCCTTGTCCAGCCCACGACGGATATGGGGATTGCAACGCATGAGCTCCCAGATCATGCCGGAACGGTGGTTTTCGATCATCATTACCGCAATGCCCTGGTCCAACCCGTAATGGCCTTCCGACACCCAGCCGTTGCGGCCGAAATTTCGCCGGTTGGCCAATGTCGGGTTGAAACCGCTCGGCAGCCGGAAATTGTCGATCACCTCCGGGTAACGATCGGCGAGATGGCGCATCGCCGCCAGGCAAATATCAGGCGCGAAAGGCAGCGACGCCGGATAGGACCATGGCGCGATCGTGCCGTCATCAGGACCGAAAGGCGCGCCGCGCGCCGCGTAACCGGAAAACCGGTGGCGCCGTCGCTCCACGCTGGCGCGGAAGCCGCCTGGTCCGTCCCCTGCCGAAAGACCCCACAGGTTCTCGCCATAGCCGACAAAGCCGTAGGGGTTGTGCCGGGCGTAGTCGCGGTGAAGGTATGTCGAGCGGCGGCTGTTTTCGAAATAGTCCGAATTCTTCTCGCGCATGAAAGCGTCGCGGATGCCTGCGAAATCGATCCAGGCATGCGAGAATTGGTGCATGAACAGCGGCCCGCCATAGAGCACGTCGTGGCCGTAGATGTTTTCCCACTGGTAGGTCGCCGTCCAGGCCTCGTAGCTGTCGTCGGAGGTCGGCCGGTCCGGTGAGGCCATGGACAGCACATAGAGGATCGTCGCCTCGTTGTAGCCTTCCCAGCCATAGTGCAGAAAGCCGGTCCTGGCCTTCCAGCCTTGGCGGAGCGTCGGGCTGCTGCCTTGTGCCCATCGCCAGTCGACGCGCCTGTAGAGCGCCTCGGCCAGTTGGCGGATTTCGGCCTCGTCATCATTGTCGCCGGAAAAATAAGCGCCCGCCACCAGCATGCCGGCGATCAGCAAGGCGGTATCGACCATCGACAACTCGCAGCGCCAGACGCGCAAACCAGTGCGCATGTCGAGGAAGTGGTAGTAAAAACCCTTGTGGCCGGTAACGTCGGGGCCGCTGCCTTGCGTGCTGGTCTGGAAAAAGCGCAGCGCCGCAAGGGTCAGCCTGGCAGCCGCATCGCGCGCCATCCATCCACGTTCGACGCCGATCGGATAGCAGGACAGGGCGAAGCCGACGACGGCGATGCTGCACGGTGAATTCGGCCGCGACGTGTCGGCGACCAGCCCGTTGTCGGGGTTCACATTCTCCAGGAAATAGCCGAAGGCGGCGCGCTGATAGCGGTCCAGAAGCTCGTCATCGGCCAGCGCGGTGGGATCTGCTCTAAGCAAACGAAGCAAACTCCGGCCTGGTGATCGCCGCTTCCGTCGATCGCAGGCCACCGGCACAGTGGCCGGGGGACATCGCACCTGCCGGGCTCTCTCGTCGTGTCATGGCTTTCCCCTGTTGTGGCACGCTCATTCAGACGCCAGCTACCATAAGCCTGTCCAGCTCCAATCGTTGCTTCGTCACGCGGAATTGTAGTTGGCTCGGGCGAACTCGGAACTGCCTCGACCCGGCTCAATACGTAGCGCGGCCGCCCGAAACGTCGAACACGGCGGCCGTGGTGAACGAGCATTCCTCGGAAGCGATCCATGAGATCAGCGCAGCCACTTCTTCGACCTCGCCGAAGCGCGCCATCGGTATCTTCGACAGCATGAAGTCGATGTGCTCCTGGCTCATCTGCTTGAAGATCGCCGTGCGTACAGCTGCCGGCGTCACGCAATTGACCGTCACCTTGGTCTTGGCGAGTTCCTTGCCGAGCGACTTGGTCAGGCCGATCACCGCCGCCTTCGAGGTGCTGTAGGCGGAAGCGTTGGGATTGCCTTCCTTGCCGGCGATCGAGGCGATGTTGACGATGCGGCCGTAGTTGCGCTCGAGCATGTGCGGCACCAGCGCCTTGTTGCAATAGAAGACGCCGTTGATGTTGATATTGATGACCCTTTGCCAGTCCTCGGCCGAATAGGCCCAGGTCGTCATGTTGGGGCCGGTTATGGCCGCGCTGGTGACCAGTATGTCGACGCCGCCGAGGACTTCGATCGTCGATTGTGCGGCGGCCTCCACACTTGCCGCATCCGCAACGTCCATCGTCACCCCCTGCAGGCTGGGAATGACGGCTTTCGCCTGTTCGATCTGTGCGGGATCGCGATCCCAGACGCTGACGCGCCCGCCTTCGTCGACGATCCTGTGCGCGACCGCCAGGCCGATGCCCGAGGCGCCGCCGGTAATCACCGCCGATCGGCCGGCGAATCGTCCCGCGAAATTCATCGGCATGTCACTCCCCTGTCCATCCCGGTCCATGTGATGGCTCGTCGGGAACTGTGAGGTGACCGCCGATCGAGTTCAAGCCGGCATGTGGCCGGATCGTCTGGGCCCAACACCGGCCGGATTATGGGGTTGCGATCTCTCGGCGATCGCTTCGCTGTAAGACAAGGTGACCGGATTTGCCATTGAGCAAGGGGTGCGATAGGTTATATTGCACTGCACAATGGAGACGCCGTTTCTTGTACGCCCCTGTTTGCGGATATGCCGGCTGGTTTGCGGCCTGCCGGTTCTGGGTCGTGTTGACGGGACCCTTTAGATGAAAATTCCCAAATCCCTGCTCGTCGATCCCGAGAAGAATTCGGTCTATGGCAGTTTTGCCGTTGCCGTCTCGATCTGGGCGTTCTCCTATTCCGTCATTTTCGGCCAGGTGCTGATCCTGGCCTACTATGTCGTCTGGCTTCCGCTCATCCTGGTCGACTACCGGCGGTTCCTGCGGCAATTGTCCAGTGCCTGGTTGCCGCTGCTGTTCGCTGCCTATGTCTGCTTCTCCGTGTTCTGGTCGCAGGCACCCGGCACCACCGCCAGAACGGCGGTCCAGTACCTTTCCCATATCGCCTGTGCCTATGTCGCGGCGCGCACCGTCAGCGTGCGCACCCTGACGATAGGCGCCTTGGTCGGCATATTCTTCGTCCTGATCTATTCGCTGAAGGTCGGAGCTTATTCCGAGGACGTCCTCGACGGCACCTATAATTTCGTCGGCGCCTTCGCCTCCAAGAACCAGATCGGCTTCGTCGGCTCGCTCGGCATCTATTTCTCCGTCGTTTTCCTTGCTTTCCTTCGGCGTGGCCGCCTGAGCTTCATGCTGACCGTGCCGGTCGTGCTGCTGTCGGCCTATGTGCTGGTCGTCTCGCATTCCGCCACCTCGATGGCCTCGATACCGGCGGTTCTGGCGCTGGTGGCGCTGCTTGCGATGAGCAAGCTTCTGTCGCGGCGCTATCGCCGGGTGATCTTCCTGATCGGCGCCGGCATGATCGTCGTGGTGGCCATCGTCGCCCTCAATCTCGGGCTCATGGACTTCGTGCTTGGCATCTTCGGTAAGGATTCGACGCTCACCGGGCGGACCTATCTGTGGGAGCAGGGCTGGAACGCCGCGATGCGATCGCCGATCCTCGGCGTCGGCTATGCCGCCTATTGGGTGCAGGGCTTTGCCGAGGCCGAGCGGCTGTGGAACGAATTCTACATCACCACCCGCACCGGCTTCCATTTCCACAACACCTATGTCGAGGCCCTTGTCGAACTCGGCTTCACCGGGGCGGTGCTGATATCGCTGATCATGCTGCGCACGCTCTTCGGCCATATCGCGGCGGTGGTCTTCAAGACATGGCAGGCCGAATCGGTGGTTCTCATCGGCGTGATGGTGCTGCTGCTCATCCGCTCCTTCGTCGAGGTCGAGATTCTCAACCCCTACATCATGGGCTCCTTCCTGATGTATTTCAGCTTCTTCAAGCTGGCCCGGTTGCCGGTCACGCGCACGCGGTGGTCGCCGGCCTTCGAGCCAGCGGATGCGAAGGGTGGGGAGCCAGCCTGGCCGCACCGTCCGGCGGCGGCCGAGTAATGATGAGGGTCCGCCAGGGCAATTCCAGGAAAGTGTGTAACGGTTTCCCGGGAGAAGCGCATAGCGCTTCCCCTTGGGAATTGCGTGAAAACAAGAAGTTAGAGCGGGTCAGAGATTCTATCAAACACTAAACCGTTCTTGGAGCAATGCCGGGAAAAGTGCGTAGCGGTTTTCCCGTCCGCAATTGCGTCAACAACCGTTCTGGTTTTCCGGTTCTGGAAACCCTGTCAGCAAAAACCTCCGCCAGGCAGGCCAGGCGGAGGTTCAAAGTCTTTGTGTTAGAGGATCGAAGCGGCGGGTCGTGCGAACTTCCGCGTCCCTACTGGCTCGCCAGCGGCGCCAGCTTGATCTTGATCACATCGCCGGGCAGCACCGGCGTGTCTTCCTTGGCGGCGATTTCGCTGGTCTTGCCGTCGACATTGCGCACCAGCGAATAGAGCAAGGTAGGCTGCTGGTCGTTGGTGATGGCGGCCGTCGTCGCCGGATCAGTGGCCTGAGCGATCAGGCCTTTCTGCATATTCACCTTCAGCGCGGCCTCGTTCAGGTCGGCTTCGGTCTGTTGCCGGGCGGCGGCGAGGCTCGAGCTCAAGGTGTTCTGGGCGTCGATGGCGTCCTGCGTCGCCTTGCTGATCGCCTGCTTGGCGGTGAGGATGGCCGTCTCATAGTCCAGGATCTTGCCTTGCAGGTCGGTGACGGACTGCTGCGAATCCAGAAGTCTCGCATTGGCGACCAGACCCTTCTGCGCCAGCGGACCGATGCTGGCCAGCTGTTGCTGCGCAAGATCGACCTGCTTCTGCTGGTTGACGATCTTCTTCTCCAGCGATTCGATTTCGGCCTGCAGCACACCCTTGAGATCGTCGAGTGACTCGAGCTTCAGCTTCAGCGCCTTCTGGTCGGCGGTCAGGATCGTCATCTCGTCGTTGACGATGGTCGGCAGCCGAGGATCGCCCTCGACCTCCTTCGGCGCTTCGAAGCTCGTCTTGCCGGCCATATCGGCGTCGATGCGGGCGCGCTTGACGATCAGCCGCACACGCAGGTCGTCGGAGATATCGAAATTACCCTTGGCGGTGACCAGGTCCTTGCCGAGCTGGGGACCGTAGTCGGCGCTGCGCCTGATGCCGCCGGCGACGCTGATCGCCTTCAGCACCGTAAGGTCGGGCACATAGGGAAACTGGCCGGGATTCTGCACTTCGCCCGAAATGTAGAACGGCCGGAATTGCGCCATTTCGACCGAGGCTTCGGGCTTGTCCGACAAAGCGAGCTTGTGCTGCAGCGCCTCGCCGATCGCCGCGGCGACCTCTGCCGTGGTCTTGCCGGCCGCCGGCAGTTCGCCGACGAAAGGCACCGACAGCGTGCCGGCCGGACCGACCGTGTATTGGCCATTGACCGACGACCAGTCGCGGAACGTGCTTTCGACGGTCTGCCATTCGGCGATGCGGATGGTGAGTTTGTCCTGGGAGCCCAGACGGTAGTCGTCGGCGGCGGCCAGCTGGGGAAAAGCGAGCGACATCGCAAGGCACGTCGCCACGAGCCGCGAGCGGCCGAAAAACGGGCCGCCGCCAAAGGCTTCGAACATGTCTGTTTTCAACTGAACGTTCCGATCCGTTTTAGCCCCATCGCCCGATGAGCTTGCCGCCGGATGGCTGGGTCAGCCCGGCCGATCAATAAGAACCGCGTGACATCCAGACGGCCGGCACGGTCCTGATGATGATGCGAACGTCCTCGAACAGCGACCAGTTCTCGACATAGTGGCGATCGAACGCGACGCGGCTGTCATAAGAGACATCGTTGCGGCCGCTGACCTGCCACAGGCCGGTCAGGCCGGGCCGGGACTTCAGATAATAGACAGCCGCGCTGCCGTAGATTTCCAGTTCGTCGCGGACCACCGGGCGAGGCCCGACAAGGCTCATGTCGCCCTGGAGGATGTTGATGATCTGCGGCAACTCATCGAGGCTGAGCTTGCGCAGGACCGCTCCGACGCGGGTGACGCGTGGATCGTTCTTCAGCTTGCGGGTCGCTATCCATTCCGCATTGGCGTCTGGATTGGTCGCAAGATAGGCGGCCAGCACCTTGTCCCCGTCGGGAACCATGGTGCGGAATTTGAGGCAGGAGAACAGCCGTCCGCCGCGCCCGATTCGGCGGTGACCGTAAAAAATCGATCCGCCATCGGAGAACTTGACCAGCAATGCTATCATGATGAACAGCGGGCTGAGCGCGATCAGCCCAACCAGCGAACCGGCGACATCAAAACTCCGCTTGATGAGACCGCCGATCGGCGGCGGAAAGTCGGTGTCAGCCTGCGAAAAGCCCGCCGTGGCCGACTTGGCAATATCCCTCATACGGAAACTCCATGCGGTGAACGAATGGTTGACCGCACGATATCAAAAAAATGCTGCAGCGCAACACACAATTTCCCATCCCATTGAAATAGTCGCGTCATGAATTGACTAAATAGTAAGCTCGCTCTGCACAAATTTCGAAATTTTTAGCACATTTGTGACAATAAATGGGCAAGGATAAAAAAATCCGGACATTTTTGAGGCGATTCCTAGGCGACGCGTTCTCGGCGTCGAGGGGCGGAACATATAAGTGCTTTAGGAAGGTGCCATATTTGAAACTATTCACATAAAATACTGCTTAATATTATGGATTGTACTCGCGCCTTATAACGGCTGCAGGTTGAGTGAAATGCGGCCGTGTGCGTTGCAGCATGGCAGAGTCGAGCGCGTAAGCTGATTCAAAAATATGTGCGGTTGCCCTTGCCGCCTTCTGCTCGCCTTAATAGAATTGCAAATTATACCTGTCATGGTGGCGACAGGTTGAAAGGCCGGAAGCAACCGGTCGGCAGCGGGTGACTTAACAAGCCCGCATGACAAGGGACGGCGCTCGGGTGGGGCTATCGTTGGATATAACCCGAGCCGGTTTATGGGCTGTTGGGTATGTCGCTTCCAAAATTCATCCTTGGGATGCTTTTCGCGCTCTCGATCGTCGTTGCCTGGTCGTGGCTGGGTGGGGCTTCGCTCGGCACGACACTGCTGCGTGTCATCATCTGCGCGGTGGTCATCCAGGCCGGCTATTTCGCGGTCGTCTACGCCATGATCGCCAGGAGCGAGCCGACGCCGGCCGACAGGCTGCGCGAAGCCGAGAGAAAGAAGAAATCCACCGAAGTGCCCGAGGGCGAGAAACTTGGCAGCGCCCGGCGGAGCCTGCATTAGGCGCAAGGCGCACGCCGGGTCAGGCCACGTCCGCTGGTTCGGTCTCCGACTGTTCTCCCGACAGCATCCTGGACAGTCGGCTCCCCGGCTTCGCCTTCAGGCGCCGATATTGCCCAACTTCCACGACACGGCCGTCCTCCATTGCCACCACCCAGTCGGCGAAGGCGATCATCGACGGCCGGTGAGCGATTGTCAGGATCGTCATTGAGCCGCGCAGGCCGTCGATCGACTTGGCGATAAGTGACTGGTTCTGCCAGTCGAGCGCGCTTGTTGCCTCATCCAGGATGAGCAGTGAAGGCTTGCGCAGCAGCGCGCGCGCCAGCGCGATGCGCTGACGCTCGCCGCCCGACATGCGCACGCCGCGGTCGCCGACCACCGTCTCCAGTCTGAGGTCAAGCCGTTCTACGAATTCGCCGGCATGCGCGGCGCGGAGTGCCGCCCACAATTCGTCGTTGCTGGCCTGCGGGGCGGCAAGCCGCAGGTTCGCCGCGATCGTGTCATGCAGCAGGAATACCTCCTGCGGCACATAGGCCACCTGATCGCGCCAGCGGCGGCGGTTGCCGGCATCGACCTCGACGCCATCGACGAGGATCTTGCCCGCGGTCGGCTCGAGCAGCCCGAGCAGCATGTCGGCGATCGTACTCTTGCCTGATCCGGACGGGCCAATCAGGGCGGTGACCTTGCCGGCCGGAAGGCCGAAGGTGACGTCGCTCACCACCGCCTTGCCGGCGCCGCCGTCATAGGCAAAGGAGACGTCGCGAATGTTCAGCCCCGTATCGAGGGCCAGCTTGCGGGCATCCCCGGATTCGATATGGCCCGGCTCGCGCTCGGCGTCGAAACGTGCCTGCAGGCTGCGCATTGCCGTATAGGCGGGCAGGTTGATCAGCACCTGCTGGGCCTGCGTCTGCATGTCCATGAAGCGCGGCGCGATGCGCATGAAGACCAGGAGCAGCACGACGATCTCGGCCAGCGACAGGTTGAAGCGGACCAGCGCCACATAGATGAAGACGCTCAAGCCCACGACGCTCGCCACCTGGAACACGGCGGTGCCGATCGAGCTGTTCCGCACATAAGCGATGTTATCGGCCTTCATCTTTTCGAGCGTGGCCTGCAGCTGCGCGAAATAGCTGCCCTCGACATTCAGGCTCTTGGCCACCTTGATGCCGCCGAGAAATTCCGAAACCGTACGGTACTGGTCCTGGCGATTGCTCGTCAGGATGCGGCCGAAGGCCGTGGCCCGCGAGCGAAACGGCTGCAGCGCTATGAACATCACGATGCCGATAACGACGGCAAACGCCGTCATAACCGGGGAGATGAACATGGAAATCACGAGATAGCCCGCCAGCAGCACGGCGATCTGCACCAACATCAGCAGGGAAAAGGCGGCCCCCTGGACGCGGTCGATGTCACCGGTCAGGGCATGGTCGAGATCGGAGCCGCGCATGCGCGTGAACACGCCCCACCGCGCCTTGCCGATGCTCTCGAACAGGTTCATGCGCAGGCGGTTGATGAAATCGAAGAGCAGCCTTGCCATATAGACCGACTTGAAGCGGTTGAAGGCTGCCTGCACGGCAACAAGCCCGACCAGCGCGCAAAGCACCGTCGTCAGTTGCAGCGTTCCGCCGGGCACCAGCCAGCGGACGAAATCGATATTCGGCAGCCTGACCGCGAAATCCTGGTCGGCGCGCCCAACCAGGTGCAGCAGCGGAATCAGCAGCAGGATCGAGATGCCTTCGGTCAGGCTGCCGAGGATCAGGAACAACAGCGCCGTCCAGGTCCGCCGCCCGCCGATCTGGGCAATGACGGCGCCAAATGCCGCGACATCGCGAAACAGCGACAGGCTGAAGACCGATGACCTAGGCATCTCCTGCCAGTTCCTTTTCGATCAGCGCCACAGCCTCGCCGATCCTGTCGATGCCCGTCGGAACGTCCAGCCGGCACACGCCGACATGGTTAGCGATTGCTGAACAGTGACGAAGGTGCATCGCGGCGAAATCGCCGGAGAGCGCCGCGCGGCCGAAACGCGTCACGTAGGAGAATTTGATGATGGCCGGCAAGGCGGCAATGGAAGGCAAGGGGGTGATCCCAGCCCTTTCGCCACGCTCGAGTATGTAGATCCTGGCCGCCGGCACCCTGTTGCCGGAGAAGGCGCCGTGCAGGCGATGCTGCATCTTCTCGATCGCGGGATGCACTTGCGGCCGCACTTGCGCCTGCCCAAGCGAGATTGCCGCTGCGGCATCGGCGGCAAGCTTGATCTGCGGAAACCCCGGAACGATCATCGGCTGGTTCGGGTTTGCCAGGTCGAGCGCGACGACATCGTCGGTAAGCAGATCGTGTCCGGCCCGGATCAGCGCGCTTGCCGTCGTCGATTTGCCGGCGCCCTTGTCGCCCATGAAGATGGCGCCCCTGCCGGTTACCGCAATGGCGCTGGCATGAAGAACCAGCAGGCCGCGCTGGTGCAGAAGCAGCGCCAGCACCGGCCCCAGCAACGGAAAGGCAAGCAAGGCGTCGTCGACGCCGGGCGCCGGCTGGACATCGATGCGGCGGGCGTCGCTGATCAGGAATGCGCCGACGGCCTCCCAGGCCAAATACTGCCGGCCGGGCTCGAAGCGGAAGAAGGTCGCGGCCTCCGCCGAAGGCTTGGGCATATCGATCGGGCCGATGGCGATCTCGATGTCGGCCGACGCCGGGTCCGCCGGCTCCAGTTCGGGCAGGGACACGTCGGATGCGACGATCAGGCCGTAGGCGCGGTAGTAACGTCGTTCTCCCGCGATCCTGCTGCGCCGGGGAAGATGGTCGAGATCGCCGGCGAACGGCTCTTGGCGGGACATCATGCCGGGCTTCCGCCATGCTGGACCTGCCGCAGCCACAGCGACAATGACGCCGAGCGCCAGACATACTGGACATCGAGCGGCGCCACCTGGTCCGGCTGGCGCAACAGCCGCGCA
This sequence comes from Mesorhizobium sp. M8A.F.Ca.ET.165.01.1.1, assembly GCF_004792065.1. NCBI lineage: Bacteria > Pseudomonadati > Pseudomonadota > Alphaproteobacteria > Hyphomicrobiales > Phyllobacteriaceae > Mesorhizobium > Mesorhizobium sp. M8A.F.Ca.ET.165.01.1.1. The sequence goes on along the minus strand of NZ_SRTH01000014.1, from coordinate 86,026 downwards.
TAGGCAGCGGTTACTTCCGGCAGGTTGACATAGGGCGCGATGCGACCCGCGTCGCCAACCAGCAACTGGTCCAGCAGGTCGCGATGGTTGCGCACCATGCCGTTGACGAGATTGGCGGTGAAATCGATCTTGTCGCGCCGCCACTGGACCGCCGCCGGCAGGATGCCCTCCATAGCCCGGCGCAACACGTAGCGGCCAAAGCCGTGACTGAGCTTCTGCTCGCCCGGCAGCCCCAGGCAGAATTCGACCAGCGGCTTGTCCCAGAACGGATAACGCGGCTCGACGCCGAAATTGGCGGCGGCCTTGTCCAGAACCTCGAAAGAGTGCGGGACATAACCGTTGGACAGGATCCAGCGGTGACTGAGAGCATCGCTGGCCTGGACGCCGGGTGGCATATAGCCGGCTCGGTGGAACCGGTCGATGAGCTCGGTTCGCCTGGCAAGGTCCGGATTGATCAGGTCGCGCCAGCTCCGGCCACGCCGCGATTGGGCAGGTTTGCGTATTTTGTTCAGGGCTCGGTTCCCCAACTGCCGCAGCCTGGCGATGCGCCAGGCCGGCCCGTAAATAGTGAGGAACTGGAAATAGAGGCCGAGCGTGCTGTCGCCATAGGTGTTGGAGGCGCTGCGGACCTCGCGCCAGAGGTCCAGCCATCTGCCGCCATTGGCAAGCTCGTGCAGATGGCCATGTCCCTGCGAAACGACCTCGTCGCCGCCATGGCCATCGAGCAGCACCTTGATGCCCTTGGCGCCCGCCGTCCGGTAGATACCGCGTGTCAGCGTCAGGCCCGGCGCCAGGAAGGTGCCTTCCTGTTCCTCCAGCACCCGTTCGAATTCGGCGAAAGGCGCATAATTGCCGACAGGGATCAAGGTCGGGTCGGTCTTCTGCTGATCCAGCACGGCATCGATGAAGGAGCGCTCGTCCATCGACGAACCCTTCTCGAAAACTAGGGAGAAGGTCGGCAGCTTCGGTTTGCGCCCGGCCGCATTTTGCAGCCCGGCCACGCAGGCGATCGAGGAGGAATCGAGGCCGCCGCTCAGCATCGCGCCGACCGATGGACTTCCCCGCATGCGATTGCGGACCGATTGCGAGAAAAGATGGGCGAATTCCTCCGCGGCATCCGACCGTGGCACTCGCTGTGATGGCTCGATCTGCCAATACCGGCGCAGCACCAGGCGTTGCGCGGTGACGGTAAGGCTGTGACGCGCCGGCAGGGCGAAGATGTCGCGGTAGGGCGTGGACTGCGGGTCGTCGGGCAACCCGGCCAGGAAGCCCGAAATCCGGTGCTCGCTGAGGTGCGCACCAACCCCGTCGAGGCCGAGCATTGGTCCGATCTCGGAGGCAAAGGCAAAGCGTCGTTCCGCCGCGTGGTAATAGAATGGCTTGACCCCGAAATGGTCTCGCGCGCAGAACAGAAGCTGCCGCTCGGCATCCCAGATGGCGAAGGCAAAATCGCCTTGCAGATGCACGGGGGAGGCTTCACCCCAGCGCAGATAGGCCCGCATCAGCAAGGCAGCATCGGCGACTGAGCTGTCCCTGATGCCGAGCCTGGCGAGCAGCTCGTCGCGGTTGTCGAGCCGGCAGTCGGCGGTGATGGCGAGCTTGCCGCCGGCCATGGTCAGCGGGCCGGGCCCGGCTTCGTCGGTCGTGTTCAGCCAGGCGTGGCCAAGCGCGACGCCGCTGTCCAGCCACCATGAACTTCCGTCGGGACCACGATGTCGCATGCGCGCCAACATCTGCTGGATGCCGCTCGCCGCTTCAGTCGGCGCGGGGCCTCGGACCGCTACTGCGTGGCCCTGCCGCAACAGGATTCCGGCCACGCCGCTCATCGGCTGCCGTGGTCGACCAGATGTGCGAAACCATCGATGGATCCGCCGAGCACGATGTGGTTGTCGCTGACCAGCCAGGCATGCGCCTTCAATTGCTCGCCCGTGCCGCGCTCGATGCCGATGCGGATATTCGACGCATTGCCCTTGCGCGCGAGGAGATACTGGCCCGAAAGCGCCTGGGTCAGGCATGTGGCGCCCGGCACGAACCGCGCGGCCGCTGCAACCCCCCAGGCGACAAGCCGCAACTCGCCCATGCTCGCACATTGGCGCGCGTTGAGCCGTGTCACCATCCCGCGGACGCGGTTGTAGGAGAACACTGTCAGCCCGAGCCGCACGGTCGCGACCACCAGCAGGCAGCGGGCCAGGAAAAACGCTTCCGAACCGCTCAAGGCCAAAATCCTGGCCAGGCTCCGCCTGCCAGGCCGCTTCATCGGCACGGGGGGTCTCTGCGTCACAGGTCTTTGCCGCGCAACCATGGCCTTCTGCGACACCTGCCTAGACGACGGCCTCATGCTCAAGCCTCGCAAGCCCGTTTTCCGCCAGGCCTTTCAGCAATGCGTCGACGTCGCCCTTGCAGCGCTCGGCGTCGACATTGTAGCGAGCGAGGACGGCGCTGCGGATATCGGCGACCGGCTTGGGCTCCTGGATCAGGTCCCAGATGAAAGCGCCGACACCGTTGAGGCTGTAGTAGATATTGGATTTCAGGTTGAGAAGCGCGAGGCCTTCGCCGAATTCGCAGGCCACGGCATCCTTGGTCGCGCTTACGCAATCGCGGTCGGATGGGTTCCAGTTCATCCTAAAACCTCTTTCGCAACACGTTGCCCCGCATCGACAGGCTGGAGGAGTCGGGGATTTTCACCCCCGGCTCCTTCTTATGATTTTTGGATACTGGAGGTTCCAACGTCATCCTCCGGGATCAGGATAGTCTCAAGAGAACGTGAGGTCGCCAATTGGCGTATGTGCGGGGAACGACGCATCGATCGCCGTGCTGCCGCCGCCGCCCTGGGTGATGGTCTCGATCGAACCATGCACGGTCAGGTTTGGCGTTTCGTACTCTTGCTTTTCAACATTCTGTTCCATTGTACTCTCCTATCAAGGACTGGAAACGGCCTGTCGATTACCGTCAGCACTTTCATGCTGCGGCGCAATAGCTGCATAGCAGCATTTATGAGTCAAGTCTCATTTACCCGCCGTTAATCAATTATGGGTTGCGAACGTCACTCCCCATGTGAGAAATCCGCCATTTAGGAAGGGAAGCTGCTTCACTTCGGCGTTTGCTAGTGACAACACTTTAAATCATTGATTTGGTCATTTTTAAGGGGAATTCCTGAAGGGAAATTCACGCAAGCGATTGATTTTAGATAGCGCTAAACTATATCCCTCTTTCATCTGGCCACCGCCGATAGCACCGCGACGGGGTGTTCCGTCCATCACCTCGTCACCTTCGGAGGAAGCCGGCAAACGCTATGGTTGCAAAATCTTGCACCGCGAAAGGAAAGGCTTTACGGCGCCGCGGTTTTTAAGGATGCTTTGTTTCGCACTTGCAGCATACGCGACGCGCAAACCGTTTTTTGGAGACTGTGCGCTCAATGGCCTTGCCGGAAAGCTCTTATGAACGACTGCGCGCAACCGACTGCGCCGACGAGATCGCCTATGTGCGGGCCTGCTTACGTTTGTATTTCGCGGCGCCCGCCGCCCCGGCCGCCGAGGCGTTGCCCTCGGGCCTTTCGGTCGAGGCCGTCACCGATATCGCCAGGCTGAACAAGGTCGGTGTCTTCGTTCTGAAGGCGCTGGCGCGTGCGCCGGCGCATGAGAGGCCGGGCGAGCTCTTCCAGTGGCTCGAAACCTATCGCAGAAGGACGGTTTCGATGAACGCCGCCTGCCTGATGGATTCGATGGCCATCAACGAGGCGCTGTCCGACCGGCGGATCAATTTCGTCTTCCTGAAGGGGCCGTTCCAGCAGCATCTGCTTTACGACGATCACTTCATGAAGCCTGCGGGCGATGTCGACATCCTGGTCGCGCCGGCCGGGTTCCTGAAGACGCGCGAAGCGTTGCGCTTGATTGGCTACGAGGTGTCGGGCAAGTCGCGTTCGGTCTGGTGGATCCGCTTCCTCGGCGAACAGCACATGGTTCGCGGCAGCGGGCCGAGATCATCCACGGTCGATCTTCATTACCGGCTCCAGCAGCCCGGCTCGCCCAGCCCGCGCGATGCCGACGGGTTCCTGCGGCGGAAACGGTTGGTCGAGATCACCGGCGTCGAGGTCCCTTTCACTTCGGCCGCCGACACACTGATGCTGTCGTGCATCAGCGTCGCCAAGGCCCTGTTCAACCGCGAGCCCTGCGCCGGCTATGTCTGCGATATCAGGGCCAGCGCCGCTCGCCTCGGCGAGGCCGATCAGCAGCGTGTGCTCGATGCCGCGATAGGCCAGGGACTGGACGACACCTTGCTGCTCGGCCTGCGCGCCGCCGACGTGCTGCTGGGCGGCACCGGCACGCTTCTATCGGAGCGGGCCAAGCCGATCCTGTCGCGCATCGGCAATGAGGACCTGCTCAACATGGTCATCGCGCCATGGCTGTCGTCGCTGCGCTGGCCGCAGCGGCGGACTGTGTTGTGGGAATTGTGCGGCCGGGCTCCCGTCCGCTACCTGGCCGAGGCTGGCTGGGCCGCGTCGGCGGACATCAGCCGCCGCATCTTCGAACGGCCGGCCAGTCCATGAGGGCAATGGATATCGAACGTGTACAGGGCGAGGGCAGAACGAAACCTGTGCAAGAGGCAAATTCCATGTCGATGACGAAATCCGAGGTTTGCGTGATCATCGCGGCCAAAAACGCGGCGCGCACGATCGCGGTTGCCATCGCATCCGCGCTGCGCGAACCGGAAGTGGCGGAGGTCGTCGTCGTCGACGATGGCTCTACCGACAATACCGCCGAGGTCGCCCGCTCGGCCGACGACGGCAGCGGCCGGCTCTCGGTGATGCGCCTCGACGTCAATCGCGGTCCATCCTTTGCCCGCAACGCCGCGATCACCCGCTCACGAGCGCCGTTCGTCAGCATTCTGGACGCCGACGATTTCTTCCTCAATGGCCGGTTTCGCAACCTGTTTGCCAGCGCCGATTGGGATTTCGCCGCCGACAACATCATGCTCATCAGGGATGACGCGACCGGCGACGCGACCAAGATCGTCGCCCCGGATTTTGCCGCCGATCCCGAATTCCTCAATCTCGAACGGTTCGTGGAAGGCAACATCTCCAGGCGCCGCGTGCAAAGAGGCGAACTCGGTTTCTTGAAGCCCGTGATCAGCCGTGCCTTCCTCGACCGCCACGGATTGCGCTACGACGAAAGCCTGCGACTGGGTGAGGACTATGAGCTTTACGCGCGGGCGGTCGCCCACGGGGCCCGGTTCAAGGTCATCCGTTCCTGTGGCTACGGCGCTATCGTGCGAGCCGATTCGCTCAGCGGCCGCCACAAGACGCAGGATCTGAAGCGACTGGCCGATGCCGATCTGGCGCTGCTGGCCATCGACAGCCTGCCGGAAGGGTCCAAGGCGGTATTGCGGCGGCACGAGAGGCATGTGCGCGACAAATATCGGCTGCGCAATTTCCTCGACGTGAAGGCCGAGCGGGGCCTGGCTTCGGCCGCGGCCTATGCCTTCGCAAGCCAATCCAACTTCTTTCCCATCGTCCAGGGCGTGGCATCCGACAAACTCGAGGCGCTGTTTCGCAGCGTTGGCCTCGTGTCCAGGAACAAACACGTGCCGCCGCTGCGTTTCCTGATGGCCGGAACCAGCACGGGCAAGGCACGGTAAGGTGCGGGAGCGTTGGCTCTTGCCGGCCCGCCGCCCGCCCACCACGCAACCATTTCGATCGGATTTATGAGTTTACGAATTGGGTGGTTGCCTCGCGGCTCCGGGGATGGCAGTCTATGTTGCGGTGCAGCAAACTGAACGACCAGCCGAACTGGCCCCCGATCGGACTGGTCCGAAGTCTCTCTTCGGCGGAGGAGTGGACGACGCGGTACGAGTTTTCAGCCCCGGTTGCGGGGATTGGCCAGTGGCCCGGCCAGAAAGCCGGCCCAAAAAGCCAGCGATGACGGGAATTTAAGTTCATGGCCTCGATATTCGGCTTCAGATCAAGGGATCCGGCCCGCGACAGGCAGACCGATGTTGCGCGTCTCGACCGGCTGGCGAAGCTGTTCGAGCAGATCGCGGCCGAAATCGATGCCGAGAAAACCGGCCTGGAGAGCCGCTATCAGAAGGAGGCGACCAACGCGGCTTTCCTCGTTGAAGCCATGGAAAATGGTTCCGCCTCCGACCGCCGCTCGTCCGAGGTCAGCGCGTTGACGCAGTCGATCTTGAACAGCGAGCGCCGCATCGCGGCATTGGCGCGCCAGGGCGGCATGATGCGCGAGCTCCGTCATTCGCTGGATGCGGTCTTCGACGAGAATGCGGACGCCGATTCGCCGGCTGCGGTCGAATCGGCCAGGCAGACGGGAGCCGGCCGAGGGTGAAGGTGGCGGCGCGGGACCGTTACGACGGAGGTGATGCAAGGTTGGCAGTCGGGAGGGTGATTGAAGAGGTCAAGGTTGGCCCGTTTGGAAGCGGTTCAAACGTCGACTTTGGGTTGGGGACACAGCGCAAAGGTGAGTTTGTCATGAGTTCGGAACCAAAAACCATGTCCACGACAGCAATCGACGACCCTTCAACCCGGGATTTCGGCCGCCGGTCCGGCCTTGCGGCCGCTTTGCTGCTCGCCGCTCTTGGCAGCCTGCCGGCAACCCCGTCTCATGCGCAGGATATCCAGTCCGCGCCCTCTTTCGTCGACGATTTCAAAAGTTTAGACCGTGAGCGCTGGTACGTTTCAGACGGCTGGACAAACGGCAGCCATCAAAATTGCACTTGGTCGAAAGGCTTGGTCGAGCTTTCCGACGGTGTTCTTTCGCTCGGTTTCGCGAAGCAGAAGACCAAGGATCGCGAGTTCGCTTGCGGCGAGATCCAGACCAAGCAGCGCTTCGGCTATGGTACCTATGAGGCACGGATGAAAACCGATACGGGCCCCGGCCTCAACGCGGCTTTCTTCTCCTATATCGGCCCGTCCGACAAGCAGCCTTGGGATGAGATCGATTTCGAGATCCTGACCAAGGACACGTCCAAGGTGCAGGTCAACGCCTACATCAACGGCAAGGGCAAGAACGAGAAACTGGTCGACGTGGCCGGCGGCACCGACAGTGCCTTCAACGACTATGCCTTCGTATGGGAGAAGGATAGTCTGCGCTGGTACCTCAACGGTCAGTTGGTGAACACCATCACCGATCCCGCCAAGCTGCCCAGCCATGCGCAGAAGATTTTCTTCAGCCTTTGGGGCAGCGAGACGATGAAGGGCTGGATGGGAGCGTTCGCCGATCCGGGCCGCAAGCTTTCGCTGCAGGTAGAGCGCGTTGCCTTCACCGCGCTCGGCCAGCCCTGCCAGTTTCCGGAATCGCTGGTCTGCAGCCTAAAAGAGTTGGGAAAGACGAATTGAACCGGCCGGACCGAAAACGGCTCCAGGCCCTGGATGGGAATGAAACCGAATGAACTTGACGGTGTTTGGAATTGGCTATGTCGGCCTCGTACAGGCGGCGGTGCTTGCCGAGGTTGGTCACCAGGTTGTCTGCGTCGACATTGACGCTAGCAAGGTGGAGCGGCTCAACCAGGGCTTCGTCCCGATCTTCGAGCCAGGCCTTGAAAGCATCGTCAGGGAGAACCATGCCGCTGGCCGCATCAAGTTCACCACCGATGCGGCGGCTGCCGTCAGGCACGGCGAAATCCAGATGATCGCGGTCGGTACGCCGCCCGGCGAGGACGGTTCGGCCGACCTCAAATATGTGCTGGCGGTCGCCGAGACCATCGGCCGCGAGATGGATGCCGCCAAGATCGTCGTCGGCAAGTCGACCGTACCGGTCGGTACCTGTGAAAAGGTGAAGGCCAGGATCGCCGAGACGCTGAAGAAAAGAGGCCGCGACGATTTGAGCTTCGACGTCGCCTCGAATCCTGAATTCCTCAAGGAGGGCTCTGCCGTCGCCGACTGCATGAGGCCGGATCGCATTATCGTCGGCACCGACAGCGAGGAAACCGAGGCGGTGATGCGCGAACTCTACGCGCCCTTCAACCGCAACCACGAGAAGATGATCGTGATGGACGTGCGCAGCGCCGAATTCACGAAGTACGCCGCCAACTGCATGCTGGCGACCAAGATCAGCTTCATGAACGAGATGGCGAACCTCGCCGAACAGCTCGGCGCCGACATCGAGGAGGTGCGCAAGGGCATCGGCAGCGATCCGCGCATCGGCTATCACTTCATCTATCCGGGTCTCGGCTATGGCGGCTCGTGTTTCCCCAAGGACGTACGCGCCCTGATCAAGACCGCCGAGGGCGTCAAGTTCGACGCCAAGCTGCTGCGCGCCGTCGAGGAGCGCAACAACGACCAGAAATCCATCCTGTTCGACAAGGTGCATCGCTATTTCAAGGGTAGCCTCAAGGGCAAGACCTTCGCGCTGTGGGGCCTGGCCTTCAAGCCCAACACCGATGACATGCGCGAGGCGCCAGCGCGTGTGCTGATGGAAGCGCTCTGGAAGGCCGGCGCGAACGTGCAGGCCTATGACCCCGAGGCCATGCAGGAATGCCAGGCCATCTACGGGCTGCGCGACGACCTGATGCTGTGCGGTACCAAGGAAGCGGCCCTGCGCGGCGCCGATGCGCTGTTGATCGCCACCGAATGGAAGAGTTTTCGCGCACCGTCCTTCGATGCGCTGAAGGATGCACTGACCACGCCGGTCATCTTCGACGGCCGCAACCTCTACGATCCCAAGGTCGTGGCGCGCCACGGCATCGAATATCACTCGATCGGCAGAATGGCGGCATGAGACCGCTCGACCCTACGGCTGCGCCCGGCGCGGAAAGGAGTTGCAACTGATGGTGCTGGACGTCAAGCCCGAGCAAGTCACCAAGGATCATTTCGATGTTGTCGTGATCGGTTCCGGCTTCGGTTCGGCTTTCTTCCTGCATGAATTCGCCAGGCGGCGTAAGGCGCGCATACTCGTCCTCGAATGGGGCCGTCACAACACGCATCAATGGCAGCTCGACCAGAACGTCAACACCGACATCGACGACGAGACGACCTACAAGACCAATTCCGACAAGCCGTGGAATTACACGATCGGGCTGGGCGGCGGGACCAATTGCTGGTTCGCGCAGACGCCACGCTTCCATCCCAACGACTTCAGGCTGAAAAGCACCTACGGCATCGGCAATGACTGGCCGATCAGCTACGACGATGTCGAGCCGTTCTATTGCGACGCCGAAGACATCATGTCGATCTCGGGCGATCCGGACATGGCGGCGATGCTGCCGCGCTCAAGGCCGTTTCCGCAGCCGCCGCATCGCATGTCGACGCCGGACAGGATGATGAAGGCGGCCCAGCCCGACCAGCATTTCGTCATGCCGACCGCGCGGGCCCGCGTGCCGACCGCGCAACGCAGCTCCTGCTGCGCCAATCTGCGTTGCTGGCTGTGCCCGGCCGATGCCAAGTTCACCGCCAATAATGGCCTGATGCATGTCTTCGAGCATCCCGACGTATCGGTCTGCCTCGGCTCCGAGGTGCGGCGGCTCGACCATGTCGGCGGCACGGTGCGTTCGGTCGCCTTCGTCCATGAGGGCAAGGAATATCAGGCCAGCGGCGACCTCTTCGTTCTCGGCGCCAATGCCATCCAGAGCGCGGCGATCATGCTGCGCTCCGGCCTCGGAGATGAATTCGTCGGGCGCGGCCTGCATGAATCCTATGGCTGGAATTTCGAGGTCTATCTCGACGGCGTCGACAATTTCGACGGCAGCACCATCACCACCGGCCTGAATTTCGGCCTCTATGACGGTCCGCACCGGTCCGAGCATGCGGCGGCCCTGGTCTATTTCGAGAACCGCTGGCAGCACGGGATGCGCGCCGAGAAGGGGCGGCTGCGCCAGGCGCTGCCGCTGGTCGTGGTCACCGAAAACCTGCTCGACCACGAGAATTTCGTCACTCTCGACGAGGACGACAATGCTTTCGTCAGCTTCAAGGCACCGTCGGACTACGCGGTCAAAGGCATGGCCCGGGCGCTTGAGAAATTGCCTGGACTGCTTGCCCCGCTACCGGTGGAGCGGTTGTTCGACCGCGGGATCCGGCCAACGGAATCGCATGTCCAGGGCACGTTGCGGATGGGCACCGGCCCGGCCGATTCGGTAATCGACAGCAACATGATCCATCACCGGTTGAGAAACCTGGTTGTCGTCGGCACCAGTACCTATCCCAGCTGTTCCTGCGCCAATCCGAGCCTGACCGCGGCAGCTCTGTCCTTGCGGGCAGCGAGCCGGATGGCGTGAGGGGAGGTATGCGATGATCGAAATCACGCGGCGTTCGGCACTGGCCATCATGGCAGGCGGAGTTGCATCGACGGGCGTGGCCTACGCGGCCGTGTCCTCGTTCTCGGACGAGGACCTGGTTCGCGTCACGCTCGAAAAATACCTCGGCAGGCTGAACATGCGCATCGAGCACCTGCAGCAGTTCGTGCTCGAGTTCCGCAACCGCAATCCGGGAATGTTTCCCAGCGAAAAACTGAGCGATGCCGTCACCTTGCTCGAGAAGGCGAAGCTCGGTCAGGCACGCCAGTTGTTGCCAAAACAGAAGCAGCGCGACCTCGGGCATTTCGACCGCTGGGTTGTTGCCGAATTCCACATGCTGACGGACTACGCCTGGCGCGGTTCGCCCAATGATCCCATCCGGTTCACCGGATGGCAGTCATGCACAAATCCGTTCGCGACGCTTGATCCGCCAAAGACTGCCTGAAGCGGCCTTGGACGCGGGCCTTCATCGGGCCGAGGCATTGAAATGGATAGACGAGGAGCCGGGATCATGAAAGTTCTCTTTGCAGGCGGCAATGGCTACCCACCGGAGTTCAGCGGCGGCGTCCAGTCGAGCACTCACCATCTGGCAGAGCAGTTGATCGAGCATGGGCATGAGGCCGCGGTGCTCGCCGCCCTGTTTGGCGATGGTGTCTTCGGCTTCAAGGCGCGTGCAAAGATGAAGCTGTTGCGCCAGCCCGCGGTCGTCGACAGTTTTCCCGGCTACCCGGTGATCCGGGCATGGTTCCCCTGGGAGGCGGCGGCCTTCGCCGTCAACAGGGTGAAGCCGGATGTCGCGGTGGTCCAGTGTCACAAATCGGTTCCGCTCGGCAAGGCGTTGCAGGCCAAGGGCGTGCCGCTGGTCGTCTATCTCCGCAATGTCGAGTTTCACGAACTGGGAGGCGACCTGCGCGAATTGGGCTCGGCGCTCTATATCGCCAATTCCGAGTTCACCGCGCGCACCTACGCCAGGGAGTTCGGCATCGAGACAACCGTAATCCCGCCGACCATCAATCCGACGCACTACAGCACGCCGACGTCGGGCCAGTTCGTCACCCTGATCAACCCATATGAGGAAAAGGGCTTCGAGCTTGCGGTGCGCATCGCCGGCGCGTGCCCCGAAATCCCTTTCCTGTTCGTCGAAAGCTGGAAACTGGCGGACGATCACCGGGCACGCATCGAGCAGACGATCGCGCCGCTCGGCAATGTCACGCTGGAAGGCCGCACCAGCGACATGAAGACGGTCTATGGCCGCACCCGGATCCTGCTGGCGCCCAGCAAATGGGAAGAGGCCTGGGGGCGGGTGGCCTCGGAGGCCCATTGCAGCGGCATTCCCGTCGTCGGCTCCCGCCGCGGCGGCCTGCCCGAAGCGATCGGCCCTGGCGGCGCGGTGCTCGACTATGATGCTCCGCTCGCCGACTGGGTCGCCGCCGTCAGGCTTTTGTGGAATGACAACAAGGAATATGAGCGGGTCTCGGCCCTCGCGCGCAGCTTCGCCGGGCGGCCGGAGCTCGACCCCGACCGTCAGTTCGTCACCTTCTTCTCGATATTGGACAGGGCGGCACAGCAGAGCGCGCGCCAGGCCGCTTAGTCAAACAGCGACCCGATCGCGCCGCGTCAGGCTGGGCGCTTGACCCGGTTCTTCAGCGTTTCATAGCCGCGCGCGCCAAGCAGGGCGCGGGCGATGGTCTTGGCGGCGCTCTTGCGGCCCTCTTGCGAGTTGACCTGGCGCAGCCTTGCCGGCAGGTTCCGCGCGGCTTGGCCCAGGGCCGGAAGCGACAGCGCATCGGGAAAACTGACCATGTGCGTTTCGACACACAGGACCGGTTTGCCCGACAGTTCCGTGATCCTCAGCGCCTGGGCATGCTCGCTTTCGATGAACAGGATGGCATCGGATTTGCGATAGAAATCGGCCTTGAAACTGCCATGCGCGCCAAGCCGCTGGCGCTCCGCCTTGCTCGGCAGATCGAGCATGATGAGCTTGTCGTACTGGATCTCGTGCTTGGCCAACCACGCCTCGGTCAACGCACGGTATTTCTCGAGCCGGCTGGTGACCAACCAGCCGATCTTTTGGGTCACGGCATGAAGCGGCCGCGCCTCGCTCAGGAATTTTTCATAGGCCGGCCCGTCGTCGTTCTCGGCCTCGGTCGGATCGAGACACAGCACCCCGTCTATGTCGACGCAGCATTGCGCCAGGAATTTGTGATGCATGAAGTTCCACTGGAACATGCGCGGATGCGGAACGACCTCGAACACCAGATCGGTCTCCTGATGCTCGGGCTCCAGACCGAAGACGGCGGCAAAGGTGTAGTCGGCCTCGATGCCGGCGCCCTTGATGCGGGCACGGGCGTCGCGCATGGCATTGCCGCCGGAAACGCTGTCGTCGATCACCAGCACCTTGCGCATTTCCGAGACTTTGCGGTCGAGTGCGGCCCTGCGCTTGGTGATGCCTGACGTGTAGACCCGGCCTTCCAGGAAGCTATCCAGGTCGGTCATCGGAATGTTCGCCGCAAGGCTGACCAGCGTCGCGGCCAGCACGCCGCTTCTGGGGACGCCGACCACCAGGTCGATGTCGCGCGGCAGCCGGTGAAGGTTACTCACAATCGCGTCGTTCATGTCGGAGATCGATCGGTAGTGCATGGATCAGGCCTGATGCTCGGGTGGGATAGGGTTAGACGACAAAGGCGCCGAAATTATTGCGCCTCACGCGGCGTCGCCGCCGGCGTTCTTGCAGGCAGCATCTTCAAGGCCTCCCGCAAGGCTTCGCGTCCGGCCGCGAATGCCAGCGCGACGACGATGGTGATCGCGTAGGCCAGGATGGCGCCGCTGGCCAGGGCAACGACATGCTGCTGCGGCAGCATCGGCTTGACCAGCCAGACCGCGCCCAGCGCCAGATGCGCGCCAAGCACGAACGGCGTTGCCGCGCGCAGCACATGGCCGGCTTGCAGCGGTCCGCTCCTGCCGACATAGAGCCACAGGAAGGGCGTGCGCAGATACTCGCTAACCGCATAGGCGACCGCCACGCCGAGCGCGCCGTAGGGTAGGCCGAGCGCGAAGGCAAGCACCGAGGTCACCGCCGTGATGATGCCCCAGCGCATGAAGTCTCCGGAGCGGCCCTGGCTGACGAAAAGCCAGCCCGCCGGATTGTTGAGCGGCTGCAGCAGGCCGGCAAAGCCGAGCGCCAGGAAGATCGAGGCGCTGGCGCGCCACTGCTCGCCGAGCACGAAGGGAATCAGCACATCGGACATGGCGGTGGCGAAAGCGACGCCGGGCAGCGCTACCAAAAGGATCAGCGGCATGACGCGCAGATAGGCGCTGCGATAGCGGTCCGGCTCGTCCTTCAGCCGCGACAGCGCCGGCACCATCACCTTCGACAGCGGATTGGTGATCTGGCTGAGCGGGAACAGGAGCAGCTTGTAGGCACGGTCGTAAAGGCCGAGCTGGGCCTCGCCCCAGTATTTGCCGATCAGCACGTTGTCGAGATTGCGGGCAAAGAAATTGGCGAAATTGAAACCGGTGATGCCGGCGCCGAAATTGATCAGCTCGCTGATGCCCGCGACCTTGCGCGGCATGCCCGGGCGCCAGCGCGAGCTTGCCCAGTAACAGAGCGTCGGAAGCACCGCCCCGGTCAGCGTGCCGGCAAACAGCGCCCAGTAGGAGCGGTCGATGAAGGTCCAGGCAATCGATACCGCCAGACCCGCCACGGCCCCGGCGACGTCGATGATCGCCAGGCGGCCGAACTGCATGCGGCGCGTCAGCAGCGCCAGATGCTGTGCGCCCAGGCCGTAAGCCAGGATCTGCAGCCCCAATGCCGCCACCAGGCCAGCGACACGCGGCTCGCCGTAGAAGGCAGCGACCAGGGGTGCCGCGCCCGCGAGCACGCAGGCCAGGATGGCGCTGACGGCGACGTTGATCCAGAAGAGGTAGTTCACCTCCTCGTGCCGGATGCCTGTCTTCTGGATCGTCGCCTGGGTCAGGCCGAAATCCTGGAACAGGGCGATGAAGGCGAGCACCGGCGCACACATGGCCACGACACCGAAATCCTGCGGCGACAAGAGCCGCGACAGCACGATGACGGATATGATCTGCGTGGCGACCCGCACCGACTGCGCCATGGCGGTCACGACGGCGCCGCGGCCGACCGATTTGCGCAGAGAGCCTTCCGGCGGATCGAATGGATTGGCTTCCAAATTCAGGATTCCTGATCTTTGCGCGGATTCCGGGGCCCGAAATCCACAACCGCCGCCGACCACAAACTACGGCAATAATTTTGCAGTGCAACAGAAAACGTGGATCGCCGTGCCAAAAATGTTGCGATGCAGCAAGAGCTGTACTAGGCTTTCCCTGGGTGGGTCAAACAGCGGTCGAGTTTTCATGCTGCATGTCTTGTACCTGGTGCACGATATTTCCGACCCGGCGGTTCGCCGACGGATCACGATGCTCCGGACAGGTGGCGCCCGGGTCACCCTGGCGGGCTTCCGCCGTACCGCCGCCCCTGTCGCCGATATCGAAGGATTGCGGCCCATCGACCTTGGCGCGACGCGTGATGGCCGATTCGCGCAGCGCCTGACGGCGGTGGCGAAAGCAGCGGTATCGATAGGTTCGAAGCTCAAGCGCATGCCGAAGCCGGATCTCATCATCGCGCGCAATCTGGAAATGCTGGCGCTGGCGCGCCGGGCAAGGTCGGCTTTCGGCGCCGCGGTCCCGATCGTCTATGAATGCCTCGACATTCACCGCCTGGTGCTCCGCGATGATGCTCTGGGCAAGGCGCTGCGCGCCACCGAGCGCCATCTGGCGCGCGACGTGAAGCTGCTGGTGACCAGTTCGCCCGCCTTCATCGCCAATTATTTCAGGCCCTTCCGCCAGGTCGCGGCACCGGTGGAACTGGTCGAGAACAAATATTTCGAGGCAGCGGCTGTTCTGCCTGGCGAGCCTGAGGCGGTCGAAGGACCCGTAGCCCCGCCATGGCGGATCGGCTGGTTCGGGGCGCTGCGCTGCCGCCGCTCGCTCGAACTGCTTGCCGGGTTCACGCGCCGCATGGAGGGCCGGTTCGAGATCGTGCTGCGCGGCCGTCCGGCACTTTCCGAATTCCCGGATTTCCATGCCTTCGTTGAGGCCGAACCTTACCTGTCGTTTGGCGGGCCGTATCGCAATCCGGAGGACATGGCGGCGATCTATCAGGACGTCCATTTCTCCTGGGCGATCGATTTCTTCGAGGAGGGACAGAACTCCGAATGGCTGCTGCCCAACCGCCTTTATGAAGGCTGCCGCTTCGGCGCGGTGCCGATCTCGATGGACAACACCGAGACCGGACGGTTCCTGCGGCAGCGCGATATCGGCGTTTTGTTGCCGCAGGCCACGCCCGAGGCGTTGGAAACCGCGCTTGGCGGGATGGAGCAGCACCGTTTCGGCAGGCTGAAGATGCGCGTGCTGGCCCACAATCCGAGGATGTGGAGCTACGATCGCGGCGACTGCAGCGCCCTGGTCGAAAAACTGCGCCGCCTGACCACCATGCGCGAGCCCCTCGCAGCCGAAGCCTTGGCATAGGATGGACATCGCCCGATGACGCAAGCGCTTGCCCCCAGCCTGATCGTGATCCCATGTCTCAACGAGGCAACACATATCGGTGCGCTGCTCGACCAGCTCTGCCCGGCGGCGGAACGGCTTGGCGCGCAGATCGTCGTTGCCGATGGCGGCAGCACCGACGGCACGCTCGCCATTGTCGGCGAGCGCCAGAAGAACGATCCGCGCATCGTGCTGCTTCACAATGAAAAGCGCATCCAGAGCGCCGCGATCAACCTGGCGGTGGCCAGATTTGGCGAGGGCGCGCACTATCTGATCCGCATCGATGCCCATGGCGGCTATCCGGAAGACTATTGCGACCGGCTGGTCGAGGAGGCGCAGGCCACCGGTGCCGATTCGGTCGTGGTTTCGATGCTGACCAGCGGCAGCGGCACCGTGCAGAAAGCGGCGGCGGCGGCGCAGAATTCCAAGCTCGGCACCGGTGGCTCGAAGCACCGCCACCTCTCCGCCGGAGAATGGGTCGACCACGGCCATCACGCGCTGATGCGGATATCGGCCTTCCAGGCCGTCGGTGGCTATGACGAGACGTTCAGCCACAACGAGGATGCGGAACTCGACTATCGGCTGAGGCAGGCCGGCTACAGGATCTGGATGAGCGGCAGGACGCAGATGGTCTATTATCCGCGCACCTCGCTGCGCGGCCTCTATTTCCAGTATCTCGGCTATGGCCGCGGTCGGGCCAAGAACGTGCTGAAACATCGGGTGATCCCGAAGGTCAGGCAGATGGTGCCGCTGGCGGTCTTCCCGGTGGTCCTTCTCGCGGCCTTCTCGTTCGTGCACTGGATTGCGGCGCTGCCGCTGCTGCTGTGGGTGGCGGTGTGCCTGGGCTACGGCCTGGTGACGGCCATCGGCCAGCGCAATGCCGATATCGCGCTTGCCGGCGTCTCGGCGATGGTCATGCATTTCGGCTGGTCCGTCGGCTTCTGGCTGCAGCTTCTCGGCCTCGGCGCACGGCGGAGGGCGGTGTGATGGCGGTTGAGACCAGGAACCGCCGCATCGACATCGGCGTGTGCACGTTCCGGCGGCCGGAACTGGCCGAGACGCTGCGCTCGCTTGCGGCGCTTGCCATGCCTGACGGCTTCGAGGTCGGCGTCATCGTCGCCGACAATGACGACACGCCAAGCGCCAGGGAGTTGGTGGCGACGCTGTCACGGGACTTGAAGCTGACGGTCCGCTACCGGCATTGCCCGGCGCGCAACATCTCGATTGCCCGCAACGCTTGCCTCGATGCCAGCGAAGCGGATTTCCTGGCCTTCATCGACGACGACGAAACCGCCACCGCCCGCTGGCTGGCCGAGCTGGTCGCGACAGCTGAGGAAAGCGGTGCAACAGCCGTGCTCGGCCCGGTGCGCGCGCTTTACCGTCCGGATGCGCCGGACTGGATGCGCCGCGGCGATTTCCATTCCACCTTGCCGGTACGAGTGCGCGGCGAAATCCGCACCGGCTACACCTGCAACGTCCTGCTGCGCATGGGGTCGGACAGCCTGCGCGGCCGCCGCTTCAGCCTGGCGCGCGGCCAGACCGGCGGCGAGGACACCGAATTCTTCGACCAGATGCACAAGGCAGGCGGCCGGATCGCGTTTGCGCCGGAGGCATGGGTGGATGAGGCCGTGCCACGGGCCAGGGCGGCATTCGACTGGCTCAGCCGCCGCCGTTTCCGGGTCGGCCAGACGCACGGCCATCTCCTGGGCCGCGACGCCGGCGGCATTGCACGGGTGAAGCAGGCCGCCCTTGCCGCGGCAAAGGCCGCTTATTGCTTTGCCGCCGCCCTTCCGGTTGTCGCCAGCCCGATACGCAGGAACCGCAGCGTGCTGCGCGGCATCATGCATGTCGGCGTCGTCAGCGGCCTTGTCGGTGTCCGCGAACTGCGCCTCTACGGCCAGCCTTCACCAGGGGAAGGAGGCAAGCGTGCCGCCTGACGTTTCCTCCGTTCCCGATGTTTCTTTTGTGATTGCCGCCTACAACGCCGAGGCAACCCTCGATCGGGCGATCGCCAGCGCCATCGCCCAGAAGGGTGTCAGCCTCGAGATCATCGTCGTCGACGACAAGTCGCGTGACGGCACGCTCGATGCGGCGCGGGCCTATCCCGAGCACATCGTGCGCGTCCTGGCGCTGGACAAGAACAGGGGCCCCGGCGGGGCCAGGAATGCCGGGCTCGACGCCGCCCGGGGCAGGTGGATCGCGGTTCTCGATTCCGACGACGCCGTCTTTCCCGGCCGTATCGCCGCCATGATCGGCCGCGCCGAAAGGGCGAACGCCGAGATCGCCGTCGACAATCTCGAGGTCGTCCGTGAGGACGGCGTGGTCGAGGACGCGATGTTCCCGCGCCAGTATCTGGAAGGCCTGGGCGAGATTTCGTTGGCCACCTACATCGCCGGCAATGTCGTCTTCGAATCGAAATTCAATCTCGGCTACCTCAAGCCGATCTTCCTGCGCAGTTTCCTCGACGAAAACCGGCTGCGTTATGACGAGGAACTGAGGATCGGCGAAGACTACATCCTTTTTGCCGAAGCCCTGGCCATGGGCGGCAGATGCGTGGTCGAGCCTGATATCGGCTATGCCTATCATATCCGCAGTGGTTCGATCTCGCGCGTGCTCGAGCCTCATCATGTCGAGGCGATGCGCAAGGCGGATGCCGAATTCGCGCAAACCCATCGGATGGACGAGGAGGCCCAGGCAGCCTTCGCCCGGCGCGGCCGCAGCTTGCGCAAGGCGGCCTCGTTCCTGGCGATGGTCCAGCACATCAAGGCGCGGTCCCCGCTCAAGGCGATCCGGACGGCGCTCAGCGACCCGGCGGCGGTCAGGCACATGGGCATGCCGATCGCCGTGCGGTTGCGACGAGTAGCGGCACAGTTTGCCGTGGGGGTGGGGAGGTGAAGATGCAGGCACATGGAGGGATTTTTCGTGGCCTGTGAATGGACTGAAGTCGATCTCCTCAGAAGGAATTTGCGATGAAGAAAATCAGGAAGGCCGTGATACCGGTGGCGGGGCTTGGAACAAGGTTTCTGCCGGCGACCAAGTCGATGCCGAAGGAAATGCTTCCGGTGGTCGACAGGCCCGTCGTGCAATATGCGGTGGACGAGGCCTTCGAGGCCGGGATCGAGCACATCGTCTTCGTCACCGGCCGCAACAAGGCGGTCATCGAGGATTATTTCGACCTTCATCCGGAACTGATCGGAACCCTGGAGCAGACCGGCAAGAAGACACAGCTGGAAGCGCTCGAAAGCATGCTGCCGGTGGCCGGCGCCACCTCTTTCATCCGGCAGCAATCGCCGCAAGGCCTCGGCCATGCCGTCTGGTGCGCGCGCGAGGTCATCGGCAACGAGCCCTTCGCCCTGCTTTTGCCTGACATGGTCTCCTTCGGCGGTCGCGGATGCCTGGCCGAGATCACCGACCTCTATGCCGAGACCGGCGGCAACGTCATCGCCGTCGAGCGCTGCGATCCCACCGAGACCAACAAATATGGCATCGTCGGCCGTGGCGCCGACATTGGCGGCGGCTTCGAGGTGACGGCCATGGTCGAAAAGCCCGCGCCGGCCAACGCGCCGTCGAACTTCTACATCAACGGCCGCTACATCCTGCAGCCCGAGATTTTCCAGCTTCTGGGCAACCAGCAACGCGGCGCCGGCAATGAAATCCAGCTGACCGACGCCATGGTCCGCCTGTCGCAGGAGCAGCCATTCTTTGCCCAGCCTTTCAAGGGCCGCATGTTCGACTGCGGTTCCAAGGAAGGGTTCATCCAGGCCAATATCGCCTTCGCGCTGGCGCGCGACGACATGAAGGGCCCGGTTTTCGAGATGCTCCGGGAGTTCGTCCGGACGCATGAACGCCAGGAAGAAGCCGCATAATGCCCATCTTTCGGGAGTATTGTCGGGTGGCTGACGGCGGAAGGGCCGGCCGGCTCCGCGCTGTCCGGCACCAAGCGTGTGTCGCGTCCGCCAATGCTCCCGATCTTTCTGGGGCCTGCGAGCGAGACAAGCCAGAATTGGACCGAAGATGAATTATGCCAACTTTCCTCTCGACAAGAGGATGCCATTGCCGAATTCGGACGCAGGAGACGGCGACGACTTCATCGATATCGAGCGGCTGCTTGGCATGGCCGCACGGCAGGCCAAGGTGGTTGGCGTGTGCGCCGTCATCGGCCTTTTCCTGGGCATGCTCTATCTGCAGACCACGCCGCCAAAATTCGTGTCGGTCTCCAGCGTGCTGATCGATGAGGGGCTGAACAAGATCGTCGACGACATTTCGGCGGCGTCGACGACCATGCAGACCGATTCGGCGATTCTCAGCCAGATCGAGATCCTGACCTCGACGCGGCTCGCCGCCGTGGTCGTCGACAAGCTCAAGCTCGATCAGAACGAAGCGTTCATGAACCCGCCGCAATCGGCGCTTGCCCAGGGCATCGGCTTGATCCGCGGACTGATCCAATATGTCCGGCCAAGCCCGGTCATGCCGGGCGTCGGCGATATCAGCAAGCTCGACCCCGCCGCGCGCGACGCGTTGATTGCCGCATCCGGCCGTGACTACGCCATCCTCAAGCTGCAGAACGAGATCCAGGCGGATCGCGTCGGACGAAGCTACGTCATCGCGCTTGGCTACCAGGCGACGGATCCGGCGCTGGCGAAGGCCATCACGAAGGCCTATGCCGACGCCTATCTCGCCGACCAGCTCGATGCCAGCTTCGACGCCACCGAGCGCGCGGCGGTCTGGCTGCAGGGCCGGCTGACCGAACTGCGCGAAAGCTCGCAGCAGGCATCGCTGGCGGTCGAGAAATTCAGGGCCGAACATGGCCTGTCCGCCAGCAGCGACGGCCAGCTGATGAGCGCCAAGCAACTCGCCGACCTGAATGCCCAGCTCATCGTGGCGCAGGCCGACACCGCGCGTGCCAGCGCCCGTTACCAGCAATACAAGTCGATCGTCGACAGCGGTTCGGAGAACGCTTTCAAGGACGCCGCAATATCCAGCGACCAGCCAAGCAGCTCCGTCATCGCGGCGCTGAAGACACGCTACCTCACCGTCGCCAAACGGCAGCAGGATGTCGAGGCGAATTTCGGCCCGCAGCATCCGCAAGCGGTGGCGCTCGCCAAGGAGAAGGCCGACATATCGGCGCAGATCTTCGGCGAACTGAAGCAGCTGACCGAAAGCTACCGCAACGAGTATGAGGTGGCGCTGGCGCGCGAAACCGCGCTCAGGGCCAATGTCGCCGCCGCGCAGGGCAAGAGCTCCATCGACAACCAGTCGCAGGTCCAGTTGCGTGATCTCGACCAGAAGGCGACGGCGCTGACCACGCTCTACCAGACGTTCCTCGGCCGCTACGAGGAAGCCGCCCAGCAGCAGTCCTTCCCGGTCGGCAAGATCCGCATCATCTCGGATGCGTCGACCCCGCTTGCCGCCTCGAGCCCGCGCACCATCATCGTGCTCGGTCTTTCGCTGGTGCTCGGCGTTCTCATGGGCGCGGGCTTCGGCGGCCTCAACGAGTTCAACGAACGGTTCTTCAGGACCGGCGAGGAGGTGCGCGACCGCGTCGGCCTCAAATTCCTCGGTTACCTGCCCACCATCGGTAGCAAACCGACGAAGGAAGACAAGCCGGCCGAGCCCGATCTCAAGGTCGCCAGATCGCCGGCCGCCATCGAAAGGCGGGCGCGAATGCGGGTGAGTATCGACGCTCCGGCATCGATGTTCTCCGAAACGCTGCGCAGTGCCAAGATCGCCTTCGATGTCGTCATGGAAGGGCAAGGCAGCCGCGTCATCGGCGTGATCTCGGTCCTGCCCGGCGAAGGCAAGTCGACGGTCGCGGCCAATCTCGCCGGGTTGCTCGCCGCCAATGGCGCCAGGACGCTGCTCATCGACGGCGACCTGCGCAATCCGGGCCTCAGCCGCAGCCTCGGCATGGAAGCCGAGCAAGGGTTGATGGAAGCGGTGGTGAGCGGCCAGACATGGCAGTCCGTTGGCAAGATCGACAGGCAGACCAAGCTGGCCATCATCCCGGCCGTGTCGCGTGGGCATTTCTCGCACACCAGCGAGCTTCTCTCCTCGGCCGGCATGCGGCGCTTCATCGAGAACGCCAAGGAGACGTTCGAATACATCGTCGTCGATCTGCCGCCGCTCGGGCCGGTGGTCGACGCGAAGGCCTTCGCGCCGCTCGTCGACGGCTTCGTGCTGGTCACCGAATGGGGCCGCACGCCGCGCGCCATGGTGCGCTCGATGCTGGAATCCGAACCCTATGTCGCCAACAAGATCGTCGGCGCGGTGCTGAACAAGGTCGACCTGAAGAAGCTGGCCAAATACGGATCGTTCGGCGCATCGGAGAAATTCTTCGACAAGTACTCGAGCTACTATCTCGACAAGTCGGAAGTGCGGTCGAAGACAGCGGTCTGAGATAGGCCGTTGCCTACCATCTCCTGAGAGCGCGCTGCGCTTCTTGTTTCGAGACTACGCAAAGTTCCGTCTGTCGCCGCCTTTATGCGGCTGGACAAGAAGCGCGGCGGCGAAGCTGGACGGCTACGCTGCCTTAAGCCGGTAGCGGAAAACCGTGTGGTCGAGCAGTAGCCGGATGCGCGGCTCGGCTTCGGTCGCCACCAGCCAGCTCGCCGCGATCATGGTCGCGGCGACCATCGCCATCGAGAAGAGATATGGCAGCCCGGCGCGGACCATGGCGCCGAGCATCGCCGCGCCGATGACGTCGTGGATCAGATAGAGCGGATAGGTCATCAGGCCTATCCGGCGCCAGCCGCTCCAGCTGAGGTCGAGCCTGAGGGACCATGCCATCAGCGCGATGGCCACGAGGAAGATCAGGATTGGCGGTGCGTAGGGCATCATGGCTCCGACCTTGATGCTGTGGACGTCGACGGAACTGGCGATCTGCAGCACGCCGCCGCCGAGGAACAGCAGGCAGAAGCCAAGGCGCGAAGGCGTCACCGCCTTGAACCGCATCAGCCAGATGAGCACGCCGACCGCGAAGAAACAGCCATGATGCACCAGGATGAGCTGCAGCCAGCGCGTCTCGGCGAAGTCCGACCAGCCGAGCGGATAGTACAGGCACCAGAACAGCGTGCTGACCAGGCCGATGACGATGGCAACCGCTTCCATCAGATGGAAGCGGCCGAGCCGCAGCAGCACCCAGACGATGGCATAGAAGGCGATCTCGATGCCGAGCGTCCAGTAGACGCTGTCAACCCACGGACCATAGGGCGCGAACAGGGCCGTTCGGGCGAGCCTTACCACCGCATCGGTCGGCCAGCTCGAGCCAATCAGCAGCAACAGCGCCGCGGTGATCGGCGCACAGATCCACACCGCCGGCGCCAGCCTTTTGACCCTTGCCTCGAAGAACCGCAGCGGCGTCGAATTCTCGGCGCTGAAGGCAATGACGAAACCGCTGATGACGAAGAAGATCTCGACGCCGACCCAGCCGGATTCGACCCAGGCGCCGATACCGGGCTGTGCGGGAACGCCGCCGGTCGCTTGCGCCGAGATGCCGTCGGGATAGGCCCACACCCAGAAGCCGTAGTGGTAGACCATGACCAGCACGGCGGCGAGAAACCGCAGGATGTCGATGCCGCCGAACGTTGTTTTTTGCTGAGCCATGCGATCCCATCGAATGGCCCCCCACGCGAACTGTAAGTCGGAATGTTGCATCGCACAATCAACGATTGTGCGATGCGTCCATCACAAAGTTCGCCGCGCCGCAACATCGCGGAACTGAATCTCCACTCATCTGCCGGCAGTGCTCCTCAGACGCCGATACCGCGCGCCTTCAGAGCCGCCGTGATTTCCTCGAGGATGGCGGGGTCGTCGATGGTCGCCGGCATCGTCCACGCTTCCTTGTCGGCGATCTTCTGCATGGTGCCGCGCAGGATCTTGCCCGACCGTGTCTTGGGCAGCCGCTTGATCGTTATCACCGTCTTGAAGGCGGCGACCGGGCCGATGCGCTCGCGCACCAGCGCGACGACCTCCTTCTCGATGGCGCCGCCGTCGCGCGCGACACCGGCGTTCAGCACCACGAAGCCGAGCGGAATTTGCCCCTTCATCGCGTCGGCGATGCCGACGACGGCACATTCGGCGACGTCGGGATGGGCGGCCAGCACCTCTTCCATCGCGCCGGTCGACAGCCGGTGGCCGGCGACGTTGATGATGTCGTCGGTACGGGCCATCACGTAGAGATAGCCGTCCTCGTCGACCATGCCGGCATCGGCCGTCTTGTAGAAGCCGGGGAACTCATCGAGATAGGCCTGGCGGAAGCGGTCGTCGGCATTCCACAGCGTTGGCAGGCAGCCGGCCGGCAGCGGCAGCTTGACCACGACATTGCCCAGCGTCCCGCGGGGCACTTCATGGCCGGCATCGTCGAGCACGCGGATGTCGTAGCCCGGCATCGGCACCCCGGGCGAGCCGTATTTTACCGGCAAGAGGCCGAGCCCGGCGGGGTTGATCGTCATCGGCGAGCCGGTCTCGGTCTGCCACCAATGGTCGACCACCGGCACGTTGAGCTTTTGCTCCGCCCATTTGATGGTTTCGGGGTCGGCGCGTTCGCCGGCGAGGAACAGCGTGCGGAATTTCGACAGATCGTATTTCGGCACGAACTCGCCCTTGGGGTCCTGTCCCTTGATGGCGCGGAAGGCGGTCGGCGCGGTGAACAGCGCGACCACGCCGTGCTCCGAGATCACCCGCCAGTAGGTGCCGGCATCGGGCGTGCCGATCGGCTTGCCTTCGAAGAGCACGCTGGTGCAGCCATGCAGCAGCGGTCCGTAGACGATGTAGGAATGCCCGACCACCCAGCCGACATCGGACGCTGCCCAGAATACTTCTCCCGGCTTGACGCCGAACTCGTTGTCCATCGTCCATTTCAGCGCGACCATGTGGCCGCCATTGTCGCGCACGATGCCCTTGGGCTGGCCGGTCGTGCCCGAGGTGTAGATAATGTAGAGCGGGTCGGTGGCCAGCACCGGCACGCAGTCGACATTGGCGCCGGCCGCCCGTTCGCGGGCGACCGCGTCGGCATAGTCGATGTCGAAATGGTCCTTCAAATCGCAGCGCAACTGGTCGCGCTGCAGGATCAGGCAGGCGTCCGGCTTATGGCGGGACATCTCGATCGCTCTGTCGAGCAGCGGCTTGTAGGCGACGACCCGGCCCGGCTCCAGGCCGCAGGAGGCCGAGATGATCAGTTTCGGCTTCGCGTCGTCGATGCGGGTGGCAAGCTCATGCGAGGCAAAGCCACCGAACACGACCGAATGCACGGCGCCGATGCGGGCGCAGGCGAGCATGGCGATGGCCGCCTCCGCCACCATCGGCATGTAGATGATGACGCGGTCGCCCTTGCCGATACCGCGGTTCTTCAGCACCGAGGTCAGCGCCACCACTTCGCGTTTGAGTTCGGCATAGGTGAACTTCTTCACCGTTCCGGTGATGGCGCTGTCATGGATCAGTGCGATCTGGTCGGCCCGCCCGCCGGCGACATGCCTGTCTAGGGCGTTGTAGCAGGTGTTGCAGGTCGCGCCGGTGAACCAGCGGCCATAGACGCCGGCTGCTGCATCGAACACCTTGTCCCAGGGCGAATACCAGTCGATGGCCTCGGCCGCGTCGGCCCAGAATTTTTCCGGGTCGCGTTTCCAGCCGTCATAGACCTCGTGATAGCGTGAAGCCATCCATATCCTCCCCAGGAACCATCTGCCGTCCTCGCCAGTAGCCTATGTTGTTTCTTCGGGCGTTGTCTCCCTGCATTTTCGTCTCAGTTGGCCGCGTCTTGACCTGATAGGCGCGGTGTCGTGAAGCGCGCCATCGAGGGGTGAACGAATGCACCATCGGTGGCGTATCGCGCCAGGGCCCGCGATTGTGCTGGTTCAAGACCCTGCATGAGGACAAACAGCCTGTCGGAATCCTATGAAAAACACACCGGCCGGCAAGTCGGCGGTGATCGTTGTGCTGGTGCAGCGCTTCAGCCAGGGCTTTGAGGGGCGCGATCGCCGCTTCATCGCGGTGACCGGACAACCCCGCTGAGCAACCCGTCGATAGCCGTCTAAAGAACCGGATTTGCTGGACAAAAGTCGATCACGCTAGATCGGCAAGGCCACCAGCATGAGGCCGACGCCGCCGAAGATCAAAATGGCTGTCGCAAGCGCTTTTCGATGACGTTCGAAAGTCGTCGGAGCCCGCTCCCAATTGTAACGCATACCCTATCTCCCCAACATACGGGGAGTTCTTACCTTACCTAAGGGAAGAAAAGCAACGGTCCTGCCGGTCCACGCGCTTGCCTAGCGTGTCATTCCGGCGGCTATTTCTGGGAGGATTTCAGCTGTGGATGGATGTTGCGACTGACAAGGATCTGTCGCTCACACAGAGCTGCGCGGGCCATCCCCCAGCCGGTCGATAGACAGAGCCCCACCACCGCGCTATCTCATTCCGGGGTTTCGCATGGCTTTTGGGGTTCGTGATGGAAATTGCCTCTGGAACGGTTCTGAGATTGGCGGAAGATGCCTCGGTCCAGCATGTCGGCGACGGCGCGGTCGTGCTTTTGGCCCGGAGCGGCCAGCTCTATACCTGCAACGGCACGACCGAAGCCTTTCTCGACAAGGTGGATGGCGCGCGCAGCCTCGGCCAGATCGTCGGCCTGCTTTGCGAGGAGTTCGAAGTCGACAAGGGCACGCTTGACGAGGACATGGCGGCACTGGCCGCCGATCTGGTCTCGGAAGGCATTCTGGCCGCTCCGGGACTTGATAGCTGAAGGTACTGTTTGATGGCGGACAGTCCTCTCCTGCGCGCCTTGTTCCGCTGCCATCTCTGGGCAAGCGCGCGGCTGATGCCGGTCCTTATTGCCAACCGCAGCTTCGAGGAGGTGCTGGAATGGGCGCCGCTTGCCTCGCCGACGCCCTATCGTGGCTTGCCAGCCGCCTACATTGTCGCTCGCGTCAACCGCATTGTCCGCCATCCCTGGCTGATGCGTGACCGCAGATGCCTGCGGGAAGGGCTGCTCGGCCACCGTTTCCTGCGCCTTGCCGGCTTCGATCCGGAGTTGCGTTTCGGCGTCGATCCGAAGTCGCTGCAAGCGTCCCGGCTGTCGGCGCATTGCTGGGTCTGCCTCGACGGCAGGCCGGTGGTCAGCCACAGCCTTCCCGGCATGGTCGAAATCTATCGCCACCATGACCGCGCCACGAAGGTGCGCCCCGCTTGACCAGACCTTGCGTCTTCTATGATCTCAACGGCCAGGTGCTCGGCATTTCGGCCGAACGGGCCGAACTATGGCTAGACTTCGACAGGATGCTCGCCGGCCTGCGCGTCGAAGGTTCGACCGAAGCGGATTTTCGTTTCGACATCGCCGACGCGGAAGCATTGGACGAGACACCCGCCGGATCCCTGGTTTTCGAGGGCGAGATACCGGACGACGGCTACTGCCGGATGATCACCCACGGCGCCAGCGTCCATCTGGTCTTGCCAGGACGCCAGACCGTCGAGATCAGCGAGAAGGGCTGGGCTCGGCTTTGCATCGTGCCCGACAGCAAGGCCGCCTGGACGCCGTCGATGCTGATGCTGGACGCCGCGCTCGATGCCGGCGGCCAGCATATGCTGCATACCGCGGGCCTGACGCTGCCGGGCCGGGATGCCGTCGTGCTGATCCATGCCCCGAGCGGTACCGGCAAGACCACGACCTCGCTGGCCCTGGCAACGCATGGTTTCGGCCTGTGCTCCGACGACGCCATGATCCTGGATGTCGCGGGCGCCACGCCGGTTGCCTGGGGTTTGCCACGCCACGTCAAGATCCATGAGAAGACCGCGCGAATGATCCCGCAGGTGGCGCCATGCCTCGGGCCATCCTGGGACCGCAATGGCGAACAGGCTGTTTCGCTGGAAAAGCTGGGCGGGATCGTGAAAATCGAAACGCCGACCGCCCGTCCGGTGGCCGCGCTCCTGCACCTCGCGCGATCCGCCGACGAAGAGACCCGGCTCGTGCCGATGGCCAGGACCGACGCCATGGTGGCGCTGGCGATGGACAACGTCCGAACCGGCGCGACCGGCCTGCTGCCGCTGCAGAAGCGCCGGCTGGCGACGATCGGCAGACTGGTCTCGTCGGTGCCGACCTTCACGCTGGAAGTAGGCGCGCGCCCGGCCGATGCGGCGGCGCTGATCAGCGCCACGTTGACATCACGGGACTGACGGCCACTTCAAGCGGCGTATGGCCTGGCCTTGGCCAGGCGCTGGATCCAGCGAAAGGCATCGCGGCGCAGGCGCGAGCCGATCTTCTCCCTGGAATTGACTCTGAGCAGCGTGTTCGTCGTGATCAGCTTCTTGGCCAACCGTATCGACAGGTCGGGTTTGATCCGCCCGGCAAGTTCGAGCGCATGCGGTTCGCCGAACAGGCGGCCGGTCACGTTGAGCACGATCGCCAGTTCGAGTTCGATGCCGGTCATGCGGGCGGCGTCGAGCAGGCGGGTTTCCTGTTCGGGTGATCGCAGCGCGCGTACGCCTTGCAGCACGTCGACACAAAGCTGCAGCCGGTGGAATTTATGCCCGCCGGCGGCATGCACGATGGCGATCGTCAAAAGGGCTGCCGGCGTGTCCATAGCCTCGCCGTCGATGATGCCCAGCTCGCGAAACCCCAGCGACAGGCGGCGACGCATGCCGGTGTCGTGCACAAGGTCGCCATGCAGCTCGACCAGCAGGCTGGAATTCTCCTTTTCCAGCCATTTGAATTCCTGCAGCTGGTAGGATTCCGCCTCGTTGCTGCCAAGCTCGAAGCCTGACGCCGCGATCACCTGGTTTGCCCGTGCAAGGTTGGCGGGCTCGACGAGGATGTCGATGTCGGTGAACGGCCGGTCGGATGCGTTACGGTAGAGTTTTCGCGCGAACACCGGCCCCTTGACGATCCGCGCTGGAATGCCTTCCGCCGCCATCCCCTTCATGATGCGGTCGCCATGATACTGCAGCAGCATCGACTGGCCGGTAGCGATCGTCGCCTTCTGGCGCAGATCGTCGAGTTTGTCCTGCAAGCCAGCGTTCGACGGAAGGTGCGCGTCGCCGCGCTCCCTGAGCTTGCGCAGCATGATCGGCAGGACGCCGTGGAATTCGGCATTGTCGAGCAGAGCCGACAGCGCCTTTGCCGACAAATTGTCCTCGACCGCCGCGGCCTCCGGGTCGGCGAAGCGCAGCAGCAACTTTTCCTCGGCGGGCGTAAGGGATGGCAGCATCAATCCGGACAGGTGTTACCGATAGCGGGATCGCCCGGATGGTCGCAGAAAAGCCAAGGGGAAGCCAGCGTTACATGCCCCAGCGCAGCGCCGCCGTGTGGACAGGTGCGTCCCACCAGCCCGTCAATTCGTCGTCAAGCAGGGTCAGCGTGACCGAGCAGCCGGCCATGTCGAGCGAGGTGACATAGGTGCCAACCAGCGAGCGGGCAATCGTCACGCCATGCTGCTCGAAAATCCGGCGGGCGCTGTTGTACATCAAATAGAGCTCCATCAGCGGCGTGCCGCCGAAGCCGTTGACGAACAGCAGCGCCGGGCCGTTCGCCCTGTCGCCGAGATCGCCCAGGATCGCGGCGCAGATCTCGTGCGCGATCGCATCGGCGCTCCTCAAGGTGTCGCGGCGGCGGCCGGGCTCGCCATGGATGCCGACGCCGAATTCCATCTCGCCATCGCCGATGTCGAAGGTCGGTTTGCCGGCCGCCGGCACGGTGCCGCTGGTCAGTGCCACGCCCATCGAGCGGGTCGCCTCGTTGACGCGGTCGCCCAGCGCCTTCAACGCCGGCAACGCCAGGCCGTGCTCGGCGGCAGCGCCGACGATCTTTTCCACCACCAATGTGCCGGCGACGCCGCGCCGTCCGGTCGTATAGGACGAATTCTCGACGGCGACGTCGTCATTGGTCACCACCTGCAGGACGCCTTCCGACATCTCCGCCGCCATGTCGAAATTCATCACGTCGCCCTCATAGTTCTTGACGATGAACAGGCAGCCGGCGCCAGTGTCGACAGCTTGCGCGGCTGCCAGCATCTGGTCCGGCGTCGGCGAGGTGAACACCTGGCCGGGACAGGCGGCGTCCAGCATGCCATGGCCGACAAAGCCGCCATGCAGCGGCTCGTGACCGGAGCCGCCGCCGGAGATCAGCGCCACCTTGCCCGGCTCGAGGGCCTTGCGGCGGATGAATTTGTGCTCCTCGCCAAGCACGAGGATGTCGGCATGGGCGGCCACGAAACCGTCGAGGCTCTCGGTCAGCACCGTGTCCACCGAGTTCATGAATTTCTTCACGGCCGTCTCCTCCCGAAATAGCCTGGCATCAAGGGTCGATCAGCCACTCTTGCCGGTGATGCTGGTGACCTTCTGGATGAATTCGTTGATCGCGCGGTCGAGCGCTGCATTCTGCTTGTCATCGCCGAAATCCGGCACGATGAGCGAAACGTGCCTTGTCTTGCGTGCGCCCGCGGCGACCGAGATCTTCCCGGGATGTGCCTGGTGATAGGCGGCGAGAAACTGGTCGCGCTCGGCTGGGCTGAAATGGCAGACGGAAAAGATGGCGGGCAGATGTTTTGACGGGATCGGGATCGAATAGGCGGGGCTCGAAATCTGCGTGACGAAGCTGCGGTGCTTGCCGAGCGCGTCGGCGAGGCGCTGGCGCATGCCCGACGGGCGCTGGTCGATGACCTGCGACAGGATCGTCTTGTAGGCGCGGATCGCCTCCTCGGAGCCGGGTTGGTATGCGTTGTCGATCATGCCAGCCGCCTAGACCCGGACGTCCGCGATGGCCGCCTTGGCCATGGCGAGTTGCGCCGGCGCGACCGAGAGATCGCGCAGGCCGGCCTCGAGCAACGATGGGATCGAAGCAGGATCACCGCCGGCGTCGCCGCACAGGCTGACGGGGATACCGTTCTCCTGTCCGAAGGCCGCGACCGAACCGACCAACCGCAGGACGGCCGGATGGCGGACGGAGTTGAGATGCGCGACCGCGGCATTGTCGCGGGCAGCCGCCATCACATATTGCGTGAGGTCGTTGGAGCCGATCGAGAAGAAGGCGACGCCGGCGAACGCCTCCGGCGCGATGGCCACCGAGGGCACCTCGACCATGATGCCGAGCGGCGGCATTTTGTGCGCGACGCCGCGCGCGGCGAGCGCCGCCCGCTCCTCGGCGAACAGGGCGGCGGCGCGTTCATACTCTTCTGATGTGGCGATCATCGGAAACATGACTTTGAGATTGCCGTGTGGTGCGGCGCGCAGCAATGCCCTGATTTGAACACGGAATATATCCAGCCTGGCCACCGACAGCCTGATGCCGCGCAGGCCGAGGAACGGATTTCCTTCCTCGACGGTGAAGCCCGGCACCGGCTTGTCGCCTCCGGCATCGACGGTGCGGATCGTCACCGGTTTTTCGCCGGCCCATTCCAGCACCTTGCGATAGGCGCGATACTGCGTCTCTTCATCCGGCAGCGTCTTGCCGAACAGGAATTCCGTACGCATCAGGCCGACACCATCGCAGGTCGCGATGTCGATGGCATCGACATCGCGGGGGTCGGCGATGTTGACCTGCACGCGCACCGCGGTGCCGCGCTTCGTCGCCGCCGGCCGCGCCAGAAATGTCTGTGCCTTGCCCTGTCGAGCCGCGAAGGAAGACGACGCCTGTCGGAACGAGCCGATCTCCGTGGGCGAGGGCGCCAGAACGATAGTCCCGTGCTCGGCGTCGAGCAGCGCCATGCCGGCACCAGCGGTGAGCGGATCGCGCAGACCCACGACCATCGGCACGCCACGCGAGCGCGCCAGCATGGCGACGTGGCTGGCAGTGCTGCCTGCCTTCAGCGCGATGCCGCCGCCATGGCTCCAGTCGGTTTCGAGAAACCGCGTCGGCGCGATATCCTCGCCGCAGAGAATGGCGCCGGCCGGTGCCGTGCTGTCACCGTCCTCGGTGAGCGCGCGCAGCACCTGGTCCCTGATATCGCGCAGGTCCGCGGCGCGGGCGCGGAAATAATCCTGGTCCGAGGCGTCGTAGCCGGCGATCTCGGCATCGAGTGCCTGCCGCCAGGCCGCGTCGGCGGTTTTTCCGGAAGCGATCGATGCGAAGGCCGGCCTGCTCAGCGCATCGTCTTCCAGCATGGCGATGTGGAATTCGAGTATGCCGGCGGCATCGCTGTCGGCGGTCCCGACCATGGCCACGAGCCGGCTCACCGCCTTGCCGATCGCGGCTTCCAGCGACAACGTCTCCTCGGCGGAGCTTGCCTTGCTTGCATAGACGCCGGCAGGCCGGTCCAGTTCGAACAGGGGGCCCTCGGCATAGCCGGCCGAGGCCGGAACACCTTCAATGCGCATGGCCCGCATTCCCTGCGGGCCGGCCAAGGCATGCAACGGCCTCAAGCCGAGCGGACATGGCCAGCGTCCTCGTCGAAATCGCGCTGCACCAGTTCGATCAGCGCGCGGATCGCATCATCGGCGCCATCGCCTTTGGCCCTGATATGCAGCACCGTGCCCTTCGGCGCCTTGGCTGCCATCACCTTGACGATGCTTTTTGCGTCGAACCACGGGCCGTTGGCGGCGAGTGCAATTTCCACATCGGCGGCAAAGCTCTTGGCCAGCTTGGTGAACTTCACCGAAGGACGCGCATGCAGGCCCACATCGTGGGTGATCAGGACGGTCGCTTCTGCGGTTGCGGACATGTCTTCAAAAACCCCGTTCACTCACGACGGCGACAATTCGTGCGCCGTCGCCACCACTTCCCGGAGCGAGGCGCCGCCGGAGGCCTCGGTCGCCGCCATTACCGCGCCCTCGACGATCGGCGCGTTGCAGACGATGATCTTCTGCGCTCGCGGTTCGCCGATCATCTCCACCGCCATCTCCGAATTGGTCTCGGCGCCGCCGAGATCGACAAGGATGGCGACACCGGCTTCCGACCAGGCCTTGTCGATGGCGCCCATGATCGCCTCGACACTGGTGCCGAGCCCGCCATGGCCGTTTCCGCCGCACCATGCAAGCGGCACTTCGTCGCCCACCATCTGGCGTACCATGTCGGCTGTGCCCTCCGCGACCAGCGGCGAATGCGAGACGATCACGATCCCGACATTGCTCATGCGCTTTCCCCGATCGCCTGTCCCACCGTGCGCACCAGCAGCGCGGTCGAGCGCGCGCCGGCATCCATATGGCCGATCGAGCGGTCGCCGAGGAACGAGGCACGCCCACGCAGCGCCTTCATCGGCACGGTCGCTTCGGCGGCGGCGTCGGCGATGTCGACTATTTCAGCTACCGTCTTTCCCCCGGCTAACGCGTCATGCACCGGTTGCAGCACATCGAGCATGGTTTTCTGGCCAACCTGTGACTTGCCGCGCGCGGCCACCGCTTCGATCGCCTTGCCGAAGGCAGTCGTCAGGTTGGCGCGATCAGGTTCCGCCGAAATCTCCTTGCCGAGCGCCATGAACAACGTGCCGAAGAGTGGGCCGGACGCACCGCCCACCGTCATCACCAGCTTGGTGCCGATCGCCTTCAGTGTGTCTGGCAGCGGCTTTGCCGCGAACACATCCGCCTCGGCGCGCACGGCCTCGAAGCCGCGCTTCATGTTCAGTCCATGGTCGCCGTCGCCGATCGCCTGGTCGAGCGCCGTCAATTCCTCGGCGTGCTCGGCAATCGTATCCGCGGCGGCCGTGATCAGCTTCGAAAGATTCAGCGCCGTCATGTCGCCCGAATTCCCGGTTTGCACCTTGCCGGCAGTAGCGAAAGAACGGTCGTTCGGCAACTGGAGCATGCGTCAGGCCGTGGCATGCTGCGCGGCGGCGGCCGCGAACACTTCGGCCACGGCATGAGCACCGGGGTCGACCACACCTTGCAATTTGGTGCCGACATAAGCCGACCGGCCGGCCTTCGCCCTCTCCATCGCGGCCGTGGCTTCGGCGCCGCGCGCGGCCGCTATCGCGGCTTCCTCCAGGCCCTTGGCGTCGAGCGCCCTCAGGGCCGGCTCCAGCGCGTCGACCATAGTGCGATCGCCGGGTTTTGCGCCGCCGTAGAAGGTCATTCGTTCAAGCCCGGCAAGCAGGGCCTTGGGTACATCAGTGCCGCCATCGAGGGCCCGCGACGCCGCTGTGAAGAAGATCGACAACAACACCCCACTGGAGCCGCCCATCGAGGCGCTCAGAAGGTCGCCGACGGCGCCAAGCGTCGCTGCGGGGTCGGCAAGCGCCAGCGTATCGAGCCGTTCGAGGATGCTGCGTGCACCGGTCGCCACCGTCGAGCCGGTGTCACCGTCGCCTGCCTTGGCGTCCAGGCCGTTCAATGTCGCTTCAAGCGAAATCAGCTTTTCACAGACCGTCACGATCAAGCGCCTTGTGCCTGCGTCGTGGCTGGCCTTACGTGCCGCGCCTTCGTGCGCTGGTTTGACCATCGGCACGACATAAGGCGCCACGACCGGCTTTGCCGGCATCCAGGCGTGCGGGCCGACCGGCGCCAGCAGGGCCGCTTGGCGCGCCGCATCGAGCCGGATCAGCGACAGCGAGAACCCGTTCATGTTGAGCGCCGTCATCAGCGGGCCGGGACCGATCGTCAACTTGACGGCCCTGGCGAGCGGCGAGGCAAGTACCGCATTGGCGACCAAGGACATTTCGAGCGGTGGCACCGAACCGAGATTGTTGATCAGCAAGGCATAGGTGGCCTTCGGGTCGAGCCGCACTGCCAAGCGCTCCGCCATGATCGCCACCAGCCGGTCGACGCTCTGCACCGCGATGCGCTCGACGCCAGGCTCGCCATGGATGCCAAGGCCGAGTTCGCCATCATCGGCTCCAAACCTGTCTTCATGCGGCTGGCCCGGGATCGAACAGGACGACAGCGATATGCCGAGCGAAATGATATCCTTCGCCGCCGCCCGCGCCGCGGCCGCGATCTCGGCCAGATCCTGGCCGGCTTCCGACAGATGGCCTGCAATCTTGTGCACGAACAGCGTGCCCGCGACACCGCGCGGCTGGGCGATGTCAGGCAGCGCGATGTCGTCGGCGACGATCACCATCTCGACTCGAAAGCCTTCGGCGCGCGCCTTTTCCGCAGCGAGGCCGAAATTGAGCCGGTCACCGGTGTAGTTCTTGACGATCAGCAGGCAGCCGGCCGGTCCGGTGACCGCGCGAATGGCCGCCAGCACCGCTTCGACGCTCGGCGAGGCAAAGATCTCGCCCGAGACGGCAGCTGTCAGCATGCCCTTGCCGACGAAGCCGGCATGCGACGGCTCGTGCCCGGCGCCGCCGCCGGAGACGACGCTGACCTTGGACTTGTCCCAATCGGCGCGCAGCACGACCTTGATCTCGGGATAGCCGTCGAGGCGCGCGAGGTTGCCTGAGCCAATGGTGCGCAACAATCCGTCCAGCGCCTCGGTGACGATCGTTTCCCTGCGGTTGAAAAAGTGCTTCATCGAATTCGTCCCGTATTTCGTCAATCAGAAGCCGGCATCACCTTGGCGAGGGACACCGAAAAACCATTCACATCAGTCGTTGTCCGTCAGCGCCGAAATAGAGCGGCGAGCGATAGCGGATCGCCACTTTGTCGCCTTGCGCCAGATCCGTGTCGGGATCGGTCAGCGTCACCAGTTTCTTCGGCCCCACCGTCACATGCAGATGGTTCTGGTCGCCGAGATGCTCGACCCAGTCGACGACGCCGTCGGCATGGCCATTCACGGCTTTCTCGATCGCCAGGTGCTCGGTGCGCGCGCCGATCGTCTTGGTGCCGGCCGGCGCGCTGCCATCCGGCAGCAGCCCTGTCGGTAGAAGATTGATGGCGGGCTGGCCGAGCCTTGCCGCGACGTGCAGATTTGCCGGCTCGGAGTAGATGGTTCGCGGCGTGCCGATCTGCACCAGCACGCCGTCGGCCAGGATGCCGATGCGATCGGCCATGGTCATGGCTTCGATCTGGTCGTGGGTGACATAGAGCATGGTGGCGCCGAGTTCGGACTGGATGCGCTTCAGCTCGAGCCTCAGATCCGCGCGCAGCTTGGCGTCCAGCGACGACAGCGGCTCGTCCATCAGGTAGATGGACGGCTTGCGGACCAGCGCGCGGCCGATGGCGACGCGCTGCATTTCGCCGCCCGACAATTTGGTCGAACGGTTGGCGAGCTTGTGATGGATGCGCACCATCTTCGCCACCTCCTCGACCCGGCGGCGAATCTGGTCTTCCGGTATTTTTCGTGCCGGCGAGCGCAGGGGAAAGGCGAGATTGTCGAACACCGACAGATGCGGATAGAGCGAATATTGCTGGAAAACGAAAGCGGTGTCGCGCTCGGCCGGTGACAGGCTGGTGGCATTGTGGCCGCCGATCTCGATCGTACCGGTATCCGGCCGCTCCAGTCCGGCGATCAGGCGCAATGTCGTCGTCTTGCCGGCGCCGGTCGGCCCGAGCAGCACGACGAATTCGCCGTCTGATATATGCAGGTCGAGACCGTTGACGGCGACATGCTCGCCGAAACTCTTGGTCACGCCTTTGATGCGCACATCAGCCATGCTGCACTCTCCCCTGAGAGGCGGTATCGTGGATCGCCGTCTTCACCGCGCGCCCTGAGCCTTTTTCGAACAGCGACAGCCGCGCGCTGTTCAGCGTCAGGCCGACATGGTCGCCGGCGTTGAGCCGGATTTCGGCCGGCACACGCGCCTTGATGATGCCGTCCGATGTCTCCACCGCGACGATCTGCGTGGTGCCGAGATATTCGGTGCCGTAGATTGAGCCGCGCAGTTTCGATGCGTCGTCGAAGCGGATGTGTTCGGGGCGGATGCCGAGCGCCATGTCGGCCGGCCCGACATCCTCGCGTACCTCCGGCACCGTGACTTTGGCGCCCTGCACGACGATCTCCCTCGCGCCCTTGGCGATCCCGCCGCCGAAGCCCAGAAAATTCATCGGCGGCGAGCCGATGAAGTCGGCGACGAACATGGACGCCGGGCGGTCGTAGATCTCGCGTGGCGTGCCGAACTGCTCGATGACGCCATGGTTCATGACGGCGATCTTGTCGGCCATCGACATCGCTTCCATCTGGTCATGCGTGACATAGACCGTGGTGGCGTGGATGCGGTTGTGCAGTTCGCGCAATTCATGGACCATCAAATCGCGGAATTCGGTGTCGAGCGTCCCCAGCGGTTCGTCCATCAGGAAGCATTTTGGCCGCCGCACGATGGCGCGGCCGAGCGCGACGCGCTGGCGGTCGCCACCGGCGAGGCCGGAGACGGATTTGTCGAGCAGATGGTCGATGCGCAGAAGCTTCGCGGTTTCCTCGACGCGGCTGCGGATTTCGGCGGAGGACATGCCTTGCGCCAGCAGCGGGAAGCCGATGTTCTTGCGTACATTCATGTGCGGGTAGAGCGCGAACAGCTGGAAGACGAAGGCGATGTCGCGCTCGCGCGCCCTGAGCATGGTAACGTCGTCGCCGCCGAGCAGGATCTGGCCGCCGGTCGGCAGCTCCAGCCCGGCGATCATGCGCAAGGTGGTGGTCTTGCCGCAACCGGACGGTCCGAGCATGACGAAGAACTCGCCATCCTCGACGACGAAGTTGGAGTCTTGCACGGCGACGAAATCGCCGAAGGCCTTTCTCAGATGCTGGACGCGGATTTCGGCCATGATTATTCCGGGAACTTGGAGACGATGATGAACATCACCGTGCCGGCAAGCATGGTGATGAAGGAATAGGTGTAGAGCGACAGCGCGAAAGGCTGGAACAGCATCAGGAAGCCGATGGCGATCAGTGCCGTCGCTATGTTTTCCATCAGCCCGCGCCTTGCCCAGCGTGGCCAAGATGGGCGCTTGGAGATAACCGAGCGGCTCATGCGTTCCTCCCCTCCTTCTCCCCGTTCAGGGGGAGAGATGGTTGCCAGGTGGTTCCCCCACTCCGTCGCTGCTTCGCAGCGCCACCTCTCCCCCCTCCGGAGGGAGAGGAAGGGAGCCTGGTTGAATGAAGTTCGCGCCCTTCCTCTACCCCGTCGATCGGGGGGTCCGAAGGACGGGCGAGACCCGTGGCTCGCCCCGGCAAGGTGTCGAGCGAAGCTCGACGGAGTGGGGGGCGACTTTGTGCCAAGTCCATCATTTGCGCACCGCGCCGAAGGTGATGCCGCGCAGCAATTGCTTGCGGAGCAGGATGGTGAAGACAAGGATCGGCACCAGGAAGATCGTCGTGCCGGCTGCCACCGCCGGCCAGTCCTGGCCGCCTTCGCCGATGATGGTCGGGATGAAGGGCGGCGCGGTCTGTGCCGTGCCCGAGGTCAGCAGCGCGGCGAACGCATACTCGTTCCAGGCGAAGATCAGGCAGAAGATGGCGGTCGCGGCGATGCCGGTCGTGGCCTGCGGCAGCACGGTGCGCCAGAAGGCCTGCAGCCGCGTATAGCCGTCGATCATCGCCGCTTCCTCGTATTCTCGCGGGATCTCGTCGATGAAGCCTTTGAGCAACCATACCGCCAGCGACACATTGACCGCCGTGTAGAGCAGGATCATGCCGAGCGCGGTGTCGGACAGGCCGAGTTCGCGGTACATCAGGTAGATGGGAATAGCGACCGCGATAGGCGGCATGAAGCGTGTCGACAGGATGAAGAACAGAAGGTCGTCGGCGAGCGGCACCTTGAAGCGCGAGAAGCCATAGGCCGACAATGTGCCGAGAAAGACGGCGCAGAAGGTCGAGCCGAAGGCGATGACCAGCGAATTGACGAAGCGCGGCAGGAAGTTGGATGGTCCGGCGATCACCATGTTGCGCTTGCGCACCGTCTCGTCGCAGAAGCCAGTCGCTGGCCCCAGCGAATTGATGTATTCCGGCGTCTGCCTCGTGCGCGTGGTGAACAGGTTGCAGTAGCCCTCGATGCTCGGCTGGAACACGATCTTGGGCGGATAGGCGATCGAATCCGGCGGTGTCTTGAAGCTGGTGGCGAAGATCCACAAGAGCGGCACGATCGAGATCAGCGCATAGGCGATGATGATCGCGCCGGCGATGCGCTTCGAACTTGCCGAGGGGGCGACGACCGAATGGGCTGTGGTCAGGCTCATCTCTGCTTCACCTTGTTGAGCGCCTTGACGTAGATGTTGGCGAGACCGAACACCGCGACGAACAGGATGATGGCGAAGGCCGAGGAATAGCCGGTGCGCCAGCTTTCGAAGGCTTGCCGTTTCAGCGTGATCGAGGCCACCTCGGTGGTCGAGCCCGGCCCGCCGCCGGTCAGCAGATTGACCATGTCGAACATCTTGAAGTTCTCGATGCCGCGAAACAGCACCGCTAGCATGATGAAGGGCAGCGCCATCGGCAGTGTGATCGACCAGAACTGCCGCCAGTTGGAGGCGCGGTCGACCTCGGCCGCCTCATAGATGTATTCGGGGATCGAGCGCAGGCCCGCCAGGCAGATCAGCATCACGTAGGGCGTCCACATCCAGGTGTCGACGATGATGATCGACCACGGTGCCAGCGAGACATTGGAGAGCATCTGGATGCTTGTCGGCGGGATGCCCGACACGAACGAGATGACATAGGAAAACAGGCCGATCTGGGGTTCGTAGAGGAAGCGCCAGAAATTGCCGACCACTGCGGGCGACAGCATCATCGGCACCAGGATCAGCGTCGTCCAGAAAGCGTGGCCGCGGAACTTCCTGTCGATCAGCCAGGCCAGCGTGAAGCCGATCAGCGTCTGCAACAGGATGGTCCAGAACACGAAATGCGCTGTCGTTTGCATGGCGATCCAGATGTCCTGGTCGCCTAGGATGCGCTGGTAGTTGGCGAAACCGAGGTTCTTCACCACCTCGTTCGGGCGGTTGGCGCGAAAATTGGTGAACGACAGATAGATCGCCCAGAACAGCGGGAAGATATTGATGGCGAGCAGCAACAGGATCGTCGGCGAGATGAACAGCCAGGCGAGGCCCTTGTCGCTGATGCCCCGGACCTTGCGCGCCAACGGTTCCGGGGTCGCCCGGGCAACGTTCTCCGCGGTCCGATTGAGCATGGTAAGTCCTGCTTCGGTCACTTGGGTCGTCTCTATCATGGAATTTATCTGAACTGCGTCCCGTGCCAAGGGCGGCACGGGACGCTTGGGCCTGGCTCGGGAGGAGCCGGTTACATCTTGCCCCAGTTACATCTTGCCATCGTCCTGGAACACTTGGGTCCAGTCCTTGACCAGCCCGTCGAGCGCATCCTTGGCCGAACCCTGGCCGGCGACGACATAGTCGTGGAAGCGCTTCTGAGAGGCCTGCAGCAGCGGCGCGTAGCTCGGCTCGGCCCAGAAGTCCTTCACGATGGCCATCGAGTCGAGGAAGGTCTGAGCATAGGGCTGGCTGGCGGGGAATTTCGGATCCTTCACCACCGCGTTCAGGCAGGAATAGCCGCCGAGCGACCACCACTTGGCCTGCACGTCCTTGTTGGCGAACCACTTGATGTATTTCAGCGCCGCTTCCTGCTTGTCGGAATAGGACACCACCGAAATGCCCTGGCCGCCGAGCTGGGCGAACTGGTCGCCGTCAGGACCCTTCGGGTTGACGA
The DNA here is from genome assembly GCF_004792065.1 of Mesorhizobium sp. M8A.F.Ca.ET.165.01.1.1. Classification (NCBI taxonomy): domain Bacteria; kingdom Pseudomonadati; phylum Pseudomonadota; class Alphaproteobacteria; order Hyphomicrobiales; family Phyllobacteriaceae; genus Mesorhizobium; species Mesorhizobium sp. M8A.F.Ca.ET.165.01.1.1. Next base: position 45,789 of record NZ_SRTH01000014.1, on the reverse strand, counting down.
AATAGCCGATCTTGTCGCCGCCGACGTTCTCGTCCTTCTGCAGGCCCGGCCATGTGAAGGCGAAGTTCATGTGCATCGCCACCTGGCCGGATTTGAAGGCATCGACGCCTTCACCCATGTAGCTGTTCGAGGCGCCGGGTGGGGTGCAGCAGTCATAGAGAGCCTTGTAGAATTCCAGCCCCTTGACCGATTTCTCGGAGTTGACGAAGCCTTCCATCTCGTAGGGCTTCTTCGGGTTTTCGTACTGGAAGCCATAGCTGTAGAGCACGTCCATCGCGCCCATGGTGATGCCTTCGGAACCGCGCTCGGTGTAGATCGAGGCGCCGTAGACCGTCTTGCCGTCGATCTGCCGCTTCTGGAAGAATTCGGCGATCTGCTTCAACTGGTCGAAGGTGGCAGGCGGGCCGAGATCCCAGCCATACTTCTCCTTGAACTCCTTCTGCAGTTCGGGCTTGGAGAACCAGTCCTTGCGATAGGTCCAGCCGACGACGTCGCCCATGGCCGGCAGCGCCCAGTAATTCGGCGTGTTCTTCGGCCATTCGGAATAGCCCACCACGGTCGCCGGTACGAAGTCGTCCATGCTGATCTTCTCCTTGTCGAAGAAGTCGTTCAGCTTGACGTAGTGGCCGTTCTCGGCCGCGCCGCCGATCCACTGGCTGTCGCCGATGATCAGGTCGCAGAGCTTGCCGTGCGAGTTCAGCTCATTGAGGAAACGGTCTGCATAGTTGGTCCACGGCACGAATTCGAATTTCATGCCGATGCCGGTTTCCTTGGTGAAATCCTTCGACAGTTCGACAAGCGCGTTGGCCGGGTCCCAGGCGGCCCAGCACAGCGTCAGGTCTTCAGCGTGCGCGGCGTTCGAGACGGCTGTCGACGCTGCAATCGCAGAGGTCAGTCCCAAAGCCAGTTTAAAGCTCGATTTCATGCCTTCCTCCCATTTGTGAAACACGTCCGGATGACGGTTTCAAGAACTCTCAACCTCTCTCCTCAGAGGCCCAAACATGGCGGCATCGTCGCGCCGCAGATGTTTAGTAATTTGTTTAGTGATGCTCTTTTTACTAAACAACGCAAGCGAATTCGTTGCTGCGCCGCAGCATGTTTGCGCCGGTATCTGAAAACGTTGGGAAAAGCGCCGAGCGCCGGTCGGATGATCGCGGAGTGTGGACGTGCTCCGAGGGGTCAGTCGACCCGCCTGGTGCTCATCATCACCGTCCGGATCGGGGGCGCCGGCGGCAGCAGCGCGCGGATATCCCCGAAGGGAAACATCGGTTCGAAGCGAAAGGCTTCAGCCTGCGACCCCGGTGCACCATTGCATTGGCCCGAGCGAAAAAGGTTCTGCGTCAGCGCGACATCGACGAAGCGATCCGGGTCCTGGGACTGGTGCATGCGGATTGCCCTGGCCTTGATCTCGGCATGGGCGGAAACATCGACATAGTGCGTCGGCGAGAATCCGGTGCCGCCCATCGTGTCGGCATGCAGCACGGGGACGCCGAACGACGACGCGATGCGCACGCCGTCCGACAGTGCACGGTGGTCGGCGTGATAGTCGTTGGGCGCGTGCGTGATCACGAGATCCGGCCCGATTTCGCGGATCAGCGTTTTCAGCTCATCGATCAGTGCGGCATCCGCCACCAGGCCGCCGTCGGGAAAGTCGAGAAAGCGCGGCGCGGCCCCGAGCAGCGCGGCCGCGGCCATCGCTTCCTCGCGGCGGACACGAGCCAGAACGGCGGGATCGCTCTTGCCGCCCCTGGCACCATCGGTGGCCACGGCAAAAGTGAGTGCTGCGCCTTGCGCGGCATAGGCGGCCATCGTACCGAACATGAAGATCTCGATGTCGTCCGGATGCGCACCGAGCGCCAGTATTTTCAACTATTCTCTCCCGGAAATGAAAAAACGTGCCGAACGGAATCCTGCTCGCCCTCATCGCCTATGCAAGCTATTCGTGCAGCGATGCCGTTATCAAGAGCCTGGGCGGCCAATTCACGGTGTTCGAGATCGGCTTCTTCTCGACATTGTTCGCCGGCTGCTTCCTTTTCTTCAGTCGGCCGGCCAGCGAGCGCTGGCGTGATTTCTGGCGCACCAAACGTCCCTGGGCGGTGCAGGCGCGGGCCTGGGCCGGCATCGCATCAGGCGTGCTCAGCGTCTATGCCTTCACCACCATTCCGCTGGCCGAGGCCTATGCGCTTATCTTTCTGGCGCCGCTCTGCGTCACCATTCTTTCCACCGTGATCCTCAAGGAGAAGGTTGGCCCCTGGCGCTGGCTGGCGGTGGTCGCCGGCTTCGCCGGCGTCATGCTGGTGGTCAGGCCAGGCTTTCGCGAGTTGCACCTAGGCCACCTTGCCGCTTTCATCATCGCTTTCCTCGCCGCCACCAACGTCATCCTGATGCGTTCGCTGGCGCAGCGGGAAAAACGCACAACCATTCTCGGCGTACTGATCGGGTACGGACTGCTGTTCAACGGCATCGGTGCCGCCGCGACCTCGTTCACGGTTCCGGATGGAAAACAGCTGGTCTGGCTGGTGATGGCGGGCGCATTCACCGCAGGCGGACAATTGCTGCAACTGCTGGCCGCCAAATACGCCCCCGCCAACCGGATCGCGCCGACGCATTATTCGCAGATCGTCTGGGCGGTGATCCTCGGCGCGCTGTTCTTCCAGGAATATCCGGACTGGCTGTCGCTTGTCGGCCTCGGGGTCGTCGGCGGCTCCGGCCTGCTGACCATGGTGCGCGAAGAAGTGCGGCTGGGCACGGTGCGCTGGAACCCGTTTTCGCGCACCCGGCTTTGAGTCGCCGCAATTCGATAAGTTGCACCGCCCCCGTGACGGCTGATATGCGGGCGCAATGACGACCAAGTCCTTGCCGGAGCTTCCAGTATCCGCCGTGCTGCCGGCGCTGAGCGAGGCGCTCGGCTCCGGCAACAGCGCCGTGCTGGTGGCGCCACCCGGCGCCGGCAAGACCACGCTGGTGCCGTTGGCGCTGCTCGATGCGCCCTGGGCGGGCACGGGCAAGATCGTGTTGCTCGAACCGCGCCGGCTTGCCGCCCGCGCCGCCGCGCGCCGCATGGCCGAACTGCTTGGGGAGGAGCCGGGCGCTACGGTGGGCTATGCCATGCGGATGGAAAACCGCACCTCGGCACGGACGAAAATCCTGGTCGTCACCGAGGGCGTTCTGTCGCGGATGATTCTTGACGACCCTGAACTGCCCGGCGTTTCGGCGGTCATTTTCGACGAATTCCACGAGCGCTCGCTCGACGGCGATTTCGGTCTCGCTCTCGCCCTCGACGTCCAGGGCGCACTGCGGCCGGATCTGCGCCTGCTGGTGATGTCGGCGACGCTCGACGGCGCACGGGTCGCGAAACTCCTGTCGGGCGCGCCGGTGATCGAAAGCCAGGGCCGCGCCTTCCCTGTCGATGTCAGGTACGACGAACGGCCGGCTGGCGCGGCAATCGAGGATGCCATGGCCAGGGCGATCCGCTCCGCCCTTGCCGACGAGAGCGGCAGCGTGCTTGCCTTCCTGCCCGGCCAGCGCGAGATCGAGCGCACCGCCGAGCGGCTGTCCGGCAAGGTCGGCGCCGACACCGATATCGTCCCGCTCTATGGTCAACTCGACGGCAAGGCGCAGGACGCGGCGATCAAGCCGGCACCGGCGGGCCGCCGCAAGGTGGTGCTGGCGACCTCGATCGCCGAGACCTCGATTACCATCGACGGCGTGCGCGTCGTCATCGATTCCGGCCTGTCGCGGCTGCCGCGCTATGAACCGGCCAGCGGCCTGACACGGCTGGAGACAGTTCGCGTCAGCAAGGCTTCCGCCGACCAGCGCGCCGGCCGCGCCGGTCGCACGCAGGCCGGCGTCGCGATCCGGCTGTGGCGCGCCGAGCAGACGGCGGCACTGCCCGCCTTCACGCCGCCGGAAATCCTCGAGGCGGACCTGTCCGGCCTGCTGCTCGACTGCGCCGCCTTCGGCGTCGCCGATCCAACCAGACTTGCCTTCCTCGATCCGCCGCCGGCGCCGGCGCTCAATGAAGCAAGGGCGCTGCTGCGCGCGCTCGATGCCATCGACGAGGCCGGGCGCTTGACGGAAGCGGGCGCTTCGATCCGCAAGCTCGCCTTGCCGGTGCGGCTGGCGCATATGGTCGCCGAGGCGGCCGGCAGCGGTCATGCCGGCGAGGCGGCCATGCTTGCGGTGTTGCTCACCGAACGCGGCCTTGGCGGCGACGGTGCCGATCTCGAACGGAGGCTGATGCGCTTTCGCGGCGAGAAATCGCCACGTGCCACGTCGGCGCGCCAGCTTGCCGAGCGCCTGGCCAGGCAGGTCGGCGATCCGAAGACCAGCGGAGCTGTTCACGCCGGGACCCTGCTCATCCATGCCTGGCCGGACCGCGTCGCCAAGGCGCGCGGCGAGCGCGGCCGTTTCGTGCTGGCCAATGGCTCCGGCGCCATGCTCGACGCCGCCGATCCGTTGGCGGGCGAACCCTTTCTGGTCGTCGCCGACCTCCAGGGCAAGGCGCAGAATGCCCGCATCACGGCGGCGGCGGCAATCAGCGAGGAGGATATCCGGTCAGCCCTTGGCGGCAAGATCGAAACGCGCAGGCAGACGAGTTTCGATCGCGAGCGCCGCGCCGTGCGGGTGCGCGAAACCGTGCGCCTCGGCGCCATCACACTCGCCGAACGTATGCTGCCGGCGCCGGTCGGCGCCGATGCCGACCGCGCTATTCTTGAGGCGTTGCGCGAGCATGGGCTTTCCCTTTTGACCTGGAGCAAGGAGGCCCAGACGCTGCGCCAGCGGCTGTCCTGGCTTCACAAGGGCTTAGGCGCGCCCTGGCCAGACATGTCGGATGAAACGCTCATCGAGCGCCTCGATGACTGGCTGCTGCCGTTTCTGTCCGGTGCGGCGTCCCTGGCTGCCATCGATGCTGGTGTGATCCCGGCCGGGCTGTCGTCGCTCGTGCCGCATGACCTGCAGCGCAAGGTCGATGCGCTGGCGCCGACCCATTTCGACGTCCCGTCGGGCAGTCACGTGCCGATCCGCTATGACGGCGAATGGCCGGTTCTGGCGGTCCGCGTCCAGGAACTGTTCGGCCTCGACCGCCATCCTTCGATCGCCAACGGCACCGTGCCGTTGACACTCGAACTGTTGTCCCCCGCGCACCGGCCGATCCAGACGACGCGCGACCTGCCCGGCTTCTGGCGCGGCTCCTGGGCCGATGTGCGCGCCGACATGCGCGGCCGCTATCCCAAGCATGTCTGGCCGGAGAATCCGCTGCTCGCCGCCGCGACCGCCCGCGCCAAACCGCGCGGGACCTAGCCATGGGCGCTTTGGCGGGCCGCTTGGGTCAGCGGGACTTCCCTCGAAAATTTCGCGAAAGCATCAATCACTTCGTCATCCACGGGCGAAGCAAGGAGCGTAGCGACGCGGCGCAGACCCGAGGATCTATGCCGCGACTTCAAGGTGGCTACGTCGGCGCGGAATCCTGCCCAGCCGCACCAGGTCGAAGGTCACGGAATGGATCCCAGGGTCTCCGCGACGGAGCTACGCTCCTGCTCCGCCCTGGGATGACGAAGTTTTGAGGCCTCGGCCAATCCCGAATGTCCCTTTGCGCCGCTACTAGCGCTGTCCATCCCGCGGCTGTAATCCATGGCCATGATCAACATCCTGAACACGCCCGATTTCCAGCAGAGCCAGCGGCTGCGCCTCAACACGCTGATCCGGCTGCGCTGGCTTGCCATTGTCGGCCAGAGCCTGACGGTTCTTGTCGTCGCCTACGGCCTGAAATTCCCGCTGCCGGTCAGCCTGTGTTTTGCGCTGGTCGCCTGTTCGGCCTGGATGAACCTGTTTCTGGCCTTCCGGTTTCCGGCCGCGCATAGACTCACCCCGTTCGCCGCCTTCGGCATCCTGATCTTCGACAGCCTGCAGCTTGCCGGCCTGCTCTACATGACCGGTGGCCTGACCAACCCGTTCTCGCTGCTGATGACCGTGCCGGTCGTCATTTCGGCGACGTCGCTTCCCCTTCGGCTCACCGCCATCCTTGGTGGGCTGGTGATGATAGCGGCGACCTTGCTGGTCTTCCGCCATCTGCCGCTGCCCTGGCATGAGGACGCGCCGCTGGCCATGCCCTTCGTGTATGTTGCAGGCATGTGGATGGCGGTGCTGTCGTCCATCGCCTTCACCGCCATGTACGCCTTTCGGGTGGCCGCCGAGGCCCGGCTTCTGGCCAACGCCCTGGCCGCCACCGAACTGGTGCTGCAGCGCGAGCAGCATCTTTCCGCGCTCGACGGGTTGGCTGCCGCCGCCGCGCACGAACTCGGCACGCCGCTCGCCACCATCACGCTGGTCGCCAAGGAAATGGAGAAGGCGCTCGGCACCGATCCGAAATACGGGGAAGACGTGAAGCTGCTGCGCTCGCAGAGCGAGCGCTGCCGCGAAATCCTGAAACGCCTGACCAGCCTGTCGTCGGAGGGCGAGGCGCATCTGTCGCGCCTGCCGCTGACCTCGCTGGTCGAGGAGGTCACCGCGCCGCATCGCGACTTCGGCATTTCGATCAAGCTCCGCCCCGGCGACCGGACCGGGCCGGAGCCTGTCGGGCGGCGCAATCCGGGTGTCATCTACGGCCTCGGCAACCTGGTCGAGAATGCCGTCGATTTCGCCCGCAACAGCGTCACCGTGCGCTGGAGCTGGGACGAGGCGATGGTCTCCTTCTCGATCACCGATGACGGCCCGGGTTTTCCGCCCGAGATCATCGACCGCATTGGCGAGCCCTATATGTCGACACGCCAGGGTACGGAAGCTGGCGGCGGCCTCGGGCTCGGCCTGTTCATCGCCAAGACTTTGCTCGAACGGTCTGGCGCCACGCTCGATTTTCGCAATTCGAGCGGCCTCGGCGAAGGGGCGGTGGTGCGGATTTCGTGGCCGAGAAATGTCTTCCTGAACCCGCAATCGTCCCCGGCGACCATGTTTGACACTGCGTAAATTGGACAATAGCCCCGCAAAACTATATCTGCGTAAAAATAAGGCAGCAGGAATTTTTTAAGACGATGACAGGCGATGAAAACAGTGGGCCTATGGTTGAAGGCGAGGACACCTCGCTTCTGATCGTCGACGACGACAAGCCGTTCCTGACCCGTCTGGCCCGTGCCATGGAAACCAGGGGCTTCGTGGTCGAGACGGCGGAGAGCGTCGAGGAGGCCGTGGGCAAAGCCCGCGCCAATCCGCCCGCCTATGCCGTGGTCGACATGCGGCTGGGCGACGGTAACGGCCTCGACGTGGTCGCCGCCATCCGCGAGAAGCGCGAGGATTCCCGCACCATCATCCTGACCGGCTACGGCAACATCGCCACCGCGGTGACGGCGGTGAAACTCGGCGCCGTCGACTATCTTTCGAAGCCCGCCGATGCCGACGATGTCTTTGCCGCACTGACCCGCACCACCGGCGAGCGCGCCGCCCCGCCGGAAAACCCGATGTCGGCCGACCGTGTCCGCTGGGAACATATCCAGCGCGTCTACGAAATGTGCGAACGCAACGTCTCCGAGACCGCGCGCCGGCTCAACATGCATCGCCGCACGCTGCAGCGGATCCTGGCCAAGCGCGCGCCGCGCTGAGGCGCGTCAACCACGCGGAGCATCAGACCAATACCAGTTTACAACGCGCAGCGGAGACCGCCTATTAGACAGGTCAGTGCCGCCCCTCATTGCCCTGCCGGGCTTTCTCCCCGTACGGGGAGAAAGCGGCCCGCCGCAACGCGGCGCCATGTTGCGACATCGGCGGTTGGCGAAATCGGCGATAACAGCGCCCCTCTCCCCGTCACTATACGGGGAGAGGATGCCGGCAGGCAGGTGAGGGGCAGCGCCGACGCTTGGACAATGAAAATCCGCCGAGCAGGCGGCATGACGGAGGCGACATGCAGGATCAGAAGCAGCGGCCGGTTTCCGTCTTCCGCGAATTCCTCGACAGCGAGGCGGCCGGCGGCATCATCCTGATTGCAGCGGCCGCCCTTGCCCTGATCGTCGCCAATTCGCCGCTCGCCGAAACCTATTTCGCCGTTCTCCACGCCTATCTCGGGCCGCTCAGTGTCTCGCACTGGGTCAATGACGGGCTGATGGCGGTGTTCTTCCTGCTCGTCGGGCTGGAGATCAAGCGCGAGATGCTGGATGGCCAGCTCTCGACCTGGCCGCGCAGGGTGCTGCCCGGCATCGCCGCGGCAGGCGGCATGGTGGTGCCGGCGCTGGTCTATGTCGCTGTCAACAGCAACAATCCGGCCGCACTGTCCGGCTGGGCGATCCCGACCGCCACCGATATCGCCTTCGCGCTCGGCGTGCTGTCGCTGCTCGGCAGCCGCGTGCCGGCTTCGCTGAAGGTCTTCCTGACCGCGCTTGCCATCATCGACGACCTCGGCGCGGTCATCATCATCGCCATATTCTACACCAGCGGCCTGTCGCTGGCCTATCTCGGCGCGGCCTTCGCCGTCATTGCCGTGCTTGTCGTGCTCAACCGCATGCGGATGATGAGCCTGGTGCCCTATCTCGTGCTTGGCGCCATCCTGTGGGTGCTGGTGCTGAAGTCGGGCGTCCATGCCACGCTGGCCGGCGTTGCGTTGGCGCTCACCATTCCGCTCGAACGCTCCGCCGGGATCGGCCACGATCTCGACCATTCGCCGCTGCACCGGCTCGAGCATGGCCTGCACAAGCTGGTGGCGTTCATCGTCATCCCGATCTTCGGCTTTGCCAATGCCGGCGTTTCGCTCGCCGGCCTGAGTTTCGGCGCCCTGATCGAGCCGTTGACGCTGGGCGTCGCGGCCGGTCTCGTCGTCGGCAAGTTGGTCGGCGTGTTCGGCTCCTCCGCGCTCGCCATCCGCTTCGGCCTTGCGGACCTGCCGGCCCATGCAGGCTGGATGCACATGCTGGGCATCTCGCTGCTGTGCGGCATCGGCTTCACCATGAGCCTGTTCATCGGCCTGCTCGCCTTCGCCAGCGACATGGCGCTGCAGGACGCGGTCAAGGTTGGCATTCTCGCGGGTTCATTCGTTGCCGCGCTGCTTGGCGCCGCCCTATTGCTGATGGCGCCGGCGGCGGGTGGGGAGGAAGTGGGGGAGTAGAGCGGGTTTTGCAGGCCTTGGTTCTGCGAAGCTGCCGTTGACACTTGGCGCAATTGCCAGCCGCTACTCGCTTTCCCCCTCGAGCACCGGCACCGCGACACCCGCAAGCTCCGCCGAGAGCAGCCGCGAAGCACCGGCGCGCGCGATGCGCAGCATCAGCGCCTTGCGCGTTGCCGCCGCCATGCGGTGTTCGGGTGCGTCGCGCAGGATTTCAGCGCCATAGCCGTCGGAGAGGATGAACCCGCACTCTTCCGGAAAAATCTCCGCCGGCACGCCGGGATGGGTGGCGAAGAAAAAACGGTCGGAATGTAGCCGGTAATCAGGCCATTTGCGGTCGACGCGAAAATCCTCGATCGAGGATTTGATCTCGATGATCCAGATGTCGCCCTGCCGGGTCAGCGCCACGAGGTCGGCTCGGCGGCCGGTGGCCAGCGACAGCTCAGGCAGTACATGCGCGCCCATTTGCATCAGCAACCGCTGCACGCCGCGCCGCACCAGCATGGCGCGCTCGGACTGGCGGCCGTCGATCAGAGGATTCAGGGGAATCGGGGAGATGATTGGCATGCCAGGCACCATGCCAGATTTTGTTCACGGTTTGAACCCGGCGATTGGATATTTGACAACCCACCCCTTGGGCGCGAAGAACCACTACCGCTGCCAGAAGCCACGGTGCACCGAGACCAGTTCGTCCGCAATTTCGGGGAAGGGGCCGTGAACCTCGATCTTCTTCTGTCCAGAGCCGAGCACAATGCGCGAGGACAGGCTCATCGTCGGGTTTTCGGGATGGTCGCCAGTCAGCGCGAGGAGTTCGGTTTCCTCGAAGCCGTAGACCAGCCGGCCGATATTTGCCCAGTAGAGCGTTCCGGTGCACATCGCACAGGGCTCGCCGGTCGAGACCAGCGTGCATGTCCAGAGAAACTCCGGCGAATAGGCTGCCGCCGCGCGCCGCGCAAGTTCGGTTTCGGCGTGATGCACGGTGTCGATGTTGCCTTGGCGCATGAGGATCGCGCCATCGGGGCCAACCAGCACCGCACCGAACGGATGGTGGCCGTGCGCGGCAGCCTCGCGAGCGACCGCATCGGCGGCGCGAAGGTGGGCGAGCATCTGGTCGCGGGTCATGCGGTCTCTCCGATCACCGGGGTCACCGGTCAGTGGGACAGCGGCAGTGCCTATATCCTACGCTCATATTAGAGCATGCAATATACCACACGAACCAATGCTGGCGGCCTTCACGGAGAAGTAGCAAGGCCGCTCGCACCGCCAACACCTATCCGGCTTGTCGCCCTTCGGCACCCTGGCGTTGATCACCGTCTTCAACACGTTGTCCATCGATCCTGCGCTGGGGTTTGTCGCCGACTAACGCCGCCCCCGCCATATCATCCAGGATCGGACAATCCGGCCGCTCGTCGCCATGGCAGGCGTGGACGAGCTTCTGCAGCGTCGAGCGCATCGATTGCAATTCGCGCACTTTCTCCTCGATGGCCGTGACATGGGCGGCGGCGATCGCGCGCACATCGTGGCTGGCGCGGCCGCGATCCCTGTAGAGCGCCATCAGCTGACGGCAATCGTCTATGGAAAAGCCGAGATTGCGCGCGCGGCGCAGGAAGGCCAGCCGGTGGATGTCGTCGCCCGAATAATCGCGGTAGCCATTGGCGGCGCGCGCGGGCGCGATCAGGCCGATCTCCTCGTAGTAGCGGATGGTCTTGGCAGGCAGGCCTGAGCGGTGGGCGGCGTCGCCGACATTCATGGCGGGTCCTCGATTTTGCGGGGCCCGTGATTCAGGCCCCATTGAATTTCCTTCACAATCCGGTGAAGTATGTTGCCGAAATACCATAGTGATACGCATACCAGCACGTAAGTCCCCGCATATAGGCATCGTGTGCTTGGCAAGCAAAGCAAATGCCAGCATGAATGATGGCGAGAAAGCGGCCGACTCGTGCCGCTCCAGTTTGGGCAGGGCACCGGATCACCACATGCGCATGAAGTCGCTTGCAATACTTGCCGCATTGGCGCTGTCCACCGCTATTGCCGGTTGCAGCACCATCGGCGGGCAGATCTTTTCCAACGACTATGGCGCGGTGACCGATGCCGGTTACCAGCTGCCGCGCATCCCGATCGAGAAGGTTCCCTCGAAGTACCATCGCCAGGAAGTCAGCTACGACACCAAGGAAAAGCCGGGCACCATCATCGTCGATACGCAGAACAAGTTTCTGTACTTCGTCGAGGGTGACGGCCGGGCCATCCGCTACGGCATCGGCGTCGGCCGCGAGGGCTTCGAATGGCACGGCACCGCCCATATCGCCATCAAGCGCGAATGGCCGACCTGGACGCCGCCCTCGCAGATGATCAAGCGCCAGCCCGAACTCGCCAAGTTCGCCGGCGGCATGGATCCAGGCCTGAAGAACCCGCTCGGCGCGCGCGCCATGTACCTGTTCAACAAGGGCGGCGACATGGGCTACCGCCTGCACGGCAGCCCGGAATGGAACTCGATCGGCAAGGCCATGTCGTCGGGCTGCATCCGCCTGATGAACCAGGATGTCATCGACCTCTATGATCGCGCCGAGGTCGGCGCCAAGGTCATCGTTCTTTAGGCCATGGTGCCGGAAAGCCTGTCCGCTTTTTCGGCATATCGTGGTTAAATTGGAAGTCACCTTTCATACGCGGACCGTCTAGGCAACAACGGACGTCCCAAACAGAAAACCGGGCAATTCGGCCCGGTTTTTTGTTGTTCGCGGATAGGATGTTTCAGGCCGCGCTCGCAGATCGACTGGCGGCGCGGAAGAAGAATCAGGAAACCTGTTCGACCTGCTGTACTTCCGGCACGAAATGGCGAAGCAGGTTCTGGATGCCGTGCTTCAACGTCGCCGTCGAGGACGGGCAACCGGCACAGGCACCTTTCATGTGCAGGAACACGGTGCCGTTCTCGAAGCCACGGAAGGTGATGTCGCCGCCGTCCTGGGCGACCGCCGGGCGCACGCGCGTGTCGAGCAACTCCTTGATGGTGATGACGAGCTCCTCGTCGGCCTTGTCGTAGAATTCGCCCGTCTGGCTGGTCTCGGCGGCGGGGCCGGCCTTGGCCATGACAGGCGCGCCGGACATGAAATGCTCCATGATGGCGCCGAGGATCGCCGGCTTCAGGTGCTGCCAGTCCGGACCGTCCTTCGACACGGTGATGAAATCATAGCCGAAGAACACGCCAGTGACGCCAGGGATTTCGAACAGCCGCCCAGCCAGCGGCGAGGCCGTCGCCGCACTGTCAGCATCGCGGAAATCGGCGGTGCCTTCGAGCAGCACTTCCTTGCCAGGCAGGAACTTCAACGTCGCCGGATTGGGCGTCGACTCGGTCTGGATGAACATGGCCGTCTCCATGCCCGTTTTGGGCAACTAGTTTGGAATAGTTCTAAATAGGCTCTATCGGCGGGACATTCAAGCGAAACGCATCGCCGGAACGGCCGGCCGGCGGAATGTTTTTGCTGGCTGGGGAGCTGAATCCCGGGCGGGCCTCAGGCCAGGCTGTCGATTTCCTCATCCGACAGATTCTGCGGTACAACGGTGACCGGAATGGGGAAAGCGGCACCCTTGCCGGCCACGGCACCGACCAGCGGGCCCGGCCCTTCCTTGCCGGCGCCGGCCGCCAGCACGAGAATGGCGATGTCCTGGTCTTCCTCGATCAGCTTGTGGATCTCTTCGGTCGGCTTGCCTTCGCGCACGACCATCTCCGGTTCGATGCCGAGCTTCTGGCGCACCTTGTTGGCGTAGCCGTCCAGCGCCGCGCGCGCCGTGGCGTTCGCCTCCTCGCGCATGATCTTCTCGACGCCCAGCCAGTGCTGGAAGTCGTCCGGCACGATGACATAGAGCAGCACCAGCGTGCCGCTGGTGCTCTGCGCCCGCTTCGAAGCGTAGGCGACGGCGCGTTCGCATTCCGGCGTGTCATCGATGATCGTCAGGAATTTCCTGCGATGACCGGCTTCGCGGCTGAGGCGTTTGGAGACCATGTCTATCTACTCGGTATCTTTTCGGCCGCAATCTGCCACCGCGGCAGGCCGGCGGCAAGCCGCCGGCCATAGGCCAGTATGTCTTGGGCCGGTACGAGGCGGCGCATTGACGATCGGGCTCAGCCCTGCAGCAGCCCGATAATGTCGCGCACCGTCTTCATAGTCGTCTCGGCGAGCACGCCGGCGCGTTCGCCGCCATCCCGGAGCACCGCGTCGACATAGGCGCGGTCGCCCTGGATGCGGCGCATCTCGCTGGCGATCGGCGCCAGTTTCTCCACCGCGAGATCGGCCAGCGCCGGCTTGAACACGGAGAATTGCTGGCCGCCGAATTGCTTCAGCACATCGGCTTTCGACATTTCCGCGAGGCCCGCATAGATGCCGACCAGGTTCTCCGCCTCGGGCCGGCTTTCCAGTCCGTCGACCTCGCTCGGCAAGGCCTCCGGGTCGGTCTTGGCCTTGCGGATCTTCTTCGAGATGGTGTCGGCATCGTCGGTCAGGTTGATGCGCGACAGATCCGATGGGTCCGACTTCGACATTTTCTTCGACCCGTCGCGCAGGCTCATGATGCGCGCCGCCGGGCCGCCGATGACCGGTTCGGTGATCGGGAAGAAGCCGTTCACCGTCTCCTCGCCGACCTGCATCTCGACGCCGACGCCAAGACCGGCGATGCGGTTGGAGAAATCGTTGTTGAATTTCTGGGCGATGTCGCGGGTCAATTCCAGATGCTGCTTCTGGTCCTCGCCCACCGGCACATGGGTGGCGCGATAAAGCAGGATGTCGGCCGCCATCAGCGAGGGATAGGCGAGCAGGCCCAGCGAGGCATTCTCGCGGTCCTTGCCGGCCTTGTCCTTGAACTGCGTCATCTTGTTCATCCAGCCGATGCGCGCGACGCAATTGAAGATCCAGGCGAGCTCGGCATGCTGCATCACCCGCGACTGGTTGAAGACGATGTGCTTCTTCGGGTCGATGCCGGAGGCGAGGAACGCCGCGGTGATCGACCGCGTCTGGTCGGCAAGGTCGTCATGGACGAGTTGCGCGGTCAGCGAATGCAGGTCGACGACGCAGTAGATGCAGTCCGACGTATCCTGCAGGGCGACGAATTTCTTGATGGCGCCGAGATAGTTGCCGAGATGCAGATTGCCGGTCGGCTGGACGCCGGAGAAGACGAGTGGCTTGAAGGCGGACATGGATTTTCCCCGTGGCTTGTGGAGGGCCGTTTCGCACGCGGCGAAAGTCTTTCGACGGCGCGCTTATGAACGAAGGGGCGGACGGGATCAAGAGGCGGAAGTTGGGCCGCTGGGCGGATGACTTCGTCCTGACAGGTTCGCGCCGCCCCTCATTGTCCTGCCGGACATTTCTCCCCGTATAGTGACGGGGAGAAAAAGCGCCGTAGCCCGCTCAGCCTCTTTCTCCCCGTTCCACGGGGAGAAATGCCCGGCAGGGCAATGAGGGGCGGCGCAGACACTATAAATCCTGGGACGGGTCCTTGACCGCCGCCTTGCCTGAGCCACGTTTCACATTCCTGCGGATCATGCCGAAATCGGCGCCGCCCGTGGCGAACGCCGTGACGAAATAGAGCGTCGCCCCGCCCGCCACCAGCGCCAGCACGGTCGTTGCCTTGATCACCAGCGGCGAGCCCGGTCCGAGCCTGACGGCGAAATAATGCTCGGCGAAATAGAGGGCGACCCCCATTACCACCGCTGACAGCACGAGGCGCGGAATGCGTTTCAAGAGCGGAACGTCGCGACCCCAATGGCCGCGCCGGATCAGCACGGCAAGCAGCATCAGCGCGTTGACCCAGCCGGCGACGGCCGACGCCACGGCGATGCCGGGCGCGCCCATCCTCGGGAACAGCGTCAGCGCGGTGGCGACGTTCACCGCCACGGAGATTGCGGCGAAGATCATCGGCGTGCGCGTGTCCTCGCGGGCGAAATAGCCTGGGGTGAAGGCCTTGATCAGGACGAAGGCCGGCAGGCCGAGACCGAAGATCGCAAGGATCGCCGCCACGACAGGGGTCGAATGGTTGGCGGCGAAGGCGCCGCGCTCGTAGACCAGCCGCACGATCGGCTCCGACATCACCCACAGCGCCGCCGCCGCAGGCAAGGTCATGAAAAGGGTGAATTCGACGGAGCGGTTCTGCAGATTGGCCGCCTCGATCAGGTTGCCCGACTTCAGCGCCCGCGACAGCTCGGGCAGCAGCACGATCGCCACCGCGACGCCGACGACACCGAGCGGCAGCTGGTAGACGCGGTCGGCATAGGCCAGCGAGGAGACGGCACTGTCCTGCGCCGAGGCGATGGCCGTGCCGATCAGCTGGTTGATCTGGGTGATGCCGCCGGTGATCGCCGCCGGCAGCGCCAGGATCAGGAGCCGCTTCACGTTCGGCGTCATCTTCGGCCGGCGGAAGCCGATCGAGATGCCGGCATTGCGCACCGCCACCCAGACGATGGCGAGTTGCACCATGCCCGCCGCCAGCACGCCCCAGGACAGGGCGAAGCCGACAGCATGTGCATCCAGCCCATGGTACCAGGCGTAGCCAAGCACGCTGATCAGGATGATGTTGAGGAAAGCCGGCGCGATCGCCGCCGCGAAATAGCGGCGCAGCGAGTTCAGCATCCCCGCCATCATGGCGGCGAGCGACATGCAGATGAGATAGGGGAACATGATCGTCGCAAGCGTAACGGTCGTCTCGAACTTGCCCGGCGTGTCGGCGAAGCCCGGCGCCACCAGGTAGCGCACGATCAGCGGCATCGCCAGTTCCATGGCGATGGTCAGCGCCAAGAGCGCCGAGAACAGGACCCCGAACACTTCTTCCGAGAAACGCTTGGCGCCGTCGGTGCCGTGCGTCTCGATTTCCTTGGCGAACAGCGGCACGAAGGCGGCGTTGAAGGCGCCCTCGGCGAACAGCCGGCGAAACGTGTTGGGGAACTGGAAGGCGGCGTTGAAGGCGTCCGCGACCGGTCCGGTGCCCAGTGCGGCTGCCATCAGCATCTCGCGGCCGAAACCGAGCGCACGGCTCATCAACGTGCCGGAAGCGACGGTGGCGAATTTCTTGACGAGACTCATGCGTTCGCAGACTGCCTGTGGGATTGGAAGAAGGAGATGATGGCCGTCACTCGGCGGCTGCCCTGGCCCTGCCGCCGCGTTCGAGTGCCGCGCCTTCGAGCGTCGCTATCAACCTGTTGCGAATGGTGGCGATGCGGGCCGGGCTGTCGATCTTCTGGCCGGTGAGGTCGGTGACATAGAAGGTGTCGATGACCTTCTCGCCGAAAGTGGTGATATGCGCCGAGGCGATGTCGAGCGATAGGTCGGACAGCGTCCCGGTGATTTCCGACAGCAGGCCGGGCCGGTCGAGCCCCTCGACCTCGATGACCGAAAACCGGTTCGACAACGCGTTGCGGATTTCGGCGCGCGGCGGGATCTTGAACACCTTGGATCCGCGCCTTGGCTTGGTCCGTTTCTCGATCATTTCCGGCAGCCAGCTCTTGCCCGACAGCACGTCCTCGATCAGCTTGCCGACGCGCTCGGCGCGCCGGCGCTCGTCCTCGTCGCGGTCGAACTCCCTCGATATCAGGATCGTGTCCAGCGCGCGGCCGTCCGACGTGGTGAAGATCTGCGCGTCGACGATGTTGCCGCCGGCGCCGGCGCATGCCCCGGCAATGACCGAGAGAAGACGGGGATGGTCCTGCGCCAGCACGGTGATTTCGGTCACCGCCTCGAACTGGTGGGTCTTGACCATGGTGGCGAGCTTGTTGCCCGCCGCGTCCGCCTCGCGGATGAATTCGGCGTGGCGAAGCTGGTCTGGCAGGTCCACGGTCAGCAGGTAGTTTTCATAATGCAGTCCGACATAGCGCTTGCGCGCCTTGTCGGGCCAGTCGGCGAGCGCCTCCGCTAGGCGTTCGCGTGCCGCCGCCGTGCGTTGGGCGCGCGAGACTTCCGAAAAGCCGCCGGTCAGCAGCAGTTCGGTCTCGTAGTAGAGCGTACGCAGCAACTGGCCCTTCCAGCCGTTCCACACGCCCGGTCCGACGCCCCGGATGTCGCAGACGGTTAGGATCAACAGCATCTTCAGCCGCTCGACCGACTGCACGATCGAGGCGAAGTCCTCGATCGTCTTGCGATCGTTGAGGTCGCGGGTCTGCGCCGTCATCGACATGACGAGGTGGTTCTCGACCAGCCAGGCGACGGTTTCCGTATCGGCCGGCGAAAGCCCCATATGCGGGCAGATCCGCCTTGCGATCCTGGCGCCGGCCTCGGAATGGTCTTCAGGCCTGCCCTTGGCGATGTCGTGCAGCAGCACGGCGACATAAAGCGCCTCGCGGCTCTTCTTCAGGCCCGGCATCAGCGAATGCGACAGCGGATGCACCTTCTCGCCATCGCCGCGCTCGATCTCGGCCAGCACGCCGATGCAGCGGATCAAGTGCTCGTCGACCGTGTAGTGGTGGTACATCGAGAACTGCATCATGGCGACGATCTTGCCGAAATCCGGGATCAGCCGGCCCAGCAGCCCCGCCTCGTTCATGCGCCGCAGGTTGAGTTCGGCGTTGCGGTCCGAGGTCAATATGTCGAGAAACAGCCGGTTGGCTTCCTCGTCGCGCCTGAGCGACTTGTTGACCAGGCCGAGCGAACGGGTGAGCAGTTTCAGCGCATCGGGATGGAATTCCAGCCCGTGCTTGTCGGCGAACCAGAACAGCCTGAGAAGATTGACCGGATCGCGCTCGAACACCTGGTCGTCGGCGATGTTGATGCGATGGTTGTCGACGATGAAGTCTGACGTCCCGGCCAGCTTGCGCTTGCGGCGCTGGAAGGTCAGGAAGATGCGGTTGAAGCCGGGAACGTGCTTGGCCTGCTCCTCTTCCAGCGCGGCGCAGAAGATGCGGGTCAGGTCGCCGACATCCTTGGCAACGAGGAAATAGTGCTTCATGAAGCGTTCGACCGCCGACAGGCCGGGATGGGTCGTATAGCCGAGCCGTTCGGCGATCTCGCGCTGGATGTCGAAATGCAGCCGCTCCTCGGCCTTCCCGGTGAGGAAATGCATGTGGCAGCGCACCGCCCACAGGAAATCCTCGGCCTTCTGGAACTCGCGATACTCGGCCTCGGTGAAGACGCCTTTCTCGACCAGTTCCTCGCCGGTGCGCACGCGGTAAAAATACTTGCCGATCCAGAACAGCGTCTGCAGATCGCGCAACCCACCCTTGCCGTCCTTGACGTTGGGCTCGACCAGATAGCGGCTTTCACCGGCCTTGGCATGGCGCTCGTCGCGTTCGGCGAGCTTGGCCTGCACATATTCCGGGCCGGTCGTGCGCACCACCTCGTGGTCGAAGCGCAGCATCAGCTCATCATAGAGCTTGCGTTCGCCCCACAGGAATCGCGCCTCCAGGATCGAGGTGCGGATGGTGATGTCGGTGCGCGACAGCCTGAGGCACTCATCGATGTTGCGGGTGGCATGGCCGACCTTCAGCCCCATGTCCCACAGCATGTAGAGCATGTACTCGACCGTTTGTTCGCCCCACGGCGTCTGCTTGTAGGGCAGCAGGAACAACAGGTCGATGTCGGATCCCGGCGCCAGCGTGCCGCGGCCATAGCCGCCGACGGCAACGACCGCCATGCGTTCGGCCGAGGACCGGTTCTTCACCCGGTAGACATGCGTCGCGGCAAAATCGTAGAGCGCCCGGATCAGCTCGTCCATCAGGTGCGACAGCCGTTCGGCGCAGGCGTTGCCGCCGCCATCTTGCATCAGCATGGCCTCGGCTGTCTTGCGGCCCTCGGCGAGGCGCCCCTTGAGAAGCTGAAGAACGGCGGCACGGATGGCCTGGCTGGAACCGTCGCCAGCGCTGGCCGCGGTCAGCGCCGTCATCTCGCGGCGCAAAGCGTCGCCGTCGATCAGTTCATCGAGCTTCAGGGAGATTTTCGCCATGGATACCGGTTGGCCTTGCCTTTTGGGCGGCGTCTATAGCGTGTTTTCTCGGCGCTGGGTATGGCCAGCTGTCAATCCGGCAAACGCTCTAGTCGTTTGCCTCGACTGGAGCGAGCGGGACGACAATCCGCCGCCGCAGCTTAAAGAAATCGGTGATCCGCCGCGCTGCCCGCCCGGCTTCCCTGCTGATTCTCACGGTTGTCGGCTTCCTGTGCTTTGTCATAAGTCCACTCGCGGTCCGCGCGGCGTCCCGTTCCGGGTCAAGCAGGCTTGGCAGCCCGTCGCCAATGAACTGGTCCTGCGCGCAGAGCGCTGGAACGAGTTGGTAGACAGTCTTGCCGGCTGAGATAGTGGGGTCGAAGATGAGATCATCGACAGCTATGTTGACCTGCGCCGTTGCTTCCAGGAAGTCGCATGCGGTTTGCCGCGAGAGGAGATAACCCCCGGCCCCGGGATGGCCCTTGCGGAGCCGGACCATGGAAAAACCGTTCCTGGCGGAAGTCCTTCTCCTTTGAATGACGGTTCTGGAAAAGAACGTCTCGAGCTTCACGACGTCCGCGTCTGCTGGCACCCAACTCGTATCGCCAAGCAATGCACCGGCTTTGCCAGAGAAGACCATGTCGTCCTCGAACACAACACCGTACGGGGCGTCGCCCTTGGCAATGATCGTCCAGCAGGCGCGATGGCTGTGCAGGCAGGCGATCTCGCTGCCGGAAAGAGGCCGGATGGCGTGTATCGCGTGCTGCGGCTGCAGCACCAGGTCGGGATGTTGCCTGGCATCGATCCCGGCGACTCGCTCAAACCCGATGCCGATGCGGGCAAATTCGGCGGTCATATGGGCAAGCCGCTCGGGAGAACGATCGAGATTGATGACAAGGCACTTCATATCGCACGCAGGCTTTACCTTCAGCGGATCGCCAGAGCCGTCTAGCACGTGAAGGTCTAGGGATTGCTGATCATTTCTGGGGCTAATTTGCGGTGCGACGAAATGAGCGCGGCTAAAACAGGGCGTGAGCCTTCATTCGAAGCAGCGTCAGAGATCAATCCTGGCGAGCTTCAGCAGGAATTTCGACACGGGCACCGAAAGGCCTGCCTCCTGCTTTCGCGGCGTGGGCACGGGCACGCCGGCGGTAGCGGCAAGAGATCTAACGTCCGGCTTCGGGCGGATCGAGCGGGATAACCGCGTGTCGCCGCAACTGGCAGTAGTCGAGGATCCACTCGGCGACCCGCCTGGTCTCCACCGCTACCTTTTTCGACAATGGCCTTCGGCGTTTTTCGGCCTGCCCGCTCGCGGTCCACTCGGCTTGCCGTTCCTGATGGAGCAGGCTTGGCAATCTGTTGCGCAGGAACTGGTCCTGCGCGCAGAGCGCGGGAACAAGCTGGTAGATCGTCTTGCCTGCTGCCGTTGCGAATGCGGGGTCGAAGATGAGGCTGTCCACCGCCACGTTGACCTCCGCGCTTGCCCGCAGAAGGGCGCGGGCCGCTTGCCTGGAAAGCAGGTAGCCTCCGGATCCTATGTGGTTCTTGCGCAGCCTGGACACGGAAAATCCCGGGCCGACGGAGATGCCGGCCCGATGGATGACCGTTCTGTGGAAGAATGTCTCCAGCTTGACGATATCGGCGTCGGCCGGAACCCAGCCCGTATCGGCAAGCAGCACACCGGCTTTCGCGGAAAACACAATGTCGTCCTCGAACACGGCGCCGTAGGGCGCGTCGTCCCGCGCAATGATGGTCCAGCAGGCGCGGTGACTGTGCAGGCAAGCGATCTCGCTGCCGAATAGGCGTCGCTCGGCGTACCGGGCATGCTGGGGTTGCAGCACCAGGTCGGGATGTTGTCTTGCATCGACCGCCGCGACGCGCTCGAACGCGATGCCGATGCGGACAAACTCGGCGGTGATATGGGCAAGTCGATCCGGGGATCGATCGAGATTGATGACCAGGTACTTCATTTTCGGATAAAATCTATACTTCCAGGAGACTGTCGCCGCCCTCTACCACAGATGGTGCCCGGTCGCATGATTATTTCGTCAGGAATCCAGAAGGTGCAATGCAACGAGCAGCGACGAAGCGGCTCTTGAGCTTCCGGTTACTAGATCGATGACCCGTTTCTGGACGCAGGACAGGGTTTCTATTTCGCGACATCGGACGCGAAACGGAATTCGATTCGGTTGCTCGACAGCATCTTGGCGAGCTGGGTGGAGCTGCCCTGTGGCGGCATTTACGCCCGGTTTCGGCGGCGCTGTGAGTGGGTCCCGGAGAAGCCTGCTTAATCCCTTGGCCCCGGCGAAGCGAGAGGGATGACGGTCCGTCGCCGCAACTTGCAGAAATCGACGATCCATTCCACGACCCGCCCGATCTCGATCCTGATCTTCTCGGTCATCGGCCGCCGGCGTTTTGTCATCAAGCCGCTGGCGAGCCATTTGCATTCGCGTCCGTGGTCGAGCAGGCTTGGCATCCCCAGCGCCCTGTCGCCGAGGACTTGATCCTGTGCGCACAGTGCCGGGACAAGTTGGTAGATCGCGTTGCTCGACCATGTCGCGAACGCCGGGTTGAAGATCAGGTCATCGGCGGTCAGGTTGATCCTTTCGGTCGCTTCGAGAAGATCGCGCGCGGCCTGCCTGGAGATGATGTAGCCCCCGGTTCCCGGATGGAACTTGCAGAGCCTTGACACGGAAAAACCATGACCGGCGGAAATCCTCATCCGCTGGATTATGGTCTTGCTGAAGTACGTCTCCAGCTTGACGATGTCGGCGTCGGCCGGGATCCAGCTGCTGTCGGCAAGCAAACAACTGGCATTCGCGGAAAAGACCACGTCGTCCTCGAAGATGGCGCCATAGCGCGCCTCGTCCCGCGCCAGGATCGACCAGCAGGCACGATGGCTGTGCAGGCAGGCGATTTCGCTGCTCGATAGTTGCCGGGGTCCATACATCGGATGCTGAGGTTGCTGTTCGAGTTCGGGATGGCTGTATCCGTCAACCGCCACGACGCGCTCGAACGCGACGCCGATACGGCCGAATTCTGCTCTCATATGGGCAAGTCGGTCCGAGGACCGATCGAGGTTTATGACCAGGCACTTCATTGTCGACCGAAATCTAGCGAGATGAACGTGATGCGGCGAGTAATATTAGCAAGCAAAGTTTTAGCACGAGATGTACCTTTGTGCAGGGGGTGTTCGATCGATTTCACGGCGCCCGAATCGGAAAATCAAAACAGCCCTTGACCTTCCAGTTACTGGAAGCACTACCTCGACCTCAAAGCAGTGACATCAAGGCATTTTCGAAATGACGCATTCAGATCACCATCATCATACGCATGGCTCGCATGGCGGCTGCTGCGCGTCCAAAGGCGCCGCCGCGAATGCGGCTCCGCTCGACCCGGTCTGCGGCATGATCGTGGATCCGGCCGCCGGCAAGCCGACATCAGAGCATGGCGGCCGCCTCTATCATTTCTGCAGCGAGCGCTGCCGTTCGAAGTTCCAGTCCGAGCCGGAAAGCTACCTGACGGCCACCGACCCTGTCTGCGGCATGAGCGTCGACCGCTCGACGGCGAAACATTTCGTCCGCCATGAAGGCCAAGGTTTCTACTTCTGTTCCGCCGGCTGCAAGGCGAAGTTCGAGGCGGCGCCACAAACCTATCTCGGCGACAGGCCGGCACCGGGGCCGATGCCCAAGGGCACGCAATACACCTGCCCCATGCATCCCGAGATCATCCGCGACAAGCCCGGCTCCTGCCCGATCTGCGGCATGGCCCTCGAGCCCATGGGCGTGCCGACAGGCGATGAAGGGCCAAATCCCGAACTGGTCGATTTCACGAGGCGGCTCTGGGTGAGCGCGGTGCTGTCGGTCCCGCTGCTGGTCGTCGCCATGGCGCCGATGGTCGGCCTGTCGCTGGAGGGCCTGGTCGAGGATCGCGCAAAAGTCTGGATCGAACTGGTCCTGGCGAGCCCGGTGGTGCTCTGGGCTGCCTTTCCGTTCTTCCATCGCGGCTGGGACTCGATCCTCAACCGCAGCCCCAACATGTGGACGCTTATCTCGCTCGGTGTCGGCGCCGCCTATGTCTACAGCGTCGTCGCCACGCTCTTCCCGGACATCTTTCCGCACCAGTTCCGCGGCCATGGTGGTACGGTGCCGGTCTATTTCGAGGCAGCCGCCGTCATCGTCGCGCTGGTCTTCCTCGGCCAGGTACTGGAACTGCGCGCCCGCGAAAAGACCGGATCGGCGATCCGCGCCCTGCTTGATCTCGCGCCGAAGACCGCGCGGCGGATCGCAGACGACGGCGGCGAGACCGATGTAGCGCTGGACGAGGTCAAGGCCGGCGATCGCCTGCGCATCCGTCCCGGCGATGCTGTCCCGGTCGACGGCACGGTGCTGGAAGGCCGCTCCTCCATCGATGAATCGATGATCACGGGCGAACCCTTGCCGGTCGAGAAGGCCGAAGGCGACGCCTTGACCGGCGGCACGCTCAACAAGAACGGCTCGCTGATCATGCGCGCCGAGCGGATCGGCGCCGAGACGACGCTGTCGCGCATCGTCGAACTCGTCGCCAAGGCACAGCGCTCGCGCGCGCCGATCCAGGGCCTGGCCGACCGCGTTTCCTTCTACTTTGTCCCGGCCGTCGTCCTGGTCGCCATCGCCGCGTTCGTAGCCTGGGCAGTCTTCGGCCCCGAGCCCAGTCTGATCTTCGCCATCGTCTCGGCGGTTTCGGTGCTGATCATCGCTTGTCCCTGTGCGCTGGGCCTCGCCACGCCGATGTCGATAATGACCGCCACCGGGCGCGGCGCGCATGCCGGTGTGCTGATAAAGGAAGCCGCCGCGCTCGAACGCTTCGCCGCCGTCGACACGTTGATCGTCGACAAGACCGGCACGCTGACCGAGGGCCGGCCGAAACTGACCGACGTCGTCGCGGCCGCGGGCTTTTCCGAGGACGAATTGCTGGTGTACGCCGCGACCCTGGAAAAGGGGTCGGAGCATCCGCTGGCCGAGGCCATCGTCGATGGGGCGGGCCAGCGCGGCGTGAAGATCGCCGAGGCCAGCAGCTTCGAGGCGGTTACCGGCAAGGGCGTTTCCGGCACGGTGTCGGGCAAGAAGGTCGCGCTCGGCAATGCCGCGATGATGGCCGATCTCGCCATCGACGTTTCCGCAATCCTGGGCCGCGTGGAAGCATTGCAGGGCGATGGCAAGACGGCGATGTTCGTCGCTGTCGACGGCAAGCTGGCCGGCATCGTCGCCGTCGCCGATCCGGTCAAGGCGACCACGGCGGAGGCGATCAGGGCGCTGCATGACAGTGGGCTGAGGATCATCATGGCGACCGGCGACAATGAGCGCACGGCCAAGGCGATCGCCGGACGTCTCGGCATCGACGAGGTTCGGGCAGGTCTATTGCCGGAACAGAAGGCAGCGCTCGTCGACGAACTGCGCGGCAGGGGTGCCGGCGTCGCCATGGCCGGCGACGGCGTCAACGATGCGCCGGCGCTTGCCGCCGCCGATGTCGGCATCGCCATGGGAACCGGCGCCGATGTCGCCGTCGAAAGCGCCGGCATCACCTTGGTCAAGGGCGACCTAAACGGCATCGTCCGCGCCCGCACCCTGGCCCGGGCGACCATCGGCAACATCCGGCAGAACCTGTTCTTCGCCTTCCTCTACAATGTGCTTGGCGTGCCGGTCGCGGCCGGCGTGCTCTATCCGCTTACCGGCACGCTTCTGTCGCCGATGCTGGCGGCGGCGGCGATGAGCCTGTCCTCCGTCTCGGTGATCGCGAACGCATTGCGGCTCAGAACGTTGAAACTCTGAGATTAACCCCCAGATACGAAATCCAACCAACAGGAGACCATGAATGACCTTGGCTAAAAAACTCGTGCTGCTGCTGATGGCGGCCGGAATGCTGCTTGCCGTCTTCCTCGAAAGCGTGCCGGCGCAGAGCGAGGAGATGAAGCACGACATGGGCGCCATGGCCATGGGGGCGGAAAGCCCTTCGACGGCGGGCTACAAGGCGGCGATGGACAAGATGCATACCGACATGATGGCCTCGCAATATACCGGCAACGCCGACGTCGATTTTGTCCGCGGCATGATTCCGCATCATCAAGGCGCGATCGACATGGCCAAGGTCGAGCTGGCCAACGGCAAGGATCCGGAAATCCGCAAACTCGCCGAAGGCGTCATCGCCGCGCAGGAAGCCGAAATCAAGCAGATGCAGGACTGGCTCGCCGCCCATCCGGTGAAGTAAGCTTCCCGGCATCGCTAAGTAGGGTCCGGCGAGAACTCCTTGCGGAGTCTCGTCGAGGCCTCGATGCGATCGAGTACCGACGGAGCCATGCCATGGAATCGAGCGTCAGAACCACTACACTGCCCTGCGGCGAGGCCATACCCGTTCTCGGCCAGGGCACGTGGAAAATGGGCGAGGATTCGCGGCGCCGCTCCGACGAGGTAAATGCCCTCAAGCTCGGTCTCGACCTCGGCGTCACGCTGATCGACACCGCCGAAATGTATGCCGGCGGCGGCGCGGAAGAAGTGGTGGCCAAAGCCATCGCCGGGCGCCGCGCCGAGGTCTTCCTGGTCTCGAAGGTCTTGCCTTCCAACGCTTCAAGGGCCGGCGTGCAGCGCGCCTGCGAGAACAGCCTGAAGCGCCTCGCCACCGACCGCATCGATCTCTATCTGCTGCATTGGCCGGGCAGCGTGCCCCTATCGGAAACGGTGGAAGCCTTCGAGGCGCTGAAAAAAGCCGGCAAGATACGGCATTGGGGCGTCAGCAATTTCGACACCGAGGAGATGGAGGAACTGGCTGGCCTGCGCGACGGCGGCAATGTCCAGACCAACCAGGTGCTCTACAATCTGGTTCGCCCAAGGCGCGCTGGCGCGCAATGCCAGGCTTGACGCCGTCGCCGCCCGCCACGGCGCGACACCGGCGCAAATCGCCTTGGCCTGGGTGATGCGGCAGGACGGCGTCATCGCCATTCCCAAGGCCGGCAGCCAGGAGCACGTCCGCCAGAATGTCGCTGCGTTGGACATAAAGCTTACGCCGCAGGACATCGCCGATCTCGACCGTGCATTCCCGCCACCGAAGCGCAAGCGCGGGCTGGAGATGATCTGAGGCGGCGGTGCTGCCCCAATTTCCCCCTCCGCCGCCCAGATTGCAAAATTACTTCCCCGCCAGCCCTTTCAGCCGGTAGAGCGCCTCCAGCGCTTCCTTCGGCGTCATCTCGTCGGGGTTGATCTCGCCGAGCGCTGTGCCCAGCGCGTCGCTCTTCACCGGCTTTGGCGCTTCCCGTTTCACCGCCACCGAAAACAGCGGCAGGTCGTCGACCAGCCGGTTGGCCTTGCCGGAGACCTCGCCTTCCTCCAACTGGTGCAGCACCGCCTTGGCCCGCTCGACCACCGCCTCCGGCAGGCCGGCGAGCCGCGCCACCTGCACGCCGTAGGACCGGTCGGCTGCACCCTTGCCGACCTCGTGCAGGAAAACGACGTCGCCTTCCCATTCCTTGACGCGCATGGTGACGTTGGAAAGCCGCGCCAGCTTGCCGGCGAGCGACGTCATTTCGTGGAAATGGGTGGCGAAAATCGCCCGACAGCGGTTCTTCTCGTGCAGATATTCGACCGCCGCCCAGGCGATCGACAGGCCGTCGAACGTCGCGGTGCCGCGGCCGATCTCGTCGAGGATCACCAGCGCGCGTTCCCCGGCCTGGTTGAGGATCGCCGCCGTCTCGACCATTTCGACCATGAAGGTCGAACGGCCGCGCGCCAGATCGTCCGAAGCGCCGACGCGCGAGAACAGCCGGTCGACGACGCCGATATGGGCAGACGCCGCCGGTACGAACGAGCCGGTCTGGGCCAGGATCGCGATCAGCGCGTTTTGCCTGAGGAACGTCGACTTACCACCCATGTTCGGGCCGGTCAGCAGCCAGATCGCGCCGTTCCTGGCAGTCCCCTCGGGCGAGAGGTCGCAATCATTGGCGACGAACGGGCCTTCGCCCGAACGGCGCAACGCCTGTT
The DNA here is from genome assembly GCF_004792065.1 of Mesorhizobium sp. M8A.F.Ca.ET.165.01.1.1. Classification (NCBI taxonomy): domain Bacteria; kingdom Pseudomonadati; phylum Pseudomonadota; class Alphaproteobacteria; order Hyphomicrobiales; family Phyllobacteriaceae; genus Mesorhizobium; species Mesorhizobium sp. M8A.F.Ca.ET.165.01.1.1. Next base: position 18,804 of record NZ_SRTH01000014.1, on the reverse strand, counting down.
CGACCACCGGATGCCGCCCGCCTGAAATTTCGAAGGCAAGGCTGGAATCCACCACCGGCCGGCACCAGGCCTCGCTTTCCGACAACAGTGCGAGGGCGGCCGATACATCGAGCACGGCGAGCGCATCGGCCCCGGCGCGGATCGCCTCGGCCTCGGCGACCGCCTCCGCCGTCAGCGCATCGAAGGCGGCCAGTTCGATGCTCAGTGCCCGGTCGGCGGCATTGGCGATCTTGGTCTCGAGTTCGGCGAGCTCGGTCGTGGTGAAGCGCATGGCGTTGGCCATGGTCTGGCGGTGGATGAAGCGCGCCTTGGCGCCATCGCTGCCGGTCATGATTGCATGATGGTTGGCCGTCACCTCGATGTAGTAGCCAAGCACGTTGTTGTGCCGGATCTTCAGCGAACGGATGCCGGTTTCCTCGATCAGCGAGCGCTCCAGCCCGGCGATCACTTTGCGCGACTCGTCGCGCAGCGCCCGCATCTCGTCGAGTTCGGCATGATAGCCGCCGCGAACGAAACCGCCGTCGCGTTTGAGCAGCGGCAGTTCCTCGCCGAGCGCCTGTGTGAGATGCTGGGCGAGTGCCTTCGGCAGCGCTTGAATCGCGGCCATCGCGTCGGCCAATTCCTGGGGCAGGGCGGTCGCGGCAAAGGTCTCGGCGATTGCGCCAGCCGCCTCGAAGCCGGCGCGCAGCGCGCCGAGGTCGCGTGGGCCGCCACGGTTGAGCGCCAGCCTGGACAGCGCACGCGGCATGTCGGCGACGCTCTTCAGGCTCATCCGCACTGCCTGGCAAAGCCGCACCTCGGAACGGAAGAACGACACCGAATCCAGCCGTGCGACAATGGCCGCCGGGTCGGTCAGCGGCGCCATCAGCCGGTCGGCGAGCAGCCTTGCGCCGCCGCCGGTCACCGTGCGGTCGATCGCCTTGAACAGCGAGCCCTCGCGGCTGCCGGACAGCGTGCGCAACAGTTCGAGATTGCCGCGCGTCGCCGGATCGATGAACAGGGTCGAGCCCTGCTCCTCGCGCTCGGGGCGCGACAGCGGTGGCCGCTCGGCCTTCTGCGTCTTCTCGACATAGGCGATGGCGCCCGAGATCGCCGACAGTTCGGCGCGCGAAAACGTGCCGAAACTGTCTGGTGTCGCCACCTCGAAGAACCGCGCGATCCGCCCCGTGGCCGAGGCCGAATCGAACAGCGAAGGCGGCTGCGGGCTGGCAATGCGGCCGAGCACGTCGAACACCGGCTTCAGCTCGGGATCATAGAAGACCGGCTCGGCCATGATAAGCTCGCGCGGGTCGACACGGAAGATGTCGGCCATCAGCCGGTCGGCGGAGGTCTCGGCGACGCGGAAGGCCCCGGTCGAGATGTCGATCCAGGCAATTGCAAAGCTGTGGTCCGCTCCGCCCTTCACCCTGCCCAGCGCCATCAGGAAACTCGATTCCGACGGCGCCAGCAATTTGTCCTCGGTGATGGTGCCCGGGGTCACCAGCCGCACCACATCGCGGCGCACCACCGATTTGGAACCGCGTTTCTTGGCCTCGGCCGGATCCTCGATCTGCTCGCAGACGGCGACGCGGAACCCCTGGCCAATCAGCTTCTGCAGATAGTCGTCGGCCGCATGCACCGGCACGCCGCACATCGGAATGTCGTGGCCTTGGTGCTTGCCGCGTTTGGTGAGCACGATGCCCAGCGCCCGGCTCGCCTTCTCGGCATCGTCGAAGAACAGCTCGTAGAAATCGCCCATGCGGTAGAACAGCAGCGAATCCGGGTTGGCCGCCTTGATCTCGATGAATTGCTCCATCATCGGCGTGACGGCGGCGCCTGGCTGTGGCGCCGCCGTCAACTCGGGAGCGGCGTCGGGCTCGTTCGGGCTGTGCATGTTCATGGCGCGGCACGCTAGCAGATGTGGTGGCGGGGTTTAATGCCGGGCCATCGAAAAGCAGGGGAAGATCGCAAGCCATCGTCCATGGCCGGCTATTCAGCGGCATTGCCCGATGCCGTGATCGCGAATATCTGTCGTCTTGGGGGTATAATGGTCATGGACAGGGATGGGCACGAAACGTTCGAGGAGATGGTAGGGCCGATCGACTCGGCCCTCGAACGGCTCTGGCTCATGACGGTTCGGCATGCCAGTCAAAGGTTGGGCTGGCTTAAGTTTTCGGCGGCCAAGCGCCTCCCTTTCGCGCTGCCGCTCAGCGGTCCGTTGTCCCATCTGGACGGCGGCATTCGGCTCGCGGTTTACGTTCTCAGCCACGATCCGCTGTTGATCTACACGCCGATCGGCGGCGCCCGTCCCCTCAACTCGATCGTCGCAATCGGCCGTCGCCTGGCCTCGCGGCGCGCCCTGTTCCTGCTGATGCCGAGTTGGACGCTCGAGCGGCCGCACGTCGTCGCAAAGCTGGGCCGGGATCTCGCCTGGTACCGTGAGAACTTTCCGCTTCACGAACTGATTTTTCTTTGCAACACGCCGGAGGAGCGTCGTCTGGTCACCGCTGTCGGAGGAACCGCGATCGTCTCCAACCACAATCTGATGGTCTCAGAGGACATCTTTCGGCCATTGCCGGATGTCCCCGTCGAATTCGACGCCGTCTATAACGGCCGCATCTCGTACACCAAGCGTCATTACCTCGCCTTCGACGTCGAAAGGCTCGCCCACATCACCTTTTCGATCGGCGAGCTGCCCCGGGCCGGCGACCGTGCCTTCATCCGTCGCCTGCAGGCGCAATCGCCGCTGCATCGTATCGCCAACCCGATTATCGATGGCCTGGCCGGCTGGCTGGCGCCGCAGGAGGTCAATCGCGTCTACAACCAGGCCGCGGTTGGGCTCTGTCTGTCGGCGGCGGAAGGGGCGATGTGTTCCAGCATGGAATATCTGATGGCCGGGTTGCCGGTGGTCAGCACGCCCAGTCTTGGCGGCCGGGATGTCTTCTTCGATCCGGACTATTGCATCATCGCCGAGCCCGATCCGGCGGCGATCCGGCGGGCTGTCGAGACGCTGCGCGACCGCGCCATACCGCGCGAGGAGATCCGTAACCGCACGATGGCCAGGGTCGAGCCGCAACGGCGGCAACTCATGGAATTCCTGTCGGAGCTGTTCGAGCGGATGGGAAGCCGACGGCCGCCCTTGTCGCAATGGCCGTTCCCCGGAACCAGGACGCTGCGGCGATGGGCAACGGCCCGCCAGCATGCGCATGAAATCACCGCATTCAAGCCAGCGCAGCCCAGTCCCTGACCGAGCGCGTCCGCTTTGAAGCAGCTTTGCAGAGCTTCGTGGTTTACACGCGGCGGCCCGTGGTCTTAATTCGCAAGGACACAGGCACCCGCTTCAAGGAGGTGCCGCACCGGCGAGGAAATCAAAAAGCATCATGGCCAGGAAAACCGAGAACAACGGTCCGTCCGTCAGCGCACAGGAAGCGCTCGAATTCCATGCCATGGGCCGGCCGGGCAAGCTGGAGATCGTCGCCACCAAACCGATGACGACGCAGCGCGATCTCAGCCTCGCTTATTCGCCGGGCGTCGCCGTGCCCGTGCGCGCCATCGCCGAGGATCCTTCGAGAGCCTTCGACTATACGACGCGCGGCAACATCGTCGCCGTCATCTCCAACGGCACCGCCATCCTCGGCCTCGGCAATCTCGGCGCGCTGGCCTCGAAGCCGGTCATGGAAGGCAAGGCGGTGCTGTTCAAGCGCTTCGCCGATGTCGATTCCATCGACCTCGAGGTCGACACCGAGGATGCCGACGAGTTCATCAACTGCGTGCGCTTCCTCGGTCCCTCCTTCGGCGGCATCAACCTGGAAGACATCAAGGCGCCGGAATGCTTCATCATCGAGCAGCGCCTGCGCGAACTGATGGACATCCCGGTCTTCCATGACGACCAGCATGGCACGGCCATCATCTCGGCCGCCGGCCTGATCAATGCGCTGGAGGTAACCGGCCGCGACATGAAGACCACGAAGCTGGTCTGCAATGGCGCGGGTGCCGCCGGCATCGCCTGCATCGAGCTGATGAAGGCGATGGGTTTTTCGCCCGAAAACATCACCTTGTGCGACACCAAGGGCGTGGTCTTCCAGGGCCGAACCGAGGGCATGAACCAGTGGAAATCGGCGCACGCGGTCAAGACCGAGGCGCGTTCTCTGGCCGAAGCGCTCGACGGCGCCGACGTCTTCCTCGGCCTTTCCGCCAAGGGGGCGCTGACCACCGCCATGGTGCAGTCGATGGCCAAGAACCCGATCATCTTCGCCATGGCCAATCCCGATCCGGAGATCACCCCGGAGGAAGTGGCCGAGATCCGCACCGACGCCATCATGGCCACCGGGCGTTCGGATTATGCCAATCAGGTCAACAACGTGCTCGGCTTCCCCTACATCTTCCGCGGCGCGCTTGATGTCAGGGCCACCACCATCAACGACGACATGAAGATCGCCGCCGCCCGCGCTCTCGCCGAACTGGCGCGCCAGGACGTGCCCGACGACGTCGCCGCCGCCTATCAGGGCAACCGGCCGAAATTCGGCCCCAACTACATCATTCCGGTGCCTTTCGACCCGCGCCTGATCTCGGCCATCCCGATTGCCGTGGCCAAGGCGGCAATGGATTCGGGCGTCGCCCGCAAGCCGATCCTCGATCTCGACCGCTACGCGCAGGAGCTTTCCGCCCGCCGCGACCCGATCGCCTCGACCCTGCAGCGCATCTACGACCGCGTGCGCCGCCAGCCCAAGCGCATCGTCTTCGCCGAGGGCGAGGAGGAGCAGGTGATGCGCGCCGCCGTCTCCTATGTGAACCAGCGGCTCGGCACGGCCATCCTGCTTGGCCGCGACGACGTCATCAAGGAGAACGCCAGGCACGCCGGCATCGACTTGAACAAGCAAGGCATCGAGATCATCAACGCGCGCCTGTCGCGCCGCAATTCGATCTACACCGACTATCTCTACGAACGCATGCAGCGCAAAGGCTTCCTGTTCCGCGACTGCCAGCGGCTGATCAACAACGACCGCAACCATTTCGCCGCCTGCATGGTGGCGCTGGGTGACGCCGACGGCATCGTCACCGGCGTCACCCGCAACTATTCCACCGCGCTCGACGATATCAGGCGCGTCATCGACGCCAAGCCCGGCCACCGCGTCATCGGCGCCTCGATCGTGCTGGCGCGCGGCCGCACGGTGATCGTCGCCGACACCGCCGTCCACGACATGCCCAACGCCGAGCAGATCGCCGACATCGCCGAGGAGGCGGCAGGCTTTGCCCGCCGCATGGGCTATGAGCCGAGGCTCGCCATGCTCGCCTATTCCACCTTTGGCCATCCGCAGGGCGAGCGTTCCGAGCGCATCCAGGAAGCCGTGCGCATCCTCGACAAGCGCCGCGTCGATTTCGAATATGACGGCGAAATGGCCGCCGACGTGGCGCTCAACGCCCGCGCCATGGCGCAATACCCGTTCATCCGCCTGACCGGCCCGGCCAACGTGCTGATCATGCCGGCGTTCCACTCGGCCTCGATCTCGACCAAGATGCTGCAGGAACTCGGCGGCTCGACCGTCATCGGCCCGCTGCTGGTCGGCCTGAACAAGCCGGTGCAGATCGTCTCGCTGAACGCCAAGGACAGCGATATCGTGAACATGGCGGCGATCGCGGCTTATACGGCGGGGACTTGAGGAGCATCCCGCCTGGCAGACGAAAGCTTCTGCATCAGACAAGCCCGAAGCGCGGCGCGGGCACCTTCTCGCGCCGACTTCAGCCCGGCGCGAACCCACGCGCCGCCTCGACCACCTCTTCCGCCTGGTCCTGCCGTAGCAGGTCGATCGGGATGCGGCCGTCGAGCTGTGCCGCTGGGCGGGTCAACCATAGCCATGCGAGCCTCGGGTTGCCGATCAGCTCCAGCACGTCGCTTATGCCCGCCACCGGCCTGCCGTCGACGAATTGCGCCAGCGGGAAGACGTGCTTGCGGCCGCCCTTGCGCAGCGCGATGACGTCGCCGCGCCGTTGCCAGCGGTGCAAAGTGGAGCGTGCGATGCGCAGGTTCTCTTCCAGATAGGTCGAGCCGGCGACGCGGCCGGCCCAGTCCTCGATCAGCATCGATTCGAGGTCGTCGGACTGGGTCAGCGCGGGAAGCGCTTCGGCCTCTGCGGGCAGCGTCGTCGTGCCGGTGGTGCCGGCTTCGCCTCGGCGCGCCGCTTCTGCCGCCAGCGCGCGCACGAATTTCGAGGCCAGCCCCGGAAGGTCGGCGTGGATGGTGTCGATGGCGCGCTGGTGCTTGGGCGACAGCAAGGTGACCGCGGAGGCGATGCTGCCGGCGATTTTGGCGACCGAGACCATGGTGGACTGGTTGATCGCCTCGTCATAATGGGCGAGCGCGCGCTCGACCTTGTCGGCGACCAACTCCGCGAAGTCGTCCTGGTTTATGCCGGTCGCCTGGATTGGAAATCTGGTCATGCATCTGTCTTCTGGCCGCGCTCCTCCCCGACTGCGGCCGTTTGTCAACGGCTAAGGGAAAAGCGGGACTCCGAACGGCAACAGATGCAGCGAACCCGACAGGTTGCTGTCTTGCATTTACGACACCCCAACTGACTGCGAGCATCCCGAAATGCCAGTCACGGGACGCTCGCAATTTCCTGTAGGAGCGGTGTGTGACAACCGCGCGACGGTCTTTTCCTTCTCCCCTTGTGGGAGAAGGTGGCCTCGCGAAGCGAGGTCGGATGAGGGTGTTCCAGCTTGGCAAAAACGGCGATCCGTCACCCACCCCTCAACCGTCTCGGCGCTGCGCGCCGATCCACCTTCTCCCACAGGGGGAGAAGGGAAAAGCCCCCCTACAACAACCCCGCTTGCTCGGCTTCCTTGCGCAGATTCTGCCGTGGCCTCGGGCCGATCTGCTGGATCACCAATCCGGCTGCCAGTGAGCCAAGGTCGCCGCAGGTCTGGAGGTCGCGTCCCTGTGTATAACCATGCAGGAAACCGGCGGCGTAGAGGTCGCCGGCGCCCGTCGTGTCGACCAGTTCCTTGATGGCGGTCGCCTTTATGACCACGGTCTCGTCGCCGCGCACGATGACCGAGCCCTTTTCGGAGCGGGTCACCGCGGCGATCTTGCAATCCTTGCGAATCTGCGCCAGCGCCTCGTCGAACGACGAAGTCTGGTAAAGCGACTTGATCTCGTGGCTGTTGGCAAAGACGATATCGACCGTGCCCGAGCGCATCAGGTCGAGGAACTCGTCACGGTAACGGTCGACGCAGAACGAATCCGACAAGGTCATGGACACTTCGCGGCCGGCCGCGTGCGCCAGCCTGGCCGTCTGCCGGATGGCTTCCTTGGCGCGCGGCGGGTCCCACAGATAGCCTTCGAAATAGGTCACCTTGGCGCCCGACGCCTTGTCGGCCTCGACATCTTCCGGCCCGAGTTCGACGCAGGCGCCGAGATAGGTGTTCATCGAGCGCTCGCCATCGGGGGTGACGAAGATCATCGAGCGCGCCGTCGGCGGCTCGCCCTCGAGCGGCTTGGTGTCAAAGGCGACACCTTGCGCGTGGATATCGTGCGCGTAGATTTCGCCCAGCGCATCGTTGGAAACCTTGCCGAAGAAGGCGGCGCGTCCGCCGAAGGAGGCGACCCCGGCCGCCGTGTTGCCGGCGCTGCCGCCGGAGGCCTCGATTGCCGGACCCATGCGGCTGTAGAGCAATTCGGCGCGATGGGTGTCGATGAGATTCATCGCGCCCTTGATGATGCCGTTGGTCTGGAGGAAGTCCTCTTCGCACTGGGCGATGATGTCGACAATCGCATTGCCGATGCAAAGCACGTCATAATCCGGCATCAATGTCTCCGCCAAAAACCCGAGCCGGCTTCTTGCCATGCCCGCGCGGGTCTACAGCATGACGCTGAAAACAGGCAACCGATTTTCTGTCCTTGCCGCGCCAGCCCAGGCGCTACGACAATTCGACCGTGGCCGAAACATTTCGTCGCGATGTCGCCTACATCTGCGCTCCTGAGATCACGGTCCGAAGGCGCGAGCCCATGCCTGCCAAAAACGACACGGCTACCGACCTGGCGCTGCTTGGCGTACTGGCTGTCCTGTGGGGCGCCTCCTACACCTTCATCAAGATCGGCGTCGAGACCATCCCGCCCATCACCTTCATCGCCGCCCGCACCCTGATCGCCGGCGCCATCCTGTTCGCCATCATCCGCTGGCGTGGGCTTGCCATGCCGGGAGACGCGGCTAGCTGGCGCCGCTTCGCCTTCCAGGCCTGCCTCAACAGCGTCGTCCCGTTCACGCTGATCGCCGCGGCCGAGCGCTCGGTCGACGCCGGCCTTGCCACCATCCTCAACGCCACCTCGCCGATCTTCACCTTCCTGCTCACCGCGCTGATCACCCGCCATGAGCCGGTCACCCCACGCAAGCTGGTCGGCGTCGGCGCCGGCATTGCCGGCATCTGCCTCATCGTCGGCACACAGGCGCTTGGCGGCATCGGCCACCAGCTCTGGGCACAGATCGCCATCGTCGCGGCAACCGTGTGCTATGCCGGCGCCGCCATCTTCGGCCGTGGCTTCAAGGGCCTCGATCCGATGCTTCCCGCCGCTGGCTCCATGCTGTGCGGCGCCGTCATGCTGGTGCCGCTCAGCCTGGTGGTCGACCAGCCATGGACGCTGACGCCTTCGGCAGCTTCCATCCTCGCTTTGCTCGGCCTGTCCGTGTTTTCGACGGCACTGGCGTTCGTCATCTATTTTCGCCTCATCCACACGCTGGGTTCGGTCGGCACGACGTCGCAGGCCTATCTGCGGGTGCCGATCGGTGTCGGCATCGGCGCCATCTTCCTCGGCGAAAGCCTGGGTCCGACGGCATGGCTCGGCATGGGCTTTGTCGTTGCCGGCGTGGCGGCCATGACCATACCGGTCCGCAAACCGGCCTTCGCCCGGTAGTCAGATTTCGGCAGCGTCCAAAGACAAGCAAAGGCCCGCGCTTGTGCTCGCGGGCCGCACTGCCTATCTCGGAGACGTCCTGCCTTGAGCGGTTCAGTGTTTGATGGAATCTCTGACCCGCTGTAACTTCTCGTTTTTACGCAATCCCGGGCGGAAAACCGCTACGCACTTTTCCTGGAATTGCTCTGTGGTTGTGTCCGCTGACCTGGGGTTGAAGCACGGTGATTTTCGACGCTGCCCGCACCGCGGCCCTGGAGCTGCTCTCGCCTCCGTTCCGCGCCGTGTTCATCAAGACGCTCGGCCTAACCCTGCTGGCGCTGGTCGCCCTGTGGTTCGGCCTGACCAGCCTTGTCGAATGGCTGGCCCTGCCGTGGCTCCAGACCGTGTTGCCCGGCATACCGTCCTGGGCCGGCTGGCTGGGCGGCATTGTCGCGGCCATCGCGCTGGCCTTCGGCATGGCGCTGCTTGTTGCGCCGGTCACGGCCGTCATCGCCGGCCTGTTCCTCGACGATGTCGCCGAAGTGGTCGAGCGCACCGATTACCCAAGCCACCCGGCCGGACGGGCCATGCCGGCATTGCGCTCGATGGTGCTGGCGATAAAGTTTTTCGGCGTCGTCATCCTGGGCAACATCGTGGCGCTCATGCTTCTGCTGGTGCCGGGCATCAACATCGCAGCCTTCTTCATTGTCAACGGCTACCTGCTGGGGCGCGAATTCTTCGAATTCGCCGCCATGCGCTTTCGCCCCGAGGAAGATGCGAGGGCCCTGCGCCGGCGCTATGCCGGTACGGTGTTTCTGTCCGGGCTGGTGATCGCGGCATTCCTTGCCGTGCCGCTGCTCAACCTGCTGACGCCGCTCTTCGCCGCCGCCATGATGGTGCATCTGCACAAGGCGGTCTCGGCGCGGGAAGCGGTCCGTTCCGCAAACGGTTGAGCCTTCAGCGCAAGAGGAAACCACGCCCCAGCTCGTCGTCCGGTTCGACAATGAATTCGGCTCCTCCGGAATAATAGGCGCGGCCGCCGACGCGGGCGACGATCGCTTCGTGCGGGCCGGCCTGTGCCGTTCGCACGACCGCCCCGGAAAAGCGCGAGCCGGCGATGCTCTCGAAACTGCGCGTCTGCCCGATGGCGATCTCACCCTTGGCATGCATGGCCGCCAGCCGGGCGGTCACGCCGGAACCGGTCGGCGATCGGTCGACTTCCGCCTCGGCGAAGACGCAGACATTTCTGGTGACTTCCCCGGAAAAGGCGTCCTTTCCGTCGGTCAGGATGGTGCCGTAGAGGAAGGCGAGGTCGTCATGATCGGGATGCGACAGCGCAAACTCGGCCTTGAGCCGGTTCGTCAGCGCCGTTGCCGCATCGACGAAATCGCGCACGCGGTCGTGGCCGAATTCCAGCCCGAACTGATGGCAGTCGGCCAGCGCGTAGAAAGCCCCGCCATAGGCGATATCGAAACCGATCTTGCCATACTCTGTCAGCTCGATCTGTTGGTCGCGGGCGAACAGGAAGGCAGGCACGCTCTCGAACGACACCGCACCGGCCTTGCCGTCGCTGACCTCGACCGAGGCGACGACCAGGCCACAAGGCGCCTCGATGTTGACGGTGGTGAACGGCTCCTGTTTCGCCACCAGGCCTTCATCGATGGCATAACGGCCGAGCGCGACGATGGCGTGGCCGCACATGGTGGAATAGCCCTCATTGTGCATGAACAGCACGGCAAGGTCGGCGCCGGGCAAATCGGGCTCGACCAGCAAGGCGCCATACATGTCGTAATGGCCGCGCGGCTCGAAGATCAGCAGTTTGCGCAAATGGTCGAGGTTGTCCCGCACATAGGCGCGCTTTTCAAGGATGGTGCCCTTGGGGATAGCGGGATAACCCCCGGTGACGATCCGCAGCGGCTCGCCGCCCGTATGCATGTCGACGACGGTAAGGTTCATGCGGCGTCTAACCCTGGGATTTGCCGTACAGCGCCTGCAACTTGCCGAACGGCATGGCAGCGCGGGTGAAGCCGAACGTTCCGTCCTGCTGGATCTCGCGCGCCGCCGTCTCCAGCATGCCGTAGGCGAAATTGGTCAGCCACGGCCCGAGCGAAATCCGCTTGACGCCGGCCATGGCAAGGTCGGCGATGGTGAAGCCGGGCCTCGCCATGACATTGACCGGCTTGGTCACCGCCGAGCAGAGCGTGCGCACCATCTCGACGTCGCCGATGCCCGGCGCATAGAGCACGTCGGCGCCGGCCTTTTCGAAGGCCTGCAGCCGCTTGATCGTATCGTCGAGGTCGGACTTGCCCCACAGGAAATTCTCGGCCCGCGCGGTGAAGACAAAATCGCGCTTCAGCGCCCGCGCCGCCTCCACCGCGGCGGCGACGCGCTCGACCGCATGCGAAAACTCGTAGATGGGCTTTTCCGGATCGCCGGTATGGTCTTCGATCGAGCAGCCGGCAAGCCCGGCGGCCTCCGCTGCGAAAATGGTCTCGGCGGCCTGCTCGGGGCTGTCGCCCTTGCCTTTTTCGAGATCCGCCGAGACCGGCAGTTCGGTCGCGGCCGTCACCTCGCGGCAATGATGGATCATCTGGTCGAAGCTCACGGCCCCGTCCGGCAGGCCGCGCGAAAAGGCAAAGCCGGCGCTGGTCGTGGCCAGCGCCTTGAAGCCGAAGGAGCCAAGCAGCTTCGTCGTGCCCGGGTCCCAGGGATTGGGCATGACGAAGGTCGAGGCATGCAGGTCGCGAAAGATCTTGCCCTTGTCCATGAATGTTCCCCATGACGAGTGTCGGGGCGGATGCTAGCGCGCCGTTTCCGGCCGGGCAAACAAATGCGGTTGGTTCAGAAGCGTTTCTCGTTGTCTGCTGCCAATTTTTCGAAAGCATCGGAATCGGCGACGTAGCCCGCTGTTTTCTTGTCCCAGCGGTAGGTTACGGAAATGTCGTTCGAGACGGCTTTGGGGGCGGGTTCGTCGCACGTCTCTTCGCCAGGTGCCGTCTTGTCGGTTATCGTCGCCTTGATCGCGGCGTAGGGCTGGCCATCGCTCACGGCCTGGAAGGTCAGGTCCTGGGAGCGCCGATAGGAACAGACATTTTCGTCGAACGTGTTGATGAGGTCGATCAGCTCAAAACGGTCGTCTCGCACCAGGATAAGCGGCGTCGACATGTAGCCCTGGTTCGAGTTGAAATGCGTGCTGGAGATCATCAGCGCATCGTCGCTGGCGCCGAGCGAAAGTTTGCCGGGGTGGCGAAAGAAGGTGAAACGGTCGGTCGCCACATTGACGGCATCGAGCAACCTCGGTTTGCCGGTGAGATCGTAAAGCGCCAGCACCGCATAGCCCTCCGCGCTGTCGGGCGATTCGCCGAGATCGAAAAGCATGGCCAGCCGCTCCTTGCCTCCGGCCTTGATGCCAAGCACGCCGGCGCTGAAAACGCTCGGTGCTTCTGGTGGCGAGCTGTCATTGTCGGGACCGGCAATGTGCCGCATCTCGATCGGCGAGGAGCCGACATAGTAGTCGCCCTTCGCCGTCAGATCCGGAATGACCATCCTGATGAGATCGGCATAGGTCGTGCCGGCGTGGCCATCGATGGGTTTGCCGAGGTCCGGGCTGGCCGCGTCCTGGGCGCCGGCCGCGCCGCCCAGCAATGGCAGCAGCAACAGGCAGGCAAAGACGAGCCGATGCAAAAATCCCGACATGCTTGATATCGTCCCCTCACCGCAAGCACCGCGAAGCTGACACTTCCGGGCGACATGCACTAGCCCATCCGGCCGGCAAAATCAGTGGATCGGCACCAGCCCGGCGAGTTCGCGCATGTCGTCGAACAGGATGCCGCCGGCCTGGATCAGGCCGTCGCGGTCGGAATAGGGGTCGCCATGATAGGAGAACACCCGCATGCCGGCAGCGATGCCTGCCTGCGTGCCTGCGACGCTATCCTCGATGACGATGCAGTCGGCCGGCTCGAAGCCCATGGCTTTGGTCGCATGCAGGAACAGGTCGGGGAACGGCTTGCCGCGCGAGACCATGGTGGCGCTGAACATGGCATGCTCGAACAGCGGCAACAGCCCGGTCTGGCCAAGCGTTATGTGCATCTTCGAGATCCTGGCCGAGGTGGCGACGCAATAGGCGAGGCCGGCGGCGCGGACCGCCTCGATGAACTCCCGGACATAAGGGATCGCCTCGACGCCATGAGCGAACAGATCCGGCAGGCCGGCATTCCAGCGCTCGACGAAATCGGCGCCGAGCCTGACGCTGGTCGTCTCCTCGATCTCCTTCTGCACCGAGACCATGCTGCGGCCGGAGAAGTTCTTGCGGCAATATTCGAAGGTCGTTGGATAGCCGCTCGCGCTGAGCCATTCGGCCAGGCGCCGGTTGGCGAGGTTCTCGGTATCGACCAGGATCCCGTCGCAGTCGAAGATGACAAGTTTAGGCAAGGGCATTGGATTCGCTATCAGGCGGTGCCGGTCGATCCGAATCCGCCCGAGCCGCGCGCCGTGCCGCCGGCGAGCGAACGCTCTTCCACAGCCACCTGCGTCACGGCGGCGAAAACGATCTGGGCAATGCGCATGCCGCGCGTAACGGCAAAATCCTCGTCGCCGAGATTGACCAGCAGCACCTTCACCTCGCCGCGATAGTCGCTGTCGACCGTGCCGGGTGAATTGAGGACGGTAAGGCCGTGTTTGAAGGCAAGGCCCGAGCGTGGCCGCACCTGGCCTTCCATGCCTTCGGGAATTTCCAGGATCAGCCCCGTCGGCACCAGAGCGCGCTTGCCGGGCAGGATCAGAAGCGGCCGGTCTTCGGGCACCGCCGCGCGCAAATCCATGCCAGCGGCGCCGGTGCTTTCATAAGCGGGAAGCGGAAGTCCCTCGCCATGCGGCAGCCTGACGAAGCCGACGGTGGGACCGATGACGGAGGGTGTTTGAAGGGCTGCGCGCATAAAATCGATCCTATCGGCGCGATTGCCGATTCGGTCAATTCGCCCGCGGCGCTATCAACGGCTTTCTTTCGGGCATCACTATGGCCTGAGGACGGCTCAACGCACTTCCATCGGAACCACCGTCGTCTCCTTGATCTCCTCCATGACGAAGGAGGCGGAAACATCCGACAGCGCCACCTTGGCGATGAGCCGCTGGTAGAGCCGGTCATAGGCCTTCACGTCGGCGACACGGGCGCGCAGTACATAATCGAGATCGCCAGACATGCGATAGACGCCGATGATCTCTGGCAAGCCGCTTACCGCGGCGCGGAATTTCTGCAGCCAGTCCGGGTCGTGGTTGGATGTGCGGATCAGGATGAACACCGAAAGGCCAAGCCCGAGCTTTTCGGCATCGACCAGCGCCACGCGGCCGGTGATGACGCGATCTTCCTCCAGCCGCTTGACGCGACGCCAGCAGGCATTGCGCGACAATGCCACCCGCTCCGACAGCTGGTCGACCGACAACGTGCCGTCTCGTTGCAGTTCGGCAAGCAATTTTCGGTCGATTTCATCGATTTCCAGTGTCATTTGGGATGTTTGTCCCATGAAGTGGCAAAATACAAGGATATTTTGGGACCAATGAACCGGTGAGGCGTGTCAGGATACTCATATCAGGAAGCTCCAGCGCTGAAGGGGAACCAGCATGTCGCTCGCAAGCATTTTCACCTCTCATCCGGCCAAGGTCGGCGAAACCTATTTCGGCCATATGGCCTTCGCCGCCTGGTTCTCGTCGCGCCTGCTGATGGCGGCGGGAGCAGCGCTCGTTCACGCTTTCTTGCCATTTCTCTTCGAGACTACCGCCAGCCGAATCATTCGCGAGCTCTACGAGCGGACGCACAACAGAGGCAATCACACGGTCGAAGCGCCGGCGGCGCTTGCGGATCGTGCCTAGAGGACGACAAAGCGATGTGCCGATGGGCGGCCTATCTCGGTGAAGCGGTCGTTCTCGAAGATATCCTCACGGCGCCCTGTCACTCGCTGATCGCCCAGAGCCACTGCGCCCAGGAAGCCAAGTCGCCGACCAATGGCGACGGTTTCGGCCTTGCCTGGTATGGCGAGAGGCCCGAGCCCGGCCTCTATCGCGACATCCTGCCGGCCTGGTCCGACCCCAATCTGAAAAGCCTGTGCCGGCAGATCAAGTCCGGCCTGTTCCTCGCCCATGTCAGGGCCTCGACCGGCGGCGCCACCAGCCGCATGAACTGCCATCCGTTCATCTCCGGCCGCTGGTCGTTCATGCACAATGGCCAGATCGGCGGTTTCGAGAAAATTCGCCGCGCGCTGGAGAACTCGCTGTCCGACGCTGTCTTCGACCAGCGCGAAGGCACCACCGATTCCGAACTGTTTTTTCTCCTGATGATCGACGAGGGCCTTTCGGCCGACCCACTAGGCGCCGTCTCGCGTGCCACCAGCCGCGTGCTGGAAGCCTCTCGCCGCGCCGGTCTCGAGCCGGCGCTTAAACTCACCGCCGCTTTCTCCGACGGGCAGATTCTATATGCGGTCCGCTACGCCACTGACGCTCACGCGCCGACGCTCTACACGTCCATCTTCCGCAAGGGCGCTGGCCGCTGCATCGTCTCCGAGCCCTTCGATCGCGAGGGCGGCGACTGGCAGGCGATCCCGCCATCGAGCTTCGTCACCATGACCAGGGATGGCATCGACATAAGTCCATTCGTTCCGGTCGCGGCGAAGCTGGCGCTGGTTGGATAGCAAATCGTTTCGGTCGAGTTCCTCCGCGCCCCTCTCTGTCCTGCCGGACATCTCCCCCAGAGCGGGAGGCCAGATGTCGCGATGGCCTTCCCAATCTCGAACGTTGAAGAGCGAAGCCGCCGGCGAAGCTGACGTCTCCCACTTGTAGGGGAGATGTCCGGCAGGACAGAGGGGGGCGCCGTAGAGTGCCGCGCCTCGGAAGCAGCCATTGCTACTGCGCAAACCGCGCCAGCCCGTAAGGCGCCAACAATGCATCGCGCTCGCCTTCAAGAATCTCCCGCGCGGCAAACAGGCCGACGGCTGGTGCCAGCGTGATGCCGGAATGCATGACCGCGACGTAGAGCCCATCCAGGCCCTCGGCGCGGCCGATGATCGGAAAGCCGTCGATCGGATTGGGGCGGTAGCCAATGGTTTGGAAATCGAGTTCCAGCCCCTCCGCGCCACGCAATGCTGCTTTCGTGACCGCGAACAGCGCGCGGGCGGTCGCTTCGGCGTCCATACCGGGATCGCCGCCAGCGAAATCCGAGCCGGCGATGATGCGGCCCTCGGCGGTCTGGCGCATGTGTAGCCTCTCGGCGTGCACCAGTCCGTTGAGCAATTTCCTGTAAGGCCGCGAATGGACGATAAGGCCGGGCGGCGTCTCGATCGGCAAGGTGATGCCGGCCGTCGCCGCAATATCCGGAGAGCCGACGCCAGCGGCGATCACCACCTCGTCGGCGGCAACGAGCCCATGTGATGTGTCCACGCCGGTAATCCTGCCGTTGCTCTGGGCCAGCGCGGTCACCGTGCCGGAGAGGATGCGCGCGCCTTGCCGCGCTGCATCCGCCAGCAGCGCCTTCGCTGTGGCCGCGGGCTCGGCGACACCTTCCTCAGCGATATGCAAGGCAAAATCTGGAGGCTCGGCGAGATTGGGCTCAATGCGTGCCACCTGCTCTCGGCCAACCCGTTCGATGCCGTAGCCCCAGGCCGAATGCTCGTCCGCATAGGCTTCGAGCCTCTCCGCCTGCAGGTCCCAGTTCAGGCCGCCGCACCAGGCCAGCGGCAGGCCGGGCAAATCATTTGCAAGTCGCTTCCACTCGGCCATGGCACGGATGCGCAGCCGGAAATAGGTTTCCGGATTGCCCCAACTGGCGTTGATCCAGGCAAACGAGTTCGGCGTCGCCACGCCGCCCGGCGCGCTGTCGGCAATGACCGTCACCTGCGCGCCAGCTCTGGTCAGATGCCAGGCAACCGAGGCACCAATAATGCCGGCGCCGATGACGATCACTTGTTTCGACGCAGCCATGGTCACTCCTCTGTCTCCTGATTCCAAGGGATGTTCATCCAAGTGGCATTCCTATGGCCGCTTGCCAATGTTGAAATACACGGCTCCCGGCCATTGCTGGCTTCAGCAGAGAGACGGCATCCGGCGGCATCCGTGCCGCCGGAACGGTCGACAGCCCGGCGTAGCGCTGCTAGAAGCCCGGCCTGTCACACGGAAATCCCAACAGAATGCCCGAAGCTATCCCAGAGGAAGTGGCGCGCCGCCGCACTTTCGCGATCATCGCCCACCCCGACGCCGGCAAGACGACGCTGACCGAAAAGCTGCTGCTGTTCGGCGGCGCCATCCAGCTTGCCGGCGAGGTCAAGGCCAAGAAGGACCGCATCCAGACGCGGTCCGACTGGATGAAGATCGAGCGCGAGCGCGGCATTTCGGTCGTCACCTCGGTGATGACCTTCGAATATGAGGACAACGTCTTCAATCTGCTCGACACGCCCGGCCACGAGGACTTCGCCGACGATACCTATCGCACGCTATCGGCGGTCGACTCGGCCGTCATGGTCATAGACGCCGCCAAGGGCATCGAGCCGCGCACGCTGAAACTGTTCGAGGTCTGCCGGCTGCGCGACATCCCGATCATCACCTTCGTCAACAAGATGGACCGCGAAAGCCGCGATCCGTTCGAGATTTTGGACGAGATCGAGCAGAAGCTGGCGCTGGACACCGCGCCCGTCACCTGGCCGATCGGCCGTGGCAAGACCTTCTCCGGCACCTATCACCTGGCGCTGAACGCCGTGCGCAAGGGTGACGACGAGAAGGAACGCACGCCGGTCAACGGTCCCGATTCCAACCGCGTTGCCGGCCTTCTGCCGGAAAATGAGCGCGAGGCCTTCATCGAGGAACTCGAACTGGCGCGCGAAGCCTGCCGTCCGCTCGACATCGACGCTTTTCGCGAAGGCCATCTGACACCAGTCTATTTCGGCTCGGCGCTGCGCAATTACGGCGTGCGCGACCTGATCGAGGCGCTTGGCGCCTTCGGGCCGCCACCGCGCGCGCAGGAGGCCGACACCCGCACTATCGAGGCGACGGAGGAGAAGATGACCTCCTTCGTCTTCAAGATCCAGGCCAACATGGATCCCAACCATCGCGACCGCATCGCCTTCGTGCGCGTCTGCTCGGGCAAGCTCGAGCGCGGCATGAAGGCCAAGCTGGTGCGCACGGGGAAGCCGATGTCACTCTCGGCGCCGCAATTCTTCTTCGCCCGCACCCGCGTCACCGCCGACGAGGCTTTCGCCGGTGATGTCGTCGGCATCCCCAACCACGGCACGCTGCGCATCGGCGACACGTTGACCGAGGGCGAGGAAATCCTGTTTCGCGGCGTGCCGAATTTCGCCCCGGAAATCCTGCGCCGCGTGCGCCTCGGCGACGCGATGAAGGCCAAGAAGTTGAAGGAAGCGCTGCACCAGATGGCCGAGGAAGGCGTCGTGCAGCTGTTTTCGCCGGAAGATGGTTCGCCGGCCATCGTCGGTGTCGTCGGCGCCCTGCAGCTGGATGTGCTGAAAGAGCGGCTGAACTTCGAATACACGCTGCCCGTCGAGTTCGAAATGTCGCGCTTTTCGGTCTGCCGCTGGATCTCGGCCGACGACAAGGCCGAAGTGCTTCGCTTCATCGAAGCGCATCGCGGCGACATCGCCCGCGACCTCGACAACGACCCGGTGTTCCTCGCCCAGCACGCCTTCTCGCTGAACTACGAAGCCGAGCGCTGGAAGGCGATCCGCTTCGCCACGATCAAGGATTATCAGGTGAGAGATAAGGCGGCGTAGGCTGCCCTTTCCCTTCTCCCCTTGTGGGAGAAGGTGTCGCCGAAGGCGACGGATGAGCAACTGTGTTTTCAGGCTTTGTCTGGATACCAGGGTTGGTTGTGTCGAAGCATGGCGCTGAGGATGGTCATAATCTTTCGGGCCACGGCGACGATGGCGACCTTTGGTTGCTTACCG
>NZ_SRTH01000148.1:0-336 GCF_004792065.1 Mesorhizobium sp. M8A.F.Ca.ET.165.01.1.1 | reverse complement strand
GAAAAAGTGGTGCGCGAAGCCGGCAACGGCTTGAGCGACGGCGCCATCCAGGTGGCGGCGCTTCACTATGTCGATCCGCAGCGATTCGGCGACGCCTTCGCCGAGAGCATGGCCGGCTCCTACGACGTCAAGACCACGCCGGAAAACGTCTCGGTTGCGCCACGCGCCGCACTGGAAGACCAGACGCCGGCCTTTGCCGAGGAAATCATCCCTTTCACCAGCGACACCGACATAGCCGAGGCCTTCGCCGATTCGGGCTATACCGGCGACGACGCCACCGGCATGGCGGAAGCGATCGGCAAGCTCTTGAACGCCACGGCGCTCAAGGCCGGAACG
>NZ_SRTH01000147.1:0-336 GCF_004792065.1 Mesorhizobium sp. M8A.F.Ca.ET.165.01.1.1 | reverse complement strand
TTGCCGTGGAACGCGCCGACATTGGTGTTGCCGTCATATTCACGGGTGTTGCCGTTGCCGTTGAAGGCGCCGATGTTGTGGTTTCCGCTCGTCGCGGACGTGTTTTCGTTGCCGTTGAAGGCGCCGACATTGCCGGTGCCGCTGTTCTTGTAACCGACATTGCCGCCCGAGAAACCGAGCGGATTCATGCCGCGAACATCCGAACCGATGGACTGGCCGTAGCGGCCGACGCTTTGCTGGACGCGTGACATGCTGAAGGCCTGGGTGCCTGTCGTGCCGTCGGCTTTCGCGGCGGTGACGCTGAGCAGGCCCAGGCACAGCGCCATTGGGACGCGC
>NZ_SRTH01000146.1:0-336 GCF_004792065.1 Mesorhizobium sp. M8A.F.Ca.ET.165.01.1.1 | reverse complement strand
GGGGAAGCACATGACGAAGAAGATCAGCGCCACCAGGCCGTAGACGGTGAACGGCTCGAAGGTCGCGTTGTTGATGGCGTTGGAGGTCCTGACCAGTTCCTCGAAGCCGATGATCGAGGTCAGCGCCGTCGACTTGATGAGCTGCACCAGGAAGCCGACGGTCGGCGCGCGGGTGATCGCGATGGCCTGCGGCAGGATGATCAGTCTGAGCTCCTGCAGATAGTGCAGTCCGAGGCTGGCGCCGGCGTCCCACTGGCCGCGCGGCAGCGCGTCGACGCCGCTCCGCCAGATCTCGGCGAGATAGGCGCTGGCAAAGAAGGTGAGGCCGAGCGCCGC
>NZ_SRTH01000145.1:0-336 GCF_004792065.1 Mesorhizobium sp. M8A.F.Ca.ET.165.01.1.1 | reverse complement strand
GCCCAGCCCGCCGCCGTAACCCAGCGTTCCGTCCTGGACGGGAAGAAGGACGCGACCCTCGCGGTTGCGGACGAAGGCGCCGCCGGGGCGAGCCATGCGATGGTCGATCAGGATCGGGTTCGCCGGATGCGGCCGCCACGGACCGGTGAGCGCGGGAGCCGAGAAAACCACCAGCGTGTCGGAAGTGCTTCCATGGCCGTCCCGATCCGTGGCGAACAGCCAGAGCAGGCCTTCATGCTCGAACAGGGTGGCGTCGGAAATCTCGCCTTCGACCAATACGGTCTCAGGGATCCAACCGTCCGGGAAGTCCGCGGCGCGGTAGAGCATGAGCTTGCC
>NZ_SRTH01000144.1:0-336 GCF_004792065.1 Mesorhizobium sp. M8A.F.Ca.ET.165.01.1.1 | reverse complement strand
GGCTGATCGGAGTGGTGATCATCGTGCGTCCCGGCATCGGCTCGGTCGATCCCGGTCATCTCGTCGTTCTGGGGGCCGCGATGTGCTTCGGCGTCTCGGTGGTCATGGTCAAGTCGCTGACGCGAACCGAGAGCGTCGTGCGCATCATCTTCTGGATGCTGATCATCCAGTCCGTGGTCGGCCTTGTCCCGGCGCTCTACGTATGGCGCAGCCCGGCGGTCGAGCTCTGGCCGTCGATATTCGAAGTCGCCTTTACCGGCGTGTCTTCGCATTTCTGCATGGCCCGCGCGCTTAGCCACGCCGATGCGACCGTCACTTCGCCGATGGACTTCCTGC
>NZ_SRTH01000143.1:0-337 GCF_004792065.1 Mesorhizobium sp. M8A.F.Ca.ET.165.01.1.1 | reverse complement strand
TCTGGCCGCCCAGGCGCGCTCATAGGTGTCGTGTATGCGTGCGAGCGGCTGGGCGGCCGACTGGCTCCTTGCGATCCTTGCCCGCGAAGGCATCCCGATCACCCCGGATGCCAAGGAACATATCTGGACCGCGCTGACGTCGCTCGCCTCCGCACCGGTCGAGGAGCGCACCATCACGGGCTTGAGCGTGCTGCTTCAGTCGAACGCCCTGAAGCAGGCCCTTCGCTCATATTGCGTCGGTGGTCCCTATGGCCGGCTCCTTGATGCCGAGGCTGAGCATCTAGGCGCTGCATCTGTTCTTGCATTCGAGATCGAAGGCCTGGTTGGCACCGGTGCC
>NZ_SRTH01000142.1:0-337 GCF_004792065.1 Mesorhizobium sp. M8A.F.Ca.ET.165.01.1.1 | reverse complement strand
CTTCGATTGCCTTCGCCAAATTTGCCGCGCCGAAAAAGGGCAGCGCCTTCGTGCTGGCGGCCGACGATGGCGCCGTTGGCGAAGCCGGCAAGGCTTGCGATCCGGGCGGCGCGCTCGCGCGCGCGTTCCCGGTGGCCGACTTTTCCGGCAAGTTCGGCACCGTCGCCGAGGTGCTGGCGCCGGAGGGGACTTCGCTCGACCGCCTGGTGGCGGTCGGCGCCGGCAAGGCCGCCGCCCTCGACGACCAGGCCTGGCTGAGGCTGGGCGGCACCATCGCGGCCTTGCTGCGCAAGGCGAAGGAAGTCGCCGTCGTGCTCGATGTTCCGGGCGCCGAGGC
>NZ_SRTH01000141.1:0-338 GCF_004792065.1 Mesorhizobium sp. M8A.F.Ca.ET.165.01.1.1 | reverse complement strand
TGGTCGCCTGGCCGACAGACAATTCATCAAGAAAATCTGACTTTTCCGTCCCAACCAGCGGATGGACCGGTCGGAGCCGCATGCTACTGTACATCAACCGATACTGACGAGAGCCGGGAACAGGAGAACTCCACGGCATTCGTCAATTTGAGGCACTCGCCAACCACAACAAACTGGGGAAAGGCTCAGACCCATGAGCAAGAACTATCGCATTCTCGATCTGCTGCGGCGCGGCCGCACGCCCCTCGAAAACCATCTCATCGACGGCCTGATCGACGGCCGCATTAGCCGCCGCGAATTCGTGCGCCACGGCAGCCTGCTCGGCCTGTCACTGCCGC
>NZ_SRTH01000140.1:0-339 GCF_004792065.1 Mesorhizobium sp. M8A.F.Ca.ET.165.01.1.1 | reverse complement strand
CATAAGCTGTCATCACAACATGCGGCAGTGACCACGGCTCTCCAAGCCAACATTCTTCGAAATTCCCGGCATTTGAGTTAGTATCGCGTGCTGAGGTACGGCCTTGGGGAGCTGTCGTGGACATTGCTGCTTGGTTGCGACGTCTCGGGCTGGAGCAATACCAGCAGGCGTTTCGCGACAACGCTATCGATGGGGAAGTTCTGCCCGAGTTGACTGACGCCGACCTCCAGCAGCTCGGTATTCTACTCGGCCATCGCAAGCGGCTCCTCAAGGCGATCGCAGAGCTCGGACCGCCTACAGACCGCTCCAAGCCGAGCACTGTCGAGATCAAAATTCAAC
>NZ_SRTH01000139.1:0-340 GCF_004792065.1 Mesorhizobium sp. M8A.F.Ca.ET.165.01.1.1 | reverse complement strand
GTCGGCGCTGTCGGCGGAAGACCGCGAGCTTTCGGCGGCACTCGATGCGCTTTACGGCGACGGCAGCGGCGACACCGCCGGCGACCCGCGCAAGCGGCGCGGGGGGCTTGGCCGCTCGGCGCCGCGTGTTGCGCAATGGATGGGCGACATTCGCTCTTTCTTCCCCGAGCAGGTCGTCCAGATCGTCCAGAAGGACGCCTTCGAGCGGCTGAACCTGAAGCAGATGCTGATGGAGCCGGAATTCCTCAAGGCGATCGAGGCCGACGTCAATCTCGTCGCCGACCTCGTCTCGCTGCGCTCGGCGATGCCGGACAAGACCAAGGACATCGCCCGCTCGATC
>NZ_SRTH01000013.1:194827-197658 GCF_004792065.1 Mesorhizobium sp. M8A.F.Ca.ET.165.01.1.1 | reverse complement strand
ATCTTGGCCGACACGCCGTAGACACGCGCCGCATGGGCTTTGGAGAAAGCGCCTTCTATCACCGACAGCGCCATCTCCTCTCGACGCAGCGGTGTGAGACGGGCATTCTTATGGATGTTCATTCGGATCCTCCGATGGATGCTGAAGCGTGGTAACTCCAGTCTCCTCGGTCCGGTCCGAATGGACAACCTCCCGAAAGCTCACAGCTAGTTCGAAACGCCGTCGGCCAGACAAAATGAACCTCGACGCGACGGCCTCAGCGTCGAGTTTGATGTTGACCGGATCGACGCCATAGCTCTCCCACAACGCTCTGTATTGACGGATCAAGGTGACATCGTCAGCCGGGGCCCCCTTTGCCAACGAGGTAGTTAATCACCTGACAACGCGGACTAGGTCCTGCCGTTTCGCAGGTGACATGCTCATCGAGAAGTCTCTCGAAGAACGATGTGCGTACGGTGTCCGCATGCCGACGAAACCCACGCTGCGCATCACTCCAGGTTTATCGGGAGAGGCGACCGTGTGCGGCGAGGGCGAGCCCGAAAGGTCGAGGCGATGAAGCCATTGGCTCAATCATTCTCCCTGGCAAAGCCCTGGAACTTCTCGATGACTCTGACGTTGCGGGTGGCCACGGTTTACAGCCAACGAAGAGGAATATTTCTATGGGCAGCAAGAGCGACAAGGCCTCGGGTCTAGCTAACCAGGCGGTTGGAAAAGCCAAGGAAGGCGTTGGCAGAGCGTTAGGCAATGACAGGCTCAGGGACGGAGGCGAGGCGCAGGAAGCCAAGGGCAAAGTACAAAAGGCGGTCGGCGATGCAAAATCGGCTGTCAAGGACGCCACAAACAAGGTCGCGGCCAAGATCAACAAGAACCTCTGAGCTCCGGCTGCCGACCCGAGAGGCCGTCGGTGAGGAGCGGGCTGTTTGGACAAATGTCTTCCCCATCCAACCCCCGACGCGCGCATGATGCAAAAGCCGCTGATGCGCACCAGTCACCCTCGGCGACCCTGTTGGCGGCGATCCGTGAACGCAGATTTCGGCTTTATATCAGTGCGTTGTTTAGCTGTGCACAAGTGCTTTTGACTGTTGTGGTTGCCGACGAGTCCTGCAAGCTCGCCACATGATTTCCGCAGGCTTGGATGAGATCATGTTTGAGATGGTGGTCGGCACCATCCGCCACATGCCAGGCCCTTTCTCCGACAAGGTTAACCTCGTCGCCGAGCGCACTCAGGGCGTGGTCCTCTTCGAGCTTCGTGTCGATGGGGATCGACACCTCCAACGCATCGCCGCGCTAGCCTATCCGACCGGGGGCCTTGGACTGATGGCTCTCGACAAATTGGGGCAAGCGGTAATCTGCCATTTTGCGGGTCACGCTTTCGATGACTTCACCCAACCGTTGGTTCGCTGGTCCCTCCTCACCATGGCTGAGCAGGCTTCCGGCGACTGCCTCGGCGCGACACTTCTTCTGGTCGAAGCGCTCCGTTGCGAAGGACACTTTCTTTGCCAACCCTGCTGACAAAGATTCGGCTTGTTTAGGTCGTTGCCGCCCGGCAAAGATCGACAAGCTTTCTCGCGGCGCGCAAACGTCCCGGCCCCGGTGTCGTCGCGATTTTGAATATCACGCGGTCTTCGCGTGGGCTGCAATCTGGGTGCTTTTGCAGACGGGCTAGAAGCTTCGAGTCCAGCTTCGCGAGCTCGATGGCGATGGCTGCGGGGCCGGCGCCGATCCTGACGATGCCGGCGCCAGCGGCGGCTTGTTTCAACCGGGCCAACTCAATGAGCATGATCGTTTCTGGTGGCGGAGCGCCGAAACGGTCTTCCAATTCATCGGCGAAGGCATCGATCTCAGCTGCGCGCTCGAAGCGTTGCAGCCGGGAATAGAGGTTTAGTCTGACGGTGGCGTCGGGGACATAGTCCGATGGGAACGCGCCCGAAAATTCAAGGTTGATCGCGGGCTCCGATATCGATCTGTCGTCACCTCGCTCTTTCATATGTTCATCCAGACCGAGTTCATGAAATCGGGCGGCCGCTGTGAGCATGTTGTCTCGGACAACGGCTTCGATTGGACTGTGATGGGGTCCGCGATCGATGCACTTCCCGGTACGGATGAGGACGGGATCTACGATCCGCATCCGGCCCTGATCGGTGGCAAGCGCTACATCGTCTATTCAGGCATGCCACGGTTTACCAAGGTTCCGCAGCCCGACATCTATCTCGCGCGCAGCCAGTCGGATTCGTGGTTTGGGCCGTGGAAGCGGGTGGGCAAGATACTCGACCATACCGATTTGTCTCACCACAATTCGCGTGAGCATCCTGACTATGAATGGGGCATCGAGGGTGCGCAGCTTGTCGAGCTCCCGGGCGGGCGCATTCTTCTCAACGCGACATGCTTTCTCCCCGAAGGGCCACGCGGCAGCCGCCAGCGGGTCTTTTTCGCCCTCGCCGAGCATGTCGAGGGCCCTTACCGCACGGTCGGGCCGGTTCTTGACCCTGGAGAACCAGTTGAAAATGGTCACTCGACCGTAGTCATCGAGGGCACTCGGCTGGTCCTTTTCTACCAGAGTCGCAGGGCCGCGACAGGTCATCGCTGGCGGTACGGCGTCGCTAAATGCGACCTGGCAAGGCAGGCATGGTCCAACGTGGCTTGACGTTGGCCATCCACGCTGCAGCTAGCTTGGACGCGCGCCCTGATCGTGAAACCAAGCCGAAACCTACCTCACGTCGCCCGCTCTCCGCTGGCGTCGCTGATCTTGTCCCTGACGGCCTTTTCGGTTTCCGAGGCTGCGGTTTTGACGACGTCAGAAACTGTGTTGATGATCGAAGCAGGATCGGCGC
>NZ_SRTH01000013.1:0-194728 GCF_004792065.1 Mesorhizobium sp. M8A.F.Ca.ET.165.01.1.1 | reverse complement strand
AAACCTACCTCACGTCGCCCGCTCTCCGCTGGCGTCGCTGATCTTGTCCCTGACGGCCTTTTCGGTTTCCGAGGCTGCGGTTTTGACGACGTCAGAAACTGTGTTGATGATCGAAGCAGGATCGGCGCCGAAGCCCTTTTTGTCGGCCTCGTCCTTGACTGTTTGGTAGGCTTGAGCGGCAACATCCTTGGCGCCTTCGACGCCTTGATGGAGCAGGTCGTTCGCCTTGTTGCGGATAGCGTCGCTCGTTTCACCGAGCTGTTGATCCTCGAATTCGGTGCGTGGAAGCATTACTCCTACCGCTGTCCCGAACGCCAGGCCCAGAGCCGCCAGCATCAGCGGTTCCCGGCGCATCAGGTCCACGGCTGCGGCCGTAGCCCTGAATGCCAAGCTCGACGAACCGCTACGCGCCTCGGTGGGGGCAGACAGCACGACAGCCAAGATCGACGACAAGGAACCCGAAGAAATCGAAGCCGAGCGAAAGCGGCGACAGAACGACCGCTGATATCGCTCGATGCAACGCTCAGCCCATCTTGGCGGACCGGGGGCGTAGGCATGACCACCACCGTCAACCTCGAACATCTTTCCGGCAGGCGCGTGCTGTCGCCACGCGGCAAAAGCGTAGGCCATATCGAGGAGATACGCGCCGAACAGGTAGGCGGCGATCTCGTCGTGACCGAATTTCACGTAGGCATCTATGCAGCGCTCGAGCGGCTTTCTGCTTTCGCTATCGGCTCCGCATTACTCGATCTTTTCAGCCTGCGCCGGCGAGATGGCTTCTATCGCATCCCCTGGGATATGCTCGATATCTCCGATCCGAAGCGGCCGCGTTTGCTGTGTCCGATGACCGAGCTCACTCATATGAAAGGGCGAAGCCAAACCTTGCCGGCTAAGGGAAAGCGATGAGGATGACACGCCTGGCTGAGGCGAAAGCAGCCGTACTGTTGCCATCGAAAGCAGGACTCATGTGACGGGAGCGAGAAAAGATCCGATCAAAACCGGCGCCGACGCCAAAAAAGTTGAAGTGACAATTTCCAAAACCAAAAGTTGACGTCGCCATTGCGGGAGGATATGAATTCAATTGTCGATATTGCTTGCTGAGCTTTGGTTATCGCGCGTTTGGCACCGCGCCCTGAACGAACCTTCCCTTCAAAATCGTCATCGTCACAAATCGGCAGCGCTCTCGCGTTGCCGACGTCCAATATTGCTATGAAAAGGGTTCATCATGACCACTGGCACAGTTAAATGGTTCAATTCCACCAAGGGTTTCGGCTTCATTCAGCCTGACAATGGCGGCGCCGACGCTTTCGTTCACATCTCTGCCGTCGAACGTGCAGGAATGCGCGAAATCGTCGAAGGCCAGAAGATCGGCTACGAAATGGAGCGCGACAACAAGTCGGGCAAGATGTCCGCCTGCAACCTGCAGGCCGTCTGATCGGGTTCAGCTTTCCTTTGACCACGGATGTACTGGCACTGTTGAAAGCATGAGACCAAGCGAGGTCAGGCAGAATTGCCTGACCTTTTTTATGTCCGGCCGACCGACCCACCAGCTCGCGCGTGTTCCGCCGCCTCTTGTCGATGGCCGTCAAGATCAAGGAGATCTGGATGTCCGAAAAAACGAGCGAACTTCAAACCATCAATACCGCCTGGCAGATCGCCATCCAGGAAATCCTGCGAATGGTCGTGAGGGATATCTACAGGATAGACGGCGAGGCTGCGTTCAAGTCACATATCAAGCGCATCGAAGAGGCTGCGGTCGACAGCATTTACACTGGCCTGATGCTCAGAGGAACCGACGAGTGGACGGAGCTTCTCGTTAAAGAGAAGGCCAGCAACTTCGTCACTTCGCTTCTGACATCCTTCACATTCAATCAGGTCTGAGCGCCAACGGCAGCCTTCGCGAGAACGCCTCGTTGGCCTTTGCGCGTCACGGCACCTTTTTAATTTAAGCTTCCATGTAGTTGTCGCGAAATCGCACGCTCATTCCGGCACATGCATCAGCCCGCCCGAATGTGCTCGCACACCCTAGGACGTAGGCTCATTACCGCGTAGCCAGATGCGGACGGAGACGAGTTTGAGGGCGGCAAGATAGTTTTCTGCCAGCTTGTCGTATCGAGTTGCGATGCGACGGAACTGCTTGGCCTTGTTGCAGAAGCGTTCGACGAGGTTGCGCGCCTTGTAGAGGAAGGGGCTGAAGCAGATCGGGTCCTTGCGATTGGCCTTGGCGGGATATTGGCCCATGCATTTCGCCTGGTGACGGCGTTGCGCAAGGCGTTGGCATCATAGCCCTTGTCGGCGAGCGGCATCGCACCCTCACGCAAATCCGTGATCATGTCTGCTGCGGAGGCGATGTCACTCATCTGACTTGCCGTGAGCATCAGTTTGATCGGCCTACCATTGGCTCAGCCCGCCTCGGGAGCGACCGAGACAAAGATCTCGCCCCCCTTTTTGCCGTCGCACCTTGCTGATGGACGCGAACAATGGAGGTGTCTATCATCTGCGCGTTGCCGTCATGGCCTTTGGTGACGGGGTCCATGAGGCGGTCCCACACACCTGCTTTACGCCATCGGACAAAGCGATTGTAGCAGGTGGTGCGGGGGCCGTATCGCTCTGGCAGATCGCGCCATTGCGCACCGGGTCGCAGCACCCAGAAGATGCCGTTCAACACGCGGCGATCGTCTACGCGCGGCAACACCTCGGGCAAGAGCGGCTCGATCACAAGCCATTCGGAATCGGTCAGGTCATAGCGGCTCATGCAGAGGCTGAATCACATTCCATTGCAATTTAAAAGCCGCCAATAGGCGAACGACCCCATTGCGGACAATGGCTGCAGCGATATAACTCCATGTATGCAAAGGTCCTTCAGCGTCGGAACACATGTTCGTTTAGTTGGAACGCCGCCAAATCTTGTTGATGCAGACGATCTTCAAACCGCAACTCTCTTCCGCTTATGCCTCGGAAAGACGTTCCCAGTCAGGGAAATGTTAGACGGCATGGCTGCTTTGGATGTCGGAGAGATATTAGGTGAACCGTCGTATATGCACACGATCTACGTAGAGCCTGAATTCCTTGAATTCGCTACGGGTTGACAAGCACCGTCCGAATTCCACCCCTCTTGGTCACTCCGCATTTATGAGTTCACAGGCTAGAGCAAGCATAATCCTTCACGCGGTTTCAGCGGGGCTCCAGATCGGGCTGATGCCTGACCGATTCCATCGAACGGATTTTCTCCCGCACCTTCGACGGGGGAGTTTTCCAGTGCGCCACGTCAGCAACTGGATTGATATTGCTCGCTGTTCACTGCCGGTGATAATGCAATCTTTTCCTCTAGGGTCAGTGCTGGAATGGGCAAATATCGGGAACACCGTCAGTCGCGGAGCCAAGGCTTCGAGAGCGATAATCATCATGAGAGTTCGGAACCGAGTTATTTCGACCGCAGGCCAGCACCACCCCAGACTTCGTCAGCGACGACCTTCTTACATGATGCTGAGGTACTCTGGTTAAACGCGGAGAAGGGTTTCGGCTTCTTGAGGCTCAGCGATGGTTCCGATGCCTTCATTCACTTCTCGAAGTTGCAGGCTGCGGGACATGACAGCCTTCCCGAGGGGGCACGCCTGAAGGTCCGAACCGAACCCGGCCAGAAAGGAGCCCAAGTTGTCGAAGTTGTCTCTGTAAGCCTGGGAGACGGTGCGTCCTCCCCAAAGGTTGTGAAGCGATCCGCCGAAGCCTCGGTTCCTATGCAGGAACACGACGGGCAGGAAGCCGCCGGCGTCGTGAAGCGATACGATCTGAACAAGGGGTTCGGATTCATTGCGTTGGATGGCGGGGAGAAGGACGTGTTTGTCCACGCGACTACTTTGACCGCAGCGGCGTGGCAAACCTCGAAGTCGGCCAGAAGGTGATGATCACTTACAGTCGAGGCCATAAGGGGCTTGAGGCGCGAACAATTCGTCCGTGCTGATCGGACGCTGCATCCAGTACTTGCGTCGTGCATCCCATAACAAGACTGCAGCGGCGTAACACCGGGGAAGCGGTATAAGAGTTTTAAGATAGATTCGGTGTCGCCGACGGGGAGTGTCCGATGACAAATGTGGTGACGCTGCACGGCGACAAGCGGTGGAAAGCCGTGCTTGAATATCAGCACGAGAATGGACCCATCACCATCGAGCACTTCTTGGAAGAGATTACCGAACTGCACTTGATCATCGAGCACGGACCCGACTGGAATACGCTCATCCGCTGCACGGTCACGCTGAACCGGCCGGACGGTGGCGAAGAACAGAACAGTGTCGAAAAGGCCTGGCAGAACGAACGAGGATCAGGGTGAGAAATCTGGCCACAAGGATCGAACGATACGCCAACGAATCGGGTGTCGGCTAGACGCTTGTGTGATCGAGTCCTAGATCGACGGCATCGCAATGTGGGTGGGTAGTGGGGCGGGAGCGGGATGGTTTGCAGCGGTGATCCATGCGCTGAGGGTCAACGTTGAACCACTCGATCCTTGGCGTTAACGCTGGCTACATCACACGCAACAAGCTGCCTGCGCCAGCAAGCAGGAAGCCATCTCATGTCAGGTACTGGAGGCCGGTCGATCGCGTCAGAAAGAAGCGAAGCATGGTGCATTTACTTGGCCGCACTTGCCGGCAAGCGCCTGCTCTCTCACCTGATGAGCAGCAAGGACTAACTCATACATGTCGCGGCTTCGGGTCGTTAGATGGCTCATTGCAAGACCCACTATCCAACATAAACACGAAAGCCTGGGCGGCCGCACGCTTGTGATCGCCGAAGATTCTCGTCGGCGCGGGTGGGGTAGGACGCAGTTTGGGTTGACTGCTGTGTGTAGACGCCCATATGACGCAATCTGCGCTTGGCGTCCAAAGCGCAAAATTTACGCGGAAGGAACGAAAATGGGCGAAAAATATGCCAACGCGCGCGAGCACTTTTTCGCTGCAATCAGGACATTGGCTGCCTCCTCCGAGAGCGTGCAAACGCGTCTGATTGATGCCAATGTTAATATTCTCAATGTGACGATCGATGAATTCGACGGTGACCGCGAGCTCAAAATCAAGTTTGCCAAGATTCTTGATCTCATGGCTGTCGACCAAGACGATATGGAAATGGTTGCGGTCGAGACCGCGGCGCACATGACGGATTTTGAAGCCGTTAAAGTCGCCGATTTGATTTGCGATTTTTATACCGAGCTCACCTAGCTCCCCACACATCATTCGTCTTCGCCCCTTGGGGGGGCGAGGCTGGAACGACATTGGCTTGTCGCTGCGGACTTGTTGAGTGGAACTATATTTCACCCGGTCCGTTCGTACCCGATGTGCCTTCAGAGCGCCGGGGTGTGGGATGAGCCTGCTTAATGATCAGCATGCGGTAGAGCCTTCCGAGGCCCGATATCGTCTCCTCGTTGAGTCGATTAGCGACTATGCCATATACCTGATGGATCCAGATGGCACCGTTGTAAGCTGGAACGCGGGGGCGGAGCGTTTCAAAGGTTACCGGTCGGAGGAAATCGTCGGGCAGAACTTTGCAAGGTTCTATTCCGAGGAGGACCGCGACGCGGGCGTGCCCAAGCGCAACCTCCAACTGGCGGCCAGGGATGGGCACTTCGAGGAGGAGGGATGGCGATACCGCAAGGATGGTTCGCGGTTCTGGGCCAGTGTGGTCATCGATCGCATCGTTGATCCAGCGGGAACCGTGGTGGGATTTGCCAAGATCACACGCGACCTGACGAAGAAGCGAGCCCAGGAAGCGGTACTGCGGCGAAGTCAGGAGCAGTTTCGGTTGCTGGTCAAAGGGGTAAGGGACTACGCGCTGTTCATGCTCGACCCAGAGGGCAATGTCGTAAGCTGGAACGCGGGCGCCGAGCGCATCAAGGGGTATACCGAGGAAGAAATCGTCGGGCAGCATTTCTCGCTATTTTATACTCAGGAAGATCGCGCGAGTGGCGAGCCGCAGAAGAATCTCGAAACTGCCCGGGCGGCGGGCAACACAGAGGTGGAAGGCTGGCGCGTTCGCAAAGACGGGTCTTTGTTCTTTGCCCATGTCGTAATCGACGCTATTTACGATGATGGGGGCAACCTCATCGGCTTCGCCAAGGTCATTCGGGATATCACGGACCGTCGTGACACTCAGCGGCAGCTCGATCAGGCACGCGAGGCCCTGTTCCAG
Organism: Mesorhizobium sp. M8A.F.Ca.ET.165.01.1.1; assembly: GCF_004792065.1. NCBI lineage: Bacteria > Pseudomonadati > Pseudomonadota > Alphaproteobacteria > Hyphomicrobiales > Phyllobacteriaceae > Mesorhizobium > Mesorhizobium sp. M8A.F.Ca.ET.165.01.1.1. The sequence goes on along the minus strand of NZ_SRTH01000013.1, from coordinate 188,551 downwards.
TCCCAGAAATTGGAGGCGATCGGCCAGTTGACCGGGGGCGTCGCACACGATTTCAACAATCTCCTGATGGCCGTTTTGGGCAGTCTCGAGATTGTCGCCCGACGCAGCAAGCCTGATCCCCAGGTTACGCCGTTTATTGATAACGCTATCCAGGCGGCTCGGCGGGGCGCTGCCCTCACGCAACGCATGCTGGCTTTTGCCCGCAAGCAGGAACTTGCGATGCAAGCCGTCGATCTCGTCGATACCGTGCGTGGCATGGCGGACATTCTGGATCGCACCCTTGGCCCATCCATTGTTGTAACGACACGGTTTCCGGTATCCCTGCCGCTGGTCCATACGGACCGGGCGCAACTTGAGTTCGCGCTGCTCAACCTAGCAGTCAATGCGCGCGACGCGATGCCAGACGGTGGCACGCTGGTCATAGCTGCCGAACGGCAGGAGACTTCTCCCCGTGACGACGCTCGGCGGGCCGGACGCTATGTGGTGCTTTCGGTAACCGATACCGGCGAAGGGATGAACGCCACCACGTTGTCTCATGCAGCTGAGCCCTTCTTTACGACCAAAGGTGTTGGCAAGGGGACAGGCCTTGGTCTCTCGATGGTGCATGGGCTCGCCGAGCAGTCAGGCGGACGATTCGTGTTGTCCAGCGAGCCCGGCAACGGAACGCGAGCGGAGTTGTGGCTAGCGCTGGCGCCCGGTGAACTCAGTTCGCCCGAACCACCGGCCGCCGTGCCGGTGTTCACGGCAATGGATGGCAAGCGCGTTCTTGTCGTGGATGACGATGCTCTCGTGCTCCTGAACACCGTGACGATGGTCGAGGATCTCGGACATCAGGTCTTCGAGGCAACATCGGGCGAAGAAGCCCTGTCCATTCTTGATAAGGAAAGCATCGACCTCCTCATAACGGACTACTCGATGCCAAAAATGACCGGTGGCGCGTTGGCCGCGACGACGACGACGCGCTGGCCACACATCAAGGTCCTGATCGCCACCGGCTACGCGCAAATGCCAGACGACTACAAAGGCAAATTCGAACGTCTGGGGAAGCCGTTTAGCGAACAGGAACTGAAAGTGGCGATTGGGCGGACGCTGACGTTATAGCTGGCCTGTTGTCCTGCTCAAACAACGCACGTACAACGCTTCCTGGGCTACCGCTGCTTGCAAATTTTGCCCAATGAAAGTCGTCATGCCGTTCAGCGACAAAGACCATCCCCTCAACCAGGTTGATAACCTCAAGCGCGCCTTGCATGCTGCCGGGGTTGCTCTCTGGTCATGGAGCGTCGAAACCGATGCTTTTGCCATGGATGAGCAAGGATTCAGGTTGTGGGGGTTGCCACAGGCGGATCAGGTGACATTCGAGGATTTATCGTCCCGGATCCATCCTGCGGATCGGGACAGGGTGCGTGCCGCATTCACCGCAACGCGGGCGCTGGTAGGCGCCTACGAAATCGATTTCCGCATCATCCTTGGCGAGGAAATTCGTTGGATTTCTGCGCGTGGTCTTGGAAATGACGAGGGATTGCACAATGGGCAGATGTCGGGGGTATTCCTCGATGTAACCGGCCGCAAACAGGCGGAAGAGGGGCATGAACTCCTGGCGGGAGAGATGAGCCACCGGGTCAAGAACCTGCTGGCGATTGCCACTGGCTTGACCAACATCACATCTCGCTCCGCGACATCAGTCACGGAAATGGCGAGGGAACTCACACAACGGCTGACCGCCCTAGGAAGGGCGCACGACGTCGTTCGACCGCTAGCGGGTAACCAGGGCCGCGCCGCACTGATCGGTGATCTTATAGCCGTTCTGCTGGCTCCCTATGATGATCAAGGAGCTTTCAGCGGTCGTATCCGTGTAGCCGTTCCGCGAATGGGCGTAGGTGAACAGTCTGCCATGACCTTGGCCCTTGTGATCCACGAGCTCGCTACCAACTCCCTCAAATACGGCGCCCTCTCTGTGAGATCGGGGATGTTGGACGTCTCGGGAACGTCATCTGATAACGAGGTTTGTATTGTGTGGACCGAGCGCGGGGGTCCCTTCGTAGCGTCGTCCGGCAGGGAGGGGTACGGCAGCCAGTTGCTGAACCGCAGTGTGACTGGCCAGCTTGGAGGCTCGATCGTCACGGATTGGTCAAATGAAGGTATAATCGTGACTGTCAGGATGAACGCCGAAAAACTGTCCCAATGAATGGTAATCTTTTTCCCGGGGTTCGAGTCAGTAGAGCGCTACATCGCAAGACCCACTATTGAGGACGCGATCTTTTGCTGTCGTCGGCATGCGGCGTCACCAGCAGGTTGGAGCCATTGTTGGTGGCAATGATGGATGGGGCAGATAAATATATGAAGCCTAGAAACCGAACATTCTGTTTCTCGCAGGCTCCACATCAGGCTTGGAATTTTTCCCCTAGGTAAGGACGGCGCACGCGGCTAGCATAAGGCTCACTGGGGGTGGGCGATGACAGACGTCTCAATACGCCGGGCGGATTTCATGATGGTCCTGGCCTATGCTTCGGACCTCGCCACGGGCCATTCTCGCGACTTCGCACTGAAATCCTGCGTACTTGCAATGCGGATCGCCGAGCTTGCGGGTGTTTCCAATGAGGTTCGGCGCAATGCCTACCACCAGTCCATGCTGCGCTATGTCGGCTGCAATGCCGACACGGACCTTCTGTCGGCCACCTTCGGCGACGAAATTGCGCTCCGCCAGGACCTTGTCGGCCTCGACATGGGCAATCGTGCGGAATTGGGCAGGGTCTTCGTGCAGGCGTTCAAGCGGTTCTACTACGATCTCGAGCCTGACGCGCAGGCGAGGGCGATCGAGGCCGCGATGTCGCAAGCGCTCGTGGTGGCGCGCCCGGTGCTCACAGCGCATTGCGAGGTCGCGCAGCGGATAGGCGAGCGGCTCGGCCTGTCGGACGAGATCCGGCGCAATCTCGGGCAAATCTACGAACGTTGGGACGGCAAGGGCCTGCCGCGTGGGCTGAGCAGTGACGATGTCCTGCCCGCCGTACGCCTGATCACGCTGGAGCAGGATGCCATCGCGCTTTGCGATGCCGTCGGCATCGAAGGGATGGCCGAAACCATCGCCGGTCGTGCCGATGGCCCATACGAAGCGGGCCTGGCTCGACTCGTCTCGTCCAATGCGGCGATCCTAATGGATGGCATCAGCGCGACTGTCGACCGCGAGACCATTTTGGCGCTTGAGCCCGATCCGCCGGTGACGCTTGACGAGAAGGCTTGCGACGAGGCGTTCCTGGCCATAGCCGACATGATCGACATGCGCATGCCGTTTACGCAGGGCCATTCGAGGATGGTGTCGGAACTGGCCACGGGTGCGGGCAAACGGAGCGGGTTGCCCGATCCTGACGTTCGCGCGCTGCGCTGGTCGGGCTGCATCCATGACATCGGCGAACTCGTCGTGCCGGTGGCGACCTGGATGCGGAACGGTCCGCTGTCGGTGCGCGAGCGCGACGCGGCGCAGCTTCACGCCTATTATGGTGAGCGGGCGCTGGCCTCGTTCGGCCGCGAGGGCGATGCGATGGCCGCCCTCGTGCTCCGCCATCACGAACGCCTGGATGGCTCGGGCTATCACCGCAAGGTCGGCGGCTCAGACCTGTCCCCGGCGGCACGGATCCTGGCCGCAGCCGAAGCCTTCCAGACATCACGGGAGGAACGTCCACATCGCAAGGCCTTATCCAGCGAGGCAGCGGCAACGCAGTTGCGCGCCGCCGTGCGTGACGGTTGTATCTGCCCTGACGCCGCAGAGGCCGTGTTGTCTTTCGCGGGACAGCAGTCGCGGCGGGCTTTGCCGCGGGCGCTGGCCGGCATGACGGCGCGCGAAATCGAGGTGCTGCGCCTGATCGCCGCCGGGCTCACGGCGAAAGAGGCGGCACGCAAGCTTGATATCTCGCCCAAGACCGTGGACCACCATATCCAGAACGTCTATTCCAAGATCGGCGTGACCACCCGCGCCGCCGCGGCACTCTATGCGGTCGAGCACGGCCTTATCCGACCGGGCGAAACGCAGGCATAGGGAATCCACCCCATGTGGACCCGCTCACGGGCGCGCATCGTGATCCTGTCGACGGACCAATGGTGGCCGCGACCGACAGGAGGAAATCAGATGCTTCTCGCAACGACCAAAGTGGCAGATGTCGACCACTTCATCCGTATCTTTTCGACCAAGGGCGCCGACAAGCGTCGGCTGCACGGCTCGAGCGGCGCGACCGTCTTCCGCGACCCCAGCGAGCCCGATCGCGTCTGGGCGATCTTCGACTGGGACGCCGAGGGCTGGAAGAATTTCGTGTCCGATCCGGAGGTGCCAGCGATCCTGCAGGAAGCCGGCCATGTCGGCAAGCCGCAGGCGGCACTGCTCCTCGGCCATTACGAAGCCTGAGGTCCCGCCCTGAGCGCCGCCCGCCGCCCGGCGGCGGCGCGCCCGATGAACCCCAGATTTGGAAAAATCAAATGGATCCGAAACCCATCAAGATCGGCCTAATCGCCGAACTCACCGGCCCATTGTCTTTCATGGGCATCGCAAATGCGAACCTCACCACCATGCTCGTCGACGACATCAACGCCAAAGGCGGCTTGCTCGGCCGGCCGCTGGAGCTTGTCATCGAGGACGGCGAAACCACCGACACCGTCGCCAAGGCAAGGACCGCGAAACTGATAGATGTCGACAAAGTCGACCTGGTCGTCGGCGGGATCTACAGCTCGACCCGCCAGGCCATCAAGAGCGAGGCAGTCGTGCGGGGCAGGACGCTCTACATCTACACCGAGCAGTATGAGGGACAGGAAAACGATCCCCTGATCTTCTGCTCGGGTCCAGTGCCCGCGCAGCAGGTCGAGCCGCTGATCCCATGGTTCATGAAGACGACCGGGGCAAAGACATTCTATCTGCCATCGGCCGACTACATCTGGCCTCATTTGCTGAACAAGGCGGCGAGCCAGATTGTGCGCGCGAACGGCGGTGAGATCGTCGGTGAGGAATATTTCCCCCTCGATACAGTCGATTTCCGGCGGACGGTCGAGCAGATCATGGCGAGTGGCGCCGAGGTGGTATTCAACACCCTCGTTCCGCCGGGCCTGACGCCGTTCCTCGACGAATTGCACAAGGCCGGCTTCGGCAAGCGGGGCGGCAAGATCATCTGCACCTACTTCGACGAGAACTTCTTCAATCTTGTGCCGTCCGAGCAGATCGAAGGCCTCTACAGCTGCCTCGACTACTATCAGGAACTCGATGATCCGTTTGGCCGCGCCCTCTTGCATCGCTACCAAGACCGTTTCCCCGGCAGCGCGATGTTGACCGCAGGCAGCGGCTGCACCGGCCACTACCGAGCGATCAAGATGTGGGAAGCGGCGGTGACCGAAGCCGGCACGGTGGAGCGCGATGCGGTCATCCGGGCGCTCGATCACGCGCGAATCAGCGAGGGACCAGGTGGCCGGGCCGAGATGGTCCCCGGCCAGCACCATGTTCGCATGAACATGTACATTGCGCAGGCGCAGGGCGGTCGATTCCGGGTCGTCAAGAACCTGGGTCCGATCGACCCCAACGAACGCGCACTCAGCGACGAACTCCAGCTAAGCAAGGCAGTGTAACTGGTGGCGTCTAGCACCTATTCTTCCATATGGCGGGGGCGGCTAGATAATGCCCTCGCCATGAAACGGGTCGATGGTGGTTGTATCAGGCACCCCCACTAGAGCAACCGACATACCAAGACGCGCTGTCGTGGCGCGAGACTTGAAGTCGCTGACAGGCGACTATCAACGCTGGCTCTTGGCGCAAAGGGTCCACGATATGCCGGACGCGTCAGTCCGCTTTCCACTCTCGCCATCCCTAAAACGGACAGTCCGCAAAGCGGCCCATTGCCGCCCGTCTGAAATGCGCCCCATGTAAGTCTATGAGCTGAGCCTAGGCGCATCCCAAAAGCGGACATCCGAGCTAACGCCCGGGGGGTGCATGCTCCAGTTCCCAACACCGCCAAAGCCACCCGCAGCAGTTCGAAACTCAGCCCGCCGAGAGCCTGTGAAATTCCTCAAACTGACCCGGGAAATTCCGGGCCAGATTCCGCACCACCTTGGAATTATCCATCAGACGGTCAAAATAGCTGCTGGCCGCGACCAGCTCCAGGCTCGGTGAGCCACGTGGTTCGAGCGCGCGTAGAAATGCCAAACCGAGCCTAGCCAACTCGGGTTCCATCTCCGCCATTCGGCCGTGCGATCTCTATTGCGTGACCGGAACGACCAGCTGCAGCAAAGCGAAAAGCTTTCCGCGCCCGTGCAATCCTGCAGCAGATAGATGGCTTCCGGGCAAAGCTCGCCGGCGCGGAGCTGGGAGGCGCTCACTACAGAGGCAGGTTGAGGCGACCGCTGTGCGGGCCGTGAGCCTTGGATTTTCTGTGCCAATGCACTTGGCACCGCTGGCGGTACGGCGTCGCTAAATGCGACCTGGCAAGGCAGGCATGGACCAACGTGGCTTGAGGTTGGCCATCCACGCTGCAGCTAGCTTGGACGCGCGCCCTGATCGTGAAAGCAAGCCGAAAACCTACCTCACGTCGCCCGCTCTCCGCTGGCGTCGCTGATCTTGTCCCTGACGGCCTTTTCGGTTTCCGAGGCTGCGGTTTTGACGACGTCAGAAACTGTGTTGATGATCGAAGCAGGATCGGCGCCGAAGCCCTTTTTGTCGGCCTCGTCCTTGACTGTTTGGTAGGCTTGAGCGGCAACATCCTTGGCGCCTTCGACGCCTTGATGGAGCAAGTCGTTCGCCTTGTCGCGGATAGCGTCGCTCGTTTCACCGAGCTGTTGATCCTCGAATTCGGTGCGTGGAAGCATTGCTCCTACCGCTGTCCCGAACGCCAGGCCCAGAGCCGCCAGCATCAGCGGTTCCCGGCGCATCAGGTCCACGGCTGCGGCCGTTGCTTTACTAGCCTGATCACCGTATTGGCTGGCGCTGTGCGAAACGCTCGAAGCAGCACCTGCCATGGACGAACGCGCGCCATCGGCCGCATCTCCGACGATAGATTTTGCCTTGTCGGCGGCGCCTGACAAAGCGTCTGACACGCCGCTTATCAGACCCTCGCTGTCAAATGGGAGATCCACTGCTCCGGCATCACCGGCGAAGTCAGGACGCAAGCTCGAGCGGGCCGAATCATTGACCGAGACCGGCTTCTGGGCTCCTTGTCCTGCCATCAGCCACATCAAGCCAACGCTTACGAGAGCGACGGGAAGCGGATTCGCACCAACCTGTGACTTGAGGGCACTGAGCATCGAGCTGCCATCGCCGCTTGTAAAGAGCCCGGAAAACTCGTCGATGAGCTGGCCTGGCGTCATTTTGTTGCGAATGGATTCGGCCGTGTCGGAAACGTTGGCCCGCGCGATTTCGGCCTCACGTTGAAGTTCGGCGGATGATTTCTCGATCATTTGACTTGGTCCTTGATTACCTTTGCGTCGCTCTTCAGCTGCGCGGCGGTGCGATCCGGCGTTAATTCAGATGGTTTCATATTTGCGGAGCCTGTCTTCACCAAGACGAGGCCAAGGACGGCGACTACGATGCCGACCAGCAGCGACGACCATCCTGGTCCGAGAGGGGTTTTCGAGAGCGCGATGACCAGGGCCTGCAGAAGCACCATTAAGGCGGCCAGAAGGCAAATGGCGCCGCCCAGAACCTCGATTGCACCCGCGCCAGCCTTTTCGGCCTTTTCCGAGAGCTCAGTTCTGAGGAGCCTGCCCTCGGTCTGGACCAACGTAACAACCTGCTGCGACAGGTCTCCGATCAGCGTCATCAAACTGCGGTCCTCTTGGCTGCCGGGGGTCATGGCGTATCACTCCCGGCTGCCACATCGGGTTGGGGACGATCTTTAGCGTGGGGACCTGGCGACGAGCTTTTGATAAAGCGACCCAATGCCAGACCCGCGACCATTGCTCCACCGAACAACGCCGCCGGATTGCTGCCGCCGAAAGCGCGGACCTCAGCCAGGACTTCTTCGAAAGGCTTGTCCTTGAGCGACGCGGACATACGCTCAAGACTGCCGGCTGCTTCAAGGGCAAACTTTGCCGCCGCTTTCTGGTCGCTGTTGGCTAGGTGGTCACTGGCCGCGCGGACGGCGCCGCCAAGCGCGGCGACCGCACCCGTCAGGGTATTCTGTGCAAGCTGGGCCTCGTCGAGTAGCGCGTCCTTGCCTTCTGCGGCCACTTCCTTGGCTTTCTGTGAAATATCTTCCTTGGCTGAGCCGAAAATCTCGGAGGCCAAGCGCCCCGCCTCGTCGGCGCGGCCGGCAATCTCCCGCTGGGCCCGCGAGAAATCGGGGTTAGGATTCGGTTCAGATGCCATGCCAGTCTCCCATGTCGGGCCAACCATCAGTGGAGGCCTAGAAACGAGAGGATCGCGAGCACGACGACCACCAATCCGATCAGATAAATGACACCGTTCATGTGCGTGTTCCTCCAGACGGGGCAACTTGCCATTTCCTCAAACGTTCCGGCGTTCGCTGATTTATGGTGTCGGTGAGAGGTGCGTTGAGAGTCTCCTCACATCCGTTCTTTGCTCGAACCATGAACCTGGCAGCCTTTGAAGGGCAGGTACAACTGGACACGGCGCCGCAAAAAAAGCAGAGCAGGCGACGAGAGTCGACATTTGGTGAGATTGGCCCGGGCATCAGGGAGCTGCGTGACGGCGCGCTGTCGTGGCGCGAGACTTGAAGTCGCTGACAGGCGACTATCAACGCTGGCTCTTGGCGCAAAGGTCCGCGATACGGACGCGTCAATCCGCTTAGTCTCGCCATCCCGAAAACGGACAGTCCGCAAAGCGGCCATTTGCCGCCCGTCTGAAATGCGCCTCATATCGGTCGTTGCGAGAGGCCAAGCAGCTGTCTAAAAGCAGTCCTCTTCACGAGACCTTTCAGCGCACGCCATTTACACGAATCGGAGCTCCGCCTGATTGTTGAAAGCCATGGCCCCTCCAATCCTTCACGGGGCGCGCATCGATGTTTGGGCGGCAGCTTGGAGAGCGCGCTCTAAATGCAAGGTAGCCGCGCGTCCTGGGCGGTTCACCGATTGCTCAAGATAATAGTTCCCTGGTCCCGGCGTTTTCGGCACGAAGGAACAGACGCCCAAGTTCAAAGAGGCCGCCAATGGGCCACATACAGGAACATGGCCGATTGCAATGCCCAGTCCCTGGCTGACCATCATCAGCGCCAGTGGAGTCGTATCGACTGATTCCAGCATGAGATTGCGCCCCTGCATCGGCCCGAAGTTATGGGTGAGCAGCGCGGTCCAGCCCATGGCATGCGAGATCACATCAAACAATCGAAACGAGAGCAGGCTCTCAAGATCCGTTATTTTCGGGGCATCTTCCTTGCGGCACATAACGACATGCGACATTCCCATAAGCCAGTTGGGATGACGGACAAGGTGCGGCTCTTCTCCGAAACGGATCGCCAGATCTGGCTCCGTCTTGCGCTGTGTGCCCTCCATCATGAGATCAACGCAAATTGACGGGTTCTCGCGCTCAAACTCGGCCAGGACCCGCGGCAACCAACTCATGGCCATCAACTGGCTTGCAAGAAGGGCGACACGCTCAGCGCGCTGCTTGCCAAAGATCGAAGCGGCCTTGCTTTCGATCGCACCCAGCGAAACCTGAACTGTCGGCAGGAAGTCACGTCCCTCGGCAGTAAGGCTAATCCGGTTCGCCGCCCGTTCGAATAGCGCGCGACCCAAGTGGGTTTCCAGAGCCAAAACCTGCTGGCTCACCGCCGCCGCCGACATGTTCAATTCCTTGCCCGCGCGAGCAAAGCTCTGATGCCTCGCGGATGCCTCAAACACGCGAAGCCAATTCAAGGACGGGATCAGCGCCGACATGATCGGGCAGCATAAGCTCAACTTAGCCTTAGAGCAACGAGATACTGTCTCCAGCGAAGCCCCGTTGGGTGGCATATTCAGGCGGGCTGAAGGACCCGTCCATTCCAACGCAATAAGAAAGGGAACAGGGAATGCAAATTCGACGCACGATACTCGCGCTGGCCGTTATGCCGCTTTTGGCCGGCACGGCGGTCGCCCAGAACCTACCTGACCATATCACCATCGCTACTGAAGGGGCTTACCCTCCCTGGAACTACACCAACTCCGATGGTTCGCTGGGCGGCTACGAAATCGACCTGACCAAGATTCTGTGCGAGCGCATGAAGATCAAATGCGACGTCGTTCCACAGGAATGGAGCGGCATCATTCCTGGCCTCACCGTCGGTAAGTACGATGCCATCATCGCCTCCATGGGCGTGACCGAAGAGCGCAAGAAGGTCGTCGCCTTCTCCAAGCCCTATGCGAAGGCGCCAAACGGGTTTCTGACTGCGGGCGACAACGCACTGAAGGACCTACCAGACGCCGGTCAGTCTTTCGACCTCGCGAAATCTCCGAAGGACGCCGAGGCCGCAATGGAAGTCCTGAAAGGAAAGCTCGCCGGAAAGGTGATCGGCGTACAGACTGGGACGACGGCGGCGACCTTTGCCAGCCAGTACTTCAAAAATCTTCAGATCCGCGAATACCCGTCGTTCGAGCAACTGGGTCTGGAACTAACCGCGGCACGCATCGATGTGGCAATCGCCAACGTGACGGCCTTCAAGGCCGTGATCGACGCCAATGCGAAGGGAGCGCTCGTCTTTGCCGGTCCAACCTTTGCCGGCGGCGTGCTCGGCCTCGGCACGACCAACGTTGCGCTCCGCCTCAAAGACGATGCGCTACGGGCGGCATTCGACGGCGCCATCACCGAGATAAACAAAGATGGGACGAACAAGGCCCTCACCGCGAAGTGGTTCGGCGTAGACATCTCGATCCACGAGTAATTGACCCGGTCCCCTCCCTTTCAAGGGAGGGGACCAATGCATGCTCCGGTAGGCGCAAGCGGTCCCTCAAGACATTTCGACAGGTGCTGGCATGTTCAAGCCCATCGGGTCCTCCGAGGCGACTATTACTGTCTTCTTAGACAGCGAACCGATTGCCGCTCGTTCGGGTGAGACGATTGCTGCCTGTCTTTTGAGGGCCGGCGTTTCGCATTTCCGCACCACGCCGGTTAGCGGTTCTCCCAGGCTGCCATTCTGCATGATCGGTCATTGCTTCGACTGCCTGATCGATATCGAGGGCATTGGAAGCCGCCAGGCATGCCTTTCGCAGGTCCGGGACGGGATGAGGGTTCGGACCCAGAAAGGTGTCACGACGATAACCGGAGCAGGATCACAATGACCATCCTGACCAATCCAATTTCGCCCGGCGAAGTACCAAACGGACGGGTGCCCGATGCCGATGTCATCGTCATTGGCGCAGGCCCTGCAGGAATGGCGGCTGCTGTCGAACTGGCTTCTGCGGGAAGCCAGGTTGTCGTCCTCGACCTACAGCCGGCACCCGGCGGACAGATCTTTCGCGCGCTCGGCGCGAACTTTGAGGATCGTCCAGGGACCGAGGTCCTTCTCAAAGCGCTTGGCCCGACCTACGCCGCAGGTCACACGCTGATCCAAAAATTCAGGACTACGCCTCGCATCGACTATCGCCCTGAAACCGCCGTTTGGGATCTGCGCGCCGATGGCACGGTCGGCTGGCTCAAAGGAGAGGTGGCCGGGTATTTGCGGGCGAGGCATGTGTTGCTTGCCAATGGCGCGATGGAGCGCCCAACTCCCTTTCCCGGCTGGACCTTGCCCGGCGTGATGACGGCCGGAGCTGTGCAGACCCTGATCAAGGCCGGGCGTCTCCAGCCAGAGGGCCGGGTCGTGCTCGCAGGCACCGGCCCCCTGATTTTCCTTCTTGCCGAGCAATTGCGGCGCCTCGGGGTAAGGCCAGCGCTTATTGCCCGCACGGACCGGCTGCGGCACAAGATTGCGGCACTATCCCGGCTTCGTCTTGCGGGCCTTCCCGCACTTCTGAAAGGCGTGGGCTGGCTTACCCGCTTGCGGTTTGCCGGCATCCCCATGCGATCGGGCATCACCGAACTGCAAGCGCATGGCGGCAGCCAGGTAGAGCGCGTGAGCATGACTGTCGCGGGCATGAGGGTGGAACTGGCTTGCGACCTGCTGGTCGTCCACGACGGTATCGTCCCCGCTGTCGATCTGGCGCATGGTGCCGGCCTGGCGCTGGAATGGCAGAAAGCCGATGCATGCTGGCGGCCAAAAACCGCGCGGGACGGCAGGGCGCAACTGGCGCCAGGCGCCACCTTGACCACTGGGCCTTGCCGCATCCACGTTTCAGGCGACGCTCGCATGATCGGTGGGGCAGACGCCGCAATTGCCCATGGGCGCCACGCAGCAAGGGCAATCCTCTCTGAGCTCTCCGGTGCATCAAGCCTGAAAGTAGACAGTGACGTCGAGGGGGCTGCTGTGTGTGTTCAGCGCGCGATTGCCGCTCGGCCGTTCATCGATACGGCCTTTCCGCCCGGCCTCGCTTCGCAACTACCCGAGGATGCAACAATCATCTGCCGGTGCGAGGAGATAACTGCCGGTACTCTCCGCGCGATTATTCGCCAAGGTGCTACCGACATGGATCTGATCCGTGGCGTTTTGCGCTGCGGCATGGGCCCATGCCAGGGCCGGACCTGCTCGGTTACACTGGCGCGTCTCCTTGAGGAGACAGTGACGCAACAGTCGGAGTTTCCTGTTCCTTTCCGGGCGCGACCACCGCTGCGACCACTGCCCTTGGCGGCGCTTGCCGGATTGACCGGGTTCGATCCGCAGTTGGCCGAGATTGTCTCGCTTGATGATAAGCCAGAGGCGTCCTCGGACGGTTCCCATGCGTAGGGCTGTCGATGATGTTTTGATCATCGGTGGCGGTCTGCAAGGCTGCTCGATCGCGCTGTTTCTCGCGCGGGCTGGCAGGCAAGTCACCGTAATCGAGAAGAACCTTGCCGGGCGTCATGCCTCAGGGGTAAACGCCGGCGGCCTTAGGCTCCTGATGCGGGATGTGCGTGAATACCCGCTGTCTCTGCGCGCTATGGAGATGTGGGAAAATCTCACCGAATACGTTGGGGCTGCAGGCGCCGAGGCTTGCGAAGTGCGCCTGGGCACATCGCAAATCGCGCTGGCCATGGATGCTGCGGAACTGGATTGGGCTGAGGTGCGCGCTCAGGATATGCGACGTCGCGGCATCTTTTCGGAGGAATTGATCGGTCCGGAGGAATTGCACCGCTTGCTGCCCGGCCTCGCGCGCTCAGCGCTTGGCGGTCTCATTTCTCGGCGCGATGGACACGCCAATCCTGCCAACGCTGCTCGTGCCTTCCGCGATGCTGCCGAGGCGGCTGGCGTGCGAATTGTTGAGCGCTGTGCCTTACGCGAACTGCGACGTGCACCGGGAGGCAACTGGGCGGCTGAAACCGATGCTGGGTCTCTCGAAGCGGAGCGCATCATCAATTGCGCCGGCGCATGGGGCGCGAACGTAGCGGCCCTCGTGGGCGAGACACTGCCAATGAAAATTCTGGCTCTCACCATGATGGTGACAGCGCGTGTGCAGGCCTTCGTTACGCCGGTGGTGATCGGAATCGACCAGCCGCTATCGTTCAAACAGAGCGCCGTCGGCTCCCTGGTTATCGGCGGCGGCATCTCGGGTAAGCCCTGCCCGGATCAGGATACCTCGTTCACCATCATGGACCGCATGGCCTCAAGCGCGATCGCCACGATTACTGCGTTTCCCGCTCTGGCAGGTGTGCCAGTTCTAAGAACCTGGACAGGTCTCGAAGGCGCAACGCCTGATGGTATCCCCTTCATCGGACCCAGCACCCAGCATGACGGCCTCTGGCACGTGTTCGGGTTTTGTGGCCATGGCTTTCAGCTTGCGCCTGCGATTGGAGAGATTGTCGCCCAGTCGTTGATTTCCGGGGCTGCCGACTCGAGGCTTGCTCCATTTGCAGCAGACCGTTTTCGCACCAAACCACCGCTCAATCATGAGGCCTTGCAATGACGACGAGCTTCATAGAATTGTTGGGCTTCGGACCACAGGGCTGGGGTCTACCTCTCCTCAAAGCGGCAGGGATAACCCTAGCGGCCGCGATTTGTGGCTTCTTTCTTGGCAGCGTCCTTGGAATTGGTGGTGCGAGCCTGAAACTGGCACGATCGCGCTTCTTGCGCGCCATTGGCCAATTCTACACAACGGTTTTTCGCGGCGTCCCTGAGATCCTTGTCGTTTATCTGTTCTATTTTGGCGGAAGTGTCGTTCTTTCAAAGGCGATGAACGTCGGTGGCTTTCCCGGCTTTTATTCGCTGCCTTCCTTTGCAACCGGCGCCATCGCCGTCGGGGTCGTATCCGGCGCCTATCAAACCGAGGGCTACCGGTCCGCCTACTTGCGCCTCGACCGGGGGCAGATAGAAGCCGGCGCCTCTTGCGGCATGTCCAGACTATTGCTGTTACGGCGCATCATCGCGCCGCAAACGCTGCGCTTTGCCCTGCCCGCGCTAGGCAATGTCTGGCAGTCGGCGCTGAAGGAGACATCACTTCTATCAGTGATTGGGCTGAGCGAGTTGCTGCGCCAGACCGGGACAGCCGCGGGTTCGACCCGTCAGCCGCTGCTGTTTTATGGCGTTGCCGCCCTGGTGTTTCTGATCATCGGCCGGTCAACGGGCATCGTCTTGATGCGAATGGAACGCCGCCTCGCCAAACCCTGGAGTCGCTGATCATGGATTGGCCGTTTCTTTTGGATGTCCTGCGGCAGCTCCTGTCCGGCCTGCCGCTCACTCTGCAGCTTGCCGCCTTGTCGCTTTCGATAGGTTTTGGTTTGGCAGTGTTGGTGGCTGCGGCCGCAGCCTGCCCGTTGCCGCCTTTGCAATGGCTTGCCCGGGCTCATGTCGAGGTGTTTCGTGGGACGCCGCTCCTGGTGCAGATATTCCTGATCTACTACGGCCTCGGCCAGATCATCATTTTGCGCCAGTCCTTTCTCTGGCCGTTCCTGCGCGAGCCATATTGGTGCGCAATCCTGGCTCTGGCACTTAATACCTCAGCCTATACGGCCGAGATCATTCGCGGTGCGGTCCAGGCGGTGCCGCCGGGCGAAATCGAAGCAGCTCGCTCGTGCGGCATGTCGGGCTTCCTGCTGCGTCGCCGGATCATCTGGCCGATTGCGCTACGCCAGGGGCTCCCAGTCTATGGCAGCGAGGTGATCCTGATGATCAAGGCAACATCCTTGGCCAGTATCATCACCCTGACCGAGGTGACCGGCGTCGCCTACAAACTGATTTCCTCGACCTATCGCGTCCTGGAAATCTTCGTGGTCAGCGGCGCGATCTATCTGGCGCTCACCTTCCTCCTCAGTTCAGCTCTTTCGCTGGTCGAACGGAGACTGCACGCCCATCACGCACATCGCAAAGCCTAGCACCCCATAGGAGACCCACATGGCTCATGTCGCCGCCTCCGCCGCCTCAAATAGAACTGCTGAAACTGCCGCTATCTCAGTTGAAGGCCTTCACAAGCACTTTGGTAGTGTGGAGGTCCTGAAGGGTATAGATTTCGAGGCCAAGGACGGAGAAGTGGTCTCCATTCTGGGGGCGTCCGGCTCCGGCAAGTCGACTTTTCTGCGTTGTCTCAACCTTCTAGAGATGCCATCGGCGGGACACCTGCGCATCTTTAGCGAGGAGGTCAGGCTGCGGGCAACGAACGGCAACCTATCAATCGCGGATCGCAAACAGGTCGATCGGCTCCGCACGCAAGTGGCGATGGTCTTCCAGAATTTTTGCCTCTGGAGCCATATGAACGTCCTCGATAACCTTATGGAGGCGCCGCTCCACGTCCAGCGCCGAAACCGCGCAGAGGTCCGGGACGAGGCCGAGGCCGTTCTCAAGCGGGTGGGCCTGCTGGAGCGGGCCAAGGCGTACCCAGCCCAGTTGTCAGGCGGCCAACAACAGCGAGCAGCCATTGCTCGGGCCCTGGTCATGAAACCGCGGGTCTTGCTCTTCGACGAACCGACATCCGCACTTGATCCCGAACTGGTTGGGGAGGTCTTGAAGGTAATGCGCGACCTAGCGGCGGAGGGCCGAACCATGCTCATCGTCACCCATGAAATGGCATTCGCACGCGACGTGTCGAGCCGAGTCTTGTTTCTGGATCAGGGGCGGATCGAGGCTGAAGGCAAACCCAATCGTCTGTTTGGTGGCGGCGCAAACGAGAGGTTCGACCGGTTTGTTTCCCGGTTTAACCAAGGTTGAGGCAAATACTCTGATCTGCAATAGATTCGGCCCTGGGGCTGCACCATGGCAAGGCCGTCCACCACGGATCAAGCGCGCGGCCGGAGGGAGCGGGCTAGGGGCCGACGTCACTGTGATGAAGCTGGAAGCTGACAGCCCGGTTCCGGCTCCAGCTGCCCGGCGGTAATGCGCCTCATCCCTGTCGTTCAGGGCCGCCTGTACACCCTCAGAAGCGGACATCGCAGGTGCCGACGATGCGCGGCTTGCGCCATTACGCGATACCGCAAATCAAAGCCTACACTTTTATTGTCAGGGTCGAGAGCTGGTCAGTGTCGTAACGGTCCCGCAAGTGGGCAAGCGCTTTCGGATCCGGAGAGCTGTGTGTAGCCAGTTTGGCAAGTTCTTCGAAATAGTGTTCATGCCCAGGCGGAGAGACGGTCATCAGCACCCGCGCAGGCTTTTCGCCGATATTGGTGATATTGTGCGGCGCCCCCGGTGGAATAAACAGGAAAGTACCTGGGGTCGCGTGGATCGTCTTGTTCCCTACATGCCACACGCATTCGCCCTCAAGCACAAAGAAGGTTTCCTCCTGCACGCGGTGAACATGAAGGCCGGTGGCGAACCCGGCCGGGATTGTCCAGTCGAACATACTCGTATGTTTCGTATCCTCGCCAGTGACGAGGAACACCATTGGATAGCCACGTAGCATGCCCCCCTTGTTCTCTTCGGGCATGCGAATGACGGGAGCGACGCTCATCTGATCCTCCATTGGTAACATGTGGGCAAGATGTGCTTGGCGTTTCGGCAAGTCCTTAGGCCGTTCCGAAATCGTTGCGAAAAATTCACAAACGGTATCTTCTTCGCAAATGCCAACACGCTTTGCATTTGGCCCGTTTCGCCTCGACGCCGATGCGGGAATTCTATTCCACGGCGTCGAGCCGACGCCGCTCGGCAAGCGGGCGGTCGCGTTGCTTGCGCGGCTTGTGGAAAAGGCGGGTGCGCCGGTTCAGAAAGAAGCTTTGATCGAGGCGGCGTGGTCCAGACAGGCCATTGAGGACAGCAACCTTACGGTCCAGATTGCGGCGGCACGGCGGCTCCTTGAGGACTTGGCGGGCGGCGCATGCTGGATCGAAACGCTGCCGCGACGCGGCTACCGCTATATCGGGCCGGCGGTCACAGCCGATAGCCGCGAACCGAGAGTCGATGGAGCAGAACCGGCAACGCTGACATTGCCGGACAAACCCTCGGTCGCGGTTTTGCCGTTCTCGAACCTAAGCGGCGATCCGGAGCAGGATTATTTCGCCGACGGTATGGTTGACGATATCATCACCGGCCTGGCGCGCATCAACTGGCTGCTCGTCATCGCGCGAAATTCGACCTTTGCCTACAAGGGCCGCGCCTTGGACGTGAAGCAGGTCGGCCGCGAGCTTGGCGTCCGGTATGTACTCGAAGGCAGCGTGCGGAGGGTCGGGGGCCACGTGCACGTGACCGGCCAGATGATCGATGCATCGACCGGCGCTCATGTATGGGCCGAGCGATATGACCGCAGCTCCGACGATATCTTCTCGCTTCAGGATGAGATCGCCATTTCGGCCGTCGGCGCAATCGCACCGAGCCTGCGGCGTGCCGAAATCGACAGGGTGAGGCGCAGGCGTCCGGATAACCTGGATGCTTATGACCTTGTGCTTCGGGCCCAGCTTGACGTTGATTCCGGAATGCCTGAGCGGGCGATGCGAGCGCTCGTGCTGCTCGAACGCGCCATCGAACTCGATCCGGCCTATGCGCTGGCGCACGGCAACGCTGCGATGTGTCACCACTGCCTCTTCCTCCGAAGGGGCTTGGAGGAAGCCCACCGCGCCGCATCGATACGCCATGCGCGCTCCGCCATCCTTCATGGACAGGACGATGCGTCCGCATTGACTCTCGCGGGATTTTCCCTCGGCATGGATGGTCATGACCGCAGCGCTGCTTTGACTGCAATGGAAGCCGCGCTTGCGATCAGCCCGTCATCGGCGCTGACCTACATTCTCGGCAGCGTCGTCCTCGGATGGAGCGGAGAAGCAGAGCGAGCCATCGAGTGGAGCGAACGAGGCATGCGGCTAAGCCCATTTGATCCTTGGGCCTTCGCCGCTTTCGACGCGCAGGCGATGAGTCATTTGCTGTGCGGCCGCTACGACGAAGCCTGTCGCGCCGCTTACAAGTCCGTTCAGGCCAATCCCGCACACAGCATCACTTATGTGCAATTGGCCGCTGCGCTTGCCAAACTCGGCCGGTTGGAAGAAGCGAGGGCAGCTGCCGCACGGGTGCTCGAACTGCACCCAACTTTTCGCTACGGTCGCCAGTTTGCGGGCGTGAACTGCGCTCAGGCGCTCGCGGAATGCCTTGGTGATGCGCTTCATGCTGCCGGGCTACCAGAATAGCGCGGCGCTCTCGTGAGTATGATCGGTCCGGGCCAATGAGCGGATGTCGCATGAGACGGCCGGTTGGCGGCGGTTCAATTCCGGTTGCCGGATTCTATGGGTGCAACCAAACTGGTGAAAAACGGCACTAAGCCAGGATTTTTGGTCCTTCATCCTGCCAATCGCCAAAATACATCAGGTGGTTGGATACCATCAAAAATACCAACACCGAGACGGGGGAAACCCACTTAATAATGGTGCCGGCCTTCATCGCGCCGCCGACCTAGCGGCCCCTCGAAACCTCTAGTGCAGGCGCAGGGCTTTCGTCCGCGTATTCGGGTATCGCCGCCTTGGCGTACCCCTGCCGGATGCGTTCGGCGTCGGCCGGATTGCTGAAGGGTAGCCGCCCCACGTGCTCTGAAAAGCGATAGCTCGGGTTTATCTCTTTTAGCTCGGCGCTCACGCGCCGTGCTTCATCGACGTCGCCGAGGTGGCCCAGCGCGGCAATAAGGAGCCCCCGCGACAGGTCGGTCTTGGGCGACACGCGGATACGCTCGCGAAATGCCTCGACCGCTTTCTGGTACTCCCCGGCCAGGAGGTAAGCCGAGCCGATGAAGTGCCAGGTCAAATGGCCCTGCAGCGGATCGAGGCGCAGCGCGTGCTCCAGATCCGGAATCGCCTCCAGCGGCGCGCCGTTGTAGATGTTGCCCACCCCGCGCAGGCCGAAGGCCAGTGCGAAGTTGGGGTTGAGAGCAAGCGCCTTCTCCACCTCCTCGCGATGTCCGGCCGGATCCTTCTCCCAAAACTTCACCAGCGCGGCCATGTAATGCCCATAGGGCAGGTTGGGGCCCTTCTCGAGCGCCAGCCGACTATAATGGGCAGAGAGTTCCTTGCTGTCGGTGCGCCCGCTCCAGTGGTTCTGAAAGTCGTGGTTGTAAGCGTGAGCCAGGCCGGCATACGGTTCGGCATAGTCGGGGTCGAGCTCAATCGCCTGGATGAACAAGGCGACCGCGCGCTCGAATGTCTCGTTTGTCTTATCAGGACCGGACAAGACCTCGCGCCCGCGCAGGAAAAGATCATGCGCCTGGATGTTTCTCGTTGGTGTATGGGCGATGCGCGCCGACTCGGCCGGGGTCAGGGCAACCCTGAGGGCTTCGACGATGCGGCGCGTCACGTCGTCCTGCAGCGCGAAGATATCGGTCATGTCGCGGTCGTAGCGGTCCGCCCAGACATGGGTCCCGGTCCGCGCATCGATCAACTGGGCATTGATCCTGACGCGGTTGCCGGCGCGGCGGATCGAGCCCTCGAGCACCGCAGTCACGCCGAGCTCGCGCCCGACCGTCCGGACATCGATGTTCTTGCCTTTGTAGGTGAAGCTGGAGTTGCGGGCGATGACCGAGAGGCCGGCGACCTTCGACAGGTCGGTTATGATGTCTTCGCTGATGCCGTCGGCGAAGTAGTCCTGCTCGGTGTCGCCGCTCATATTGGCGAACGGCAGGACGGCGATCGACAGCTTTGCCGACTTTGATCCTGCGGGCCGGCTCGTCGAGGGTTCCGACGTCGCGATCGCCTTCGCGCCGGCGGCACCGACCGCCAGCGAATAAACTCGGATCGGCTCGGCGATGTTCTTGAGCTGCGTGCTGCCGAGATCGGCGACCGAGAGGTTGAGCCTCGCTTTGACCTGGCGATAGGCATCTTCGGACAGGCAGATGGCCCCGGGCGCCGCAACGCCCTCCAGACGCGACGCGATGTTGACACCATCGCCCATCAGGTCGCCGTCGCTTTCCTCGACAACGTCTCCCAGATGAATGCCGATCCGGAACTCGATGCGACGGTCCTGCGGTACACCGGCGTTGCGCTCCACCATTCCGTTCTGCACCTCGATAGCGCAGCGCACGGCATCCACCACGCTGCGGAACTCGACAAGCGCTCCATCTCCGGTGCGCTTGATCACGCGCCCGTTGTGCACGGCGATGGTCGGATCGATCAGGTCGCTGCGTAGTGCCCGCAACCTCGCCAAGGTGCGATCTTCGTCTTCGCTGGCGAGCCGACTATATCCGACCACGTCTGCGGCTAGAATTGCGGCTAGCTTGCGATTCTCACCCATAGCGCCCTCCGCGGCTATCGAGGTTAGCACAACGAACCGTTGAGCGCCTCCCCATTCGATGGGTGCGATCCTGGCGAAAGTCGTCGTTGAAATTAGCGCGCCTAACGGCAGCTATTCAAGCTCGACGCCCGTAAGCCGACAGTCAGAACTCGGCCTCAAATCGGTTATCGGAAACGGCAGCGTATGATCGGTCTTGGCCACCTATCGGCGCTTTCCACCCTCGATCATCGCCCGCCGTTTAATTAGCCACGATGTCAGCATGCGTGACCCAACCGGTTGCGGATATTGTGATTGCGGCGGGTTATGGTTGGACCTCTGCGCCGAGCCGAGGTTGGACGCGTAGCGTGCTTTCAGTGCATATCCGACCTAAGTCCTGAGGTAGCGCCAGCGAAGGTCCTGCATTCGCCTTTTTCTGGGCATAGTGGGAATATCTCCGTCTCTTCTGCGTTGTCTCAATGTATTGAGGAGGAAACCTATCATGCAGAATCCAAAATTAACCCGAACCTTGCTGCTCGCCCTTCGGGCGTCAACTGTCCTGGCTTTGGTGGTGGCGCCCTATCAGCTCAGCTTTGTGAGCTCGGGCAAGATCCAAATAGCCGCCGCGTATGCCAAGAGCGAGGGTGGCGGCGGCAGTAGTAGTGGTGGTGAGGGTCATGGCGGCAACTCCGGGTCTGGCAGCGATGGAGATCACGACTCTGGGCACGGCGGCAACTCTGGCCGCAGTGGCAGCGACGATGGTGCAGACCACGATGCCGGTGACGACATTGGGCATGATGGGCAGGAGCACGTGAACGCGGCAGACGATAAGGTCGAGATTTCAGGTGACAAGACCGAAGTCACCCATCCCGACGGCACAAAGGAAGAGATTGAGAATGGCCGCCTGGAGGTGAAGGACCCTTCAGGGCGCACTATAGTTGAGCGTGCTGCAACACCCGAGGACATCGCGCGACTGCAGTCGCTGTAAGCACAGATCTGTATGGCACAACGCGTCAATTCACCTCCGTCTGCGGGCGAGGGCGCTCTGAAGCCTTTCAACAGCGTAACTTTTTGACGGACCCATGCGTCGGCTTTCGGTGCCGTAAGCAAAAAACCCAGCTAGATCAATGATCTAGCTGGGTTGAAACAATCGAGTCTGACCAATTCAGATCCACCCAAACGCCACATAAAGCTTCAAAGCATAAATGTTGGGGGAGCCCAAAGTTTGTGCTACAAATTGTGCTACCTATTGTGATATTGCGATGCTTATCCACTGGTTTGGACCTATTCGTCTCAGTCTCATTGATCGCACCCGTCACACTTACCTCAAGTACGAGGCGGCGCCGGACTGTGTCGAGGCGCTGGGTGCACTCAACCGCTGGCCCGGCCGAACCGGTATCCCGATCGCCGTGTATCTGAAGCGATGGGAGGCGAGCTGTGCTGAGCTTCAAGCCTCGCCCCGACTGCCTGTCCGCCTGCGCAAGCTGTTGCGCATCGCGTGATCAGCCCAAGCCAGCGAGTATTGTCATCTGGGATCGTCACGCGCGGAATAAAGTGCGGACCCGTCCGCTTGCGGGCTCAAGCCCTCGCGGCCACGCGCGCCAATGGCCGCTCCCATTGCGAGCGGAATTTCGCACCGATTGCACCGACCATAAGCTGCAGCCAGTCGTGCTGGGTCGCGCCGGAAGGTGTTCATCGACACAGTTTACGGCAGTTGCCCTGAATGTGCTACATATTGTGATAAAACTAAATAAAAACAACATTCTTATGTCGCATATCGACCCCAGCCAACGGGGCCTTATGACAAACGCGTCTCTTCGCTATGTATTGGCAAGCCCTGGGGTGAAAAATGCCTGGACTAAGCTTCGGGCCATAGGTCGAGTCCTCGTTCAACCCTTAGAACGTTTGACTCGCTCACGCACTGCGGAAAGGCGCCTTTCCTTCGCCTGAAGATTCTGCAGCGCGGCCTCCAGGTGGTCATATAGCGGAAGCCATGCCTCGCCTTGCTCGCCGCGTGCGACGATGATTTCTGCGATGCGGTCGAGAACTCGTTCGATGCGCTCGGTAGTGACCGGACGACGAGTGGTCGAGTGCGGTCTCACGAAATCACCCTCCTGCAAGGTCACCGGGTCAGCATCCCTCTGTAGTCGGATTTGGATCATGGGGGAAGGCTGGCGCAATATTGATCGATCGACAGCAGTAAGACATCGGCTGCTCTAGCCGCCTACGAGTGACTCTATAGTAATCGGCGATGCGCTCTCTTACGGACTTCCTTGCTAGCCTGCCTGGTATCATGCCCATTAAGACGAGAAGGCTCGTTCTTGAAGGAGATGTTCTGTCGAAAGCTGAGCGCGCCGACATCTACATACCCGAAAGGAATTGGCTCGATCTCGTTCTTGAGGTTGGTCCTGATGCAGCCGCAGCGATCCTGTTAGCCTACAAAAACGGGCGCCTTCCGATGAAGAGAGGCTGTACGCCAACGAATTCGCCTCAAGCAGAAGCTTATCTTGCCGAAGGAGACAAACTTAGGAAGCAACTCGCGGAGAGAAGGAGCAGAGCAAGCGGTTAAAGACCCATCGCTCATTCTAGAGCGAGATCTCATGCATCGCCTGATCGACAGCGTGTTTATTGCTAACATTGGCACCGGATCAGGTCCGATGGTGTTAGCGGGCATCACTGTGCATAAGCAGGTCATCGGCTACAAGAGCGATAGCGGGAAGAGCACAGGTTGGCGCCTTCGGTTGACTGGACAGGATCGGATGGTCAGCCCCGGCATTCCGAGACGGTCCCGCCGTAGGCCGACAATCGACGCAACGACCCTGATCGAAACTGGGGCTTGCATGAATGATGGCGCTACCAAGTGCCAATGGAGCAGGCTGGCTCTTTTGGTTGCGATGGATGGATCGCTCCAGCGGGGCGTGATAGACTGTGCTGACGGTACTTTTTGAGATCGGGTCGAGTGTGCGACTGAGCACCGAGAGAGCGAAAACCGACCGATTGGCTCCGATAGTCTATGAAACCTCAAAACTTTTTTTGCGGCGATTTTCCGTTTAAAGTCAATAGTGTAACTTTTTGAGGGGCCGTGTGTCGGCTTTCAGTGCCGCAGGAAAGAAAAAACCAAGCTAGATCAAGGTCCTAGCTGGGTTGGAAACGATCGAGTGGGAGCAGGGGAAACGGCGGCGATAGGGCGGGTTCGGCACTGTAGCCTTCGCTTCTACCCATTGCATCCAGTATCAGTCGCCTCCCAAAAGATGGTGGCAAAGCTGAATGCTGAACATGTCAAGCATTGATGTAAAGCGTCCTTAGAACCGTGTCGCGCTTTGGCGTACAATGACGTGCACATAGGCGGCTGAACCAGCAGCGATGGTTTGATATTGGAATCCTGCATCACTCGCTGCCTGCCGGCATGGCTTGAAAGTTTTCCTCGACAATCTGGCGCATCCGGCACTTCGGAATGGAATTGCCGCTCGTCTTGTCTTTGGCCATCCCATGACGAGGCCTTCCGACTTCACTGCACCCCGTCTCTGGGTTCAAGCTTGGTGAATGCGTCGGATCCGGACGGCCATGCCGGTGCGGTTAGACACTCATTGCGGATGGGTCTGCTCTGAGGTACCTTGCACATTCCGAAGGTGCCTGCTGCCGCGATGGTTTTTCAGTCTTTTTCCTGTTGCTGTTTCGGCGGATTGTGAGTTCTTCATCAGACCTTGATACCGCAATCTGGGGAGCTTGTGGTCGTCAGGTCGCGGCGGTTGAGGCGGTTGCCATGCTCCGGCTGTGCGGATTAATCGCGGTTTTCCTCGTGGCCGCCTTCACGACGTTCGATGCGTCGGCCGATCGAAGGGTCGCGCTGGTGATCGGCAATTCCGAGTACCGGGAAATCCCCGCCCTCAAGAATCCCGACAAGGATGCCGAGGACGTATCCAAGACGTTTCGGCTGGCCGGCTTCGAAGTGTTCGTTGCCAAGGACCTCACAAAGCTGCAATTCGAGGAGCAGTTCCGCAACTACCTTGCTGCGGCGGACGGCGCCGATCTGTCCGTCGTCTACTATTCCGGTCATGGCTTTCAGATTGGTGGCGAGAATTTCCTGATCCCCGTCGATGCCTCGCTGAAGAATGCAGCCGACATAGAGGTCCAGGCGGTCAAGCTGGATGATGTCCTGCAGCAATTGCGCGCGAAATCGAAGATCCAGGTGATCATCCTCGACGCCTGTCGCAACAATCCGTTTCCGCGCAAGGATTATTGGCTGAGGGACCAGCTGATCACGGCCGGCAACACCGGTCTTGCACAGGTCAAAAGCTCGCTGAATACGCTGATCGCCTTTGCCACCGAGCCAGGGGCGGTCGCCTATGATGGAGGCGGAGACCTCAGCCCGTTTTCGTCCGCATTTTCGCGTCGGGCGCTGGCGCCGAACCAAGAGATACGCACGGTCATGGCCGCGGTGCGCCGGGATGTGGTCGAGGCCACCGACGGCAAGCAGGTTCCCTGGGAAAACTCCTCGCTCATCGACGAAGTTGTCCTGATGCGCCGTGCCAGCCGGCCTTCGCTGCCGCCGGTTCTTGAGAAAGTCGTGCCGTCGGGTGTCGGGCCTGTTGCCCTTGACCTGCCGGAACCGGTCGATGTCGATGGCGGATCGATCACCGTCAGCATCGAAAGGCCGCCCGTGCTCGGACGCCTGCTGCTGGACGGCAGGGCCGTCGAGGTCGGCGAAGAGATTCAGGGCGTGGACCTGCCACGCCTGAAGATGGATGTGCCCAAGGGCGCCGGTGCGCCCGAAGAGGTGGACATGCTGGCCTACGCCACGCATGACAATTGGGGTGGCGAAGCCCGGGGCATCATGGTGTTCCGTGTCAAGGATGGCCACGGCGCCCAAGGCGAACAGATTGCGGCTTCGCTCGAGACCGAGCAGAAGCAGCAGGTGCTGGAGCGGGGCATTCATATCACCGGCGCCGCCGAGGCGATCGAAAACCGCGAGATCAGCGTCCCGGTCGGAGTAGGCCCGGTTCCGCTGAATCTGGATTTCCCCACAAAGGATCCCTCCGTCAGCCTGAAACTCGCGAGCTATCCGGCAACGGGAACGCTGTCCCTGCCGGATCGTGCCCTGTCGCCGGAGTCGAGCCTGATGGCGGACGAGGTCGACCAGCTGCGCTACGAACCCCAGATCGGTGCTGCCCAGCCGGTAGAGGTCGGCTTCGAAATCCGCGCCGACAGCAGTTCATCCAAGCCCGCCACCATGAAGCTGTCGCCACGCGTCGATCCTTGCGACCAGGCCGCCGGCGAGCCTCTCGACCTGCAAGGCGTCGTCCCCGGCCTGCTTCCGAATGAAATCGGCACCGAGGCCGTGAAGGCCTGCGAGGCGGCGGTGAAAGCCTATCCCGACGTCGCCCGCTTCCGCTACGAACTGGGCCGAGCGCTGCTGGCAGCCGGCAAGGTCGAGTACGCCAAGAAAGCCGTCCAGGCGGCAGCCGACAATGGTCACGTCCGTGCCGTGTTCGAGCTTGGCTACTTCAACGCGACGGGCACGGGAATGCCTGCCGACCGCAAGCAAGCCAATGCCTTTTATGCGGCGGCGTCCGACAAGGGCGATCCTTACGGGATGACGTCATGGGGACGTGCCCTGTTCAACGGCTATGGCGTCGAGCGCGACACTGGCAAGGGGCTGGACCTTCTGCTCAAGGCGGCAGCCATGGGCCATACCTACGCGATGAATGATCTTGCCGCGATCTTCACGGAGGGCCGCAATGGCGTGCCCGCCGATCCGGCCCGCGCCGTGGCCTTCTTGAAGGCGGGCGTTGAGCGGCAGGACATGTATTCGATGAACCTGCTCGGCCGAAATTACCTCGCCGGCGTAGGTGTCGGGAAGGATCCCAGCCAGGCGCACGGGCTCTTCCAGAAGGCCATGGATCTCGGCCAGCCTTACGCTCCGGCTAGCCTCGCGCGCATGTACCGGGACGGTGTCGGCGTCGGGCAGAACCTCGATGAAGCGCAGAGACTGTTCGAACTGGCCACGGCCCGCGGCGATCAGTCCGGCGCCTATGACCGGGCGGCTCTCGAAATGCAGAAGGGCGACAAGGCCGACCAGGCGATAGCGGTGCGCTACCTGGCCTTCGCGGTGGCACTCGATCTTCGCAAGGAATTGCCGGGCGCCCAGGCGACGCTGACAAAATTCGGCGTGAAGGCGAAAACGGCGGCGCTGAAGCAATTGCACGGCGAACTCAAGTCGAAGATCGCGGCGAACGGCTCGCTGGACGACCAACTGGTCAAGACGGCCAGAGCGGTCTGGGAGCAAGCCAATCCGCGTCGGGACTTGTTTTGATCACAAGGAGGCAATGGTGGGCACGGCAGTGAAGCAGGCATTGATTGCAACGGTTCTATCCGGTGCCCTGGCGGCGCTAGCGGGCTGCATGTCCGTTTCGCCCACGGCCGAACCAACGGTGACGACGACGAAGCACAGACAGAAGCTCGTTCGCACGACGTCCACGCCAAAGATCGACCAGCAGAAGAAGGTCACCGCCAAAAAGGTGATCAAGCCGGTTGAGGAAACGGCACCTGTCCCCCCGCCAGTCACTCCGTCCATGGGTGGAGGCGGGAACGGAGGTAGTGGAGGCGGCGGTTGGGGAGGTTGATCAAACCTCAAGAATGCCGGACGTAGCTACGACCATGTCCTGGTCGTGGCGGCACTGACTCCCGGATCGTTTCACACCGGCTTAGGCTTAGTTCAGGAATGGGGCAGCATCAGTTCTTCGCCGATTATCCTGCATTCTTAGGATTTGCAGCCGTACTCGCCAACCAACCGCGAGTGCTCTATGCTCCCCGCTTGATGTCGGGTCGATACGGTGGTCCTGGGCAGGGGCGTTCCATGTTCGAAGTCGTCGCATTCTGGTGGAAGACAACGTCGAAAGGCCTTGCTGCAGCAAGGGCTCTTGGCCTCACGTTGTTGCTGTTGCTCGGGTCGCAAGCCGCCAGCGCCGCGCCGAACTGGACGCTCGATCCCGCAGCTTCGGTGATCACCTACCAGTCGGTCAAGAAGAACACGATCGTCGAGACCAACAAGATCAGGAACATCACCGGCACGCTGAGCGCGGCGGGTGATGCCAAGGTCACATTCGACCTCAACTCGGTCGATACCGGCGTCGACCTGCGCAATGTTCGCATGCGCTTCCTGTTCTTCGAGACATTCAAGTACCCGACGGCCGAGCTGACGGCGAAGGTGGATCCCGCCGCATTCGCCGATCTCGCGACAAAGCGCAGGGTGAAGGCAACCTTGCCTTTCCGTCTCAATCTGCACGGCGTCGACAAGGACCTCGAGGCCAGCGTCGTCGTCACTATGATCAGCGACACCATGGTGTCGGTTGCTTCGGAGGCTCCGGTCGCTGTCCATGTCGAGGATTTCGGCCTGTTGCCGAACGTTGACAAGCTGCAACAGGCAGCCAATGTCACCAACATCGTGCCGACCGCGTCGGTATCGTCGATTTCGTCTTCACCGCTGACGGCAGCAAGCCGGCCGCCGCTCCGACCGCCGCGGCGAATTCAGCCGAGGTTGGCCCCGTTGCCACCGATGCCGCCAAGGCGAACTTCAGCGACGAGGAATGCCTGAACCGGTTCGCCGTGCTGTCGCGCACCGGCGCCATCTACTTCCGGCCGGCCAGCGCGCGGCTCGATGCGAAGAGCCGGCCGTTGCTTGAAGAGGTCGAAGGTGTCGTCGGCAAATGCCCGAGCCTCAAGGTCGAGGTCTCCGGTTACACCGATTCCGACGGCTCGCCGGAGGCGAACAAGCAATTGTCCGAACGGCGGGCCCAGGCGGTCGCCGATGCCATTGTTGCCGCGGGGATTGCGCGCACGCAGATCACGGCGACCGGGTATGGCGAGGAGCGGCCGGTTGCCGCCAACGATACGCCAAAGAACAAGGCGCTCAACCGGCGGATCGAGTTTTCCGCGACCAAGCTCTGAGGGTGCGGTGAGGTCCGGTCTGATCGCCCGTTGCGGCCGCTTCTTTCGCGCCGCCGGTCTCGTGGTACTCGCCTTGCTGTTGACTATGACGGCCGCCAGCGCCGAGCGCCGCGTCGCCCTTGTCCTCGGCAACGCCCAGTATCAGCACGCGGCACCCCTCGCCAATCCGGTGCGCGACGCCCAGGCCATGGCCGAACGCTTGAAGAAGCTCGACTTCGAGGTGGTTTCGGGCTTCGACCTGACCAAGCCGCAGACGCAGGCGACGATCGCCCAGTTCGCAAAACAGGTGCGCGGTGCCGATATCGCGCTGTTCTTCTACGCCGGCCACGGCTTGCAGGTTTCGGGCAAGAACTACCTGCTTCCGGTCGACGCCGCGCTGGAGGACGAGACTTCCCTCGACTTCGAGGCCGTGTCGTTTGATTTTGTTTTGCGCCAGATGTCACGCGAGACCAGCATCAGGCTGGTGTTCCTCGACGCTTGCCGCGACAATCCCCTCGCCGAAGTGCTGGCCAAGACTGCGGGCGTCCACGGTGCGATGAGCGGCCTGGCCGAGATCCCGATCGAGAACGGTGGCGCCGGCACGCTTGTCGCTTTCGCCGCCAGTCCCAATCAGGTCGCCTATGACGGGTCGGGCGAACATTCGCCGTTCACTGCGGCGCTGCTTCAGCACATCGGCGAAGCCAACGTCTCCATCACCGAGGCGATGAACCGGGTGACCGGTGATGTCTTCAAGGCAACCGCCGGCAAGCAGCGCCCCTGGCTCAACGTTTCGCTGACAACGGAGGTCGTCCTGCACAAGGTCGATCTCAATGCGCCATTGATCGTGGGCGAGGCGAGCACACCTCAAGCCGAAGGCGGCTCCGACGCGCGCAACACCAGCCCGGCTAGTCCGTCAGGCCCGAGCAACGACCAGCTTGCGCTCGATGTGCTGCGCCAGAAAATCCCCAAACTGGCGTCGGATGCCCCGATCCTTTTCAATCATCCGGTCGACTTCGGCGATGCGGCGATCGACGGCAAGAGCATCGCCGAACTGATCAAGGGCAAGCCCCTGTTCAGCCCGGTGGAGGGGTTGGACAAGTCGGTCTGGGAAGGCAAGCACTGCGACGGCTGCCATGAATGGAACGAGGCCCGGCTGTGCGATCAGGCGAAGAATTTCGCCGCCAATGATGTCTCTGTCTTGCGCCTGCAACATCCGCTGGGAACACGCTTCAAGGTGGCGCTGGCCAAATGGGCGCAAGGCGGCTGCAAGTAAGCGGCTCTAATAGGCATCAGCCGATTGGCGCGCCTCGATCTCCGCCATCTGGATGCCCATTTCGACAAATGCGGAAAGAACCGCAAACCGGTCCGCGAGAGCGACACGCGCCAGGCCGGCCAGAATCCCGGCATTGACGGCGTGGGCAGCAGGTAATGGCGGCAAGGCCGGTGTTGTCGTCGCGTCCATGGCCGAACCATTGTTCCGCCATCCAGCAGCCAGCGCAATCCAGCCGACTGGCGTTGTTGCTGGTGTCGTCGCGGCCGTGCGGACGGCTGCCTGATGGCGGGGATTGTCCGGTTCAGCCACCCAGTCGCGAACATGCGCAAGCAATTCCTGATCGGTTCCATCGAACAGCTCGGTCAGATGGCTCAGGCATTCATGCGCCCACCAGACCGCGGCCCGCTCGGCAAGCAGGTAGGCACAGAATGTGATCGCTTCCTCGGGAACGCGCCCGGCGAGCAGGTGGCGGCAAAACGCGATCGAGTTTTGGTCGGTTGGAAGGGTTCTCATGTCCTCGGCAATAGCCGGACAAGCCGTGAAAAGATCTCGTGCCGTCTTGAATCGGAGCCCATTGGCCATGACCGCCACGCTTTCATCGAGAAGCCTTGGTCACTCAAGCCTCAGGCGCGGCGCGGGTCAAGTCTCGACCAATGATCCGGTAACAGCCAACGGCACTATCGTGCCGCCGGCGTTTATCGACAGACAATTGCACTGGAATTTGGTATGATCGCCATCATCGAAATCGGATGCTCAGATAGGAGTAACCGTTATGCAGTGGGGCAGTTCAACTTTTGTCTTGGCGGTCGTGGTGTTTTTCTCGACCCACGCTTTCGCCGATCCTGTTCAGAAATCAGAAGACATTGTCAAGTTCTTTGCCGGCGCGGCCGATCTCGGCAAGTCGCGGGGAATTTGCGTCGGCACCGAGGAGGAGTGCAAGAGCAAGACCAAGACCAAGGCAAAAGAAGCGCCGGGAGAGAAATCGAGTCTCGATATGCTGATCAATTTCGGCCTAGATTCGGCCGCACTCGACACCACTGCGCGCTCTGAACTCGACGAGTTCGCCAAGGCGCTGAAGGACAGCCGGCTGAGCACGTTCAGCTTCGTCGTCGAAGGCTACACCGACGCCACTGGCACTGTGCATTACAATGAGGGCCTGTCGCAACGACGAGCGAAATCGGTGGCAGCCTTCCTGACGGCCAGTGGTGTCGATCCCGCCCGCATCGACGCCATCGGCATGGGCGAAAAGAATCCACGCAGCCCCAACCCGTATGATCCGGTCAACCGTCGCGTGGAAATGCGGATTAAGGCGCAGTAACGCGCGGCGGTCAGTGTTTGAGCACGCTGCCCACGGCCACACCAGCGCCGAAAATCAGTGCCCTGGCGAGAAAATTGTCCCGCGGCCGAGCAGGTTCATCCCGCCGCACCATGATCTCGCGGTCGCGCCACTTCTGAGCGACCTGCCGTTGTTTGCGGGGTCCTTGTGCCACCGGCTTCATCGCGCGGGCTTTCTGCACGACGGGCTTCCTCGGCTGTGCCGTACGGGCTTGATCGGCGTCATATCCGGCGCGCACGGCTGCCATCACGGGATCTGACTGGATCACCAGGAACGCCAGTTGCTCGCGCGTCAGATAGGTAGTTTGTGGCAGTCCGTTATCGGCTTGCCAGATGCCGATCGCCTCACGGGTCTGAGAGCCCAGGGTTCCGTCGATCAGCCCAAGCTCGTTGCCTAACGCTTCAAGCCGCAACTGCAGGTCGATGCGGCTCTGGCGGTCGAGGCCCATCGCACTTTCCGTCAACTCGGTGCCCGGCTTCTGCTTCATCTCGTCCGGAACGCTGACAGAGGTGCGCACGGCGGAGCCGGGACCGGCGTTCGCCTGGTTCGTATCGAGTGCCGCGACCTGCCGGTTTTGAGCGTTCGGGCCGTCCAATTCGTCGATGTTCAGCCGCGCTACGGTGGCGAAACGACCGTTCGGAAACTGGTCGAGATAGGCCTGGTAGAACGGACCAGAATTGTGCTTCGAGGCCTCATCCCAAAGACGTTGCTCGACTTCCCAGGAAAGAGAACCATTGGCGACAGGGGCAGGGGCGGATGTCGCGGATGCGTCGGCTACCGGATTTACGGCCGGCGGCGCCGCAGCGGCGACGGGTTTACCCAGGAAAACCTCGCGTCCCAGCGATGCGTTATGCCACGGCCGCTGGCGACCTTGCGTGGTTTCGGTCACCTCGCCGCGCACGCGCGTCAGCGCGCTCTGGATTTCGACGCCGGGCTCGGTCAGATGCCTGGCGAGCGCGGTGGAGTAAGGACTGTCGACCCCGTCGCCGTCGAAGGCGATGGCGCCCGGATCCGTTGCATAGGCAATAAGCAGGCCACCAGTATCGACGACGTCCGATCTTGCTTCGACCGGCGCCAGGCCGGTGCCCAACGAGGTGGATCGGCTTTTCGGCAGCGAGGCCGCCAGCGTCCTTGCCAGCGGATTGTCGCGGCAAGCGTCGAGGATGATGACGCCGATCGCCGGGTCGGGCGGAAGCGCGGCCATGAAGTCGTCGATCTGAATGGTGCGCGTCTTGAGATAGGCTGGCGATGTCAAATCGGCGTCGACCGGTATCAGGTAGTTCTTGCCGTCGACCTGCATGCCGTGACCGGCATAGAAAATGACCGCCAGGTCGGCGTCGTAGGCTTGCTCGGTGAACCGGCTGATGAGGCTGTGCATGCCTGCATTGTCCTGATCGACCCCTTCGATCACCTCGAAGCCGGCATCGCGCAGTGTCGATGCGATGAGGCGGGCATCGTTGGCGGGGTTGGGCAAGGTAACCGCATGGACATAGTTGGTGTTGCCGATCACCAGCGCGACGCGCTTGGCGTCAGGCACGGCTGCCTCGGCGCCGAAGGCGGCAACGAAAGCCAGGATAATCCCGCTCAGAAAGACTGTGATCGTTTTCATGGACCAGCCCTCTACCCACTGGGGGCACTGTTGATGTCTGCGGATGCCAGATTTCGTCGGCGACTGGGTCGCTTGTGCCAAAAATGGATCCTTGGACATATGTGATGCTGAGCCCAACTTTGGTTCACAGAGGCCCGAGAGATAGTGACACCAATGGCCTGAGGGGCTGATGCCGCACGGGCCGGGTCAAAGCGTATTCTGGATCGAGCTGATGAGGGCGGTGACGGCCTGCTTGTATTTTTCGAACTCCGGCGATGTCTGGCGGATCTCCGTAGTCGTCGACGGCGGGTTGGCGTCGGTGGCCACACGGCTCAGCTTCTGGCCCATCTTCCTTTCGGCCCAGTCCACCACATAGCTGGCTGTCTTGCCCGTGAGAAACGGGTTGGCCTGGATGACGGCGGACCCCAGCACGGCGCTCAATTGTGCCGAAGCTGGCGCCGACAGCACCTGATGCGCGCCTTCCATTCCCAGGAAATGACAGAGGTAGAGCCGGCCGGCCGTGATCTGGTGACCGCGCGCCCGAAGATACGCTTCGCCCTCGCGCGCCAGATTGCGAACCATCTCGCGCGAGATCGTGGCGTCGTAGCGCAGGGCGAGCAGGTCGGCGGTCGACAGCGAGCGCGCGAGGTCCGGACGGTAGGTATTCATCATCCGAATCCAGGTCTTCGTTATGAACTGGCCGGCGCCGGTCGCCGAGGAATTCGGGTTCTTGGCGCGGGCGCTGCCGCCACTCTCGACATGAACGATCCGCTCGGTCAGCGTTTCGACGGCGACATCGCCGGAATTGCCAGAATTGCCGGAATTGCCAGTCTCATAGGTGGCGACCGTGGTGGCAGTCCCTAGCGGATCGATCGCCTCGCCGTTCTGGTAGAGCTCGAAATGCAGATGCGGGCCGGTCGAGAGCCCGGTAGTGCCGATATAGCCAATGACGTCGCCGGCCTTCACCTTGGTACCGACTCCGCTCGCAATGGCGAATTTTTGCATATGCGCATAGCGCGTCTCGCGCCCGTTCGCATGCGAGATCTTCACCAGATTGCCATAGCTGCCGCCATCGCCCTGGAAGCTGATCTCGCCGTCGAAGGCCGCCATGATCGGCGTGCCGACAGGGGCTGCCCAATCCACGCCCTTGTGGATACGAACGACGCCGAGGATCGGGTGCTTGCGCGGGCCGAAGGTGGATGTCATGACCCCGTTCACCGGCGTGACCATGCCGTTGGCGACAGTTAGCGAACGCACCTCGTCATTGCCGGTGACGCAGGAGTACTGGCCGTCGCTCTGCTGGAAGACGAAACAGTCGATGGTCTTCTCACCGCCCTGGACGCCGACATAAAGCACCCGCCCGGACGTCTCATCCTTGCCACGCGGCGTCTGCGAGTAGATCAGCACTAGGCGCTGGTCCTCGCTGGTGAAGGCGTCGAGATCCTGTCCTCGCGACAGGTACATGATCGCCTCGCCGATGACGCCGGTCGGGACCTTGTTGCGCGCAGCCGTCGAATAGATCGCATCGAGCAGGCGGTATTGACGCTTGGGCCCGCCTTGATCTGCACCGGAGTAGTTGAACAGATCCTCTTGCACCCAGGGATCGACACCCGACACGAAGGCGCCAGGGGCATTGCGCGTCAACGTGCCGACAAAGACATTCTTGGCGTAGATCGAGACCTGCATGAGCGACATCGTCGTCGTTTCGCGGTTCGGCCGGAATCCGCGCATGGCGACGACATAACCCGCTTCCAGGCCGTCCCGGTTGAAGAGCGCCTTCAAGGCTTCGCCCGCCAGCTTGGCATCGTCGGCGGAGAAATGCGCATCGAGCGCAACGCTGTCCAGGCTGCGGTCGTTGAGGATCTTCACGAAGGTGTCTTCGGTCGCCTCGAAGCGCTGGTACTCGTTGGTCGCGGTTGCGACGGTCGTATTGTTCTCGATCTGGGTCTTCTTGAAGGCGGGCAGCGCTGCCTCGCCCTGATCGATGGTCTCTCCCCAGCCGGCCTCCGCGTCGCCGGCATCCGCCTTGGGCGCCGAACCGGCCGGGGCCTCGCTCGCATCGGGTGCAGCCAGCTCATTATCCAGGTCCCCCTGCTGGTCGTTCGGTGCCACCGGCGGGGCAGGCGGAGCGGCCTGCTCGGTGGGTGCGGCGGCCGGCGATGTCGGAGCGGTCCGCCGCTGTGCCTGGAAGAAGGCGAAGTCCTCCTGCGTCGACGGGATCGTCGTCATGAACTTTTCGCTGGCACTCAGCATGACGTCGGAGAGGATCTCGATCTGCGGTGAGGCGCCGGAACTGTCGAGTTCGGACGGGCGCGCTACCGCATGGCCCTTGCTTGCCGTGTCGGCGTCGGGCGCAAGCGTGATCCACATCGGATCTCCGGCCAGTTCGATAATGGCAGGCACATAGACGGATGCATCTGCCGGCACATCGTCCGTGCCTTCGACCGCGTGCAGCTCCTCGTCTTCGTCGCCGAACGACCAATAGTCCGCTGTGAGGTAGAAACCGGTGGCGATCGATAGCAGGACAACCACGGCGAAACCGGCAATGAGCCGGCGCCAGAGCGTGCGCCTGCGCAGCGCGGCGCGCGCCAGTTTTTTCTCCCTGAAGCTGGTGTCGATACTGTGCGTCACGGATTGCTTCCGGTCAGGAAGAAGGTCCACCGCACCTGTTCAAGCGTATCGACTTCGAGAAACTGCGCTGCGATATGGCCGCGCTGCCAGCACTCGTCGATGCCGCGGATCGAAAAACGCCGCCGCTCGATGCACATCTCGGTCGACCCGGTCAGGATCGCATGGCCAAAGACATCAGTCGCGTAGATGTAGATGTAGCGGTTCGTCAGTTCCTCGCGGATGACGTTCACGCATTGATTTGCGCCGATGGTCCACCAGCCGTCAGTCTGGTCCGCATTGTCGACCTTCTGGCCGACCGCGAGATTGACGACGTCGAGTGTCTGATTGCAGACCGTGAATTCGGCCCGCGCTTCGCCGGGCGCCAGCACGGCCAGCAATGCCGCCCCTGCCATGACCGCAAGCTTCATGCGGCCCGTCAGGGCAACCAGGGCTCGAGCCGGCTCACGCTGCCCCAAGGGCAGGTCGGCGGACGAGTTGGGGAAACGCGAGCGGCAGCGTTCCATCGGGCGCCCATGCTATCCGCCGAGCCGGAAATACTTGGCAGTGGCTGAAAATTGCGATCCGTCGGTCTCGATCTCTTCGAGAATCTTGGGCAGCAGCACCGAGGCCGGCGTCGGCGTCGCGAAGGCTGCCGCCTGAATATCCTGCGGACCCGTGATCACCATTATGATCTGCGGCACGGCCTTCCCGGCGGCCTTGTCGGCGGCGCCGAGGCCAATCGGGATGCTGAAGGTGGCCTTGTCGGATTGTGCGACGATGCGGTCGTCGAGATTGAACATCATGCCCTTGTGATCGATCAGCAGGACACTGGAGATGAGCCCGCCGTGCGTCACCAGCGTGCCGCTGATCGGCGTACCATCAGGCACCGATGTCCGGTCGAGAACAAGCTGCGGCTTGTCGGCCGTGGTCTGCCCGAGAAAGCGCAGAAAGTTGGTGACTTCGCATTGGCTCGGCTCGATGAGGCGGACGCTGATGTCCGGCTCTACGTGGAATTTTGCCTGGAAATCGCCAAGCATCCGTTCGAATGGCTGGACCGCCGTGCCAAAGCCTTCGATCGCGGCGGCCTTGTCGGTCGACGACGTCATGGTGGCATAGAAACAGTCGCCGCCGCCGAAGTCGCGAACCCAGGAGACACGTTGCGCGCTATCGTCGACGACCGGGGGGATCGCCGGTTTGGGTACGTTCAACGCGACGACTGGTAGGTCCGGCTGTTTGGCCGGCGGTGGCGAGGCGTTTTGGCCCTCGGCGTTCGCGGTATCCGTCTGGCTTACGCTTGGTTTGGGTGCTGGCACGGTCACCTTGGGTGCTTCCGGCTGGCTGATCTGTGGTTCGGGCTTTGGGGTCTCCACAACCTTTGGCTTGGCCGATGGCGGCGTTGCCACCTTCTCGGCTGGCGGGGCTGGAACTGCCGGTGCGGCTGGAGCTGTCGTCTCAGGCGCTGGAACTGCCGTCTGACTGTTGCTGACCATCGTATTCTGCTGGGGTGTCGGCGATGCCTTTGCGGACGGTTGCTGCGCATCCGTTGCCAATGGCGTTGGGGGTTCCATGGCTTGCGGGAGAGCAATAGGCTTCGCCGGCTCTGCCGTCTGCACGGCCTTGGCATCTGCCTGGTTTCCAGCCGGCGGTGCGCTCGCCTCTGTTTGCGGTTGGACTGCCATTGCCGGCGGCTTCGGGGCTTTAGCCTGCGAGGGGATTTCGGCGGGCTTGGCCGGCAGCGGCTGTTGGGTTGCCACGGCATC
Source organism: Mesorhizobium sp. M8A.F.Ca.ET.165.01.1.1 (assembly GCF_004792065.1). Lineage (NCBI taxonomy): Bacteria > Pseudomonadati > Pseudomonadota > Alphaproteobacteria > Hyphomicrobiales > Phyllobacteriaceae > Mesorhizobium > Mesorhizobium sp. M8A.F.Ca.ET.165.01.1.1. The sequence continues at coordinate 151,434 of NZ_SRTH01000013.1, read as the reverse complement.
TGGCTGTTTTTCAGTAGGCTGGACGCTGGCTCCCGGCTCCGCGGCCGGACCTGTCATTGCCGGCTCGGGGGCGCTCGCGACCTTGTCCGTCGGCGCCGGCTTCGATGGTTCGGGCGAAAGCGATGTCTTGCCGGCAGTCGGCGTCACAGGTGTCATGAAGCCGCTCAGGTAAAGGCCGGCGACCGAGACGACAGCCAGCGTCGCAAGAGCAGCGATCGCGATGGTTCGGGTCTTCGCGGGTTTCCCGGGGACATTGCTCGCGGCCGTGCGCGGCGGGCTGGCGGCCGGCGAAGGCAACGGTTTGGACAGATGCGCTGGCCGGACATGCGGAACGAAGCCCTGCTCGCCCGGGCCCGTCGCCGCCGGCACGTTGTGCCCCGCGACATTGGATGGCTGGGGCTTGGGATCAGGAGCAAGGGTTTGCTCGGCTGGTGGCAAAGCCGGCCGGTCGCGGGGTGTCCTGGATGGGGGCGGTGTTGTCGCTTCGTCTTCGCCGCGCGTCATCCTGGCGATGTCAGCCATGCTGACCGGCCGGTCTTGCGGATCCGGTTGCACCATGGCTTCGACAATGTCACGAAAATCGTCGTCGATGTCAGAGAGATCAGGCACGGTTCGGCGCTTTTCGATGATCTCGTACTGCGATCCGCTCATGTCGATCGGCTTGCCGCGCAGGGCGGCGGCCAGCACCAGCCCAAGGCTGTAGATGTCGGACTGCTCGCTGACGTCGCCGCTGTACAGCCCGAGCTGTTCGGGTGAAACGTAGTTGTATTTTCCCGCGAACTTTCCGCCGATCAGCGTTTCCCCGCCCACCGTCGCTGATCGCGCGATGCCGAAATCGATGATCTTTGCGCGGTCGACCCGGCCCCCCGGCAGGATGATGTTGTCGGGCGACAGGTCGCGATGGATTGCTCCGGCTTGATGCACGGCGGCTAGGCCGGATGCGAGGCGATGGCAGAGCTTGCGCACCTCTTCCGTCGGCATCGGCCCCCTTCGCATTATGTCGAACAGCGACTCGCCGTCGACGAATTCCATGGCGAGGTAGGGCCGGCCGATTCCGGGATCGATGGTGAAGACGTGGTATCGCACGACCGCGTCATGCGACAAATGGTTGAGGATCGAGGCCTCCTTGCGGAACAAGGACAGGATCGTCTGGTCACGGGCAAACTCGGGCAGCACTATCTTGATCGCGACGTGGTCGCCGGTCTGGATGTTGTGGCCGCGATAGACCTCGCCCATGCCGCCAAATGCGATCCGCTCGTCAAGTTCGTAGATGCCGCTGAGCTGCGTGCCGACCGCGGTGTTGGCCACCTGCGGCGATATTCGCGTCTTGTCATCGGCGCTCATCGGCCTCAGCCCTCCGCTCTGGACAGATCAGGGTGGAGCGATTGTCCATTGCGCCCGGTTCCGATCTTCACCAGTACAATGGTCACATTGTCCGTTCCGCCCCGCGTCAGCACCGTTTGCAAGAGATTTTCGCAGGCCGCCTGAGGCGTTGCCGACACCACCGCGGCCTCGATCTCCGCATCTGTGACATGTGCCGTCAGCCCATCGGTGGCCAGCACGAAAATGTCCCCCGGCATCAGTTCGCCCTGCTGGAAATCGATGACGAAGTCGTCGCTGACGCCGACCGCATGCGTGATGACATTGCGGCGCGGCCAGGTCAGCGCCTCGGCCGCGCTGATCATGCCTCGATCCAATAGTTCCTGCACTTCGGTGTGGTCTTTCGAAATCTGCGAGATCGCGGCGTTGCGGATCAGATAGACCCGGCTGTCGCCAGCCCACAGGCAGGCAAACCGTCCGTCCATCGCCAACAGGGCGGCGACCGTGGAGCCGATGGTGATGCCGCGCGATTCCGATATGCCGCGGATCTCGGCATTGGCCCGGCTCAGTCTGTCCTCGAAGCGCGCCCGCAGGTCCGGAGCGGAGCTTGCGATGCCGATCGTGGCCAGGTGGTCGACAATGCTGGCCGAGGCGACTTCTCCGGCCTCATGCCCGCCCATTCCGTCGGCCACCACCCAAAGCCCGGTTCGTGGCTCGAGCAGGTAGTTGTCCTCATTGTGCTCGCGGACACAGCCTTTGTGGCTCACGCCGAAACTGTCAAAGGGAAGGGCGACATCGCTCACCTTGCCACCAAACGCTTCTCACGCGTCCTCTGCGGCCCAATCCCGGGCGCTCGCTCACGGCAGTCTGCCACAGGCTCGACCATTAAAGTATCGAAATTAAGGTCCGGGCGCCTGAGCCTCCCGAAGGGTGCTACCGCATTGAAAAGTTCGAAGCCCATCTCAAAACGCCTTCGGACAGCTGAATCCGGAAAGTGCCGGAAGCAGGAACGGGTTGGGGCCGGAGCCGGTCTGGATCGTATAGCTGACGTCGCGCCCGCCGATCACGAAGCGCGCTTGGACATTATTGTCGGTGCCGGTGATGGACGCCTTGTCCATGAGCCGCTTCAGCGCCCACGGCCCTTCGAACTTGATGGTGGATTCGCGGCCTGGCATCTCCGGCGTCAGCCTCAGGCTGGCGGAACCGGAAGCCGCGCCGCTGGGCCAGGTCACGATGCTCGGCGCGTTGCCCACCTGGTTGCTCTGGACGGTCTGGCCATCGACATCGAGCACCGCGGCATCAGCATCGCCATGCAGTGAGAACGGCGTGAAGGTGATGCTGATCGAGGGCGTCGAACCGCCTTGGGGAAAGAAGGCGCTGCGGATTTCGGCCGCCTGCTGGAAGATTTTCAGCGTCGATTTCGACAGGTCGCGCCCGAAGCGCACATCCTGTTTCCAGCTCCAGTCCTGGCCACTCATGTCGATCAGCGATGCGAGATTCTGCGCGAAGAACCGGTCCAGAAGCCCGCCCGGTGCGAACAGTTTCGCGAAATCCGCCATCGCCACATCCTCGGTGCCATCGCCGGCGAAAGGATAACGGCCGTTGACAGCCGCCTCGCAAGGAGCCGTGACCGCCCGGTCGAGCAGCTGGTTCAAATTCGCCACCGAAGTCTCGGCGACGTTGCCTTCGAATTCGTCCGCCGTCGCATTGACCATTCTGGCGAGTGGCTTGGGCAGGCGCGAGGAATTGGCACGAAGGGTGGCTATCTGCAGCTGCAGATTGGCGTTGACGCGATCCGTCTGCGACGGCACGTCGGTCGCCAGTTGCAGGCTCTTGTAGATGTCGCGGAAGTTCTGGGTCAAGGCATCGATCGGTCGGCGCCCGGCAGGACCGCTCACCAAGGCCTGGAACGATTGGAACTGCGCTTCAATGTTGCCCCCGGGGCTCTGGTTTTGCGCCGCCGCAGATCCCGTGCCGGCACGGCTTTGCGATTTTCCGGTAGCTATTTGTATGCCGATCCGAGCCAGACCCCTGGCCATCGACGGGCCTTGAACCGTGCCGGCTTCAACCCCGGTGGCTGGCTCCTTGCCAGAAGCAGCGCCCCGCGTAAGGGCAGTTTCGGCGGCGATCGCTGTAAACAGCTGTTCGATCGGCGAGGTTGGCGATGCGACGGCGGAAAGCGCGATATAGTGCGGCTTGTCCTTCAGCATCGCTTTGAATTTCAACCCATCGAGAACGCTGTTCCACGCGGTTGCGAACTCCTTGCCATAGCGATCGAGGAGCTGGGGGCCGAGCTTCAGCAACTCCTGATCGATGCCGCCCTGTTCGCCGCCGCCGCCAAGCACCCACTGGTCGTCGACGAGCATCTGCGCAATGCGCGAGAGCTGTCCGAGATAAAAACGGTTGAAGCCGGCATAGGTATAGAGGCCGGGAACACGAAGGCCTGACAGGTCGCCGCCATCGACACGCTCGAATACCAGCGGCGTTTCCGGTCCGCCCTTCGCTGAAACGGAGAAATCATCCAGCGCCGCCGCGTATACGGCAGACCTGATCAGCGCGGAGGCACGGTCGGCAAGGCTCATCCGCCCAAGCGAGCGTTGAGCCGCCTCGACGAGTGGTTGGTTGAGTTGGAAAACCGGATCATAGGCGTCGTCCAGCGCAAGCATGGCGCGCAAGTGCTTTTCAAGTTGCTCGCGTCCTGCGCGGTTGTTTTCGCCTGGATACCGGTTCTGCTCCCAATCCTGCTTCATCCAGGAGACGATCAACGCGTCGTCGACCTTCGGCGCCTTGCCGCCCAGCATCAGATAGATTTTCAACGGCTCGTAGAGCGCGGCGGGATCGGCCATCTTGGCCTGGATCGTCCGCTCCGCCTGGATCAGCAGACGCGATCGGAACATTCGTTCCAGCGCTTGCCGGTAAGCCGTCCTGGATGCCGAAAGCAGTCTTTCCCGTTGGCTGAGGCCGAACGTTTCCTCGATCGGTGTCGGCACGTCGCCGGTTTCGAACCCGGCCGGCAGATCGCGCAACTGGTCGAGTGGGCCAATGACGTTTTCGAGGTCGACATCGTTGACCTCGGTGCTCTTGAGCAGCGCGTCCGCCGTTGTGCGATACTGGCCCATGGCCTGCTTGGTGGAGGCGATCAGCGACCCGTTGGCGATGAAGCTTAGGGCCAGGATGCCGAGGGCCACCGCGGCGATCAACGCGATAGCGCCAAGCCCGGCAAATCTGGCGATCGCCGCCCGCCTTGCCGCCGATTTGTCGTACGAGACCCATCCGGATTCGGCAAAAATGACGCCTGTCAGCAGATCATGCAAAAAGAAGCTCTTGCCGCTTCCGGAAAGATGGGCGCTGGAATTGTTGCCGAAGTTGCGGCTGATCGCGCCCAGCACCTGATCGATGGGCGTTCCCTCCTGCGTGCCTGACGAAAAATAGAGTCCCCGCAGGCTGGCATTCACCTGGCTGCGGCCCGGATCGAGCAGGCCGGCGATAAAACTCGCAATTCGGCCCTTCAGCGCACCGAACTGTGCCGGAAAGCCAAAGACGGATATGCGCGCGACCGGGTCAGCCTCTTCTTGAAGTCGGTCGGGCATCTCCTCGACCAGGCGTCTCGCCAGCGCATCGAATTCGGCCGGGGCCTCCGCGGCCATGTTCTTCGTGCGATCGCTGGTCTGGAATGTCGCGCCCCAGACCTTGCGCCGGCGCGTCTCGTCGAAACCGCCGAAATAGTCCATGAACCCGACAACAAGATCGGCCTTGGTGAAAACCAGATACACCGGAAACTGGATTTTCAGCGTCTCGTGGATTTCGCGCAGACGGCTGCGTATCTCGACGACGTGAGCGTCAAGCTGCCGGTCGTCGAGGCCGATGAGATCGGCAAGGCTGATCGCCAGGATGACGCCGTTTATCGGTTGCCGTGTGCGGCATTTCTTGAGCAGCGACAGGAAGGCGAGCCAGCTCTTGCTGTCGCTCTGGGCATTGGACTCCTGCGTCGTGTAGCGTCCGGCGGTGTCGATCAGCACGGCCTGGTCGGTGAACCACCAGTCGCAGGCGCGCGTGCCGCCAACGCCGGCGACCGGCTGGGCATCACCCGAAACGGCCAGCGGGAAATTCAGGCCGGAATTGACCAATGCCGTTGTCTTGCCTGCGCCGGGCGGGCCGATGATGATGTACCAGGGGACCTCATAGAGGAAATTGCGCTTGCCGCTCGACCGTTTAAGCGCGGCGATCGCCTCGTTCATGCGCGCCTCGAGTACTTGCGAGTCGTCATCCCTGCCGTCGTTGCGGGCAACGGCGATCTCCAGCGCCTTTTGCGCCTTGCGCATCCGCCAGAAACGCAATCCATAGAAGAGCGCCACGGCCGCCACGATCACACCGATGATTGCCGCGCGCAACCAGACAGGTCCGAGGGGGCGGCTATCGGCGAAGCGGATCAAAGGTCCCGCAAACCACACCGCCGCCGCAAATCCGGCCAGCGCGATCATGCTGAATATCCACAGCAGCCAACGCTTCATCGGCGCTTCCAAACGGCCGTGCTCACAATGTTTCCTCCTTGGCGATCATCACATCGACACGGCGGTTAGCGGCGCGGCCTTCCGGCGTTGCATTGTCGGCGATCGGCTCGTCCTCGCCCTTGCCGTCGACGGTCAGTCGCGAGGGATCGCTGAACTTCGGCGCCATCATCGTTTCGACAGCCTTCGCCCGAGCCACGGAAAGGTCGAAGTTGGACTTGAACGGGCTCGATTTTCGCGGCTTCACATTGTCGGTGTGGCCGACGATCCTGATCGGTCCGCGCTCGGGTTCCAGGGCGGCAGCGATATCAGCGGCTATGGGCTGGAACTCTGGTTTCGCATCGGCCTTGCCGGACTGGAACAACAGGAGATTGTTAATTTCCACCACGATGAAGTCGCCCTTGGTGTCCACGGTCAGCCCGCCGGCTCCGACTTCCTTGGCCAGCGCCGAGCGGATGCGATCGATCTGCGTGGTTGTGGCAGGAGGCGGGGTGACTTTCGCCGGCTCGGCTAACGGCGCCACGCTGGCCCGTTCGATGGCGATCGGCGTCGATGGGTTGAGCGCCAGCAATTCATCCGCGGCGGCGTCGCCTTCATTGGTGATGAAGACCCGCAACGCGAAGAATGCGGCAGTCAGCAGCGCTGATGCCGCTGCCGCAACGACCCAGAGCGGCAGGCGCGTCGACGACTGCGTCACCGTCGCCGACAGGCCCCGCCAATGGGGCGAGATGTCTTCGTCCGCGCGGGGCTTGAAATAGCGAAGCGTTTCGAAGACGTCGCGCCGAACACGTTCGAGATTGGTGTCCTCGCGTGTCAGACCGCGATACTGGCCCTCAAACCCCAGCGACAGGCAGACATGCATCAGTTCGAGCAGATCGTAATGTGCCTCCGGGCTGGCTAGGACTTTGTTCAGCGCTTCGAAGAAGCCCGTGCCGTTGGGCTCGACGTGGAAGAACTGCGTCAGCATACTGTGCTGCACCCAGGCGTCTTTTCGTGGCCAAGGCAGGTTGCCGATGAGGTCGTCGGCTGTTTCGCACAGGACAAATTTCGCGATCCGCGCATCCTCTTCCGCGACCCCGGATTTCTCCATCGTTCGGTCGAACTTGTCTATCGCTTCGGCGACATGCTCCGCCAATGGCTCCGCTTGTCTCTCGACCGGGACAAGCCTGAGCTGGCCCAACAGCATCAGCAACGGTGCGGCCGCGGCAAGGATCGGGTTTGCCGCGGAATATCTGACACTTTCGGTGATATTGAGTAGGGTCTCCTGCCGCAGGGCCGGCGCCGGCGCCGCCGCAAGAGGAGTTCCCTGATACATCACGGTCCCGGATGTCCAGCCCGGCGGTGTCTGCCGGCCGACGCCGGGATCGAACACTGTCGAGTCCCTGATCTGCGAGGGTTGGCCGCCATCCGCGACAGGCTCCTGGGGGACCGGCGCCGGCTTTCGCTCGCGTCGTGGCGTGGCGCGAATGACGGTCTTGCCGGCCGGGCCGAAAGGATCGTCTTTCGAGCTCATGGCCAATCGTCCGTCCGCGCCTGACGCCCGCGCTCTTGCCGGCCAGGCGCAAAGCTTCTCGCGGTCAGGCAAAGCAAAGGCAGGCCCTGCAGGGCAGGGCTCTGTCTTAAGGAAAGTTGGCTATATTTTGCTATCCCGCCGTAAGATGACATTGTCGCAGACACCCAGGTCGACCAGCCTTACCCGTTTGGCGAATTGTCGTAAGCGATCGTAATCTCGGAAACTCTCGATTGGAACCGGATGCCACGCACCGAAGAGTTGTCTTCGTTGGCTGCAGCGCCACGGCTCCCCTGAAACGCCTATTTCTGCTTGTCGGCTTTTGCATAGGCTTCGCTGAAATAGGCCAGGAATATGTCCAGCATGCCGTTCTCGTGTGCTTCCTCCATGGTTCGCCAGGTCGTGACAAAAGCGTCCCATGCCTGGCTCTTCTTCGACGAGAACGATGTCGGCGGAAGCTTTCGTCCGATCGCTTCCGGAGACAGGTCGTCAAGCAGCCGCGACAGCGCGGCCTGCATGGCGGCATAGGTGGCGAATTCGTGGGTCTTGAGATCGCGGAATGCATCTTCGATGCTGCGCCTGGCATCGAGATAGCCGGCCCGGCGCCGTGCGAACATGATTTCGAGGATGTCGTCGGTTCCCGGAACGAACTTCAGGGGGTTGTTGTCGGCGGCACTGATCATCGTTCGCTGTGTGCTCTTGGCCAGCATCTTCGCCGCCGCGCGTGCCTTCAGCAGCAATGTCAGTTCCTCGACCACCGTTCGCAGCACCGCACCGATTTCGGCGGCAACTTCATGCGGGTCGCGCGATTGCAGCAATTCCGGCGAAATGCCGGCTCCGATGGCGATTTCCCTCAGCACTTCATCCCTGGTCGAGGGCAGGGGCGGTTGCGACGGGAACGTCGACGCCGCAACGCGCTGCCCGGACTGTTGCTCCGAGGGATCGAAAAACGGCCCATCTCCGAATTCCAGCGAGCGGCCTGCAGCGACCGGCATTTCGCGCTGCGTCGAACCGTGGCTGGGGTGACCGGTCGCAGCGCGCTCCTCATCGATCGACACAAAGACGACATAGCGGCCGATGAGCATCCGGTCGCCATTGGCCAGCCGCTGCGGGCTGGTCATGCGCTGGTTTGATCCGTTGATGTAGGTTCCGTTGCGCGAGACGTCGTGCAGCCAGAACGCGCCTCCCTCGTAGCGGACCTCGCAATGCCGGCCGGAGATGAACTTGTCGGGGTCCGACAAGGTCCAGTCGCAAGCATCGCGTCCGATCTCGAAGCTGCGATCCCGCGCCGCGTAGCCGGCCGAGATGCCCGCAGGCAAGGCGTCGACATTGTTGATTTGCAGACTGATGTACATCCAGGATCGCCGCCGAACACTGACCGATACTCCACATTCTAGCAGTTTGCACATACAACAGGACAGCAGCGTTTCGAGGCGATGCATCGACAGGTTAAGGTTTTCCGCCGTGCGTCCTCTTTGGTCGGCAGGACAACATGTGGTAGGCTCAACACGGCCTGGTGCGGCGGGCTCTCAAAAGTTCCTGGGCAGATGACGGGAGCTTCAAATCCACCGCGCCGGCGGCCGCGTCCAGGAGGGGCTCGACCCATGCCGAACGAACGTGCCACGGTTGTGCAGACGCCGGTCGGCGCCGAACTGACCTTCACGCATCTTGTCGGCCGCGACGAGATTAGCCGTTGCTTTGCCTATACGGTTGGCTTCGTCAGTCCCAGCTCCGAGATCGATCCGCTGAAGATGCTGGGAGGCATGGTTTCGGTCGAAGGGGAATCCGATCCGGAACGCTGGTTCTGCGGCCTGGTGTCCGAGTTTCGCCTGACTCGCATCGAGGACCGGCTGGCCTACTATGAAGCGGTCGTCAGGCCGTGGCTCTGGTTCCTCGGCAACGTCACCGATTGCCGGATCTTTCAGAACATGACCGCTGTCGAGATCGTTGAAAAGATCTTCTCGAAATACGGCACGGCGAAATTCGAGAAGCGGCTGCAAGCGTCGTACCCCTCGCGCGAATACTGCGTGCAGTACGACGAGAGCGACCTGGATTTCGTGCAGCGCCTGCTCGAACACGAAGGCATCTTCTATTTCTTCGAGCATGACGAGGGCAAGCACACGCTCGTACTGTGCGATGCGATGAGCAAGCTGAAGCCGGCGCCGGGCTACGAGAAGATACCTTATAACTTTGAGGGACAGGGCTCGCGGCGCGACGTCGAATACATCACCGAATGGATTCCGGGCAGTTCGGTGCGGCCGGGGGCTTATGCCCATACCGACTATGATTTCCAGAAGCCTGGCGCCGATCTGATGGCGAAGTCCGCCCAGCCGTTCAGCCACAAGGAAGCCTCCGGCGAGAACTATCGCCAGCCTGGGGCGCATCTCGATGTCGGGCGCGGCGACACCCTGGCCGGCATCCGGCGCGAGGAACTCCAGGCCGTGCACCAGCGCATCACCGCGGTCGGAACCGTGCGCGGCCTCCATTCCGGCTGTACGTTCAAGCTGGAAAGCTTTCCGCGCGATGACCAGAACCAGGAGTATCTGGTTGTCAGCGCCGAATACAGGTTGTTCGATCCGGGCTACAGGACCCAGAACGAAGCCCACAGTGAGAATTACAAGATCGTGCTGGGTGTCGCGCCGACTGCCTTGCCGTATCGCGCGCCGCGGATCACGGCGCGGCCGATCATGCGCGGACCGCAGACGGCGACGGTGGTCGGCCCTTCAGGCGAGGAGATATTCACCGACAAATATGCCCGGGTGAAGGTGCAGTTCCACTGGGACCGCCTGGGCAAGAAGAACGAAAACAGTTCCTGCTTCGTGCGTGTCTCGCAGACCTGGGCCGGCAGCGGCTGGGGCTTCATCCAGATACCGCGCATCGGCCAGGAGGTGATCGTCGACTTCCTCGAAGGCGACCCTGACCTGCCGATCATCACCGGCAGGGTCTACAATGCCTCGCAGATGCCGCCCTACGGCTTGCCGGGCAATGCAACGCAGTCGGGGTGGAAATCCAACTCCTCGAAAGGCGGCGGTGGTTACAACGAGCTGATGTTCGAGGACAAGGCCGGCTCCGAACTGGTCAATTTCCAGGCGCAGAAAGACCACAACCTTCTGATCAAGCATGACCGCACCAAGCTGGTCCAGCACGACCAGTCGGACCGCATCGACCACGACGCCAAGCATTCTGTCGGCCACAACCTCGACGAGGATGTCGGCAACAACAAGACGGTCAAGGTCGGCGTCGACCAGACCACGAATATCGGCTCGAACGACACCGAGACGGTGGGCAAGAACCGCTCGCTGACAGTGGGTGCAAACGAGACGATAGGCATCGGTTCGAACTCTTCGGAGACGATCGGCTCCAACCACTCGCAGACGGTGGGGATTGTCCAGACGGTCACTGTTGGCGCTGCTCGCATCGACACGGTCGGGGCGTCTGAGACACGAAGCGTTGGCGGGCCGCAAGAGAATACAATCGGTTCGACACGGTCGGTCACGGTCGGCGCGGCGCAGAGCCATACGATCGGGGCCAGCGACAGCTGGAACATATCCGCCAGCCAGAGCATCGAGATCGGCGCGGACCAGGGCATAAAAATTGGCGGCGCCCAGATGGCCGAGATCACCAAAACCCGCAAGACAGAGATAGGCGTCGACGACAGCACACAGGTAGCGGGCGCACATGAGCTGAAGGTCGGAAAAAAGAGCCTGGTCCAGATCGCCGACGACTCGGCCTTCAACGTAGGCAAGAATTATACGCTCGAGGCGAAGGACTCGATCACGCTGAAGTGCGGAAGTGCGGAGATCATCATGAAGAAGGATGGGACGATCAACATCAAAGGCAAGGATATTTCCATTGATGCTTCCGGAAAGATCAGCGGCAAGGCATCCGGCGATATCCAATTCAAGGGCAGCAAGATCCACCAGAATTAGAGGGACGAAGCATGGCTGAAGTTCGTGATCGCATCGATGGTGTCGTAATCGGCATTTTCCTGGGATTTGACGACACATCGCCGCTGGTCGTCTTTCCTGGAAACCCTGTCGAGACAGCGATCGCCGCGCGAAGCCTGATCAAACTCGATGCCAGCATGATCGGCGCTGAAGTTGCGCTGCTCTTTCGGGAGGGTGATCCCTTGCAGCCGCTGATCGTGGGTAAACTCGTGGAGCCTTCGCGTCGGGCTCACGCGCAGCAGATCGTGCGTGACGGTGAATTGGTCCACATTGTCGGCAATGAGCGCATCGAACTGCGTTGCGGCAAGTCCGTAATCATCATGGAGAAGGATGGCCACATCACCATCCGGGGAACCTATGTCACCAGCCACGCCAGTGCGGCCAATCGAATCCGCGGCGGCTCCGTGAACCTGAACTGATGCCGGTGCCAATCCTCTACGAAATCGTGCGCCAGCATGTGGAACAGGCAGCCTTCCTGTGGACGGTATACCATTACCATTTGCTGCATCCTGATGAAAACCCGGACATGGATGATGAGCGCCTTGCGAGGTTGATAGAGCGCCTTGAAGCTTTTCTCGATGGAGCCAGGGTCGCGGGTGAGGCCGGCCGAAAGATTGCGCAACAGCGCTTCGAAGAGTTCCCGGAAGCGGGAGAACTGTTCGTGGTTCAGATGCTCTCCGCCCAAAAGCCGATCCGCATCATCGACCTTGATCTTGCCAAGGTGCAGCGCTTTATAGAAGTCAATTTGGGAAAGGCCTGAGGTGACCCTCGACAGGGTAACGTTCCGAGGCAGACTATTCCGATCTTTCGAGAAGTTCGGGAGGCACAGGCATGAGAGTCCAGCCCATGCCGTCGTGACGAGCCAAGCCTTCACGATCGAAATACCAGATGATGCCTTGCTTGACCTCGATGTTCTTCGGGCTGCGATACTCGGCGGGCAGGGGTAGGGTGTCCAACAGGGTCAGCTTGGTGTCGAATATGAAGATTGCTGTCTTACCCAACACATAGAGTTTCGAGCTGTCGAGGCGGATACGGAGGAACTTCTCGCGCAAACCTTCGACGGAGGCGTCCTCCATCGTGCCAGGTCCTGTTCCCGTAACAATGGTACCGCCGCCGCCCACGGCAACGAGACGCGATGCGTCCACAAAGACAAGATCATACAAGGACTGATTGTTTGGGAGTTCTGCCTGGCCCCATTCCCCATCGTTGTAGAAGTAGAGGCAACCTCGTGCGGCATGCTTGGGGCGGCTGTGGGTGTATCCGCAGACCGCCAGTTTGTTCGGGCTGATCGCGGCGATGCCCTCCAGGAAATTGTTTGCCATTCCATCGACGTCACGCTCGCAAATCCGGACCCATTCATCCTTCCTGGGTCTGAAATAGACTTGGGAACCGTCGCCGCAAACATAGAGGATGCCCGCCTTCTGGGTGATGCCAAGCGTCGAACCAAGATCCTCGGCATCCTCGCTGAGGACGCCGGCACCGGGGATCTTTTCGTAGTCCACGTCCTCGGTCAGAAAGTAGAGGTCGCCCTCGTTGGTTAGAGCGACGAACACATTCTCGTTGTCGCTCTCGAATGGGTAGGCGCAAACGGAAACGACTGTTCGAGGGATGTCGACATCCGCGACCTGTTGCTCCGTCGTGTCCTGAAACATGAGGAAGCGCGAATACGGATCCTCGTCGTCGAGTTCGGTTGGGACCGCGGCGATAAGATCTGGAGCAATGTAGCCCGACGCTCGTATCTTCATCTGCGTACTCCTGGTGTGTCGGTCTATTTTCTGGGCTTTGGCGGCTTCATCGTCTTCTTGGCCTCCTTGCCGGGCAATGGGTTGGAGGTTCTACCCTTCTGGCTGGCCCCGAATGCGCTTTGCTGCTCCTCCACCGCTTCCTTTGCCTTCTTGATGCAATTCGCATTGAGATCCTGAAGGTCGTCGAGACATGAAATGGTTGCTTCGGTAATCTTGCTCATCGGCGCAACGCCGAGTTTGCCCTGCGCTTTCAACTTGGCTTTCGCATCCGCTAGTTTTTTGCCCTTGAGTTTGGCCAGGCCGGGTCGGCCCAGCGTTACGATCTGCTCACGGTCAGCCTCATGAATCCGTTCGTGATCATCAGGACTGAGACAGATGCATACCCCCTCTCCGAGCGTCGGAGCATTGGCGATGCGCGTCGATGTAACGTCCGCGTTCGCCCGACTACCCGTTCGGAAACACTTGTCCGGTACGATATGGTGTGCCTCGCCGCCATTGTCGTTGCAGACCGCGGCGATCGCGTCATAGGAGCCAATCAGGCATTTTTCCGTGCTGTAAATGACTCCGGCGCCGGTGGCCAGTTTCGGAAAGGTCAGCGTATTTCCCTGCGGTGAAGCATGATTGTTGGTGGACAGGTCCGTCATCCGGTTGACGGGCTCGCCGTCGGCCTTGACATTGCTCGACCAGGCGACGGCGTATTCCTTGCCGGTATTCTTCGATGTGATGATGCCCTTCTTGGTCGCGCAGCCCGCTTCAGTGCCACTTGTCTTGGTGTAGTAGGATTTGTTTTTCTGCGTGATCGTCTGGCCACCGATCTTGACGGTGCTGGTGCCTTTGTCCGTGTCGCTGTCGAAGCCGAAAGAAGGATAGGGAATCGGAACGCCAGGGGGCGTTGCCGGATTCTCCGGCGGCGTGAAGCAGACATCAGGAAAGGCCGCTATGACCTTGTTACCCTGCGCCTTGCAGGCGACTTCCAGACTGTTGGCGTAGACTGTCATCTATGCAGCCCTCGCAGCAAAGATGGCTGCGCCGCACGCGCCGGAGTCTTCGGACGCCTCGATCAGGACCGGATTACCGGCCGCGTAGCCCTTCCTTGCCGCCGCGAAGGCCATGCCGATCATCACAGGCACCGCCGCCGCTCCGATATTTCCAAGCGATTCACCCGGCGACCACAGGTCTTGAAAGTCATGCGCACCCCGCACGAGCCGAAGGCTTGCCAGGGCCGTTTGCTTGAACCAGTACTGCTCTCCGATAAGGTCCGAAATACGGAACCCCAACTGGTTCATCTCGATGCCGGCCTCCTTCAGCGCGTGCCGATAGGCGGTCGTCAACCCGTCCCCGCGCAGCGGTTCGTCAGCCTCGTTGTAGATGTATGCATTCTCTCGGGCGAGGCCCAGACCGTGCAGCCTTAGTCCGGATCCATGACCAGCATGGGTGCACAGCACAGCGGCCGCGGCCTCGCCTGGAATGAAGCCGTTCGGATTGTTGGTGGCCAGCAAGCGACGGTTCGCCAGATAGAACCCTATCGCCTCGGGAGTGAGGTAGCTGTCCACCCCTGCAACAATGACTGCTGAGGTTCCCCCTTCGGCCAGCAGCCGGCGCGCCTGCTCAAGTGCTACCAGTCCGGATGGCCGGCCATGCGATATGGTGCGCGATCGTGGGTCGACGGCCATCTCAAGGATCGCGCATACATTTCGCACGAGCGCGGAGGCATCCTGGACGGGTGAACCAGGCCGCGACGCCTCTGGAAGGCACAACAACATCGGCGTCCGTTCGCGTGCCTGTGGCACCGTGGTGCATATCTCGCTTATCGCGGCCGCCAGCATATGGGTCATACGCTTCTGGCCGATCCATTTTCGCGGCATGGTGACAGGGGAGCCAAGCAGCCACTCGCCTTCATCGTCGGCGTACTGCGTCTCCTTGAAGCCGTCCAGGCGGGCGCGGAGCGCCGCACAAGACGACGGCGCATCAAGGCCGACGGCCGTCACCATCCCGGTCGCTACGATGTCGAGCGCAGCCGTCATGCGTCCTCTGCCTCCGGCTGGATCGGCTCCGCGATCGGCCGGACATATGGCTTCTTGACGGCTTTGGCGTGGAGCATGCCTGGTGTCGGCGGCCCGACCCAGCATTCGGTAAAGTCGAGGATCGTGCGCTGGAGGCGTTGCGACACACGCCAGACCAATGAAAAGCGCCGATTTTCGGTGTCGAACAAAACAGTGTCCGGATGAATATCGGCCTCGAATGCCTTGGTGTAGCCCTTGAACATTGCAACTTTGATGGCCGTGGCTGGCATTCTGAAATGTTCGCGCCCCCTTGGCGTCAAATTGATCAGCTGCATTTCCTCGCCACCGCGCGGCGGATCGATTTGCTGGTCGGGCGGGGCCACCTGGAAGTAGCGTTCGTCGAAGTCCGGCGGCAGAAACGGGAAAATGTTGTTGGCCCAATTGTCGTCATAGGTGCCGCCATATTCGATACGGCCCGGCCAACCGCGGCCCATCGGGCCAAAGCTCATCGGCTTGTAGTCGCCGAAGGGCGAGCGGATCTCTTCGCCGACAGCTTGCGTGTTCGGCAGACGCAGGCCGGGGATGAGGCGCTGGTTCCTGATGCGCGACCACCCGGTTCCGACTGGGTTGTATTTGTAGCTGGCCGGCAGCTTGTCCTCCGGATCCAGCCTGTCGACGCCACCCCAGGCGACGTCATAGGAGATGGGCAGTTTCAGGAAGGGTTGCGGCGATGTGGCGCCAAAAACCGGGCCGATGGCGCGCCATTCGCGGTGGCCGACGACCTCGAACAGTTTTGACCAATTGCCAACCTTGATGCCGACCGGCACGCGCTCGGCCGGGCGCCCGCCCGGCGCATAGGCGCAGCCATTGGCGATCACGTCGCAGCGCGGTTTGCGGAAGGCGAAATCGGTTTCCCATAGCGTGGCGGAGTAGCCGGGTTCACCGGTTTGCGTGTCGGCAAAAACCAGCGGCACCTGTTCTGCCGATCTGTGCACCAGCCCGCCGGGCGTTGCGGGAAAGTCGAACGTGCCCTTGACCACCACGACGACCCACTCACGCCCGGTCGTGTCAGCGCTCACGCTGAACTCGTGCCGGTAACCCATCTGGTTCCAGATCCGCATCAGCTGGTCTCCCAACTGGCGGCGAGAATCTGTTCTAGCGTCGTTTGCGGCGATTGCGGATCGATGTCGAAAATGTCCGAACGGGCTGTCCACATCACCATGTCGCCGATGACTTCTTCATCCGGCTCGACAGGCGGCACCGGCAGTCCGGCCAGCGTGGCATCCAGCTCGTCTGGCGTCAGCTCACCGTTCTGGGCGGCGATGGCCGCCTCTTCGATCGCGGAAAACCACGCCTCGGCGTCGGCCAGCAAAACCGGAGCTTCAGAAAGCTGCGCAACGACGCTCAGAGGAAACTTCCTGCCGACCCTGTCGGCGCTTTGCACAATGATGCCTGCCGATGCGCCGAAGGACGCCGGGCCGGCCAGAAAGCGCAGCGCGGTTGTGCTTGGCCAAATTTCCGAGCCGAACAGCGGGACGAGATGCTGCGCCAGCCAGCGGTCCCAGCCGCGGACAAAGTCGCCCGACAGCCGCCGCGTCACGAAATCGCCGGTGGCGGGCATTTTGCCGTAGAAGCCGGGCAAGGTCATATCTGTGGCGGACATGAGAATTTCTTGAACATCTGCAAATTGTAGGGGTTCTCGACGCTGGCGGCCTTGAGTTCGAAATCGGCCCACATTCCCTTCGTGCCTAGGCGCAGGCTGTAGACATCGGAGAGCGATGTGCCGGCGAAACGGCCGTTGCGCAGCATCCTCAGCCACGCCCAGCTGCCAGTCTCGTTGAGCATGATTTCGGGCGAACCGTCGATCGGCTGGAAGGCGAGCGAGATGACCCCGGTGCCGTCCTTGCCCGGCCAGGTCATCGGTTGCGGCCGCGTCGCATTGTTGAAATAGACGAGGGTCTGACCATCGAGATTGAGCGTGACGCGCGTAACGTTGGGAGACAGGTCCTTCGGTTCGAGCGTGAAGCTCATCACTGGCCCAGTACCACCGGGAAAGAGATCGTCGCGGATATGCCTGGCCTGCTCGAACGCCGCCAGCGCCGAAGGATCGAGGCCGAAATCGGCACGCCATTTCCATGGCTGGCTGGTGGTGTCGACATAGTTGATCAGGTGGTCGTTGATGAAACCGTCGATCAATCCGGCCGGTCCAAACAGGCGGGCGAAATCATGCACATTGACATCCACCGCGCTGTCGGCGCTAAACGGATAGCGGTCGTTCAACGCCGCCTGGCAGAAAGGCAGTATGTCCGCGCGCCAGATGGCGTTGAGCTCCGATGTGACCGCCTTTTGCGTCAAATTGCTGGTGTCACCGGCAATTCCGCTAAGCCAGACATTGATGGGGTCCGGCAGGATCTGTGCTTGCCTCGCGACGGCACCGGTCAGCTCGGCGAGGCCGCCTTGCTTCTTGATGGCATCCTGCGGATTGGGGTTGGCGGTGACCGTCTGCAGGACGTTCGACAGCGCGGTCAGCGCGACAACGGCGGCATCCAGTGCCGGCGGCTGGCCGTCGACCTCGGCAATGGTGCTCTTCAGCGGTTTGAAATGTTCGGCCACCAGATTGCCGGTCAGGTCCACCTCGCTGGCTGACCCGGCGCGGGGCAGCAGCTTCGCACCGCTCGTCGCCAGCTTGCCGAGCTTGCCGAGCTTGCCGAGCAGTTTCGAGGCGCCCTTGGCCGCCGACTTATCGTCGGCGGGGGCCTCATCGGAGCGCGTCAGTTCGGTCTCCTGGACGACCGCCGTCAGCAGCCGTTTCAGCGCGGAATCGGCACTTGAGAGATCCTTCAGATTTTCGCTGGCGACATTGAGATCGGTTAGTGGCGCGAGCCGCATGTCTCGCAGGAAGCTGTCCCATTGTGCGATGTAGTCGTCATAGTAGAGTTTCAGAATATCCTCGGACAGCGCCGAGACCGAGGTCTCGGAGTTTTCCGAGCAGCCGCCGGCGAAAACCGCGCGATCGAGTGCCGCCTGGGCGGCGACATCGTCGATGCGGTCGAGAATGGCGTCGTGGAAGCCGGCATAGGTGAAGGCTCCGTAAATGCCGACGCGAAGTGTCTTGTCGGAACGCCTCGCAAACACCTTGCCACCATTGGGGCCGGCAAAATTGGCAGGGATCCACTCCTTGAGCCCGGCCACCTCCGGATCGGCCAGCAACTGCTTGTAGGCCCGCGCCGGCAACGAGATCGTGCACACCGTTTTCAACGCTTCGGCAACCAGCGCCTGGTCGGGCGCGACATAGCTTTCGTCGACCGCCATACGGCGGATCGCGGCAAGCTGATGCTCTTCGGCATCGGCGGTCGGAAAGGGTGCCGCGGCGGCGAATTCCGGCAGGCTGTTCACCCACCAGTTCTGGGCGAAATCGGTATCCATCTGCGACAGGCCCGTCATCATGCGATAGGTCTTCAACGCGCCGAGCATGAAATCCGGATCGCGGATCTGCCGCCACATGGTCGCCTCGAGCAATGCGACCATGCGTGGTTCAAGCACGTTGCGCAGGGCGTGGTCGTACGTGTCGGCCTGGGCCCGCACCAGTTCCGCCGAGGCCGATGGGCCCAGCAGATCTTGGGCGCTGCCCGGCGGTGCCGTCTTGGCATTCGCGACCGCGTCCATCGCTTCGAGAGCGCCGTCGATGGCGGGTTGCTGCACCGATGCCGGATTTGCAGCAGCGGAAGTCAGGGGCGCTTGCAGCGCTTCGAACTGGCCTGCCTGTGCCGTGATCGCGTTGCGGTTGTCAAAATAGGACCAGGTGAACAGCCCGCCGGCCAGCAAGGCCGCCCCCGCGCATGCAGCCGCCGCACCGCGCCAGATCCAGGCGCGGCGGCGCTGCGCCAGCGGATCGAACGTGCCGAGGCCGGCTTCCTTGAAGATGACCTCGGTGAGCAGGTTCTTCAGGAAGAAGCTGCGTTTCTCGACCCTCGGTGCGGGCAGGGCCCGCCGTGGCGGCAGGCCGAACGACGACGACAGCGCCGCGGTCAGTCGGTCGATGGGCGCTCCTTCCTGCGTCGCCGATGTCAGATAGAGCCCACGCAGCCAGGCGGCCTCTTCATACCGGCTTTCGCCGAACATCGCCTCGATCAGCACCTGGATCGGTTCGGACAGGCTGGACAGTTGGGCGGGAAACCTGAAGATCTCGGCACGGGCGGCCAGTTTGTCCTCATCCTCCAGGCGCGGCACCAGCCGCCGCTCGAGTTCCGTCGAGAGCGTCGAAATTTCGCGTTCGATGGTCTTGGCGTCCACACGCGCATCCAGCGCGAAGGTCGTTCCCCAGACCTGCTCGCGCGCGGGGGTGGACAGGCTGCCGAAGAAAGCCTCGAAACCCTTGATCAGATCGGCCTTGGTCAGCATCAGATAGACCGGGAGGCGGATTTCGAGCCGGTCGTTGAGTTCGGCCAGCCGGCGGCGGATTTTGCGGCCATGTGCCTTGATGGCTTCGTCACCCTCCGAAAGCACGTCGATCGACAGCGCGACGATCACACCGTTGAGCGCGCGGCGGCCGCGATGCTTCTTCAGAAGGTCGAGGAAGCCCAGCCATTCCGCCGCGTCGACATCGGGCTGGCTCTCCTGTTGGACATAACGGCCGGCGGTGTCGATCAGAACCGCGTTCTCGGAAAAGAACCAGTCGCAGTTGCGCGTGCCGCCGACCCCTTGCAAATCGTCGGTGAGGTCGATCGGGAAGTTCAGTCCGGACTGCCGCAGGGCCGTGGTCTTGCCGGTGGCTGGCGGCCCAACGATCACATACCATGGCATCTCGCGCAGGAACTTGCGCCCGCCGAGCTTGCGGCGCTTCAGTTCGGCCATCACCTCGGCGAATTTGGCACCCACGGCCGCGACGTTTTCTTCGCCAGGCCCGAGGGGCTTCTCCGCAACTGGTGGGGCGATCTCGGCGACGAACATGCGATTGGCGCGGATGGCGCGGCGCTGCGCGATAATCAGCCAGACCAACCACAGGATGATCAGCCCCGCGATCATGGCAATGCGCACATTGTCGGAATCGAAAGGCGAATAGGGACCGATCCTGACGATCGGACCGAACACCCAGATCACCAGCGAAAGCAGCGTGATGCCGATCAGCGTCCACAGCCAGCGCGATGTCAGGACCGCCCACAGGAAGCGCAGGATGAACATCTCACAGCCTCTTTTCGACGAGCACCTCGACACGGCGGTTCAAGGCTCGCCCCTCGCGCGTGCTGTCGCTGGCCACCGGGTCGGTGGCCGCGCGGCCTTCGGAATGAACGCGGTCCTGCGGCACCCCGTTCTGCACCAGCATGTCGGCGATCGTCTGGGCGCGCGCCTCCGACAGTCGCTGGTTGGTCGACAGCGGATTGGTCTTTTGCAGGGGAACACCGTCCGTATGACCGATCACGGTGATGTTTCCGATCAGCTCCTGATTGGCGAGGATTACCTTGGCGATCGAACCGATCAGGGGCTCGAAGCCGTCGCTCAGTTGGGGCCGCGACGACTGGAACAGTTCGGGGTTGGAGGCCTGGATGATCAGCTTGGCCAACGAAACGCTTTCGGTGCCGCTGAGGGCGGATTTGAGCTCGGCCGGCGCCCCGGCCTGGAATTCTGGCAACAGCGCAAAATCCACTTTTTCAGGGGGCGGGGCATCGACCTTGGGCGACGTACGGCTGATATCGCCGCGTGTGGGCGGCGGCAGAGCGCGCACAAGGGCGGAAAGCTCGACTGCCTGGCCGCTCAGCCCCATCGACAACCCGATATGGATGGCTGTGGCAACAACCGCCGCGCCGAGCGCCATGACCCAGATCGGAACGATGAAGCGCTGCGGCTCGTCGGATGCGATGACGCCCTTCCAGTTTGGCGACAGCGGCGCACCTTCGGCATCGGCATCGCGCAGGAAGCGTGCCGCGGTCAGGCGAACCGCATTGAGCGAGCGATCGCCTGACCGGCCGGGCACTCGATATTTTCCGCGGAAGCCGAGCGCCATGCAATCATACTGCAGCTCCAGCAATTCGCGATCGCGATTGGGATGGCGCTCCAGTTCGTCGAGCCGCGTGAAGAACTGCGTGCCGGCATCGACATCGCCCCGCAGCATCACCACAAGCGGCTGGCGCGGCCAGGCGCTGGCTCCGCCCCATGGCGTGTTCAGAGCTAGATCATCAAGCAACGCCGCCACGACCCAGGCTGCCTGATCGGCCCGCTCCATCGAGGACCCTGTCGACATTGCCGTGTCGCGTGCCCGAACCAGTTCCTCAAGCAGCCGGGTGCGCAGCGTTTCCGGGTTCTCCGGCGCCAGTGCGCTTTCAAGCTCCGGCGCGAATTCCAGCAAGGGCGCGAATGCGTTGACGAGCGCATTCGGGTGGGTGCGCGACCGCTTTACCGCCGCGCCCGGCAACAGCGGCGCCATCGGCCTCGGCGTCGGCGCGCCGGTCAGCCGTATGCGGGTGCGTTCGCGATCCTCCGACAGTCCGAAAGGATCATCGCGGCTCATGATCTCACCTGTTCACCGAGTAGCAGTCCACCTGCGGCTCGCTTGGCAACACGCCCGAAACGCCGATGACGAAGCCGGGAGCATCGAGCAGCGACGCCCAGTGCTCGCTTTTCTGGTCCAGCTCAAGGCATAGCCGATCGCCATCGTAGGGAATCTCGCGCGGCTGGGAATGAAGCGGTTTCAGCGGAATGCCGGGCAAACGCGATTTCCACAGGCCTTCGAACTGGTCGGCCGAACCGACTGTCGCCTGATTGACGAAGATCTTGCGTAGCGCGTCCTCCGACAGCTCCGAACCGACCCGGATGACGATGCGGCTGGCCACCAGCAGCTTCGGGTTGTCGATGCGGATTTTCCAGACATTGGTCGAATGCCGCATGACCGGCAGCGCACGCGATTTCGGTTCGATGTAGCGCAGGCTGAGGATAAGCGAGCGCAGCGCGTCGGCCAGCGCCATGTACGCGGGCCCCGGTGCCATGTGGTCGTAGGCGGGCAACTCGCCCAGCCGCCGCGCGCTCGATCCATAGGTCGCCATCGAACCGGCGAGTCCGGCAAGTTCCAGGTAAAGCTCGGCAGGATGGAAGACATCCTGCGCCAGCATGTGGGCCAGCCGCGGGCGCGCCGCATTGGCGAGGTTGAGCATCAGCAGGTCTTCGACGCTGCGCCCCGGCCCGCCCATCACCATCTTGCCGTGCGCCTCGGCGATCTGGTCGAGCCCCGTGACGACTTCCAGCAGCAATTGCCGGTACCAGGCCACGGCGCCGGTTACCAGTGTCGGCGGCAGGAAGGTCTCGTCCAGCGCGACGCCGCCATCGGCTCGAACCCCCTTGAGGTCGGCGATCGGCAGGGCGGTGTAGCCACCGACGGACTTGCCTGGTGCGAGCAGCAGCGCCTGCGGAACGGCGATTTCGATTTCTTCAGGGTCCGAACCGCCTTGGACGGCGTCACGTACCGAGACGATCCGCCCATGATAGCGTGCCCCCGAAGTGGCGGCGTGTGCTGGATCGAAGCCGACACCGCCGGGCGGTTCGAGCGGCAAGGCCACCAGCACCGGTCCGGCAGCCGTGTCTGGCGTCACCGGCAACGGCCGCGGCGCGTCCATCATCTCCGGAATGGCGAAAGGTGTTCCGTCCGGGAAGATGCCGCGAGCGGACAGGATGGCGATCTGGCCTGCATCGAGTAACGCCTGGTCCAACGTCAGCTGCTGAAAGCCGAACGTATGCAACTGCCCGGCCTGCAACGCGCCGCGCACGGTCGCCTCGAAGAAACGATCCTGCTGCTGAAAATGCTGGGTCCGCAGGAAAAGACCCTCGGACCACAGCACCCTGTTTGCATCGCTCATGCCGTTACTCTCTGCATTGAGCTTCCCTTGCCCTGGCCGCTAGGCGGAGATACCGCCCTTCCCAATCGTGACATTGATCGTGAATTTTGATCCCGACGACACCGACTTGGTTGTGCGCCAGTTCCTGCCGGTGGGCTCGCGGATCAATGCGACGAAGCCCAGCGCTGTCGCATCCGGCTCGACGGTGATGGTCTTGGACGCGGATTTTCCCGGCCCGACGGCGATCTGGTCGGATCCGATGAGATCGCCTGCCAGCGCCGATCCGGCATCGCCCTGCAGGGCAAAGTAGTCGGCGGAATTGAATTTGCCGGTGCTGCGCAGCCGCATGACGAGAACCGTCACCGGCCGGTCGCCGCCGCCTGGTCCAGGGTTCATGCCTGCCCCACCTGTCACATTGATGGTGATTACCGAAGGTTTCGGCGGACCGCTCTGGCAAGCCGCAAGCAGTCCGGTTGCGCCCAGGGCAACGATGAATTCGCGTCGGTCGATCATGTCTCACTCCTCCTCATATGCATCCCGAAAATCGGCGCCGATTTCGCCAAGAAAGCTTTTTTCCGCACTCTCGGCGATTTCACGATGGCGTTTCTGGTAGAGCTCCCACAGCTTGGCGCCGCGCCCGCCCGAAAGCAGGGTGCCGATCGCGGAATTCGATTTGAGCTCCTGCTCGATCGCTGCCGGCTCAAAACGGTCGACCATCCGCCGCAAGGCGGCCTGCACGCCGCGCCAGGCGCGCACGTGATGTTGCGCGAGATCGCGAACCGCGTCGGCGATTGCCGCTTCGCCGGCGAGAAAGCCGGGGCTGCGTTCGGCAATAAGAGTGACGATGGCGTCGTCGACCGTCGGCAGGAACTTCAGTGGATTGACTTCGGAAGCCCCTACCATGGTCTGGGCGACACGGGCATTGCCCTTTTCCTCGGCCCGCTTGCGCAGAAGCTGCATCAGGCCTTCCATCATCAGCCGGTATTCGCGGCCGAACTTCTCCATTTCCGCGATGCTGTCGCGGCCAGGGAAATCGGCTTCCTCGACGCCCATGCCGTGCAGGAATGCGGAGCGAAGCGCCTTGTCGCCCGGCCGGGCCACTGCCGGCTGGCGGGCGGGCGTAGCAGCAGCACCTGTCCGCGCCGGGACGGGGCTATCAGCCGCCTGCCCGGGAAAATCCCAGGGATTGGCGGGTCGCTGGGCGACGCGCTCGCGCTGGCCAGTCGAACCGACGCCGTTTGCCGAACCGGTCGCGGCGGCGGGTCCGAAACCAAAATCATCGCTGAAATCGGACGGTTTTCCATGAGCGAGTTGGGCTTCACGTCCGAGGGACGGCACGGGGTCGAGGCTGAATGGATCCGTTTGGCTCGCCGCGCCGCCCGGTTCGAGGTAAGGGGTGGCGTCTTTCGCCACAGGCGTCGAAACCGGATCGAGGCTGAACGGGTCATCGAAAGCAGGCGAACTGCGCCGGCTGGAGGCGGCACGCTCGAACGCGCCCGCAACCGGCTGCTCGAACGGATTCGGCAGATCAGCCGGACGTGGCCATCGCGGCTCCTCCTCGACCTTGGCGGAAAAGAAGTCGTCACGGCCGATGCTCACCGGCGCCCGCGATGCCGGCGGCAAGCGTTCCGCAACCGGCTGGCTGGCGGCAGGTGCCTGGGCAGTTGGCGTCTGTAGGTCGACATGGACGACGTAGTCGCCAAGTCTCAGCCGCATGCCGCTTTGAAGGCGCGTCGACTGGCCGGCACCAAGCGGGCTGTCGGAGTCGTTTATGAAAAGTCCACTGCTCGACATGTCTGTGACGAAATAGCCGTCTCGCCCGCCAGTGATCTTGCAATGGGCGCGGGAAACGAACATGTCGGGATCGTTGATCTGCCAGCCCGCGTCCGCACTGCGGCCGATCACCAGCTCACCTTCGTCAAGCCGGGTCTGCCGTACCGCCTGGGTGCGTGGCCCTTGCTCCAGCGTCAGCAGCAAGCTCATGCCGCGACCCCCGCCATTTCCGGCCGCCATCCGACAATTGTCCGCAGCCGCAGATCGTCAGCATCGCCCCTTTCGGCGGGCCGCGCAAGCCAGGCGGTCCGGCCAAGCTGGACCGCTCCGAGACGGGGTGGAGGCACCGCTTCAAGCGCCAGCACGATGCGCAGGTCGACGTCGAGTGATTCCCCGACCATGTCGCGAACGGCGTGCTTGAACAGTTTGAGACGCGCGCCTCCCGGTAGGAAGGCCTTGAACTCCTCAAAGGAGAGAGGGCCGACGCGCAGCTCGATCCTGCTTTGGCGGTTGAAAACGCGCGGGCCGATCGTCGCCCCCCGGCCGAGCCCCGCATAGGCTTTTGCGAGGCGGGTCTGCAGCCCGGTTGGTATGGTTATCCAGGCGGCGATGAACTCCTTGATCTGAACCGGCACCCTGAACGCTTCCGCCAGAAACAACGTCAGCCGTTCCGGACCGTCGACCTGGCTGGCGAGCGCTGCGGCTTGACGAAGCTTAACAATGTCGAGATCAGGATTTTTGGCGCCGGGAAGTCCGATCCCCGCCATCGCTTCAAGCATGGCGCGAACGCGGCCGCCGACCGCGCGCTCGACCTGGACCGCCGGATGCGCATCCGCCCAGGCCCGGTAATAAAGGGCAATCATACGGTGCTGGAGGATGTTGACGAAGTCTACGAAGGTCGTGTCGCTGGTCTGCTGTGCGTCGGCACCGGCGAACCAGCGCTGCGACAGGCGGTCAAGCACCCAACGCGTCAGATGCAGCGGCATCGGCCCTTCGGGCCCCAACAGACCGAGATTTGAAACGGTGACTCGGGCCGGTGCCTTGTCGGTGGCCTCGCGGAATTGCGCCAGGTCCCGCGCGGAAAAGGCGAGGCGCACATGCTGGCCGAGCCTTGCCGGCTCGCGGTCGGGGCGCCCTGAATGGCCGAACAGACCGCTCCGCTGTTCGAGACGGCGCAACAGTTCGAAAAAGTCGAACGCCTCAGACAGACCTTCGGCCCGGTCCGGGCCGCTACTGTCTAGATCAGGTAGCGATTGCCGGGCGTCATCGGCCATGGCACATCCTCCTGCTTCTGCAGCAGCCGCGTGCGGGTTCGCACGAAGCCGTTTATTCCGGCATGACGGGCAAACAGCCGCGCCAGCAAGGCCGAAAGCAGCAAGGTGCTTTGCCCGGCCAGCACCGACTGATCGACATGCAGCGTCACTTCAGTGCCACGCCCGAAGCACATCGGCCCGTCGATCTGCAGCCGTTCGATCACCGACCGCGAGTCGATGCGCACGATCGAGTGGACGTTGCGGGCAAGGCTCGGATCGCCCCGGTCGGCATAAAGATCAAGCAGCGCATGCAGCGGGTCGACGCCGCGGCCTTCCTTGGCGAGGCTGAGAAAGTTGAGCGCCAGCTGCGCCACCAGTCGCCAGGCGAGATCGTCGGCCCGGGAATCGCCTTCGGCCCCGGTGGGCAGTGCCGCGGGGATGGCCGGCTGCGGCGGACGCAACGCACCGAGCAGGCGAACAGATTCGACCGGATCACCGGCCTCCAGCGTCAAGGTCGGATTGTCGTCGAGGATCGGCAGGTCACGGTTGGTGCAAAGCGCCATGATGTCGAGACGCTTCAACGGCCGGTTCGCGGCGGTTCCAAGTGGCCGGGATACGGCCAGGAAGACATCGTCCCCGGTGTATGACGTGCGGGTCAGCCCATCGCGCCGTTCATCCTCAGTCGCCCGGCGTGGGCGCCGTTCCGTGGAATAGACCCAGCCACTGCCGCGGTTCTGCCCGAGGCTGAACAACTCAGGTATCTCGGCGTCGCTGCCTTCACTGTCGGCATCTTCGACGCGGAGGACACGATAGATCTCAAAGTCGCGCGCCCGCGTGCGGTCGGCGTGCAGCACCTGCCGCGTCTTGCGCGCGTCGAGTTCGACGACGTTGCACTCGCGCTCGAACAGATTGATGATCGGCGTCGCAAAAAGTTCGAAATCCGCCGGCGTCAGATCGGCGAGTTCGGGCGCCGGGCGGCGGAACAGGAAGATGATCTCGAGTCCGCCCTCGCATTTGCGCACCACCGGCTGCAGCGCCGAGACCCTCACATAGTGAAAGCGTTCCGGCATGACAAAGTATTCGCGCAGCAGGCGGTACCCTTCGAATGTCGGGCGGGTGCGCGGCATCAGGGCCTCGTCGTCGCTGATGCCGACCATTTCGGGTGCCGGCAAGGGCGACAGCCGGTTGGTCTTGCCTTCCGGCCTTGCGCCTATGGCCACGCAGGCGCCGAAGATCGCATCGAACAAAAGCGGCGCCTTGGTGCGTCCGGCAAAGTAGAGGTCAAGCTGGTCGAGCGCCAATTCGTCGAGTTTGCCTTTTCCGGTCCGCGTCAGAGCCAGACGCAGCGCCGCCTCGCCGCCGGTGTCGCCGATCGGCCCTATGCCGGCCGCCGCCAGCGCACTGCGATCCTGAAAATAGCTGACCGAAGTGATTGCTATCGGCCACAGCGTCATGTCTTGCGCTGTGGAGAAGGTGCAGCGCGTCGACAGGCCGGGCTGCAGGCTGGAGACCAGCCGCGTGTTGCGCTTGACGACGTGGCCGGCGGGCATGGTCTGCACCTGCTGGCCGGGTTTCAGCACGGCCATCGCTGTCGCCGGCGCCGGCGTGACCAGATCGGGATAGAGAACATCGAGCACGCTGCGCGAAAATCGCGAGCGCTCGGCGTCGACTTTCAGCCGGGTGCGTGCGGCGAGGAAGGCGACGCCGTCCAGCAGCCGTTCGACATAGGGATCCGGGCAGGGCACAGTATCGAGGGACAGGTTGCGCGCCACTGCCGGATGCATGTCGGCAAATTCCGCCGCAAGGCCGCGGATATGGGTCAGTTCCTCCTCGTAATATTCGACGAAAACCCGATCCATCTCAGGCGTCCCTAATTTCGGTCCGCGCCAAGCCGTTGTCGAGATTGATCGTGGTGCGCAGGCGCATGCGTTCCGGTGTCGGCGTCATGATCAGCACGGCATCGATCTCGATCTTTAGCCCTACGGTCTTATCACCAAGGGTGACGGTAACCTTCGTCGCACTTTCCTTGAGGCGGGGCTCGAAGGTGGCGAGCACCGAGCGGATTTCGCGCGCCAGCACGTCGCGGTCAAAGTCGCGGGACGAACGTCCCGAGAAGGAAGGCACGCCGTAATTGACCACGCTTCGGCGGACCTCCGGAAAATCGGCGAGCGACGGTGGGTTGTCCGCCATCTGCTCGTTCTCCAGGTCGGAAAGCAGCGGTGTGGCCTCGAAGCGCTCGGTGTTGAACAGAGCCTCGATGTCGCGCCGCACCGCTTCCCTGAGCACGCGGGCCGATACCACCACACCACGGCTCTCGATCTCGACGCGGTGCTGGGTCTGAAAGGCCAGGCGATGCAGACGCCGTTTCTGATCGGGCGTCAACTCCGCATCCGCGTCGATGCTCCGCGCACTGCCGGCAACCAGGGTGTCGAGACGGTCCGCGCCAAGCTCGTTCAGTAGGACATGGCGCAGCCCGTCTATCTCCGAGGTCAGGCCCGGCAGGTCGTTGACGAGGCGATCCCACAGCGACGGCTGGACGGCCTCGCTTTTCGCCCGCAGGCTGCCCGCGATCTGCTGCTTGCCCGCGCCGGGCCGCCGAACCTCACTTGCCGACATAGACATCCATTTCGGCTTCATCATTGCCGTCATAGACGAACTTGATCTTCTTGTAGGCGAAGCTGACCGCTTCCTCGATCAGGTCTGCCTCATCGTCAGCTTGCGACATGTCGTATTCCATGATCGAGGCGTCGGTCAGCGTAACGACCAGGTAATCCTTGCTTTCGCCATCGATGGTCCGACGTGCCGAAAACACCACCTCATTGAGGGCCTTGTTCTCGAACAACGCCTTTGCCAGGTAGGGCGAGGATTTGTCATAGTGTTTGGTGAACTTGATCATGCCCATGGACACGCGGCCACGGCGTGAGAGCGAATTCGGATCATAGGGTGCGACCATCTTGTAGTCGACGCCATGGACTTCGATCTCGTCCGAGTGGCCGTCGCGGGTGCTGGGGCCCTTGATATCGGGGACCTTCAGAAAGCCATCAATCTTCATGGTCGTGGGCATTTTCTCTCTCCACCGCTTTTAAAAACCAAGATGTTGTTGCTGCAAATCAAGTCTTCACGGACGGCAGTTCCGACACCAGTCGGAGCGAGGCATTGATGCCCTCCAGCTGGTAGTGCGGGCGCAGATAGAAGCGGGCATTGTAGTAGCCTGGCCGCCCCTCCACGCTGTCCACCTGGACCTCGGCAGCGGCAAGCGGACGCTTGGCGCGCGCCTTGTCGTCGGCAAAGGCCGGGTTGGCCAGCACGTAGCGGTTGATCCACTCGGTCAACCAGATCTGCATGTCGGAGCGCTCCTTGAACGAGCCGACCTTGTCGCGCGCAATGGCCTTGAGGTAGTGCGCGAAGCGCGAGACGGGGAAAAGATAGGGCAGGTTGGCGCTCAGCCGCTCGTTCGACTGTGCATCGGGATCGACCAGCCGGCCGGCACGCGTTTCGTCGTCCTGCAGCGAATGGGCGCCGATGAAGGCCGCCAGATCCGTGTTCTTACGGTGCAGGATCGGCATCAGGCCGAGCTTGGCCAGCTCGGCCTCGCGCCGGTCGTCGATGGCGACTTCGGTCGGGCATTTCATCGCGATCGAGCCATCATCGGTCGGGAAGCTGTGCACCGGCAGATTGAGCACGGTGCCGCCATTCTCGACGCCGCGGATTTGCGTGCCCCAGCCGAAAAGCTTGTGGCTGCGGTTGATGTTGACGCCCATCGGGAAGGCGGCGTTCATCCAGACGTATTTGTTGTGGTCGCCCTGCACCTCCTCCTCGAAGGTGAAGCCCTTCACCGGAACGGTATCGGTGCCATAGGGCAGCCTGGCCAGAACGCGGGGCATGGTCAGGCCGATGTAGCGGGCGTCCTCGCTCTCGCGCAGCGACTGCCAAGAGGCATAGGCCGGGTTGGAGACGATCTGCTGCAGGTCTTGCGGGTTCGGCAGTTCCTGCCAGCTGTCCATGCGGAACAGGCGCGGCGAGGCGGCTGCGATAAACGGCGTGTGCGCCGAGGCGCAGATGCCGGAGATATTGCGCAGCAGGCCGACGTCGCGCGGGTGGTTGGAGAATTCGTAGGCACCGATCACACAGCCGATCGGCTCGCCACCCAGCATCGAATACTCGTCCGTATAGACCTTCTTGAAGATCGGGCTCTGGTCCCACATCTGGCCTTCATAGTCTTCGAGCGTGTCGCCCAGCTGTTCCTTGGAGATGTTCATCACCCGGATCTTCAGCTTCTGGTCCGTCTCGGTGTTGTTGACGAGATACCAGAGGCCGCGCCAAGTGCCTTCCATCTCGCGCACTTCCGGTGCGTGCAGGATCTCGTTGACCTGTGCCGTCAGCATCTTGTCGATGCCCGCGATCAGCGACTTGATCGACTTGATCGCATTGGACGAAATGGTCGTGGTGTCGGAACGCGACTGCGCCGCGAGTGCCAGATTGCGCACGAGTTGCTGCAGCTTCTCGCTGTCGTCCTTCTTGACCTTGAAGTCCTTCTCGAGGAGGCCGCTGAATTCGTCGAGGTTTATGGCTTCGGCCTCGGCGGCGACGGCGGCGGTCTTTTGCTGTTCGGCCATGGTTTACTCCCCTGCCTTGTCGTCGTCGGCGAGCGCCTGGCCGGCGATCTTGCCAAGCAGCGGCTCGTTGTTCAGCAACTGCGCGATGCGTTTTTCGGCGTCGACACGGCCGTCCATGAAGCCGAGCAGTTCCTCGAGCTGGCGGCGCATCTTGAGGATCTCGGCCAATTGCGGCACCTGCGCGGCAATTTTGTCGGGAGCGAAATCACCCATCTTGGTGAAGGTGAGATCGAGCGCCAGTTCCTCGTCGCGCTCCTGGCCTTCGGCCTGTGGCAGCGTGTTCTTCACTCGGGCTTTGACGCGCGGCCCGAGCGCCTCCATGAATTTGGGGAAGCGGTTGGCGTCGGTCTCGACGAAGGATCGGTCCAGCACCGATTTTGACGCTTCCTTGGTCTGCGAAGCGCCGGAAAGGTCGGCCATCACCGCCATCACAAACGGCAATTCGATCGTGGTCGGGCTACCGTAGGTTTCCACGTCGTAGGCGATCTGCACCCGCGGCGCGCGATTTCGTTCGATGACCTTCGCTTTGCTTTCGGCTGGCATGTGCTGTTACCTTTCATCCTTCTGGGCCGTCTTCTTGACATCGGGAACGCCGGCAAGGAGCCGGAATTCCTTCAGCCCAGACGGGGCGAGATCTTCCATCAGTTCAACGAAATCCATGTGCACCATGCGGCGCACGCGCCGTGCCAGGTGCGGTATAGGGCTCGACGGTTCGGTGCGGTCGTAGAAGGCGACGACCAGGTCGAGGCACTTCACCACGTCGTCGCGCGAGGAGATCCGGTCGGGAAGCCCCGTGCTCGAGTCCGAGTAGCTTGCCGCACTTGTCATAGTATCGGCTCCACGACCGTTTCGAGCAGGCGTTGCCAGTTCTCCCGGGTTGGGCGTCTTGGCCGAGCCATTCGCCACGGCGCCGGCTGCCGAGTTCCGTTCGAGGGTCGTCAGCAAACGCTGGAGAAACCGCTTTAATTCCGGAACGGGAGCGCCGCCGCCTTCGAGGCGGGCGTTTAGGGCGGTTTCGACCGCGTCAAGAGCTGCGATCGCTGCCCTGGTGTCGGCGACGAGCGCGACCATCTCTGCGCCGGCCTGATCGATCTGTGCCGCACATCCGGCACGCACCCGGTTCAACAATTGTCCGTGGGCGCTGACCAGTGCGGCCTTTTCCGCCGTGTTCAATCCCGAGGCGGCTTCCTGGAGCATGATACGGTCGTCGAGCGCGCTTTGTTCCAGGTCGCGTCCGCTGATCGGTCCGATCGCGCGTGGCGTAAAGAAAATCATTTGCCGCAGGTTCGCCAGCAACCCGTCCTGACCATTCTGGAGGTCGAGCAGTGCGTTGATACGGCGCAAGGCAGCATCGCGAGGCGTAGCGTTGGGCCGCAGGGCCGGATGCATGGTTTCCCAATGCTGATCGAAGGTCTGCGCGATGAGGGTCAGACCCTGCGCGAGCCCGGCCAGTCCGTCTTCATTGGCCAGCGCACGCGTGACGATGACCAGCAGGCGCAGGTCGCGGCCATGCGCGCGCAAGTCCACCGCCTTTGCCAGCACTGCGGACCAGTCGACCGGAATGGTGCTTTGCGACGTGGGCTTGTTGTTGCCGTCGTGGACGACCTTGACCTCGGGCTCCGTCAGGCGCTCCAGCTCATGAAAAGCCGGGTCGTTGCGCAAATCCTCACCTGACGGGTTTCCACCGTCGAGCGGACTAAGCCAGAGCGCGGCATCAATCACTCAAACCCCCAGCGACCGACCTCATACCGTAAGTGACGCAACGTTATCACAGGGTTGCACTTTACCACAATTAAACGACGGCTCAAAAATTAACAGAAGCTAAACGCCACCGCCTCCAGAGTGCCGGAATCCTTGGTGTGGTGGCCGAAGCTGCAGGCGAACCGCATCGCGGAGGCCGTTTACAGTCAGTGGTGCGGGACTTTCCACAAATGGAAACGAGCCGGCTAAACCGGGCATTGCGACAGCGGTACATCAGGCGCTTTGTCAAGTGATGGCTTATGTGGCAATTTATCGGCTGGCAGACTGCAGGAGCACGTTCGATGGAACAGCGCCGGTCATCGCAGACTTTCAAGCGCAAGGAACTGGTCGGCAAGCTCAATCCTGTCGGTGTCCGCGCCTTCAAGGCGGCTGCGGACACCGCCAAACTGCGCGGCAACCCATACGTCGAACTCGTCCATTTCGTCGAGCAGCTGGTGCTTTCCGACCGCTCGGACGTGCAGATGATCATCGCCGATGCGGGCGTGGATGCGAGCCGGATCACCGCCGATATGACCCGCGCCGTCGACAAGCTCCCCTATGGCGCCACATCGATCGAGGAGTTCTCCGACCATATCTTTCATGCCATTCAGGAAGCCTGGAACCTGGCTACGCTTGAGTTCGGCGTGGAGGAAGTCCGCAGCGCCCATATTCTGCTTGCCTGCCTGAAGACGCCGGTGCTGGAAGGCCTGCTGTCGAAGATCAGCGGCGAGTTTAACAAGATCGATGCCGACGCGGTCATCGCGCGGTTCGCCGATGTCGTGGAGGGTTCACTCGAAGCCGGCACCTCGACCACGCTCTCCGTCGCGGAGGCGCCGAAGCGGGCTCCGGGCGGGGATTCGGCGCTGGCGAATTATGCCACCGACCTGACCCAGCGCGCCCGCGACGGCAAGATCGATCCGGTCGTCGGCCGCGAACCAGAAATCCGGCAGATCGTCGATATCCTGATGCGGCGCCGGCAAAACAACCCGATCCTGACCGGCGAGGCCGGGGTCGGCAAGACGGCGGTCGTCGAAGGCTTTGCCTTGCGTATCGCCGAGGGCGACGTGCCGCCCTCCTTGCAGAATGTCAGCGTGCGCATGCTCGACGTCGGATTGATGCAGGCGGGCGCCAGCGTGAAGGGCGAATTCGAAAAACGGCTGAAGGCCATTATCGATGAGGTTCAATCATCCGAAACGCCGGTCATCCTGTTCATCGATGAAGCCCACACCTTGATCGGCGCCGGTGGCGCGGCCGGAACCGGTGACGCGGCCAATCTCTTGAAACCGGCGCTGGCGCGGGGCGAACTTCGCACCATCGCCGCGACGACCTGGGCCGAATACAAGCAGTACATCGAGAAGGACCCGGCGCTGACCCGCCGTTTCCAGGTGGTCAAAATCGACGAGCCGTCGGAGGCGGTGGCCGTCCTCATGTTGCGCGGTGTGGCCGGTGTCCTGGAGCAGCACCACAAGGTGCAGATACTGGACGAGGCGATCGAGGCCGCGGTCGGCCTTTCACATCGCTATATCCCGGCGCGACAATTGCCGGACAAGGCAGTGAGCCTTCTCGACACCGCCTGCGCCCGCGTCGCCATATCGCAGCACGCCACGCCCGCCGAGGTCGAGGACATCATGCGCCGTCGCCAAGCGCTGGAGGTCGAAAGCGGCATCATCGGTCGCGAGGCTGCGATAGGCATCGAGGTGACTGACCGGCAGGCCCGGGTCGACACCGGACTTGCCGAAACCGAAATCACGTTGGCCGCGGCTCAGCAACGCTGGGATCGGGAAAAGGCATTCGTCGCCGAAATACTCGAACTGCGCGCCAGACTGCGCGGCGAGGGTGTTCCGCTCGATCCGGTGGAGACGCCGGAAAGCAATACCGCAACGGCGGGCTCCGACACAGTTGAGGCTCAGCCGCCGAAGACCGAAGCGCCTAAGGCCGAAGTGCCCAAGACTAAAACGACGAAAGCCAAAACAGCCAAGACTGATGTAGAAGGACCGGCCGCTGCCCCTCCATCTGATCCTGCCGCCGATCTCGGCCGGCTGCGCGAACTGATGGCCGAACTGGCCGAGGCGCAAGGCGAGACACCGCTGATCCTGCCGTCGGTCGATCGCAATGCCGTGGCGGCGGTCGTTCAGGACTGGACGGGCATCCCGACTGGGCGGATGCTATCGAGCCAGACCGAAAAGGCGCTGCGGCTCGCCGGCAGCCTGTCCGAACGCGTGGTCGGACAGGATCACGCCATGGAGATGATCGCCAGGCGGGTGCAGACCAGCCGCGCCGGGCTCGGCGCGCCCGAAAAGCCGGTAGGCGTCTTCCTGCTCTGCGGCCCTTCGGGCGTCGGCAAGACCGAAACGGCATTGGCGCTGGCCGAAACGCTCTATGGTGGCGAGCAGAACCTGATCTCGATCAACATGTCCGAGTTCCAGGAGGCGCACACCGTCTCGACGCTCAAAGGCGCGCCGCCGGGCTATGTCGGCTACGGCAAGGGCGGCATCCTGACCGAAGCGGTGCGCAGAAAACCCTATTCGGTGATCCTGCTCGACGAGGTGGAGAAGGCGCATCCCGACGTGCACGAAATCTTCTTCCAGGTTTTCGACAAGGGGATGATGGACGACAGCGAGGGCCGCCGGATCGACTTCAAGAACACGCTGATCCTGCTCACCTCCAATGTCGGCTCGGAGGTCATCATGGACCGCACCAAAAATGGCACGCTGCGGGCCGGGCTCGACGATCTGGACACCGCCTTGCGCAGCCCATTGCTGAAAGTCTTCCCGGCGGCCTTCCTCGGCCGGGTGGTGACCATTCCTTATTATCCGCTCTCGGATTCGATGATCGAAGCAATCACCCGTCACCAGTTCGCCAAAATCGCCCGCCGGCTGCGGGCAACCAATGATGCGGAACTGGTAATCGGCGACGGTGTCATGGATCTGATCAAGGCCCGCTGCACCGAGATTGAATCCGGCGGCAGGATGATCGATGCCATCCTGACCAACACGCTGCTGCCGGAACTGAGCCGCGGCGTGCTGAACCGCTCGCTCGAGGGCGAAAAGATGACTAAAGTCACCGTCGGCGCCTCCAAGGAAGGGTTCACCTATTCCTTCGAGTAGGAATGTTGATGACGATTTGCTTCGGCGTCTCGCGCATAAGCAGGCTGAGCCGGTCAGCTCGACGATTTTTGAAGGCATGGAAGTACCTGCCTGCCGTTCCATCTCGGGCCAAAGGGCGAGTTTGTGTGGCGTGATTGACCTACTGACGGTACTTTTCGCAGGGCAATGTCATCACGTCGAGACGCTTCTGTGTGCAAAAATCGAGCGATTGTTCCCGATAGTTGGTGAAACCTCAGAATATTTTTTGTCGCGATTTTCCCTTTAAAATCAAGAGCGTAACTTTTTGACGGACTGTGCGTCGGCTTTCGGTGCCGCAGGTAAGAAAAAACCCAGCTAGATCAATGACCTAGCTGGGTTGGGAACAATCGAGTGGGAGTAGGGGTTAGCGTAGTATAGAGTGCTCCGACGTAGTTTTTCGCAGAAAAAACAACGATTTGCGGATAGTCTCATTCACTATCGATGTCACATCATCAACGCAGTCT
Organism: Mesorhizobium sp. M8A.F.Ca.ET.165.01.1.1; assembly: GCF_004792065.1. Taxonomy (NCBI): domain Bacteria; kingdom Pseudomonadati; phylum Pseudomonadota; class Alphaproteobacteria; order Hyphomicrobiales; family Phyllobacteriaceae; genus Mesorhizobium; species Mesorhizobium sp. M8A.F.Ca.ET.165.01.1.1. The sequence continues at coordinate 115,607 of NZ_SRTH01000013.1, read as the reverse complement.
CCGACTGCCCTAAATCACTGATTTTTCTGACCCCATGCGAGCGAGGTCTCATTGGGATGTAGGGCCAGTAGATCAATCCGACGATATTTTTGACAGTACTCTTCCGCGCGGCTCAACGTCCGAGAAAAACTTGGCGGCCACACCGCGTTTCGCGCGGGAAACGTCGCTGATCAAGCCATCACCCGCCGCACCGAGCGTGCTGAAACCGAGATGGCGATGAACGCCAGCAGGATGACGCAGAAACTGCCGGCCAGCGACGAGACATGTGCGATCAGGCCCAGCAATCCAGGCCCCAGCAGCAATCCAGCATATCCCATCGTCGTCACGATTGACATTGCCCGAGCGGCCGATGCGCCTCCCGCACGGCCGGCGGCTGCAAAGAGGGTGGGCACGACGTTGGCAAGGCCAAGACCGCACACCGTGAGTGCAACCAGAACAACGGGAAGATTGCCGCCCATCAGGATCAGTACGAGCACCGAACCTGCGCAGATCGTTGCGCAATAGCTCAACATTGTCATCTGCCCGATACAGTTGGCAATGGCGTCACCGAACAGGCGGCCGGTTGCCATCATGGTCGCAAATGCCGCGAAGCCATAGGCGCCTGTGCTTTCTGCGCCGCCGGATCGCGTCACGATGTAAATGGCGCTCCAATCCATCATCCCGCCCTCGGCGAGCATCCCCAGAAATGCGAGGCCGCCAAGCAGGTAGAGGTGCTTCGTCAATGCGCTGTCCAACTTGCCGTCCGTCGCCTCTATCGCGTCCGCAGGCCCGTTGAACCGGGCTGCATTGTTCCACCCCGCGCAGGCGACAAGCGCCACTGCCCCCACACCGGCCCCCGTGACGCCAAGGCATACGCTCAAGGCGCCACCGTAGGACAGCATTTGACCGACCACAAACGCGCCGGCTAAGCTTCCGAAACTGAATACGGCATGGAAAGACGACATCACCTGCCGCCGCATGCGGCGCTCCAATGCCGAGGCATCGATATTCATCGAAACGTCGAGCGTTCCGAAACCGGCCCCCGCAAGAAACACAACCGCCGCCAGCGGCCAGGCGCCACCGACATAAGGGAGGGCTATCAGGGTGGCGCCAAAGGTAATCGATCCCAGTAAGCTGAGGACACTGCTTGGAACAATCGCTGCCAAGCGGCCTATATTGGTCATCATCGAGATGGCGCCGAGAGCAAAGCAGATCAGGACCAGCCCGAGTTGCCCTTTATCCAGGTTCATTTGAATGCTGAAGACTGGAAGGGACGAAGCCCAAGCCCCGATCCCGATACCGCCGCCGAGAAAGAACAGACTGCAGAAGAACCGGCTTCGTTTGATGCCTTGGGAAATCGTCGAGACATCGTTCACTATCGTAGGCCTCCGGACTGCTTGTCATTATCAGCCGGCTTGCGGGAGGCCGGCGAGCGCGTGAGGCTGATCTTGGAGATAGAACTGAGGCGCGTTCCTACTTGCCATGCTGGATAAAGTTCGCGGTCCTCTCGCCGATCATAATGCACACAGCGTTGGGGTTGCCGGATATGAGCGTCGGCATGACCGATGCATCTGCCACGCGAAGGCCTTCTACACCGTGGACGCGAAGCTCGGGATCGACGACTGCCATGCCGTCCTTGCCCATTCGGCAGGTGCCGGCCGGATGCAGCGCCGGGTGCGCGACCTCTTGGCAGAACTTTCTCACCTGCAGCGGAGTCGCTATGCCGGCGGACGGGATCTGCCTTGACGCAATGTAGCGACGGATGGCCGGCTGCTCCATGATATCGAACGCTCCCATCGTTCCTTCAACCACCGCATCGAGATCGTAGGTGTCGGAAAAATATCGCGGCGCAACACGTGGATTTTCGTAGGGGTCGGCGCTTCTCAGCGTCACTTCCCCTCGAGATCGCGGCCTGATCTGCCCAAGATTGATGGTGCAGCCATTCCCGCCCGGGACTGCATCGACACCTTCCTCGATGCCGGCTCCCACGACCATAAAGTATTGCACATCCGGGATGGCCTCGCTTGTATTGCCCCACCAGAACGCACCGCCTTCGATGAGGTTCGACGAAGCGGGCCCATCCCGGAACAGGAGGTAGTTCAGACCGGCAGCGGCCTTCCAGTGCGGCTTCTTGTATTTGTCGTAGCTGTGGGGGCCGTTCAACTGATAGACGAGAGATATCTCGATATGGTCCTGGAGGTTTTGCCCGACGCCCGGCAAGTCGGCAACGACAGGAATGCCATGTTCGCGCAAGGCCACGGCGGGGCCGATTCCAGACAACATCAGCAATTTCGGCGAGGCAATCGCACCGGCCGACAGGATAACTTCGCGACTGGCCATAAGCACCCATTTGCGGCCTTTTGCGACGTACTCCACTCCAACGGCACGCCCCTTCTCGACGATTATGCGGGTGACCGTGGAACCGGTTCGAATCTGGAGGTTGGGTCTGCGGCGGGCGGGTTTGATGAAGGCCGTGGCAGCACTGCTGCGCCGCTTGTTCCTGGCGGTGATCTGGTAAAGACCACAGCCGGCCTGGTCGCCGGAATTGAAATCCGGATTATAAGGCAGTCCAGCCTGCTGACAGGCCTGCAGCCAGGCGCGGGTGAGGGGGTGGATGTGGTCGATGTCGGAAACGCCGAGCGGTCCGCCCGCTGCGTGAGCCTGATTGCAGAACCGATTGTTGTCTTCGGAACGCAGAAAGAAGGGCAGTACATCAGCGTAGTTCCAGCCATCCGCGCCGAGCGCCTCCCACCGCGCATAGTCAGACGGAGCGCCGCGGATATAGATCATGGCGTTGACTGAACTGCCGCCGCCCAGCACCCGGGCCTGGACCATGGTCGGCTGTTCGCTTCGCGATTGGCTTGAGGTCGGTTCCCAGGCAATTCGTTTCAGGAGTGATCCTTGAGCAGTCTTGTAGTAGGCGCCCGGAATATGGATGTAAGGATTGAAGTCGCGCGGCCCTTCCTCCAACAGGAAGACCGAGGCATCGGGGTTCTCCGAGAGCCGCGAGGCAATCACGCAGCCGGTCGAGCCGCCGCCAATAACGATGTAGTCGCAATTGGTTTGCATCACTTCTTCCTGCGGACGTATACCCCAGAGGGCCGAGCCATGCGATGTCATGGGCCAAGATCCTAAAACAGCCGCCCCGGTTTTAGGGCCAGGGCGCCGCGCTCAATGTTTGATTGACCGCGGCGAACCTCGACAATACCGAGGCGTCGGCGGCTAGTAGGCAACCTTCGGGTATCGCTGACAACTTCGCAGGATGGCGAACTTAGACGCAACATGACGCGCCGAGAGAGGGGTCGCGCCTTGGCTCAGACATAGGACGCCCGGCAGGTTTGGCCTTCCGGGGCGATAGTTGGAAAGCGGCTGGCGTCAGTGCCGCTCTCGAAGGGCTAAAGGCCTTCGCAAATCGACGCATGAGGGGCGTCAAGTCACGACAAGAATCGTCATAACGCGCACTTCTTTCAGGTGCCACGTTATGGTTTGGTATGGTGAAAGTCACCCTGAGGATGGACGACAAACCCGTGCCCAACCAAACGAGAGACCTTTCGTTTGCCGACGACTTCATCTTCGCCAAACTCGTGGAAGATGTCCGCGACTATGCCGTCGAAGACGCCGTCGTTGTGAACATCAGCCCCAGCGCCATGATCACCGGTGACGAGCATCCGGCAATCGTGCCTGCCTGGAAATCGACATGGCTGAAGGGCGGGCAAATCAAGTCCGCGGAGCGCGCGGCGATCCTCAAGGTGCGAAAAGCCACCAATCTTGGCGGGTGCATGTTTCGCGGTTGGGATTGGCTGGGCAATCGCATCAAAAGCTTTCCGCGCGATACGCCGCTTTTCATTTCGTCGCAGGACGAGATCGGCACGGTGTCGACCGACCCGCTGGTCTTCACCAATGAGCGTGCCGCGCCAGGATCGCCGCAGACGTTCACGCTCAAGCTGAACCTGTGGTGGTCGCCTGGAGACACGGACTGCTTCATCCACAACGAGCACCCGTTCCTGGAAACGCATACGCAAATCCATGGCAGTGGTCGTATGCAGAAATTTCGACTGCGCGACGAAACCACGATTTACGAAGACGTGGTGATGCCTGTCGGTTATTCGCATGACCCGTTTTGCCGGATTACAGGCAAAAACCAGTGGACCTACCCCTGGCATCGCTATTACGCGGACACTGACTCGGTCTGGCTGGCTATAGAACTCCATCCATAACAGTAGTCACGCCATGGTCTCCCACGAGCCTTTCTCGTCTAGCGCCGTCGCGACCACCAGCCCTGTTTTCGTCGGCCATACAAAGGTGGACGAACCTGCATGAGAGCGGGACGACGGGGCTTTGGATCGCGCCCGGCTCTGGTCGCCGGCTGTCGGCCTTTGAGAGCAGGACATGATCAAAACGGCGCTCCACTCGGCGCAATCTCGCAAAGTGAAAGGAAGCACTAATGAAACTCGACAGCTTGCTCGTTGAAGGCACCGACAACGGCACGGCGACGATCCAGGACGATGTGGTGCGGCTTCGCGTCAATGGAAAAACGGATTGGTTCTTCGCTCCAAGCGGCAACAGCCGGATGGCAAATGTCACGCGACTGGTGGGGGAGGTCGAAGACAAGCATTTTGCATTGTCCGCAAAGGTCTCCGTCGAATTCGCGTTCGCCTTTGACGGTGGCGCTCTCTTCATCGAATGCGATGGTGACAACTGGGCGAAGATCGCTTTCGAGTTCTCAGCCGCGCGCAAGCCGACCATCGTCAGCGTGGTCACGCGGACTACATCAGACGATTCTGACGGCCCGGCCTTTCCCGGCGACCATGCGTGGCTGCGGGTCTACAGCGATGGGGAAGCAATCGCCCTCCATTTTTCGACCGACGGCAAATATTGGAACTTCCTGCGCTGGTTCACGCTGCCTGGCATTGCAAAGCGACCCATCCGTATCGGCATGGGGGTTCAATCGCCCACGGGCGAGGGGACGACCGCTGTCTTCTCGGACATCAAACTTTCCGTTGGCAAGATCGATGATCTGCGCAACGGACAATAGTCGAGCCGGCACTCATTGACGACGCCGGGCCGTAATCCGCAACGGCCCGGTTCCTACTTCCGTAGGTCCTGGAAAAGTGCCCATTGCGGCGGCGGTCGCTTTGTCGGCTGGTTGATACCAGGAGAGCGGGCCGGCACATTCGGCGCCGCGACTTCCTGCGGGAGCAAATACGGGCGCGCGGCTTTGTCCACGTCCTGGCGCGAACTGCATTGCGTCGGCCGCATCACGGGCGATGGCCCGGATATTGACGCCATCTCATTTGCCTCGCCTGCTTCCAGTTTGGCATTCTGATCTAGAGCCCGCAAAGCGGTTCCAAGCCAACAGAAGGCCGGAATCATTCGCGTTTCCTCGCCTTCCATTGAACAGAAGACCGGCGATCAACCTTGATGCACGACCATCCGAGGTTTCAAAAACCCGGCTGCGGAAATGTCGTTCGAGCCCGTTGCACGAAACGCTCTTGACAAGGGGAGCGCTTCACGGGATGTTCATTCAGTAATAGTGACTTTCACTGAGTGAAATAAGGATTGGCAATGACGACTGTGCTTCAAAAGGACGAGATCAAGGGGATCATCCCGCCGCTCGTTTCGACCTTCAAACCCGACGGTGATCTGGACCTTGACCTGTTCAAGGGCGAACTGAAGTTCATGGAGAGCGCGGGCATCAGCCTCGCCGTGGTCGGCGGCAGCACCGGTTCAGGTGATGAACTCTCCGCCGAAGAACTCGGCATCCTGGTGGAGACCGCAACAACCAGCAGCAAGCTGCGCGTCATTGCCGGGATAATCACGACCACCACACGCGACGCTATAAAACGTGGTCAAATCGCCAAGCAGAACGGCGCCTGCGCCCTCATGCTTGGACCGCCCATCTACAATACCCCGTCCGGGGAGGGGCTGGATAAGTTCATCCAGGATGTCGGGACGGCGACCTCGCTTCCCATCATCTACTACAATCATTTCTTCAACCCGCCGGCCGTCATGCAGCGCATTGCCGAGCTGCCTGAGGTCATCTGCCTGAAGGAAGTGGCGCTGGAGCCCGTGACGGAGCTGGTCCAGACCGTCGGAGACCGTGTTGTCATCGCCGCGGGTGCCGACAGCGTGAACATTGCTAGCTTCCTGTTTGGGGCAAAGGCATCGATTTCCGGCATCAACAGCGTGATCCCGAAGCAATATCTGGAAATCCATGACGCGCATGCGGCGGGCGACTATGCGCTCGGCCGCAGGCTTACGGACAAGATCGCGCCGCTCGCCCGCGAAATGACCAAGGGCGTCAATTTTCCCGCCCGCATCAAGTTCGCGATCAATGCCCAGGGCCGCAAGGTTGGTGAACCGCGCCTGCCGAATGGCAACCTGGCGAAGGAGGATCAGGACAACATCCTCAAGGCTCTCAAGCATGCCGGGCTGCTTGCCTGAGCCGGGATCGTCTGCAGCTGCCCGTCCGTTGGTCGATTAAACAGGCAAACAAAACAATCAAAACAGAGGGAATGTGGAAATGAGCAAGGACATCAATCGCCCTTACGCCGATCCGACGCTTATCGGGCGCCGGGATCTATTGAAAACAGGCTTGTTGATGGGCACGGGCATGGTGCTGGCGGGGGTCGGGCTTCGCCCGGCCCTTGCCGACGAACCGAAACGGGGAGGGACGCTGCGGGTCGGCCTTGGAGCGGCCGGCGCGAAGTCGTCGCTCAACCCTTTCATCTCGACCGGCGATATGGATTTCGCCGTCGCCCAGTCGATCTTCGATCGGCTCACCGACTTCGACAAGGATGGCAATCTCTACAACAAGCTGGCCGATGACTTCACCCACAACAGTGAAGGCAACATCTGGAAGATCAAGCTCAAGAATGGTGTCGTATGGCACGACGGCGCGCCCTTCACCGCCAAGGACGTCGCCTACACCATCCAGTACATCCTCAATCCCGACAACAAAGCCGATGCATACCCCAACCTGGCACCGCTCCTGGATTCGAAAGGCGTGCGCGCATTGGATGCAAGCACCGTCGAAATCGAACTGAAGCAGCCTTATGCCCTGTTGCCGCAGGTGTTGGGCAGCAAGGTGATGTTCCTCATCAAGGACGGCACGACCGACTTCGAAAAGCCGATCGGCACCGGACCCTTCAAGTTCGTGTCGTGGTCGCGCGGCCAGCGGGTGACACTGGCACGCAGCGATAATTATCGCACGGCAGGTCAGCCCTATCTGGATGGGGTCGAGTTCATCGCGATAAACGACCCCACCGCCCGCATGAATGCGCTTGTGGCCGGCCAGGTCGACGCTGTGGCACAGCTCGACGGAAGCCTCGCGCGGCTCATCGAAGCGAACCCCGCGCTTGTGCTCCTGCGTTCCAAGAGCGGCGCCACGACCGATCAATTCATGATGACAAACCTGAAACCATTTACCGACGTGAAGGTCCGGCAGGCGTTCAGGCTGATGGTCGATCGCCAGCAATTGCTCGACAATGCGCTGTCCGGCTATGGCAGGATCGGCAACGATCTGCATTGCATCACCGACCCGGACTATGCAGCCGAACTCCCGCAGCGTGCGTACGATCCGGATCAGGCCAAATCGCTGCTCAAGCAGGCGGGCTACGACAACAGCCAGGCAATCACCCTCTACACTTCCGACGCCGCTCCAGGCATGCAGGCGTCGGCCACGCTCATCGCCAACCAGGCGAAGAAAATTGGCGTGAACATCGAGCTCATGGTCGTCCCGCCAGACAGCTACTATTCCGGCCCGAACTTCAAAAAGACCCAGATGGGAAGTTCGGACTGGGGGCAGCACACCCTCGAATCCCAATTCGGCCAAGGCTACGCGCGGGGCGCCTACTGGAACGAACCGGATTGGACCAGCGACGCGTTCGACAAATGGGTAAACAAGGCAAGGGCCACATTCGATGCCCCCAAACGCCGCGAATATTACGTGGAGGCGCAGAAGGTGCTCTGGAACGAAGGAGCCTATATCATCTGGGGCTTCCGCGATCTCCTCGACGCCTCCAGCGCCAAGGTCAAGAACATCGTTCCCTCGACCCAGAGAAACCTCGGCTACTATCAATTCGAAGGTGTCTATCTCGCGTAAGCAGCAAGGCCGCCGTGTCGCCAATCAGGCCACGGCGGCTTCCTCTCCTATGAAGAGTGATAGCCCTTGAACAAGCCGTTGCTGCAGCTTTTGCTGACAAGAATAGCCCTGGCTTTCGTCACGCTATTTGCCGTCTCGGTCGTTGTCTTCACCGCGACCCAATATCTGCCGGGAGATCCGGCCCGTGCGGCTCTCGGCGCCAAGGCCGACCCCTCCGCAGTCGAGGCGCTCAGGCGCGAGTTCGGCATGGATCGGCCTGCGGTCGTGCAGTATTTCAGCTGGATCGAAGGCGCCCTCACTGGCGACTTCGGACGATCAATCCCCTCAGGCCGGCCGGTGTGGGAAGCGATCGGGCCTAGGGCCGTCAACACCATGGTGCTGACGGTCACCTCGCTGCTCTTGCTGATACCGCTCTCGTTCGTACTTGGCATTGTCGCTGCGATCTACAAAGACAGGTTGGCGGATCACCTGATATCTGTCCCGACCATCGTCACGGTTGCCTTGCCCGAGTTCGTCATTGGCACCGTGCTGATCGTGCTTTTCGCAGTCTATTTGCGCTGGTTGCCGCCGGTCTCGCTGATCAACGACAGCCTGCCCCTTTCATCCCAATCCAGCCTCTTCATCTTGCCGGTGCTGACGCTGCTCGGCACGACGCTCGCACAGGTCGTGCGCATGGTTCGGGCAGTGGCCCTCGAAGTGCTAAGCGCCGAGTACATCTACATGGTGCGGCTAAGAGGGATAAGTCCGGCGCGGGTATTGATATGGCATGTCCTTCCAAACACCATCACGCCGACCATTCAGACGATCGCGTTGAATGCGGCCTGGTTGGCGGGTGGGGTCGTGGTCACAGAATCCGTCTTTCAACTGCCCGGAATCGGCAGCGCGCTTTCTGACGCGGTCATCAACCGGGACATGCCGACAGTGCTCGCCATCACGCTGATCATCACGGCTACCTACGTGCTCATCAACCTGGTGTCGGAAGCGCTGATCCTTTTCCTCAACCCAAGACTGCGCGTAGCGCGCGGGAAGAACTGAGCCAGGGAGATCGGTCCATGTCCACCTCTGTCCTGCGCCTTACGCTGGCCAAGCCCGCCGCCCGCATCGCCCTGGTCCTGGTCCTGGTCATCGTCGCCCTTGCAACGCTTGGACCCTATTTCAGCCCATACGCCTTTGATGAAATCGTCGGCGCTCCGTTCGCGCCCATAACGCACGAGCATTGGCTCGGAACCGATTTCCTCGGCCGCGACACTTTCAGCCGTTTCCTCTACGGCGGCAGGACGGTGCTCGTTGTCGCACTGTGCGCGACCGTCGCGGCCTATATAGTGGCCGTGCCGTTGGGCATCTATTCCGGGCTGCGGCGGGGGCCTCTCGATGTCCTGCTGATCGCAATCTCCGATGTCATCTATGCCTTGCCGCCGGCCATCTTCCTCTTGGTGCTTCTCGCCTCGACCGGGCCGAGCCTCCCAACCGTCATAGTCGGCATCGTGATCCTGCATTCTCCCCGCATCTTCCGCATCGTGCGTTTGATTACGATGGATATCTCCAAGAACGAATATGTGGAGGCTGCCTTCGCCCGCGGAGAAAGTTGGACGGCGATTTGTTTTCTCGACATCCTTCCCAACGTGCTGACGCCGGTTCTCGCCGACTTCGGTGTGCGGCTTTGCGGATCGATCATTCTTTACGCCTCCCTCAGCTATCTGGGTCTGGGCCTGCCGCCGCCGGCCGCCGACTGGGGCCTGATGATCAGCGAAAACCGGATCGGCATCACCATCTCGCCATGGATCGCCATCGCGCCGGCGCTTGCGATTGCCGTCTTCTCCGTTGCCGTAAACGTTCTGACCGACAGCTTTGCGCGCTCGGTCGGTCGCTCGAAAGAGATTTGAAATGGCCGAAGCAATTCCGCTCGTCGTGCAATCGCTTTTCATGCACGATCTTAACGGCCGCGAGATCGTCAGCGACGTATCCATTGCCGTCAAGCGCGGCGAGGTTCTGGCCATCATCGGCGAGTCGGGATCTGGAAAGACCTCTGTCGCGCTTAGCTTGCTTGGCTTTGCGCGACCGGGAATGCGCATTTCGTCGGGCAAGATCATGATTGGCGGCACCGACATCCTCTCGCTTTCAGGGCGCGAGAGGCGTGCCTTTCAAGGCGGTAAGGTCTCGCTGGTTCCACAGAATCCGACCACCAGCTTCAGTCCGCGAATGTCCATCGGCAAGCAGATGGCCGAGCTTCTCACCGCGCATGGCCATTCGGGGCCTGGCGTGAAGCCGTTGCTGGCCGAAGCTCTGCGCAACGTCGACCTCCCCGATGATGAACGGTTTTTGAAGCGCTATCCCTTCGAGTTGAGCGGCGGACAACTTCAACGCATCGCCATTGCCATGGCCTTTATGACGTCACCGCAAGTGATCGTGATGGATGAGCCAACGACGGGCCTTGACGTCTCTACCCAGCAGACGATCCTTGAACTGATTGCCAGGCTGGTGAAGTCCAGCAACGCCAGCGTGGTGTATGTAACTCACGACCTTGCGGTCGTGAACGTCGTGGCCGATCGGGTGGCCGTCATGCTGTCCGGCAGGATTGTTGAGCAAGGTGGCCGCAAGCAGGTTTTCGCGGAGCCGCGCGACGACTATACGCGCATGCTGCTCGACGCCATACCGCGACTGGTGACCGATAGCCCGGGTCCTGCGGCGGATGACACGACCGTCAACTCCCTTGCATTCCGGAACGTCCTCGAGGTGAAGAACCTGCGCGCGTCGCATGGCCACGTCGAAGTTGTCCACGGCATCTCATTCTCGGTCGGCAAAGGCGAATGCGTGGGGCTGGTCGGCGGCAGCGGCAGCGGCAAGACCACGACAGGCCGCTGCGTGACGGGTTTGCATGGCAATGCCACGGGCAGCTTGTTGTTTGAAGGCCATTCGATACCCTTCGCCGTGTCGAGCCGCTCCAAAGCTGATCTGAGTGCCATGCAGATCGTGTTTCAGAACCCTGACCGCTCACTCAACCCCAAGGAATCGATTGCTCAAAGCATTGCCCGCGCCGTTCGCCTGACCGGGATGACAGACAAGACGAGGGTTGGTGCGGAGGTCCGGTCGCTGCTCGACCGCGTTCGACTGCCGCAAAGAGTAATCGACCTCTATCCCGCCGACCTGTCGGGAGGCGAGCGTCAGCGCGTCGCGGTGGCTCGTGCGCTGGCGTTGAAACCGAAGCTCCTGGTTTGTGATGAGATTACGTCGGCTCTCGACGTGTCTGTTCAGGCAGCGGTCGTCGAGCTTCTGCTCGACCTGAAGAAGGACGGCCTTGCGATGTTGTTCATCACGCACAACCTGCCGCTGGTCTCGGAAATTGCACAGTCCATCATAATCATGAAGGACGGGAACATCGTGGAGGCCGGGCGAACGAACGAAGTGCTCCATTCGCCGCAGGATCGCTATACAAGGATGTTGTTGGACGCCGCGCCTCGCCTTAATTGACGGCAAGCGCTTCTTGGAGCACCAAGAGGGCGATTGTCATGGAGATTCGCCGGAGCGATCTTGCCCACCGACCTTTCCACCGATGAGCAGAAAAGTGCCCGTTTCGACGCCGTCGATCGGGCGGTTGCCGTTCTGCGCGTTCTCGAACGGGCGGACCAGCCGATGTCGCTGTCGATGATTGCGCGCGAGGTCGGGCTGGGCCAGCCAACCACGTCGCGCTATGTCTCCAGTCTTGTCGGTCATGGCCTTATCGCCAAGGTAAATGGCAACCGCTATGTCCTGGGCATCGGGCTCTACATTCTGGGGCAGAAATCCCTCCATCGAAGGGATGTACGAACCGTAGCCCGTCCCTATCTCGAAACGTTGCACGAGCAGTTCAACGAGACGGTCAGCTTCGCTCTTTGGCTGCGCGATGAACTCATTGTCGTGGACTGTATCGAGGCTATGCAAACCTTGCGTCAGGGGGCATCCGTCGGCGTGACGAATCCATGGCACGCCAGCTCCTTGGGAAAGTCTATCCTCGCCTGGCTGGATGCGCATGAAGTCAACAGGCTCATCAAGGCATCGGGGTTGCCCCGCTACACCCAGAATACCCTGGTCACCCAGGACCAGCTGCGTGGCGAATTTCCGCTCATTCGGGAGCGGGGCTATGCGGTCGACAACGAAGAGTCGGCGATAGGTGGTCGCTGTATCGGGGCGCCTGTTTACGACGAAACCGGACGTCCGCTCGGCGCGATCAGCATCAGCGGGCCGATCGCGCGCGTCACCGACGAGAATCTCCCCTCGACAGGCAGGCGCATTGCCGAAATCGCCGATCAGATATCGCGCGCCATGGGGTATGAGGGGAAGATGTCCGCCTGACCCCCGGAGCGAGTGATAGGCGGCATCACCGTGCCTGTCGGTCACTTCGACAGCCGCGCGCGGCTACGGCCGAATTGCGATTGTTCGGCGCTTTGTCGCAGCCGTGGCCACCGCCTCGGCGGCCCGCAGGGCCGCGACATTATCCGAGCCTCGCGCCAGCCAGGACATTTTTCGCTCCCCGGCGCTGACAAAATCCTCGACGGTCGCGACATGGGAGTCTCCGTCGCGAACCGGAACGAGCTCATTCTTGGCGCCATGGCGTCGCATGAGCGTACCCGAAGCCTTCCCGTTCAGCGTGCCATGGGCGATCAGTGTGCCGCGATCGCCGGCGACCACCACCGTGCTTTCCATGTCCATGATCGCGAAACTCTCGAACGTTTGGAATATGCTGCCATCGTCGAGCTTGAAAGCATAGGAAATCTGGTTAGGACCATTGCCTTCATTCGCACCGAGGGCGGAAACTTCCTGAGGCTCCGCGCCCGTGAGGAATCTAGCCAGGTCGATGTCGTCGACGGACATGTCGAGATAGATGTCGCTGTCGCTTTCGAGATCGTCCATCCTGCGCTTGGCTGTCGGCTTGTATGGTCCCTCGCGTGTTATAAGGGTCGATTGAACCTTGCCGATTTCGCCGTCGACGATCAGCCTGCGCATGGTCTGGTGGATCGCCGAAGCCCGGAACGGGTGATGTACGGCAAGCACGATCCCGGCCGTATCGCACATTCGCACCAAAGCGGCCGCCGTCTTGCTGTTTTCAGAGATGGGACCGTCGCAAAGGACGTTCTTCCTGGCCTGCGCCGCGGCAGCGATATAGTGCCCTCGGCGCCCTATCCGCGCGCTGACATAGATGAACTCGACGTCAGGGTCGCCGAGTGCATTCGACAAGTTGGTTGTCCACTGTGGGATATCCAGGTCCTGGGCGAAATGCGCGGCGTCCAGTTTGCGCCGACTGACCACCCACAGGGGAGTATGCCCTTGCGCCCTGATGCCGGCGACCATCTGCTCCGAGGCGATGGTGCCGGTGCCCATAACCGACCACCCCGTCTTGCCGTGAGTTGCCATGCCGGGCGCTCCTTATTCGGTCCAAGTATGGGCGAATTCGCGTCGCGGAGCCAACTTCGCATCTGATTGAGTTCTGCATTAATGTGGCGTACACAGAGCGTCTAGTCGCGTCACCGGGAAGGCCGCCAGATTGAACCACCTCGCAGGGGATAATGCCGCGCTGGCGGCGAATTTGAGAACCCTCTGCGACCGTCACGGGTCTGTGGCTGCCGTTTGTCGCAAATTAAACGTCAACCGGCAACAATTTAACAAATATTTGTCCGGCGCCCACGTACCGTCGAGCGCCAACCTGCGCACGATCGCGAACTTCTTCGGGCTGAGCGTCCCGATCCTTTTCTCCAACCCGGAGGAATTTCGGACGCTGATCGACGGCAATTTTTTTCATGCAATGTCGACTGCCCGGCATTTGCCTGAGTTTGTGAATTTCCTCTCCAACATTGTTTTTGACAGCACCGTTCAGGATTCCGAGATCCTGGGTGTTTATGACCGGTATCAGTTTTCTTCGATCTACAAAGGCTTCATCCTGAAATCGGCATTCTGCTTGTACAGATCGGATAAGTTTCTGCAGCATTACTATATTGAACGGTTTCCGAGCTTCGACAAGCCGGGAAAAACCGAATATGTCTTTAAGTACTATGGTTTTAGTTTTCCGGTGGCGGACAGGCTATTCACAGCCGATTTCGAAGGCATTCAGAGCAATGAGCTCACCTTCGGCGTCTACGCCCAGGTGAAACGAAACGCCAAGCGCTTCATGTTCGGCATTGCTAGCGGCATCGCGGCCAATGCCTTTCGCCAACCCTACTCAACGAAGGTCGCTTTGCACTACAAAGGACCAGGCCTGCTCCAGCGCCGTCACCTCAAGGAGCTTACAGTGATCGACAGGGGCGACCCGAGCATCCCCAGGGAAGTGCTGCAGTACCTCGGTGACGGGTCCGACATGATCCAGATGTAGTCTCGGAGCCTTCACGGCACGAGGCTGTAGTCCAACGCTACCGCGAAGCCGGCCTATGCCGTGCCGACAAGCTCATTCAACGCCAACCGATGCAGCGCAGGCGTTGCTGAGGCCAGGACCGGCCCTCCCTCTTCGGCGCGGCCACCGTCGATACGGGTGACGACACCGCCTGCCTTTTCAATAATCGGTATCAGGGCTACGATGTCGTAGGGCTGCAGGGACGGCTCAAGCGATAGATCGATCCGACCCGCGGCCAGCATTGCAAAAGCGTAGCATTCCCCGCCATACCGGGTCATCTTCACCGCGCTGTTCAGCCGTTCGAATCCAGCCTTCAGATCGCCATGAAAATGTTCGGGCGAGTTGGTGTGGAGAATGGCGTCGGAGAGATTGTCGATGTTGCGCGTCTTGAGTGCTTTTCGCTCGCCGGCGCGCTGGCGCCATGCGCCCGTTGCGTCGGCCCAAAACCGTTCGCCGATATAGGGCTGGCTGAGCATCCCCATCTCGGCGTGGCCGCGATTGGTTAGACCGATGAGCGTCCCCCAGACCGGAATGCCGCAGATGAAAGGTCGCGTTCCGTCAACGGGATCGAGGACCCATCGCCAGTCGCTGCCGCCGCCCGTCTCGCCGAATTCCTCGCCGAGTACCGCGTGGTCCGGGAACTCTTTCACTATGGCGGCACGCAACGCGATTTCGGCCTCGCGATCTGCCTCGGTCACCGGATCGAACCTGTATCCAGCCTTCACCTTTGTCTCTACGGCGAGGTCGACCAGATAGCGGGGCAGGGTCTCGGCGTCCGCCAAATCAGCCAGATGGTGCAGGAAGGACGAGTCCGGGAGCTTTGACATGGGTTCCATCTCCAACTAGTCGAATGCGGCTGCCGCCTTGGGTCAAACGCTGGATCGAGTTTCAATTTTGAGGTGCGCCCTCTTGTCTGTCTAGAACAAGCACCGGGCAATTTCATCCAGCGCAGGTTTGCGCGACCGGTCGGTCCTCAGGCCGCCTGCAAGGACAGAGCAGAATCCCCAGCCAGCAGACGCACCGCGCTCGCCGCACGGGCAACGACACCTCGTTCGAGTTTGCCGGCGCGGACACTGGCGATGATAGTGTTTGCCACCTCATCGACCTGGGGCCCGCCCGCCAACAGAAGAAGGTCGACGCCGGCTTTGAGCGACGCCATCGCGGCTTCCGGAACCGTGCGGCCGCGCAACGTTCCAGGCAGATCGAGATCGTCCGAAACAATCAGGCCACGGAACCTGTGGGCACCGCGAAGCATCGCGACCACCTTTGCGGAAGTCGACGAAGGCTCGGTCGGATCGATTGCATCGACCGGTATGGGCCCGGTCATGATGGCGCGCACACCCGCCGCAATGGCCGCGTCGAAGCATTTCAGATTGGGTTTGAGCTCGTCCAGCGAGGCAGTGACCGACACAGTCGCGCTGTCGTGCGGGTCTTCAGGCACATGGGGATGGCCGGGAAAGTGCTTTGCTGTTGCCGCCACCCCCTGGCTCTGTACGCCTCAATGAATGCCGACGCGGCGCGACTGACTATGTCGCTATCCACGGAAAAGGTGCGGTCAAGCAGCCAGGGATTGCTTCCGGTTACCAGGTCTACGACGGGGGCCAGGAAGAAGTTGATGCCGCAGGATTTGGCGGCGCGAGCGGCCTCAACACCAAAGTGCTCGATCTCGGTCTCCTTCATCTCCAGAACTTCGCGCGGATGAGGAAGTTGGGGTCCGAGGGTGTGGAGGCGGTGTACCCCTCCCAGTTCGTAATCGATTGCGATCAGCACGTCGCCGGCAAGCGCCCGCGCGCGATCGTGGTAATCCAGGAGAAGCTGCTGCGTTTCCGATTGCTGCCTAACTGGCGACATGCGACGTGCCACATATTCCTCGCGCGTCGATCCGAGAAGGGAAGCGACGCCGCCGGCATTGAAGAAAGACGTCGACGCTTTGGTGAACTCGACCTTGTCATAGGCGGGCAGGAGTACTGCGTAAGCGTCGCGGGATAGGTCATCCATTTTGTTCAGTCCTGATTTGTCTTGGCTCTGAAAGCGAAGTGGTTCGATGCAAAGACCGTGCAGCCCGGGAGGAATGAGGCGGAGATGGGTGTGGCATTTGCGGTCAGCGTGCCGGCCAGGGTCCAATCATTGACGTTTGTCTGCTTTACGAACTTGGGAATGGAACCCAGGATTTCGACGCTGAAGACGTGACGCTGATCTCGGAAAGCAGAACGCCCCTTAGCCCTTCGTAGATATCGGGAACCGGCACCTGCAGCGCCCCTCGCCAGTTTCGGCCTGCCTCAAGCGCCGTCGCATAGTCGCTGTACAAGACAGCGAGCGCTTCGAGGTAGCCTTCGGGAGAGCCGGCCGGCAGGCTGGTCGCCAGTTTCGCGTCGGCCGACAGGTCGCCGTTTCCGCGACGATAGGTGAGGTCGCATTGGCCAAGACGGAAGACGCTAAGCGTTTCCGGCGCCTCCTGCCGCCATTCCATGGTGGCCTTGGAGCCGACGATCTTGAAGCGCAGGCCGTTGCGATGGCCAGGAGCGGCAAAGGAGGACCACAAGACGCCGTTGGCGTTGCCCTCGAATTCCAGCTGGATCAAGTCAGTGTCGTCCAACCCAAAGGAATCGACGGTTCGCATCAGGTTGGCGCTGAGTGCTGTGCATCGGAGCCCGGACACAAACTCGAGGATATTGAAAGCGTGCGTGCCGATATCCCCCAGCGCGCCCGTCGGTCCCGCCTTTGCCGGGTCGCCGCGCCATATCCCGCCCTTGCCCAGTTTCGAGGGGTCGTTGACCAGCCATTCGAGCAGATACTCAACGTGCATGAAGCGAACCTGCCCGATCTCGCCCGCGCGAATACGAGCGCGCGCGTCTCGGACCATGGGATAGCCTGTATAGGTGTATGTCACGGCAAAGAACGTGTCATTGGCCGCCGCTATCCGCTGAAGCTCGCGCGCCTGCTCCGACGAGTGGACCAGCGGCTTCTCGCAAATGACGGGGATACCCGCTTCGAGAAACGCCTTGCACGGTTCGAAATGCAGATGATTGGGCGTGACGATGATCGCGACTTCGATCGCATCGTCGCGTGCTGCCTCCGAGGCCGCCATGTCATGGAAGCTGAGGTAGTTGCGGCCCGCAGCCACCCCAAGCGCCTCGCCCGCTTCAACGCATGTCTGCGGGTCGGACGAGAAAGCGCCAGCTACAAGTTCGAAACGATTGGTAAGCCGCATGGCAGTTCGATGGCGGCTTGCGAAGAATGAACCACGACCGCCTCCGACCATTCCGGTGCGAAGACGACGTTTGCGGGGGATGTCATTCGTTAGAAGGCTCATAGGTACCCATTGCGCATTTCGGCCACTGTCTGGACCGGTCGGAGACGGATGTTGTACTCTTCCAATTCGACAGCGGCGGCGCCGAGGAAAAGTCCCAGGGTACCCTTCCACTCGCTAGATCAAGCGACAAGTTCGCACGGTTCCAATCTGTGACGCACAGTGACGCGATGCGCCTAGATCGCTGTCCATCGTGCATCGAGTCCAGACTCCCATTTGAGCGCCGCTCAGCCGCGATGGTATCCGCGCCCCGTAAGCGGTCGGACAGCACGGGTTGGTATGGTGGATACGATGTTCCGCGACCCGTTCCCCCTTTTCCCGCGTCGGAGATGGACGTCCAAATGCGTCAGGAATGATGACTGTGCGAAATTGCGTCGGTGAGCGGCAGGTAGTGAGACTTGTCGACCACATGATCGATGAGCAGCGCCCTTGGCTCGACAGGCAGCGCCGGTTCATGATGACATTGTGGCTTGGGACGGTAGGGAGTTATATCCTCTAGCGATGAAGACGAAATTGGAAGCTGCCCATGATCTGCCTGGGAGGTCTGGATGATGCTTTCGGAAGAGCGTCAGGCGATCATACGCGATAGATTGGCCGAGCAAGGCAAGGTCCTGGCCAATGCGCTAGCGCTTGAGTTCCGCGTGTCGGAAGACACCGTACGCCGCGATCTTCGCGACCTTGCCAAAGCCGGGATTTGCCGCAGGGTCTACGGCGGAGCGCTCGCCAAGGCATCGGCGGCCGGCACCGGAGGCGAGCGGTTGAAAATTTCCGCCACCGATCTCGCGGTGCTGACTGCTGCCGCAACTAGGCTCGTGCGACCGGGCGCAGTGATCCTGATGGATCAAGCAGCCCTAAACGTCGCCTGCGCTGGCGCTTTGCCCCGTGACATGACCTTGACGGTTGTGACGAACGCTCCGTCTGTCGCGACGGCATTGGCAGGGCATCGTCAAGCGCGCGTGGTTCTGTTGGGCGGCCTATACGACCAGGACAGAGGATGCTCTTTCGGACCCGTCTGCCTCTCGCAGTTGGAGCAGTTCCATGCCGATCTCTTCATTGCCGCCGATTGTGCCATAGATGCTTCCGTCGGCTTGACCGCGTTCGACCTTGCCGAGGCTGAAATCAAACGCGTCATGTGCAGGCGAAGTGCCGCTCGGGTGGTTTTTGCTACCGTCGACAGGATGTCGAGGGTTGCGCCCTTTCAGGTTTCGGGACCTGGAGAGATCGACCATTTGGTGGTTGGGCGCCAGCTAACTGCGGAGACCCTCGAATTGTTTAGCAAGCAGGGCACGGTGATCCACCGCGCATAGGGCGGTCCACATCGAAGCCTCCACGATTAAGGACCTCCGACAAGATCCTGCATGAGAGTTTTGAGATCGCGTGCGACCTCATAGCTGTTCATCTGATGCTGCTTGTTGCAGAACAGCTCGCAGCTCCACCAGCCATCGTAGCCGGTGGACTTCACGGCAGTCACCCACTCTCTGAGATCTAGGGCGCCTTTGCCTGTTTCCACGTCGCGCAGTACGGGCTCGTTGGGGACTCCACCCGCAAACGGGAGAGAGTCGCAGATGTGCACGCCGTAAATCAGATCCTTGTCCAATCGCGAGATTTGTTCGGGACCGTCGCCTGAGGTGTAACAGTGCCAGAAGTCGACGACGAGACGTATGTTGTCGCGCGCTGCTTTCCTGATGGTGCGAAGCTGCCTGTCGAGGGTGTTGAGCGGCGTCCAGGACAGCGCTTCGTGGTAGATGACCAGATTGCGCTGGGCGGCAATGTCGGCGACCGCGGCCAATCCAGACGCCGTAATGTCGATCTGCTCCTCTATCGGCAGGCCAACAACGCCTCGGTAGAGATCAGGTCGCCGCGTAACGCTGGTGGGATCCAGCGCCTCGAGACTGATTGGACCCGTAATGACCTGAATGCCCCTTGCTCCAACCGCCGCGGCAAGGTCAGTCAACGCTTCCGCGTCTTTTAGCAGGTCCTTTCGGGCGTCGCCGTAGCGTTCCACGTCGAGAAGAAAACCAATGCCTGGAATGAAGGTGTCACCGACAAGGCGCCGCAACTCCTGGGGACTGAAACCAGCGTCCAGGAAAGCGCGAATCTTGGCACCGGATGCTTCCAGCCCGTCGAAACCGATCTGGTGCGCGATATCGAGATCAAGTGCTAGCGTGCCGTATCGCGCGACAAGGGCATGCAGGACAATCTGGTTGCGCTTCGACATGGGTTCGACCGTCGTAAGTGGTTGACATTGCCAGCAAGCAAGCCATACGCCCTGTTGAGACGGAATTGCGCGGCGGTGCGAATTCTTGCGCGATATGCAGCACATATCGCGTTACCTCGCGTCGAAAATCGCCAGGAATCGTGACGCATGTTGCGCTTGGCTGGAGCCTGTATCGGCACATATCGCCCACCGGCCTCTGGAAGTGGTTAACCCCTACTGTCGCAACTCTTCTCTGATAGCGCGTCACATTGCTTCGAATAAACCTACCCTGCGAACTTGTCGCAGGGCCATGCTTGGCTGCTTACTAAGAGCATGGACGAGGAGCATATCTCGCAACCGCCTCGTCAGCCAAAAACATAAGAGGGTCGAACAATGAAACTGACCGGTGGGCAGATCGTCGCAAGAGCGCTCAAGGAATATGGCGTCGAATATGTGGCTGGCGTACCTGGACACGGCATCTGGGCCTTGTTCGATGCTTTTCTAGAAGACGGCTCGCAGTTACCCTTTATCCAGGTCATGCATGAACAGAGCGCCGTTCACATGGCGGACGGCTATTTCCGCGCCAGCGGCAAGCCCATGGCATGTTCGACGTCGGTAGGACCCGGCGCTACCAATACGATCATTGGTCTTGCGACAGCCTACTGCGACTCAACGTCATTGTTCTATGTCTCGGGCTCGCCACAGACCTACATGCATGGCCACGGCACCATGCAGGAGATCGAGCGCCAGCAGGACAACGCCTTTGCGCGCATCACCGAGCAGGTGACCAAACGCGCCTGGCAGGCGCAATCTGTCGAGGTTCTGCCGAGCATCATGCATCGCGCCTTCAACGAGATGCTCACCGGCCGTCCGGGCCCCGTGCATGTCGAGGTACCGATGGACGTGCAGGTCGAGGCGGCGGACGTTACCATTCATCCGCTGGACAAGCGCCTGCCGATCGGTGTGGCTTACCCGGATCCGAGCGCGATCGAGGCGGCGGTAAAGCTTCTGTTGACTGCCGAACGGCCGGTCATCGTCGCCGGTGGCGGCGCCATCACGGCCAACGCTTCGAATGAATTGACGCGTTTGGCCGAGCAGCTCGGCGCGGCGGTTTCAATCACCTGGAACGGCAAGGGCGCCATCTCGGAAGATCATGAGCTCTTCATCGGCGCGGTCGGCCAGACCGGCACGACCTGCGGCAACAAGATCACCGCGTCCGCGGACGTCGTGATCTCCGTCGGTTGCCGCTTCACAGATTGGTCGGCTTCTTCCTACGCCAAGGGCGTTTCGTTCTCGATCCCCCCGGGCAAGCTGATCCACATCGATCTTGACCCGCGCGAGATTGGCAAAACCTATCCGACCGAGGTGGGCATCGTTTCCGACGCAAAGGTGGCGTTGGAGGCAATCCTGGCGTTGATCTCGGAGGCTGATGCAAAGAAGGCCTTGGCGAAACGCGAGAAGTTCCTGGCCGACGTCCAGAAAGCGAAGGCTGACTGGATCGCTCTAGTGTCGCCGCGCGAAAACAGCCGCGAAACGCCCTTCACGTCGCAGCGCCCCCTGGTCGCTTTGCGCAAGGTACTCGACCGCAATGGCATCGTGGTTGTCGGTTCGGGCAACACCCAGGGTTCGGTGAAGCAAAGCTTCCCGGTCTACGAGCCGCGCACTCATCTGACCTCCGGCTCCTATTCGCCGATGGGCTGGGCGGTGCCGGCGGCGTTGGGCGCCAAGCTCGCATGCCCGGATCGTCAGGTCGTGGCGATCGTTGGCGACGGCGACTTCATGATGTCGCTGCCCGAAATGGGCACTGCCGTGATGAACGGCATCAACGTGGTGTTCCTGGTGTTGAACAACTCGGGCTACATGTCGATCCGCGGTGGCCAGCGCAAGTTCATGGGTCGCCACATCGCATCCGAATTTACCCATCACTCCGGCAATGGCCAGCCTTACTCGGCCGATATCGTGGCTTCCGCCCGCGCATTCGGGCTTGAGGCCTGGAAAGTCGAGAAGGATGAAGATCTCGAAAGCAGCCTGAAGGCAGCTTTGGATTGCGGCGGGCCGGCTCTCGTCGAAGTCATCGTCTCGCGCGACGCGGCGGGCCCGTTCGCGACCGGCTGGTGGGATTTTCCGTCGCCGGCCTACTACGAAAAAGAACAGGCCGGATACGCCGAGATGCGCGCCCGCGAGCAGCACCTCTAGCAGGACCGACGTGAGGGCGGGCCGTCCCCGCCCTCAAACTTCGCCACCCATCTCGTTGAGGATGCGGCGCCCACGCGCTCGCGAACGAAGAGCTATTGCCATGATACGCACCGTCAAATCCGCCCGAGGCAGTACCGCAGACGATGGTCAGCCGGCAGTTACCACGACGGTTCAGGCCTTGCTGGCCCAGGTGGAGAAGGGCGGCGACAAGGCGGTGCGCGAATTGTCCGTCCGCTTCGACAAGTTCGACAGGGATGACTATCGCCTGACCAAGGCCGAGATCGACGGATGCATCAACGCGTTGACCAAGCGCGAACGCGAGGATCTCGATTTCGCGCAGGATCAGGTGCGCAGGTTCGCCGAAGCCCAGCGCGCGACCCTTCTTGATCTGGAGATCGAAACGCTGCCTGGGGTCGTTTTGGGCCACAAGAACGTACCGATCCAGAATGTCGGATGCTATGTCCCGGGCGGTAAATATCCGCTGCTTGCGTCCGCCCACATGACCGTCTTGACCGCCCGAGTGGCTGGCTGCGAGCGCGTCATCACTTGCGCCCCGCCGTTTCAGGGCAAGATCGCCGAAAAGATTGTCGCCGCCCAGGCGCTCGCCGGTGCCGACGAAATTTACTGCCTCGGTGGCGTCCAGGCGATTGCCGCCATGGCCTACGGCACGGAGACGATCGCTCCCGTCGATATGCTCGCCGGCCCGGGCAATGCCTACGTCGCGGAAGCCAAACGGCTGCTGTTCGGCAAGGTCGGCATCGACCTCTTCGCCGGTCCGACCGAGACGCTCGTGATTGCCGACGACAGTGTCGACGGCGAGATCGTGGCCACCGATCTGCTTGGCCAGGCGGAGCATGGCGTCAACTCGCCTGCTTTGCTGATCACCAACTCGGAGAAACTTGCCCGCGACACGCTCGATGAAATCGAGCGTCTGCTGAAAATCCTGCCGACCGCGGCTGTCGCGGCCAAAGCCTGGGAGGATTTCGGCGAGATCATCCTGTGCGATACGATCGACGAGATGGTGGCCGAGGCCGATCGCATCGCCTCGGAGCATGTCCAGGTCATGACACGTGATCCGGACTACTTCCTTGAGAAGATGAAGAACTACGGCGCTCTGTTTCTGGGTGCCCGCACGAATGTGTCGTTTGGCGATAAGGTCATCGGCACCAACCATACGCTGCCCACCAACAAGGCCGCGCGCTACACCGGCGGACTCTGGGTCGGCAAGTTCCTCAAGACCTGCACCTATCAGCGCATCCTGACCGACGAGGCCTCGGCCCTGATCGGTGAGTACGGCTCGCGTCTGTGCCTGATGGAAGGGTTCGCGGGGCATGCCGAACAAGCCAACATCCGGGTCCGCCGCTACGGCAGAAAGAACGTCGGCTACGCCATGCCGGCTGATCCAAGCTGACTCCAACCCGCCCGATAACAGCGAAAATGCGACCGGGCATTTCAAACCTCAACAGGGGAATAACGATGACCAAACTCAAGAGAATGCTGCTCGCCGCCGCGCTGGGAATGCCCATTGCGGGTCAGGCAATGGCACAGACCAGAATCGAAGGCCTGCATGTCTGGACGTCGGCCAGCGAGGTCGGGGCCCTGAAGGTGATTACCGACAAGCTCAAGACCATGGGCTTCGAATGGCAGGATAGCGCGGTCGGCGGCGCCAACGGTGCCAACGCCCAGCAGGCACTGCGCACTCGTGTCGCCGCCGGCAATCCGCCTGCGGTGATGCAGTTCCTCGGCTTCGAAGGACTGGGCTGGGCCAAGGAAGGCGTGCTGCGTTCGCTGAATGCCCTGTATGCCAAGAACAACTGGAAAGCCGCCCTTCCGCCGGTGATGCTGCAATTCCTGCAGCAGGATGACACCTTCTTCTCGACCCCAATCAACATGCATCGCCAGAACTGGGTTTGGGCGAACAAGGCCGTCTTCGACAAGGCCGGAATCGCCATTCCCACAACCTGGGACGAGCTTATTGCCAGTGCCGAAAAGCTGAAGGCGATTGGCGTTACGCCGATCGCAATGAGCGACGAGAGCTGGCAGATCGAAGAGCTGTTCGAGTCCATGCTCATCGACGTGAACGGCCCGGATTTCTACAAGAAAGCCGCTATCGATCTCGATGAAACGGCGCTGTCCAGCCCGGAGATGATCAAGACGTTTGAACTGCTGGGCAAGGTGCGTGGATTGCATGACGCCGGCTTCACCGGCCGTGACTGGGCGGCTGCGACCAATCTGGTCGCCAACGGCCAGGCAGGCATGCAGATCATGGGCGACTGGGCGAAGGGCGAATTCCTTGCCAAGGGGATGAAGCCGGGTGTCGATTTCCTCTGCTTCCCGACACCGACCGCAACGCCGAACTACAAGTTCGTGTTCGATACTTTCGGCGGCTTCAAGATCAAAAATGCCGATATCGAAAAAGGGCAGGACGCGGTCGCCGAAGCGATCATGGACCCCGAGGTTCAGAAGAAGTTCAATCTGATCAAGGGCTCGATCCCGGCTCGTCTCGATGTGGCGATGGACGATTTTGACGACTGCGCCAAGCGCAGCTTTTCGGACCGCGTCGCTGCCATAAAGAACAACGCCATCTACGGATCGCTCACCGACGGCTTTGCCGTCGAGCCCCGGTTCTCCGGCGTGTTCCAGGACGTCGTCGGAAAGTTTTTCGTCACCGATATGAGCGCGGAAGACGCGGTCAAATCCCTGGTCGACGGGATCAACAACGCACGCTGAGGCGTGCGTTCGCTGCCGGGGCAATGCCTCCCATGAGGTCCCGGCAGCGCTTCCTCGCAGCTCCATTGACCCAACCTGAGGGCAAGCCGATGAGCAGATCCACCCCTTTGTCGAACCGTATCGAGAATTGGTTGCCACGGCTGGTGTTGGCGCCCAGCCTCTTGGTTGTGCTGGTTGCGGTCTACCTGTTCATCTGCTGGACGGGTTGGATTTCGCTCTCGTCTTCCATGATCGTGCCGAAATACGATTTCGTCGGCCTGAACCAGTATGTCCGTCTGTGGTCGACGCCGCGCTGGCACACGGCGGTGTTCAACCTGTTCGTCTTTTCAACGCTGTTCCTGGCACTGACCACCGGTCTCGGACTGTTGATGGCAATCCTTCTCGATCAGAAGATCCGCGTTGAAGGCACATTGCGGGCGATTTTTCTCTATCCGATGGCGCTGTCCTTCATCGTCACCGGCACGGCCTGGAAGTGGATTCTCAACCCCGCTCTGGGCGTGCAGAAAGTGGTCAATGATCTGGGCTGGACCAGCTTCGTGTTTGACTGGATCGCACAGCCGACCTTCGCGATCTATTGCGTGGTGATTGCCGCTGTATGGCAATCGACCGGCTTCGCCATGGCGATCTTTCTGGCGGGCCTGCGCGGCATCGACAATTCGGTCATCAAGGCCGCCCAGATCGAGGGTGCAAGCCTGCCGCGGATCTACCGGACCATCGTC
Organism: Mesorhizobium sp. M8A.F.Ca.ET.165.01.1.1; assembly: GCF_004792065.1. Taxonomy (NCBI): domain Bacteria; kingdom Pseudomonadati; phylum Pseudomonadota; class Alphaproteobacteria; order Hyphomicrobiales; family Phyllobacteriaceae; genus Mesorhizobium; species Mesorhizobium sp. M8A.F.Ca.ET.165.01.1.1. The sequence goes on along the minus strand of NZ_SRTH01000013.1, from coordinate 90,014 downwards.
GTGCCGATGCTGCGCCCCGCCTTCCTGAGCGTGATCGTCCTGCTCAGCTATATCGCAATCAAGAGCTTCGATCTCATTCTGGCGCTAACCAACACCGGCCCCGGTTCCGCAACCGAAATGCCTTCCACCTTCATGTACTCCGCCACCTTCCGGCGTGACCAGATGGGCGTCGGTGCAGCCAGTGCGATGATGATGCTCATGACCGTCGCCGCGATCATCGTTCCGTATCTCTATTCAGAGCTGAAGGAGACCCGCGATGGCCACTAATACCGCGTCCTTGGCCACCAATCCCGCGCTCTTGGCTACTAAAGCCGCATCCTCCCGTCGGCAGCATCGAATCGGTCGTGCCGTCATCTACGGCAGCCTGTTCTTCATGGCCGCGTTCTACCTGATGCCGCTGTGGGTGATGATCACCACTTCGGTGAAGCATCTGGACGAGATCTATGCCGGCTCTTTTATCGGTCTGCCGCAGCAAATCACCTTCGACGCCTGGCGCACCGCCTGGTCGGAGGCTTGCAACGGGACCGCCTGCAAAGGACTGAAACCCTATTTCATCAACTCGCTGCTGTTGACGATCCCGGCCGTGATCATGTCGACCGGCATCGGCGCGATCAACGGCTACGTCATTACCAAATGGCGGTTTCCCGGCTCAAACGTGATTTTCGGGCTGCTGTTGTTCGGTTGCTTCCTGCCTTTTCAAGCCGTGATTCTTCCCATGGCGCAAACTTTGGGAATCCTTGGTCTCGCCGGGTCTCTGCCGGGGCTCGTTCTGGTCCACACGGTCTACGGCATCGCGTTCACGACACTCTTCTTCCGCAACTATTTCGTCAGCATTCCCGATGAACTTGTCAGGGCGGCGAAGATCGACGGTGCCGGCTTCATCAGGATCTTCGTATCGATCATGCTGCCGGCGGCCCTGCCGATCATCGTCGTGTCCTGCATCTGGCAGTTCACCCAGATCTGGAACGACTACCTGTTTGGTGCCTCATTCACCGCCGGTGAGAATGCCCCCATCACCGTAGCCCTCAACAACATCGTCAACGTCTCGATGGGGCGCAAGGAATACAACGTCGACATGGCTGCCGCCATGATCGCCGCGCTGCCGACCCTTTTTGTCTACGTCGTCGCTGGACGATATTTCGTGCGCGGCCTTACCGCCGGCGCCGTGAAAGGCTGATGCTATGTCAACTCTTGAAATCGATCGTGCCCGCAAGCTTTATGGTGACCTCGAAGTTCTGAAAGAGGTCAGCATCTCCATCGGAACCGGTGACTTCCTGGTACTGCTCGGCCCTTCGGGCTGCGGCAAGTCCACCCTGCTCAACATGATCGCGGGCCTGGAAGAGATATCGGGCGGAGAAATCCGTATCGCCGGCAAGGTCGTCAACGACCTCTCGCCGAAAGACCGGGATATCGCGATGGTGTTCCAGTCCTACGCGCTGTACCCCACGATGACCGTGCGCCAGAACATCGAGTTCGGCATGAAGATACGCGGAGTGTCGCAGGCCGAGCGGGATAAAGCCGTGAAGACCGCGGCCGACCTGCTCCAGATGACACATCTTTTGGAGAGGAAGCCGTCGCAACTGTCCGGTGGCCAGCGACAGCGTGTAGCGATGGGTCGCGCGATCGTGCGGCAACCCAAGCTGTTCTTATTCGACGAACCTCTCTCCAACCTGGACGCCAAGTTACGCGTCGACATGCGCACGGAGATCAAGCGTCTCCACGCACGATTGGGAACAACCATCGTATACGTCACCCACGACCAGATCGAGGCCATGACGCTCGCAACGCGCGTCGCCGTGATGAAGGACGGCGTGGTCCAGCACCTCGACGATCCGCAGTCGGTCTACGACCGGCCGGCAAACGTGTACGTGGCCAAGTTCGTTGGCTCGCCATCGATGAACATCATTCCGGCGAAGCTCGAGGTGAAAGAAGGTCGCGCGGTGGCTGTGATCGACATCCCTGGAGCGGCGCCAACTCAACTCGCCGGAATTCCGGTCTCATCGCAGGCGGCTGCCAAATACGCCGGGCGCAGTGTCCTTGTCGGGATCCGTCCTGAACTTTTCAGCGTCGCCGGCGCGCAGTCTGCGGAAAAGTTGTCTGTAAACATCGACGTTGTCGAGCCCACCGGACCCGACACGCTTGCCCTGTTCCAGGCAGGCGGCGTCGAGGTCACGGCGCGCGTGCCACCCCGGGCCGTCGCAGCCCGCACGCCCGCGACCCTCGCTGTCGAAACTGCCAAGATCGTGCTGTTCGATGCTGAGACCGAACAACGCATAGATTGAGGCGCCGACTTGGATCAGACAGCAGATATCGTCATCATCGGGTCGGGGATAGGAGGCGCGTCCCTGGCCTACAGCCTTGCCGATAGCGGCAGGCGCATCGTGATCCTGGAACGAGGCGAGCACCTGCGGGATACCCCCGAAGCGCGCGATGATAAGGCGATATTCCTCAAGGGATTTTACCGGTCGACTGAGGAGTGGGTGGGCACCGACGGCGAGGCCTTCCTGCCGGGCAATTATTACTATGTCGGCGGCAATTCCAAGTTCTTTGGCGCGGTCTTGTACCGCTACAGACAGGAAGATTTCTCGCCTCGCCCGCACATGGATGGCGCCTCGCCAGGGTGGCCAATCACCTATAACGAACTCGAGCCGTGGTACGAGCGGGCCGAGACGATCTTCAAGGTGCGCGGCGATGCCTCACAGGATCCGACCGAGCCGCCGCGCTCAAGCCCCTACCGCTTTCCCCCGGTGCAGGACGAGCCGGCCATCGCCGCTGTGCGGGCTCGCCTGAACGGGGCAGGAGTGCACCCCTCCAGTCTTCCTCTGGCCATCGACATCGATGAATGGCTTCGCCGCGCCAAGACCGGATGGGATGCGTTTCCCAATACCGGATCCGGCAAGATCGATGCCGAGGCCGGCCCGCTGGCGGCGGCGCTCAAGCATGGCAATGTCAGCCTCTTGACTGGGGCCAATGTCTTGCGCCTGGAGACTGATCCGGCCGGTCAGCAGGTGATTGCCGCGGTGTTTGTGAAGGATGGCGTTGAGCAGCGCATCAGCGCTGGCGTTTTCGCCGTTGCGGCCGGCGCCGTCCAGACCGCGGCGCTGCTGTTGCGGTCTGCCAATGCCGCGCACCGGCGCGGGCTGGCCAACGGCTCCGACCAACTCGGCCGCAATTTCATGAACCACAACACCACCGCCATGCTGGCGATCGATCCGCTATCCGCTAATACATCGGTTTATCAGAAGACGCTTGCGTTCAACGACTTCTACAATGCCGATCCGGAGACCGGATTTCCGCTGGGAAACGTCCAGTTGCTTGGACACATTACGGGAAACATCCTGAAGGCCAACGCACCATTGCTGCCGCGCTGGCTGGCCGGACTGATTGCCCGCAATTGCTATGGCTGGTTCCTGACCAGCGAGGACCTGCCCAATCCCGACAGCCGCGTCACGGTCAGCAACGGCCGCATCGTCATGCATTGGGTGCGCAGCAACATGCGGGCGCACGAGACCCTCATCCGCAAAACGCGTCACATCATGCGCACGGCTGGCTTCCCCATCGTGCTCACCCGAACCTTCGGCAGGAAGACGACCTCGCATCAGTGCGGCACCGCTAGACTTGGAAACGATCCGCAGACGTCGGTCGTGTCCACGGATTGCCGTTCGCACGAAATCTCAAACCTCTATGTAACCGATGCTTCGGTGCTGCCTACATCGGCGGCTGTGAATCCCGCACTGACCGTCGCGGCCCTCGCCATCAAAGCTGGCGCCGCAATAAAGCAGAGGTGAAGGCGTCGCCTGCGGTCGTCAAGCCGATCTGCTGTCCAGAGGCAAGTGATGAGGCGGTGCGTCGTGCCGGGATTTTGTGCTGAGAGAGGTAGCAATCATGTTTGTCGAACGCATCGAATCCGATCTGATCGGACCGCTCGCTATCCCTGGCAATGTGCTCTACGGCGTGCACACCCGTCGGGCGGAACAGAACTTTGATGTATCCGGGCTGCGCCTGAGGGATTTCCCCGAGCTCATCCAGTCGATGGCCATGGTGAAAAAGGCCGCCGGCCTGGCGAACATGGAACTCGGCCTGCTTTCGCCCGAAAAGACAGAGGCCATATCGGACGCCTGTGACGAACTGATCGGACTCCGTGCGATCGAAGAGAATTTCCCCGTGGACATGATGCAGGGCGGAGCCGGCACGTCCACGAACATGAACGTCAACGAAGTTGTGACGAACCTGGCCTTGATCAAGCTCGGCGCAGCCGTTGGCGACTATACAAGACTCCACCCCAACGACGACGTAAACCTCTCCCAGTCGACCAACGATGTGTATCCGACCGCGATCCGCCTCACTGTGCTGCGAGCCTGCGAGGGGCTGGTATCCGCACAGGTCGGTTTGCGTGAGGCCTTCCGCGCGAAAGCGCTGCAGCACGCAAATGCTCTGAAGGTCGGCAGAACTCAGCTTCAGGATGCCGTTCCGATGACAGTCGGGCAGGAGTTCGGGGCCTTTGCCGAACTGATCGACGAGGACATCATCCAGCTTCAATCGGCATCGAGGTTGTTGCTGGAAATCAACCTCGGCGGATCGGCGATCGGCACGTCGATCAACGTGCCCCGCGAATTCCCCGGCATCGTTTGCCGTCATCTGTCGCAGATATCCGGAATCCAGCTTATCGCCGCGCGCAACTTTATCGAGGCAACGTCCGACACCGGCGGGTTTGTCTCCTTTTCAGGCATGCTGAAGCGCATTGCGGTCAAGCTGACCAAGATCTGCAACGATCTGCGTCTTCTGAGCAGCGGACCGCTCGGCGGCCTTGGGGAGATTCGTTTGCCGCCGGTACAGGCCGGCTCTTCCATCATGCCTGGCAAGATCAACCCGGTCATTCCGGAGATGATGAATCAGCTCAGTTTCCAGGTCATTGGGAATGATCTTGCCGTAACGCTCGCCGCGAGCGCCGGGCAGCTCCAGTTGAATGCGATGGAGCCGGTGATCGTCTTGAATATCCTGCAGTCCATGCGGTTGTTGACCAAAGGAATGCGGATTTTCAAAGAGCGCTGCATCGACGGGATCGAAGTCAATGAGGATCGCTGCAAAGCCTTGCTGGACCAATCCCTTGCTTTGGCCACGCCGTTGGCGAAGCTCATCGGCTACAGCAAGGCTGCCGAATTGTCGAAGCGCGCTTTGGCTGGCAAGAGAAATTTGCGCCAAGTCGTTGAAGACGAGGGTGTTCTGCTGCCTGAACAAATTGAGCAGATATTCGGTAACAGTGCCGAGTTCGCGGGTCTCTCGAACGCCGCCTCGGCTTGAAGCGCAATCGGCCTCGCTGCGATAAACGATAGAGAAGGAAAAGGCCGGCGCCCTGCGCGTCGGGTGGCGGTCAGACAATCATCGACTCTTGTTCGACTGTGTTGCCTGATGTTTCGGTGAGTGATATCGTTGTTTGGCAGGTGTAAAATACGAGTCGCTTCACCCATTGTCGAGGTTTCCCGTTCGGGCATTGGGGCAGCGGGACCGCTTCAGCACTGAATATCTCTGATTGAGCGCTTGCTGACTTAGGCAACGGCCAATTTTGCTGGCGTCTGCCCATGCCTCATTCGGAGTTGGCTAGTTGACAGAACCATCACAAAATTTGACCGAGAAAGTCCGTTTCGACGCTGTTGATCGGACGATGGCGATCCTGCGCGTCCTTGAGAAGGCGGAAGGGCCATTGTCTCTATCCGCGATCGCCAGGGAGGTTGACCTCGGTAAACCAACGACGTTGCGATATCTGGCAAGCTTGGTCGGCCATGGGGTCATCGAGCGCGTCGACGGAAATGGCTACACGTTGGGTATCGACCTGTTTATGCTGGGACAGAAAGCGTTGCACCGCCGTGACATTCGCGCCGTGGCTCGCCCTTATCTGCAGAAATTGTATGAACACTTCAATGAAACCATAAACTTGGCACTGCTAGTCCGCCAGGAAGTCGTGGTCGTCGACAGTATCGAGACAACACAGATGCTGAGGCAGGGCGGGGCGGTTGGTTCAGTGAATCCCTGGCATGCGTCATCCCTGTCCAAAAGCATATTGGCGTGGCTCGATCGCGGCGAGGCCAACCGGTTGCTTCAGCGGTGCAGTTTTGACCGTTACACGCCGCGGACATTGACCAGCGCAGCCAAGGTCCTGGCCGAATTGCCGGAGATCGTCGAACTTGGTTACGCCGTGGACAATGAAGAGGCCACGATAGGCAGCAGGTGTGTCGGGGCAGCGATATTCGATGCCTCGGGTCGACCGATCGGAGCAATTAGCATCTCCGGTCCGACGACCCGCGTTGTTGACGATGCGATCCCGTCCGTGGGGGCCCATCTGGTCGAGGTTACTGCGCAACTGTCGCGAGCAATTGGATTCCACGGCAGAAGGGATTCCCGCGTCGGCGCTTGAGAATCGGACGCCATCGCTAGCGGAAAAATCGCGTACTGTAGAGAGGCGGGATCGTCTACCTCGAGAGTGAGACGACCCGCCCAGAAAATCTTCTTATCGCAGTCCGGCGACCCTGAGAGCGTCGTCGATGGCCGCTTTATCAGTTTCGCCAATCCGGTCCAGCGGACGGATGGGCGTCCCGACATCCCGGCCAAGCATGCCGATCGCGTACTTTATGCGGGTGGGAAAATTGGTTGCCTGACTGACTTCGCGGCAAATCGGGCCGATGGCTTTGGTCAACTGCATCGCTTCTGCGATATTGCCGTCCTTGAACGCCCGATAGATATCGACGTTCTGCTTCGGCAATACCGCGTGAACGCCGCAGATCGAAGCCTCCGCGCCCATCACATAGCCGGCAAGTGTGATCGGGTCATAGCCGGCAGCTATAGTCACGTGATCGCCGACAGTCTGCACAAGCTCCCCTATGTTCTGGAATACACACTTGATTGCAATGACTTCAGGCAGGCGAGCAATCGTCTTCAAGAGATCGACGGAATAATTGAAGTGGTCGTAAAAGACGATTGGCAACTCGGATGCGGCAGCCACATCTGTGATAAATGCAAGCGCCGATTCGTCTGTCATGCCGTTGTAAGTCGGTGGGCAGAGTAGCAACGCGGCGGCGCCTGCCTCTTTCGCAAGCAGAGACCGGTGAATGGCGTCCTTGGTCGTATCGGGGATGATGCCGGCGATGACGCGCAGATTGCTCTTGGTCGTCGCGGTGCGGATCAAGGTCGCCAGCTCCTCGGCGTTCAGCTCGTTGCCGGATCCGGTGCTGCCGCCAATGATGATTACCCTGATGCCGGATGCTTCCATGAACGAAAGTTCGCGTTCAAAGCAATCGAAATCGATTGTCTCATCGCGGTTAAACGGCGTGACGATCGGTGTAATAACGCCTCTGACTTCTTCGCGCCTTAGTGCTTCAACCATTTGCATTTCCTGCTGAGAGGGATCGTTGTGAAACCAGCGGACCGCTCGGCCCCGGCGTCGATGATGTGCTCGGGCGGTCGCCAATGTTTCATTCAATGAAACTGTATATTGACTAGCGCAAAATCGCTCTGCCGTGGAGCCTTTGTCAAGAAGAATTTCGATGAGTGATTCTGCCGGAAATTTTCGGCTATCGCAGTGGCTGCGCCTTTGTGCATCACATAGCGTCAGTTTCCTGCCGAGTGCGCAATTGCTGGCACTGTTCCGTTGTATGAACCTCTATACCGGTGAGCGGAAAACCTACATGGCGAGCTTACCGGGGCAGGCGCGGGACGCAGGTTGCAAGCGCTCTGTACTCATCGCAATTCGGAGATAGTTGGGGAGAGGAAATGCGTAGTCGGACTCTGTTACTGGCCGCCGCCATATGCGGCATGATGTCTGCCACGGCCCAAGCGGAAGAAAAGTCCATTGAGGTCATTCACCATTGGGTGTCCGACAGCGAAGTGGCCGCGGTCAATACGATCAAGCAGGAGCTGGAAAAGCGCGGTGTCATCTGGAAGGACGCCGCTATAGGTGGAGCAAATGGTGTCAATGCGGAGCAATCGCTCCGCGCACGAATCGTCGCCGGCAACCCACCGGGCGCGATGCAGATGCTGGGCTACGACGCCTCGACCTGGGCCAAGGAAGGCGTTCTGCGGGACCTGACCGATTTGGAAACCGCGAATGGCGGCGCTGACTTGATCCCGCCCGACTATAAGCGTCTTGCGGCGCCCGACGGCAAGTGGGTCGAGGTGCCGATCAATCTGCATCGTTCCAACTGGATCTGGGCAAACAAGAAGGCGTTCGACGCCGCGGGTATAGGCATTCCGAAAACCTGGGACGAGCTCATCGCGTCGGGCGAAAAGTTGCGCAAGGCGGGTATCATCCCTCTGGCAGCCAGCGACGAGGCATGGCAGGTCGCCAAAATCTTCGACAGCCTTATCATCGATTTGAATGGACCCGAGTTTTACACGCGGGTCGCGCTCAAGGTTGACGACAAGGCCATTCGCAGCCCGGAAATGGTCAAGGTTTTCGAAAAGCTGCGCCAGGTAAGGGGTCTCGTCGACGACAATTTTGTCGGCCGTGACTGGGCTGTTGCGAGTGAAATGGTGGCGAGCGGTAAAGCCGGCATGCAGATCATGGGAGATTGGGCGAAGGGCGAGTTTCTCGCAAAGAACCTGAAGCCCGGCGTGGACTTCCTGTGTTTCCCGACCCCCACGTCAACGCCGAATTTCCTTTGGGCGATGGACTCGTTCAGCATGTTCGAGACCACCGATCCGAACCTTCGGGCCGCGCAGGACGAACTGGTCAAGGTGATCCTCGATCCGGAAGTGCAGATAAAGTTCAACTTGATCAAGGGGTCGATCCCGCCTCGGCTCGGTGTCGACATGTCGAAGTTTGACGAATGCGCCAAGCAGGCCGCAGCGGACCTCAAGACGGCGATCGACAACAGATCGTTCCTCGGCACCCTGTCTGGCGGCTATGCCGCCGAACCTCAATTCGCTGCGATTTTCAAGGAAGTTGCAGGGAAGTTCTTCGTGTCGGACATGAGCGCGCAAGATGCGGTGACGCTTCTCGCGGACGAAATCGATAACGCTCGTTAGGCGTGATTGACAACGACCGGAAGGCCGCCGATGGCCTTCCGGCTGGCGTTCTGCTTGAACCTGAATTGGCCGGGCAATTCGAGGAATGACATGGTTCGAAGGACGGATATCAAGCGATACTTCGCCGCCCAGTTGCCAAAAATCGTTCTGGCTCCGAGCGGATTGATTATACTCGTAATTACGTACGGATTCATCGCGTGGACTGCAAGTATTTCGCTTAGTTCATCCAGGGTGATGCCGATATACGATTTTGTGGGTCTGGAGCAGTTCATCCGTCTTTGGTCGACCCCGCGGTGGTACATAGCCGTCAAGAACTTGTTTATCTTCTCGGCACTCTACCTGTCGATCGCGACTTTCTTTGGCCTTTTCATCGCCATTCTCCTCGATCAGCGGATTCGGGCGGAAGGCTTTCTCAGAACCGTCTTCCTCTATCCGATGGCGCTGTCATTCATCGTTTCCGGCGTCGCCTGGAAATGGGTCTTGAACCCCGGTCTCGGCATCCAGAATGTGGTTCGGAGCTGGGGCTGGACCTCCTTCACATTCGATTGGCTGGTGAATCCCAACTACGCCCTCTACACCGTCGTCATTGCCGCGGTATGGCAGTCGTCCGGCTTCGCGATGGCCATTTTTCTCGCCGGCCTGAGGGGGATCGACAATTCGATCATAAAAGCCGCTCAGATGGAGGGCGCTTCTCAGGTCCGCATCTATGTCAGCGTCGTCGTGCCGATGCTTCGACCGGCGTTTCTCAGCGTCGTCGTCCTGCTTGGCCAGATCGCCATCAAGACGTTCGACCTCACATTCGCCCTGACGAATGGCGGGCCGGGCGGGGCAACCGAGATGCCGTCGATGTTCATGTTTTCCGCGACGTTCGAAAGAAACCAGATGGCAGTCGGCGCGGCGAGCGCGATGATGATGCTGGCCGCGGTGGTGGCGATTATCGTTCCGTATCTTTACACCGAACTTCGGAAGCCAGCCAATGATCATTAAGATGCGCAAATTCGAGCGCTACGGCGGCAGGCTGTTTGTCTATGGCTGCCTGGCTTTCCTGGCTACGCTCTACCTGGTGCCGCTCTGGGTCATGTTGATTACGTCGTTCAAGCCACTGGATGAAATCTATTCCGGCTCGCTTATCGGCCTCCCAAAGCAATTCACGTTCGAAGCGTGGTCGAAAGCCTGGAGTACGGCTTGTATCGGCACCAACTGTGTCGGCCTTTCGCCCTTCTTTCTGAACTCGCTGATCATTACTGTCCCGGCGGTTTTCGTGTCCACGGCCATCGGCGCCATCAATGGCTACACGCTGGCCAAGTGGAAATTCCGCGGATCAGACCTTTTCTTCGCCTTCATGTTGTTTGGGTGCTTCCTTCCGCTGCAAGCGGTCCTGCTGCCTATTGCACGAGTGCTCGGCATGTTGCATTTGTCGGGGTCCACCGCGGGCCTCATACTGGTTCACACGGTCTATGGTATCGCATTCACGACAATGTTTTTCAGGAACTACTTTGTCTCGTTCCCTGATGAGTTGACCAAGGCGGCTTTGGTCGACGGCGCTGGCTTCTTCAGGATATTCTTCAGCATTGCCCTGCCTACGGCCATTCCTATCGCCGTTGTGTGCTGCATCTGGCAGTTCACGTCGATATGGAACGATTTCCTGTTTGGCGTATCGTTTTCCGCCGGTGGAAGTTCACCGATCACTGTTGCATTGAACAACGTCGTGAACGTAACCCTTGGGCGCAAGCAGTATAACGTGGACATGGCGGCGGCACTGATAGCCGCGCTTCCGACGCTGATCGTCTATGTCCTGTCCGGAAGGTACTTCGTCCGGGGCCTGACGGCCGGCGCGGTCAAAGGATAATCGCGCCGCCAACAGCCAGCCTGCGATCTCTCCAACCGGTCAAATGAGCCAGCACAGGCATACTCAGTCGATGGGATTTCCAATGTCAGTGTCGAAGCAGCCGCTGCCGACTGCCTTTGTCCAAGAGATCGCAAAGCTGCTTGTCGACCGCTTCACCACCAACACGGCGCTCAGGCAGCAGCACTGCGGTGGAGAGGGGTTCCACGCGGTTGAAGCACCAGACGCCGTCTGCTTTGCCGAGAGCGAAGCGGAGGTCGCGGCGATCCTCAAGAACGCCAATGCCCATCGCGTAGCGGTCATTCCCTTCGGAGCCGGAACGTCGTTGGAAGGCCATTTGAGCGCCGTCCACGGCGGAGTAAGCCTAGATGTCAGCCGCATGAATCGAATACTTGCTGTGCATCCCGACGATCTGGACGTGGTCATCGAACCTGGCGTTACGCGACAGGCGCTTGATAGGCATCTGAAGGATCTGGGGCTGTTTTTCCCCATCGATCCCGGCGCGGAGGCAACGATTGGCGGGATGGCAGCTACGCGTGCGTCCGGCACCAATGCCGTGCGCTATGGAACGATCCGCGAGAACGTACTGTCCTTGCGTGTGGTATTGCCCGATGGGCGGGTCATCAAGACGGGGAGCCGGGCTCGGAAATCGTCGACAGGCTACGACCTGACCAAGCTTTTCATCGGCTCGGAAGGCACTCTCGGCATCATCACGCAACTCACCATCCGCGTGCATGGCGTCCCAGAGGAGACGGTTGCGGCCGTGTGCGGCTATCCATCTTTAAAGGCCGCGGTCGATACGGTCACTCAAATAATTCAGCTGGGCTTGCCGATTGCGCGAGCGGAGTTGATGGACGAGCCGGCCATGCGGGCATGCGTCGAGTACTTCAAGCTCGATTATGAAATACGGCCTACCTTGTTTTTCGAATTCGCCGGCGCGTCCCAAGCCGTTGCCGAACAGATAGCCACTGTCGGGGCGATATCCACGGAAATGGGCGGAGGCGAGTTTCGCTGGGCCAGGGATCAGGAGAGCCGGGCTGCGCTGTGGCGCGCGCGCCATCGCATGCACAATGCCTTGTTGGCCAGCCGGCCCGGCGCGAAAGTGATGCCGACGGATGCTTGTGTGCCGATCTCCCGCCTGACCGAATGTGTCGTGGAAACCAAGGCCGACATCGAAACGGCCCCGTTCTTCGTGTGTCTGAACGGACATGCGGGAGACGGGAACTTCCACCTTGGTCTGGTGATCGATCCGGATAGCCAGGAAGAATACGAGATCGCGAGCGGCATCAGTTCCCGCTTGGCCTATCGCGCCCTGGCAATGGAAGGGACCTGCTCCGGGGAACATGGCATAGGATTGGGCAAACTCAGATACATGGAAGCCGAACATGGGCCAGCCCTGGACATCATGCGCGCTATCAAGGGTCTTTTTGACCCGAACGGCATCATGAATCCCGGCAAACTCATTCCCGGGTTGGCTCCGCGGGGCTCAACAACGTCGTAAGCCGGCAGGGATGTAATTAATAGGCGTCTGGATGCTCACGGCGCGGTTCTAGAACCCGGGTCGCGCCCACTTTGCAGGCTGTAAGATATAGCGATTGAAAGCTGGGGGCCGAGGACGCTTCCGGCAAATCCGCGATGCGTGGACTCAAAATCCAAGCAGTCGGGTAGCATCAGTCAGGTCGGGAAGGGGCAGGACTTCTTCCGGGAAATTCGTTGGCGATGGGCCGTTGCGGATTCCCAGGAACGGTATTCCCAGTTCTATCGCAGCCGAACATTCGGTGATGGAATCGCCGACAGCCACCACCGTTTCCCGGGCCAGGCCCAAGGCAAGGATCCGGGTAAAAGCCTCATGCTTTTTGGTAGGCGCGCCGATGACGATTTCGAAATAGGAATCCAGGGCGCGTTGTCGGACGATCTCGACAAGTTCTTCCTGTGGCGTACCCGAGACGACAAAAAGCCGAGAGTGATCGCGAGCCGCATCCAGCAGCGATCTGGCTCCCGGAATGAAAGGTGCGGAAAGTACCTTCTTGAAGACGATATCCGTGAACCTTTGGGATAGGAAAGAAAGCCTCTCCTCGGTCGGCTCCTGGCCGAGTATCGTTTTGTCAAAATGTTTGAACTTTTCCCGGCGCGATACGCCTCCATGCATGCGCTGATAATCCAGGATGAAAGCAGCCCATTCTTCGCCGTGCCCGGAATAGATTTCTGCAAAAGCCTGAGCCTTGATCTCGGCCGAATCCAAGATGACGCCGTCGAAATCGAAAATTATTGCCGCAGGGCGGGCCGGAAGAAGTGTCTTATGGGGCAACGCCTTACCTCTTGATCACACTGTTTCCGGGGCAGCAGCGCCGATGGTCTACACGGCGCTGGCGAGGCGCAGTTGCTTCAGGCCTCGTGGTGGGCAGGCGGATTTTCTCACGATTAGATGAGAGTCCAGCCGCACAAAGCGAGGAGACTCCCCTGTCGAGAGCGACATGTGAAGCATATCGGCGCTCAGGCGCCCCATCTCTTCGGCAGGTACGGCAATCGTCGTCAGCGGCGGGTCCAACTGTGCAGCATACTCTGCGTCGTCGAACCCCACGACGGAGATATCCTGGGGAATGCGAATCCCAAGCCGGCGGCTTTCGCTGAGAGCACCGAAGGCAACCACGTCGGTATTGCAAACCAATGCGGTTGTGTCGGGATATTTATCCAGCAGGGCGCGCATCGCTTCGGCGCCGTCGCGAATGGTAAAGTCGCGAATAATAATGTTCTCCTCACCCTCCAGTTGCCTCGCCGCGATGAAATCCCTGTAGGCGGCAATTCGGGTGCGCTGACGATCGCTCCCCTTAGGACTGCCGGCGATCATGGCAAAATTTCTATGACCAAGATCCGCGAGATATTCCATCGCGCTCTGGGTAGCGGCGTAGTTGTCGAAGCCGATGCAGGGCACGATCTCCTCTGGAATATAGGAGTAGGTCGTGACGACCGGAATATGCGGCTCCTTCAGGTAGCGCACCAATGCCGGATCCTCTATCGCGCCAACCAGCAGCAGCGCTTCGGCGCCGCGATCGACCAGCGTCTTGACCTTCTCGAACACGTTGGCGTGCTCGAAACCTGTCGTGGCGACAATCGTGATGTAGCCATGCTGGGCGAACGTATCCTGGAAGTGATTGATCATCTTTGCAAAGATGGCGTAGTCGAGCGTGGGAATGGCAGCGCCGACAATGTGTGTCTTGCGCGAACGAAGCGCCTTGGCGGCCGGATTGGCGGCGTAGCCGAGGCGTTGCGCGGTCGCCAGCACACGCCGGCGCACATCCTCGCTGACTACATCGGGCAGGTTGAAGGCTCTCGACACTGTCGCGACGGATACGCCTGCCTCCCGGGCAACATCGAACACACCAGCTCGTTTCTTGAGCCTTGGCTGTTTCGTCTTTTTACCGGGCATACGCCGCCACCGTGATCGTTGGTTTCATCTACCTTCAGCCTTTGTCTTCGACTTCGCCCGCCTTGACAAGTCTTAAAGCGCTTTTGGTGAAATCGTTTACATATTTCAAGAATGGCGCTTGACAAGGGGTAGCAGGGTCGTAAAAATGAAAACGTTTACACGATTTGGGAACGCTAAGGCGTACTCGTTTCGCCTTGCATGAAAACAGGAGGAGCAACAAGTGACCGCCCCGATCAGACTGCCCTTTTCCCGTCGCAGCTTTTTGAAGGCTTCCGCCGGTCTCGCCGCGGCGATGGCAGCGTATCGCGCTTCATCCGCCTATGCGGAGGAGGTGACACTCAACATCCTCAACAGCAACTCGGTGTGGGCCGGTGCCCTGACCGACCAGGTGGCGAAGGCCTATACGGCCGCAAAGATCACGGGGGAGTCCAACCCATATGAGTCCCACTACGAAAAAATGCTGATCGAACTCTCGCAGGGGTCGGAGACGTTCGACATCATCACCACCGACAGCCTCTGGGTTCGCCAGCCGCAGCGCAACAAGTGGGCGCCGACGATGGAAGACATCAAGGCCGCAACCCCGGGTCTTCCCGACATCAACTACGGGAACGTCACCGAAGGCTCGCTCCAGTACTCGATCTATCAGGGCAAGCACTACGGCCTGCCGCTTGCCATGACAATTCCTGTGTTCATCTATCGCCGGGACCTGTTCGAAAAGGCCGGCATCGACAAGGTGCCTGTCACCTGGGATGAGTATGTCGCGGCCGCCAAGAAGCTGCACAGTTCGGATGTGGCCGGAAACACTCTGTGTCTGGGAGGGCAGGACGCCCACATGTCCGGCGACTGGATGACCCGTGTCATGGGCATGACGAAGCTGGCGCCCACGGATGACGGTTGCTTCAACGATGCCAATGAACCCGTCTTCAATTCGGAAGGGCAGGGCGAGCATGCCATCGAGCGGCTGAAGGAGGTCTTGCAGTATTGCCCGCAGGGCGTGTCCGGGTTCGACTATCCTGAAGGCCAGTCGGCGATCGGCCAAGGCACGGCAGCCATGATCATATCCTGGTCGGACGCGCTCTCCGGAATTGAAAGTGGTCCGCATGCTGGCAAGTTCGGCTACGCCGTGGCGCCCACGGAGAAGTTCCAGCAGTCGATGATTGGCGGCTGGACCGTGGTGTTGAACGCCGCGAGCAAGAAGCAGGCCGAAGGCTACAAGTTCCTGGCTTGGCTTGCCGATGGTGGCTACAAATATTTCTCGGAGGCTGGCGAAACCTCGATTTGCTACAAGCCGGATCTGGAAAA
Organism: Mesorhizobium sp. M8A.F.Ca.ET.165.01.1.1; assembly: GCF_004792065.1. NCBI lineage: Bacteria > Pseudomonadati > Pseudomonadota > Alphaproteobacteria > Hyphomicrobiales > Phyllobacteriaceae > Mesorhizobium > Mesorhizobium sp. M8A.F.Ca.ET.165.01.1.1. The sequence continues at coordinate 74,421 of NZ_SRTH01000013.1, read as the reverse complement.
TCCCGAGATGATCAAGAAGATCCCCGGGCTCCATGTCTTCGAGGACTTCAAGACCCGTGGCACGCAGCCGATCGCTATCCCGCCGTATCGCCTCACCAACGCGGTGGAAGTGCAGCGGGCAATCTACGAGGAAGTCCTCGCCGGCGTGACCGGGCGAAAGACGCCCAAGACAGCCATGGTCGATGCCGTTGATCGAGCGGCTAAGCTCGTCAAGGGCTGAAGTCGCAGCACCGGTGCGTCGGGATATCCCGACGTTCGTTGAACAGGAAAGCGCCGCGGGCGGATGCCCGCGTGCGCCCTGGAGACCAAGGAAACATGACAGCCAGCTTAGAGAGTTTGCCAATCGCAAGCGACCGCGCTCAGCGCGCCGGGGAGCGCTACACGGGCATGGTCCTGCTTGCGCCGACCATGATCATCATGACTGTCGTCGGCCTGTTTCCGCTCCTCCACTCCCTCTACATGAGCATCACTGGCTACAGGCCGGCGGATCCTGACAAGTTTCAGGGATTTGTCGGTCTCGGCAACTATGCGGATGCGCTCACCGACGCCCAGTTCCTGCATTCAATCCTGCTGACGTTGCTGTTCACGGTGCTCTCGGTCGGACTGTCCCTCACCTTGGCGATTCTGCTGGCCCTGCTCTTCAACCTCAGGCTCAGGGGTTTCACCGTTCTAAGGACCATCATCATCGTGCCGATGCTGATCACGCCGATCGCGGTCGGCATCACATGGCGCATCATGATGATGCCCGACCTCGGGGTGCTCAACTACTTGCTCAGCCTCGCAGGTATCCCGCCGCAGCCGTGGGCCGGTGAGAAAATCAGCGCCATGGCTTCCATGGTGCTGGTCGACGTCTGGCAGTGGACGCCGTTCATGTTCCTCATCATCTTTGCCGGCCTGTCGGCGCTGCCGAAGAGCCCGTTTGAGGCAGCGGCAATTGACGGCGCCTCGCCCGTTCAGACCTTCTTCATGGTCACGCTTCCGATGCTGAAGCCGGTAATCGTCATCGCCAGTCTGCTGCGGATCGTCGACGCCATCCGAACCTACGATACCGTCTACATCATCACCCGAGGCGGGCCTGACTTCGCCACCGATCTGCTCAGCATCTATCTGGCGCGCGTCAATTTCCGTTTCTTCAATCTCGGATATGGCGCGGCACTGTCCTGGCTCACGCTGCTGATAATCCTGGCCGTGGTTCTGATCTTCGTGAAGTACACCGGCTTCATGCGCATGGTGAACGAAAAGGAGGCACGCTGATGTCGAGTTCGACTGCGCCACGTGGATCCCTCTTCGGCGGCATCGGCTACTATCTGCTGGCCCTGATCGCGACTGCTTTCTTCGCCTTTCCCATCGTCTGGATGACGCTGTCTTCGCTCAAGTCGGATGTCGACATATCGGCCTATCCGCCGAAATGGATCTTTTCGCCGACACTGGAGAGCTTTCGCAAGCTTTTCACCGAGCTGAATGCGATGGATGCCTTGATCAACAGCACCTTCATCGTATGCCTCGCCACGCTGTTTGCAATGATCGCAGGCACGCTCGCTGCCTACGGGCTGGCCCGGTTTGACGTGAAGAACAAGAACTTCATCGCCTTCGAGGTGCTGTCGATCCGCATGCTGCCGCCCATGGTGAGCGTCATCCCGCTGTTCATCATCGCCAAGCAACTCGGCATCTTCGACACACCGTGGCTGTTGATCGCCGTCTATACGCTGAACGGCTTGCCGTTCGTGGTCTGGGTCATGCGCGTCTTCATCCAGGAGATTCCGCAGTCGATCGAAGAGGCCGCGCTGATCGACGGTTGCAGCCGCTTCGAGTGTTCTGGCGCGTAACCTTGCCGCTGCTTTTGCCGGGCCTCGCGGCGACCATGGTCATCATCTTCATGTTCGCCTGGAACGAATTCCTGCTCGCCAGCATCCTGACCTCTTCGGAGGCGCGCACCTTGCCTGTGATCGCGGCCAGTTCGATCAAGGCCAAGGCCATATCGTGGGGGTTGGGATCGGCCGCGGGCGTGCTGATGTCGTCGCCGGTCGTCGTGCTCGTGCTGTTGATGCAAAAATACCTGGTCAGGGGTTTGACCCTCGGCGCCGTGAAGGGATGAGGAAGAGATAATGGGTATCGAAGTCAAATCCGTATACAAGCGCTTTGGCGCCTTTACCGCCGTCAACGGCGTCTCGGTCGACATCAAGGACGGCGAGTTCTTCGTCATGCTTGGCCCCTCCGGCTGCGGCAAGACCACGACCTTGCGGATGATCGCCGGACTGGAGCTCCCCAGCGACGGCCAGATAAAGATCAATGGCCGTGACGTTACCTACGAGGAACCTCGCCATCGCGACATCGCGATGGCTTTCCAGGACTACGGGCTTTATCCGCACCTGTCGGTATTCCAAAACATCGAGTTCCCGCTGAAGGTGCGAAAGATTGCCGAGGGCGAGCGCAAAAAGAAGGTGCAGGCGACCGCGGAGAAACTGGGAATTGCCGAGTACCTGGACCGCAAGCCAGGGCAGATCTCCGGTGGGCAAAGGCAGCGCGTGTCCTTGGCGCGCGCTCTGGTCCGCAACCCGCGTGTCTTCCTGATGGACGAGCCTCTCTCGAATCTCGATGCCAAGCTGCGAGCCACAATGCGCACCGAGATCAAGAAACTCGTGACTAGCCTCGGCATCACCACCGTCTACGTGACCCACGATCAGATCGAAGCCATGTCGATGGCTGACAGGATCGCGGTCATGCGCCGCGGCGACATGGTGCAGGTCGCAACCCCGCTCGAAATCTATGACAGGCCGAAGACCGAATTCGTTGCCGACTTCATCGGGTCGCCTCCCATGAACCTGTTTCCTGCGCACTTTGATGGCAAGAAGGGAATCGCCGCTTCCGTGCAGCCTTTTGCCGACAGTCTGGCGGGCGACGTCGCCGACAGGGCAAGCAGCTTTGCCGACGCCCAGGGACAATTCTATGTCGGCGTCCGCCCCGAGCATCTCATGATCGTCCGCGACGGTATTGAAGGCGCAGCCTCGGCAAATGTCGACTTCGTGGAGCCCCTGGGCCAGACAACCAATGTCTACGTCGACTGCGGTGGTCACAAGTTCATCGTCGTGACAGATCGCACCGAAGCCAAGATCGGCGATGTTGTCGGTATAGCCGTAACACCCGGCAAGAGCCGGCTAGTCGCGCGCAACTGACAAGGAATGTGAACTGATGAACGTGCGCGAATACGAGAACTGGATCGATGGCGCCTGGGCGAAGTCCGATCGCAAGGTGGAACGCAAGTCACCGGCCCATGGCGAACTGCTTGCGCGGTTCGCGCAGAGCGACGAGAGCGCTGTCAACGCCGCGATCGAAGGTGCCCGAAAAGCCTTCGATAATCGATCCGTGTGGTCAGCCATTCCCGGCGCCGAAAGGGCCAAGGCTCTCGGGCGCTGGGTGGATCTGCTGACCGGTGAGATCGACAGGCTTGCCCTGATTGAAGCCGAGGAGGTTGGCAAGCCGATCCGCTTCGCCAAGGCCGAGGTCGAGTGGTCGATCGAGCTTGCGCGCTATGCTGCAGCGCTCGCCTGGCAAATCCCGGGTGACCTGGTCTCCAATATCGGGGACGCAAATCTGGGCCTTGTGACCCGCGAGCCACGCGGCGTGATCGGAATGATAACGCCTTGGAACTTCCCCTTGGTCACGCTGTTCCAGAAGCTGCCCTTCGCGCTCGCGGCCGGCTGCACGGTTGTGATCAAGCCATCCGAGCTGACCTCAGGGTCGACGCTGGAAATCGCCAGGCTGGCAAAAGAAGCGGGCATTCCAGACGGTGTTATCAATGTGGTCACCGGTTCAGGCCGCACCGTCGGCGAAATGCTGACCGGGCATCGAAAGGTCGACATGATCTCGTTTACTGGCTCGACCGCGGTCGGCATCAGGATCGCACAGCGCGCTGCCGAACAGGTCAAGCGCGTTGGCCTCGAACTGGGCGGCAAGGCGGCAAATATCGTCTTTGCCGATGCCGATATCGACGCCGCGCTGGATGGCATCCTGCTTGGCTATGTCCTCAACCAAGGCGAGGAATGCGTTCAAGGGACCAGGCTGCTGGTCGAGGACAGAGTCGCGGATACCTTCCTGGATAAGTTGGTCGAGCGCTCGAAGAAGATCCGGCTCGGCCTGCCGACGGATGAAAAGGCGGATGTCGGAGCGCTGATCCATGAAAAGCACATGGAACAGGTGCTATCCTACATCCAGAGCGGCATAGATGAGGGCGCTACACTTTTGCTCGGCGGCAGTCGGGTAACGGAAAACGGCCTGGGCAGGGGCTTTTATGTTGCCCCCACGATCTTTTCCGATGTCACCCCCGATATGACGATCTTCCGTGAAGAGATTTTCGGGCCGGTTCTGGCTGTCACCCGTTTCACCAGCGTGGACCAGGCGATTGCCCTTGCCAACGACACGAACTATGGCCTCGGCAATGGTGTCTGGACGAAGGATATCGACAAGGCAATTCGCGTTTCCCGTGAACTCCGCAGCGGGACGGTTTACGTCAACACCTTTCTCGAGACTGCCGTTCAGATGCCGTTCGGAGGGTTCAAGGAGAGCGGGATCGGTCGCGAAAACGGCCTGGACGGATTGCTCGAGTTCACCGAGGTAAAGTCGACCTTTATCAAGCTAGGGCAGCGCCCGCACGCCTTGCCGCACACCTTGGCGAACTAAACAGTAAGGAGTGACCTTCAGGTGGTAGACAAGAAGACGTTCGATTACATCGTCATCGGCTCCGGCTCGGCAGGTTCGGTAATCGCTTCTCGCCTCGCCGAAGACCCTTCCACGACTGTCCTTCTTTTGGAAGCAGGGCCTTCGGATCAGCATATCTACATCCGCATGCCGGCGGCTCTCGGCTTTCCGTTGATGAACGACCGCTTCAACTGGTTCTACAATTCGGAGCCGGAACCACATCTGCAGGGACGGATCGTTCATGAGGCGAGGGGGCGCGTGCTGGGCGGCTCGTCCTCCATCAATGGCATGAATTGGGTCCGTGGCAATCCATGGGACTATGACAATTGGGCGAGCATCGGAGCTGGCGGGTGGTCGTATGCCGAATGCCTGCCTTACTTCAAGAAAGCCGAGACATTCGACAAGGGAGCGAACGCCTATCGCGGCGGGGCAGGGCCAATGCAGATCGAAACCTGCAAGGCGGAAAATCCCCTCTATCACGCCTTCCTCAACGCCGGAGTTGAAAGCGGGCTGAAGCATGTTGCCGATCACAATGCGTACCAGCAGGAAGGTGTGCACATCACCCAGCGCAACGTCCATGACGGCATCCGTTGGAGCACCTCGCAGGGCTATATCCATGCGCAGCCGCGCAAACCAAATCTTACCGTGCTGACTGGTGCAAGGGTCACGGGCATAGAGACAAGCAACAAGCGCGTCGTGCGGGTTGCGGTTTCTACGAAATCCGGCGCTCAGCAGTTCGAGCCGGAGCGTGAGACGATTCTGTGCGGCGGCGCCCTGAACTCGCCGCAACTCTTGCTTCTTTCCGGCATCGGGCCGGCCGAGGATCTCAAAAATGCCGGCATAGCTGTGAAGCATCATCTGCCGGGTGTCGGCCGCGGACTGAAGGATCACGTCGCGGCGCCGGTCATGTATCGCGCGACCAAGGACGTCTCGGCAGCAAAGGACTTGTCCACCTTGGGCAAGGCCAAGATTGGCCTCCAGTGGCTGCTGTTCAAGAAAGGGCTCGGCGCGACCAATTTCTTCGAGGTTGGCACGTTCATGCGGACGCGCAACGAAGAGGCCATACCCAATGTGCAGTTTGAGTTCGTCCCGATGCTGGGTGAATTCCAGCACGGCAACGTCAAGCTCGAGAACGGCTTTCAGTACTTCCTCAGCCTCATGCGTCCCAAGAGCGAAGGGCGCGTCTGGGTGGATTCGGCGGATCCGGCTGCCGCCCCAAAATTCGTTTTCAACTATCTGCAGCATCCCGACGACATGGTGCAGGCGGTCCAGGCCGTAAAGGCAATTCGCAACGTGGTCCACCAGCAGGCCTGGGACGAATTCCGGGGCGTTGAAGAAATGCCAGGGCCCTCCGTCGCGACCGACGATGACATCGCCAATTGGCTGCGCGGCGTTGCCGGCACGAACTACCACCCGTGCTGCACCTGCCGAATGGGCGAGGGCGACGACGCCGTCGTCGACAAGGACGCAAAAGTGCACGGCATCGAGGGTCTCAGAGTTGTCGATGCCTCCATCATGCCCGAGATCGTCAGCGGCAATCTCAATGCGCCGGTTATCATGATGGCGGAGAAGGTCGCGGACGCCATCCGAGGCCGCGTCACGTTGCCTGCGGATCCACAGCCGTACCACACCGCCTGAAGACAGTGAGAGGTGCAATGTCGAGGTGCTTGATGTCTACTATGAAAACGATTACATAAATCAAAACTCGTGGAAAGAAATATTGCTGCAGAAAAACTGCAGCCAAAGGGCAGTATATCGACGAATTTATGTTTGGAGCGCCAGCTGGGGCCGTCGTTTCTGACCGCGGTCTTCGTTGAAATCTTGAACAAATCCGATCTCGAAAAAGGAGCATGGACGTGAGCGAACTAAAAGGAATCTGCGTGCCGATTTGCACGCCATTCAAGGACAAGGGTGCGGCACTCGATGAGGGGGCTCTGGGCGCAAACATCGATTCGCTGATCGATGCGGGCATTCACATCATCGCGGTCAATGGCGGGACGGGTGAGTTCCCGTTTCTGACTGAAAGCGAGAAGCGGCGTATCGCGGAGGTTGCCGGCAAGCGCATCAACGGCCGCGCCAAGCTGATCGTCCAGACATCTGCCTTGCGCACCGAAGACGCCATCGAAAACTCGAAACATGCGAGCGACGCTGGCGCCGACGCTTTGCTCATACTCCCGCCCTTCTTCGAGGGGCCGGGCGAGCCAGGTGTTCGCTATCACTACGAACAGATATCCAGCGCCGTGAACACCCCGATCATGGTCTATAATATTCCTCAGTACACCGGCTTCGACATCACGCCTGACGTCTACAAGCGCTTCAGCGAGATCGACACCATCAAGTACATCAAGGACAGCACGTCCAATATGATGCGCATCGACCAGCTGTCGGCACAGGGTGCGAAGGTGTTCAACGGCTGCGACTATCTGAATTTCTACAGCCTGCTGAGCGGCGCGCCGGGTGTTTTTACCGGCTCCGGCAACGCTGTTCCGCAGCAACTCGTGCGGCTCTATGATCTGGTTCAGAACAAGAACCTGGCCGAAGCGACCGCGCTGTGGCTCAAGCTGCGTCCCCTGTCACTGCTGCTCTGGACCGCCCCCTTCAATCCAGTCGCCAAGTCAGCAAGCACCAAGACGGGTCGCCCTGTCGGCGAGTGCCGCCTGCCGGTTCTCCCCTTGACCACTGAGGAGGTTAAACTGGTTGACAAGGCGCTTGCAGCGGCAGCTGCCTGACGCGATCCGGTCGTTCCCGGGGCTTCGTCGCCCCGGGGATCCGGCTGCTGCAACTGGTCCTGGACATTCGTTTTTCCTTGTCCAGCATCGGCTGCACGACTTCAGGGCCGGCCCAGGCAGAAAGGATTGAGGAATGAGATTGTCGCGGATGATCAACGTTGTGGGCGCCCACGCCGAGGGCGAGCCGAACGACGTCATTACGGGCGGTGTTATAGATGTTCCCGGCAAGACCATGTTCGAGAAGGCACGATGGCTGGAAACCAAAGGTGACGACCTTCGAGCCTTTCTCCTGCATGAGCCCCGCGGGAAGGTCACGCTCTGCACCAACCTTGTGCTGCCCTCGTCTCACCCTGACGCCCAGATGGGTTATGTCATCATCGAACCGGCCTCCTATCCGCCGATGTCGGGCACGAACACGATATGCACGGTGACCGTTCTCCTGGAGACAGGAATTATCCCGATGCAGGAGCCCGTCACCAGGCTGACGCTCGAGGCGCCGGCCGGCCTTATTGAGGTCGAAGCACGGTGCCGGGACGGAAAGTGCGAAAGCGTCAAGTTCAGGAATCAGCCGTCTTTTGTCATGCACCGGGACCGGATGATCGAGGTCGAAGGCATAGGCTCGCTCCGCGTCGACGTTTCCTACGGGGGGATGATCTACGTGATTGTCGATGCTCAGGACTGCGGCTTCGAGATCGAGCCGTCCGAAGCGCGCGATCTTTCGGACGTTGGCGAAAAAATCAAGCGAGCGGCGGCCGAGCAACTACCATCCGTCCACCCCGAGAATCCAGAGATACACACAATCAACCAGACGCTTTTTGCCGGTCCGCTCGCGGTAGTCGACGGGATCAAGACATCCAGGAATGGGGTCATCGTCTCACCAGGCAGACTGGACCGCTCGCCATGCGGGACCGGCACCTGCGCGCGATTGGCGTTGCTGCACGCGCGTGGTGAAATCGCTGCCGGCGAACAATTCATCCATGAGTCGATCATAGGCACGAAATTCGTCGGCGAGATATTCGAGACGTCCAAGGTCGGAGGTCTCGACGCCGTGTCTGTCGCCATCACCGGACGGGCCTGGATCACCGGCTTCCATCAGTTCGTGCTCGACCCGAGCGATCCGTTTCCGAGGGGCTACACACTTTCCGATACCTGGCCCGGAGCCTGACCAATATCCATCATTGTCATTTGCAGGAGTTCAAGATGAACGTGCACGCAGACTTCCACGCCCAAGCCGAAAGGCTGAAATTCGAAACGCGGGCCTTTATCGACGGCGCCTATGTGACGGCAAAATCGGGGGAGACGTTCGAAACCGTCAATCCTGCCACCGGCAAGCTCCTTGCTAATGTCGCCGCCGGCGGCGCTGCGGACGTCGACCTTGCGGTCAGTGCCGCACGCCGCAGTTTCGAGGCCGGCAGTTGGTCGGGCATGCCGCCGCGGGAGCGCAAGAAAGTCTTGCTGCGCTTTGCCGATCTGATCGAGAAGCACAGCGCCGAACTCGCGCTCATCGAAACGCTCGATTGCGGCAAGCCGATCAACGATTCCCTCAGTGTCGACCTGCCAGACTCCGTCGAGACGCTGCGCTGGCATGCGGAGGCGACGGACAAGATCTACGATCAGATGTCGCCGGCCCCGCGCGACGTCGTGTCGATGATCGTGCGCGAGCCGATCGGCGTCGTCGGGGGCGTCATTCCCTGGAACTTCCCTCTGTTCGTCGCGATGTGGAAGTTGGCGCCCGCCCTGGCGGGAGGAAATTCCCTCGTGCTGAAGCCGGCCGAACAGACGTCTTTGTCGCTGATCAGGCTGGCAGCGCTGGCATCCGAGGCAGGCATTCCGGACGGCGTCTTCAATGTCGTCCCGGGTCTGGGGCCGACTGCCGGCCAGGCTATCGGCCTGCACCGGGATATCGACTGCGTGAGCTTCACGGGCTCTGGCGAGGTCGGTCGGCTCTTCCTAAAATATTCCGCCGATTCCAACATGAAGAGGATCATCCTCGAGTGCGGCGGCAAGAGCCCAGCAATCGTCATGAGCGACGTCAAGAACTTCGCCCCGATCGTCGAAAATGTCGCGACGGGCATTCTGTTTTGCCAGGGCGAGAACTGCTCTGCCGGCTCCCGCCTCATCGTCCACGAGAGCATCAAGGACCGTCTCCTTGATGAGCTGAAGCCGGTGTTCGAATCCTGGACGGTCGGCGATCCGCTCGAGCGCTCGACGCGCATCGGCGCGATGATCGAGGAGGATCATCTCGCCAAGGTCTTGTCCTACATCGAGACCGGACGCAATGAAGGCGCCAAGGTAGCATTGGGCGGAAATCGAGTGCTGGCCGAAACAGGTGGTAGCTTCGTTGAGCCGACGATCTTTGACGGCGTCTCCAACACCATGAAGATTGCTCGCGAAGAGATCTTCGGGCCTGTCCTTTCGGTGATTTCGTTCAAGGACGAGGCCGAAGCGGTTCGCATCGCGAACGACACCAACTACGGCCTTGCCGCTTCCCTCTACACCGACGATCTCAACACGGCGCATCGCGTCGCCAAGTCGATCCGCGCCGGCACCGTCTCCGTGAACTGCTATTCGGAAGGCGATTTCGCCGTGCCCTTCGGTGGCTACAAGGAATCCGGCTTCGGCGGCAAGGACAAGGGCCTTGCTGCGCACGACCAATACACTGAGACCAAGGCCGTCTGGATCCAGCTGCGCTGACGGCACGCGGTGGCCCGGCCCCTCTTGGCCGGCCACCAGCCCTTCGCGGGAAATCGGTGCGTCCATGGGCTTGCAGGCGCCCTGTTGGTTTTGAGGGAAGTCAATGACATCCGTTGCAGTGCTTAGGGAAGAACGGCTGAGCGCCCAGCGTTTGACCGCGTCCGGCAGACCGCGGCGAACCGCAAATCCGTTTTCCGGCATCGGCCCTATCACCGATCTCGCCCTTGACGAGATCGGCGCGCGCCTGCTTCGTCTCGAGTTCGACGGCGGGCTCCATTTCGGCTTCCCGAAGACGACCCAGATGGCGTTCGGGCTAGGCGGTGGCCACAGGACCTTCCAGCAGGGCGCCTTCTGATGGCCAGGCAAGCCTCACTCCGCAAGCTCAGTGTTGCCTCCCAACGGGACGGGGACCTGCTGCCCACCTTTGAGTTTTTCCGCAAACTAGCGGATGCGGCTGCTGCGGAGATTATGCCGACGTTTCGCAACAGGTTGGCCGTCGAAGCCGAGGTCAAACCCGGCCTGCAACACGATCCGGTCACGGAGGCCGACCGCAATGCTGAAAGGGCCATCCGCGACATCATTTCGGGCGAGTATCCGATGCACGCGACATTGGGCGAGGCGTTCAGCCCGTCGGGATCCGGGCCTCTCAAATGGGTGATCGACCCGATCAACGGGATGAAACCCTACCTGTGCGGGCTTCCGGTCTGGGGAACCCTGATAGGCTTCACCGTCGATGGCCGCTCCGTATTGGGAATGATGAACCAGCCCCATACCGGGGAGTGCTTCTGGTCCGATGGCACGAAATCGATCTGTCATTCAGCCCATGGCGAGACCGTCTTGAGGACGAGCGGCACCCAACGTCTTTCCGATGTGATATGCCACACGAATTCTCCAGAACCCTTCGCACGCCGTCCGGGTCGAGGGTTTGCCCGGCTGGCGTCGTCGGTCAAATTCACCCGCTACGGCGGCGAATGCTACGCGTTCGCCATGCTCGCCGCCGGTCAGATCGACCTTTGCGTCGAGCTCGCCCTGACGGCCTATGACGTCGTTGCGCTTATTCCGCTCATCGAGGCCGCCGGTGGTGTCGTCACTCGCTTCGACGGCGGTCGCCCGGAGCGGGGCGGCAACGTTCTGGCCTCGGCAAACGCCATCCTGCATGAGGCTGCGCTGCGGATGCTCAACGACATCTGAACCCCTGCCCGAGACATCTTGAATGGACAGCAAGAACGAGATCGAGCGAAAGGACGAGGATAACGCTGCCGAACGACGAGCCCGTTTCTGGGGCTGGTTTTGGATGGCGGTCGCGACAGCGGCCATGTACCTTCTGGTCTGGGTAACCCGTTGAAGAGAAGAGTCGCCGCCCACCGTTGACGCCTCAATCCAATCACGCATTCGCGCTTTGCGTGTGTCAAAGGGCGCGTAATTGCTTCCATGTCTCGGCCTCGATGGCGATGCCGCGCTCGGCCGCCAATTTGCGGGCGGCGAGCCTGCGTTCACCTGGAAGGCGCGTCTGCCCGGCTTCGGCTATCGCCTCGACCAATTCCTCGATCCGCCCTGTGAACATTCCCAGGCTACCATTTCCTTTCGTCGGGTCGATCAGGATAATCGTTTGACCGGTATGAGCGGAGTCCGCCCCCGGATAGGCCGACGAATTGACTTGATGGGAGAAGTTGCTGCCAGTCAGCGCACCGCCAAGGATGTCGATCATCATGGCGATGGAGGAACCCTTGTGTCCGCCGAAAGGCAGCAGCGCGCCCCCGTCAAGTATGGCCTGCGGGCTGCTGGTTGGCAGCCCCGAGGCGTCGAGGCCTATCCCTTCGGGAAGGACCTTGTTTTCACGCGCTGCAGCCTTCACTTCGCCATGAGCCATCGCTGCCGTCGCTTGGTCGAACAGGAGAACCTGTCCATCGGCGCGCGGTACGGCGAAGGCCATCGGATTGGTTCCGTAGAGCCGCTTGTGACCGCCATGAGGGACGACATAAGTGACGCTGTTGACGACACTGAGGGCGATCAGTCCCGCCTCCGCGAATGGCTCGACATCCAGCCAGAGCGGACCGTTATGATGGGCATTGCCGATGGCGAGCACACAGGCGCCGGCCGACCGCGTCTTGTCGATGGCTTGTGGCATGGCCGCCTCCAGCGCCGGTCTGGCATAGCCATTGCCGGCGTCGGCGCGAAGGAAGGCGGCTCCAGCGTCTTGGATTTGTGGAATGGCGCGGCCGTCGACGAAGCCGCTCTTCAGATTGCTCACATAGCCCGCCATCCGGAACAAGCCATGGCTTCGCGAGCCGTCGCGTTCGGCGCTCGCGCAGTTCGCCGCCAGCACTCGGGCGACGCTGTCGGACGTTCCGTTGCGCACGAAGATAGTTTCCAGCATGCCGATGAGCTCGGGCAGGCTGCAATAGATGGCTGGCTCATGCGACAACGATGGGGCCATGACAAATCACGCATTTCAACAAAGCAACGCGCCTCCCTGCGTGACTCGCCTATCGGGGCCGCCAACGGCTGCATAGCAATGCCCGTTGGCGGCAGAGTGCCTTGCGTAGGCTGGGGGCGGGCCTGTGCTTCAGCACTCAACGCCATGGCACGTGCTATTCGTTGACGTAACGCCGCGCACAGCCATGGCCTAGTGAAATCAAGACTTCATGCTCGATCGTTCCGCAAGCCTTCGCCAGATCGTGATCACGAACATGGGGGCCGAGGATTTCGACCGGACTGCCTGGTACTAGCGCCCAGTCGGGGACCCCCGATACGTCGACGGTCAGCAGATCCATGGAAACGCGTCCGACAACCTGGGCGGCAAAACCCGCAACGGACACGGGTGCGCGGCTTGAGCCGGCCCGGGAATAGCCGTTCGCGTATCCGATCGCGACCGTCGCGATCTTGGCTTGCTCGGTCAGGCGGTAGGTCGAGCTGTAGCCGACAGGGGCACCGCGCTTCATCGTCTTGACCTGAATGATCGGCGCGACGACGCGAGCTGGCTGCAACATGGGATTTGGGCGCCCTGTCAGCGGGTTTATCCCGAATGTCGCCTTGCCGGGCCGGACCATGTCGAACGCGTGGTCCGCGCCCAGATAGGTGCCAGCCGAATTGGCCAGCGACATTTTCGCGATGGGAAGCCCGCTCACCGCGCTCAGGAAAGCCCCGCGCTGGAATTCGCACCTGTCGAAATCGAGGTCGTCGGCTGCCGAAAGGTGCGACATGTAGAGGATAGGCGGGATACGCGACAGCAGCGGCAAGTTCTGGCGAAGCCACGCGACATCATCGGCCAGCAGTCCGAGCCGGTTCATTCCCGTGTCGAAATGGATAATCGAGGCAAGAGGACGCTCCACCCCGACGGCAACCTTTTCCCATTCCTCGATCTGATTGCGACTGTTGAGGACGGGTACCAGGTTGGCGCCGACGAATGCCCCTCTTTCCTCGGGCAGGAAGCCGCCGAGCACGCAAATCTCTGCTTCTTGAAGAGCAGCTCGGAGCGCCACGCCGTCATTGGCCGTTGCCACGAAAAACGTCCTGGCGCCTGCTTGCCTCAGTGCCAGCGCGCTCGGGATCATGCCATGGCCGTAGGCGTCGCCCTTCACGACGGCAGCGCAATCGGCTCCGCCCGCCATGGCGCTCAGTCGCCTGTAATTTTCCCGCACTGCCTCTAGGTCGACGATCATCTCAGCCTGATTGATCAGACCCTGAATTCCGCCTTGAAAGGACGAGGGATGACTTCCGATCGTATCGAGATGCACTCACGCCTCCAGGTTTGTTCTAGTAAACGTTTACACGTCTCAAAGGCTACCGCGCCAAATTTGGTTGGTGCGTACCGCAGCTCGTGCGTTTGCCAAGGCGTGCCACCGGTCTTGCGTCTACTAAGGGCAATCGCGTTCGACGGGGCACGTCACCGGATCGAAGCGCGCTTGGATTTAGTTCAGCAGGATCGACAGATAATGCTCCGCCGCCTTGGACTGCGCCTGGGCGATCATGCCGCGCTGAACACTTTGGTCGGCAAGTATCGCCATCGCCGTCGGGCTAAGCTCTGCAAACATAAAAAGCGCGAGAAGAGCGGTGCAAAACTTCGCTAGCTGCAGGAACACATTGCGCGTTTGATTGTGATGGTGCATGGCGCGCCCTTGAGGTTTTTCCACTAAATGCCTCTCGATCATGAGCCGACCGGTGCCGACAATGTCGCTTGGACAGTGTAAACGTTTACAAATTCGTGTCAATGAGTCTGGGACGATATAGGGTCGGCTCGATCAAACATGCCTTTGCCTTAGAGGCGACAGCCACTTGCTCAAGAACCGCCAGCGATGGAGAGGAATTTCCACAATTCAGAAGCGACTGGCGACGCGGACGAAAGCCGTTCCGGTAAGCAGGAACAACACGGCCAGCAACAAGTAGATATTGGACAAGGCGGTTGCCTCGGCGAGGATCCCGAAGCTGGGCGCTGTGGCCAGGGCAACTATGTAGCCCGTCGCGAAGACCACCACTATGTTTGATGCGTCGCCGCGTCGCCCCGCCATGCTCAACAGTGTGGGAAAAATATTCGATACGCCGATGCCCAACAGGACAAACCCGAACAGCGCCACAGGCACGATCTTGGCGAAGGCGACAATCGAGAGACCGACGATCACCAAGCCTGTCGAGATTGCAAGAAGTTGTTTCTCGCCCACGACCGTTCTGACGCGATCGCCAGCCAGCCGACAGATTGCCATGGAACTGGCGAACGCCGCATAGCCTAGTCCCGAGAAGCTGAAATCAAGCGCAAAATGGCCAGTGAGGTAGAGGGGGCTCCAGTCACGGACCGCTGCGTCTGTCGACATGCACACGCCGGCAAGCAGGCCCGCGACAACCAGCAGCCACATTGGGCTGATTGGCCGAGCGCCCGTAGCGCCCTCACTTGGCCTTGCGGCAAGAAGCTTGCTCTGGTTTGCCACGAAGAGAAGCGAGAGTAATAGCGCAGCTATCAGCGCGCCCATCGAACTCCCCGCAAATTTGACAAGCAGGCCTCCCGAGGCAGCACCTGTAAGCCCGCCAAGGCTCCACATGGCGTGGAACGTGGACATTAGGGCTTTTTGGGATAAGCGCTCTGCCTCGACCGCCTGCGCGTTCATGGCGACATCCATGAAATTGCCGGCAAGCCCCAGCATCAGCAGC
This sequence comes from Mesorhizobium sp. M8A.F.Ca.ET.165.01.1.1, assembly GCF_004792065.1. Classification (NCBI taxonomy): domain Bacteria; kingdom Pseudomonadati; phylum Pseudomonadota; class Alphaproteobacteria; order Hyphomicrobiales; family Phyllobacteriaceae; genus Mesorhizobium; species Mesorhizobium sp. M8A.F.Ca.ET.165.01.1.1. Next base: position 59,161 of record NZ_SRTH01000013.1, on the reverse strand, counting down.
ACCAGGGGGAACAAGGTTGGGACATTCGTGAACGAGGCCAGCACGACTGTCGCCAAGAGAAGGGGCGCCGACACTCGAACCACTTGTTTGCTGCCGAAACGCGTGATGAGAGACCGGCTCGCCAGCATGGCGAAGAGTGAGCCCACGACAATCATGAACAGCGACCAGCCGAATTGACTGTCTGGTATCGAGAGACGCGCCTTGATTGTCGGCACAAGGGAGGACCAGGTGCCGAAGATGCAGCCATGCAGGAAGAAGATGGAGAAAATAGCCGTGCGGCTCTTGCGGTGGTCTATTGAGGGCCAGGCAGGTTGATCTGCGAAGCGCTTCGGAATTTCTAACACGGTTTGGTTCTCCAGTGACGCCTCGCGCCTCGGTCAATGCGACCCGACGGGATGCCGGGCTCGGCCAACGCGTTCCGACTGCCCGCCTCGTCTACGAAGGTGGACTTTGGATACACGCTGAGAACGCCTGCATGCATCATGTGCTGGTCCGCTCAGCGCACCTATATTTACATCGGGGTGGCCACATCACGATTTCGCAGCTAGAGCTTTGCATGCGCGATCTGAAGCGCGGGAAACGTCAGTCCGAGAATTTAGGCTCGAGGGATGTCGCGAGACATCGTGCCGCCTTCAACGGCAATGCGAGCATGGCGAAATGCACCTCCACCCAGATCGGTCCGTAATGGAAATAGTTGGTTTCGCGCGTTTCTGATGCGCCCCGAAATGATCTGACTTCTTCGTTAGGGCGAACCCTCCGATCAATCTCGCCATGACTCTGACTCATAGACGCTTTCCCGGACTGCCGTTGCTCAAGCCGGTCATTTCGGCAATCTAGGCACCTCACAGAGTATCGGAGCATTCAGGAAGTATGCGCGAAGCTGATTTGAACTTCGATTTCATCGTCGTAGGCCGCGGGTCGGCGGGGTGCGTGCTGGCCAGCAGATTGAGTGCCGACCCAGCCAACCGGGTTCTACTGCTCGAGGCAGGCAACAGCGGTCGCGATCCGAGCTACGATCTGCCGTTCATCGCGGGCAAGCTGTTCGAGTTCGAACGCAACAACTGGGCTTTCCGGAGTCAGCCGCAGAAAAATCTGAATGGCAGAAGCATGTACTTTCCCCGCGGCAAGATGCTGGGTGGATCGTTCATCTTCAACGGCGCCCAGTACATTCGAGGCAACAGATCGGATTTCGATCATTGGCGTCAGCTCGGCAACGCCGGTTGGTCCTACGACGACGTGCTGCCCTATTTCACGAAGAGCGAGAGTTACGAGGGCGGCGAGAGTGCCTACCACAATGACTGCGGCGGCCTGCCGGTGGGCAAGCCACCGACCGTCTCGCCGTTGACGGCCCCCTATCTGGAGGCCTGCAGGCAGGCGGGATATCGCCTCAACGACGATTTCAACGGGCCCGAGCAGGAAGGCTTTGGTATTTATGATTTCAACATCCGCGGCGGGCGCCGTGTCACCACGGCCAAGGCGTTCCTGCGGCCGGCGATGAAGCGGCCCAATCTGCGGGTCATTGTCAACGCGCTTGTCTCCCGAATTGTCATCGACGAGGCGCGCGCCTCGGGCGTCGAGTTCTTCGAGAACGGCGGGATCCGGCGAGCGTCCGCCACGCGCGAGATTGTCCTGTCGGCTGGTTCGTTCAACTCGCCGAAATTGCTGATGCTGTCGGGCCTCGGCGACGCGGAGGATCTGCAATCGCACGGGATAGCTGTGGTCAACGACCTCAGGGGCGTCGGCAAGAATCTCCAGGATCATGTCAATGCATCGGTCGCCTATGAGGCCACACAACCGGTTTCACTTGCCAGGACATTGCGCTGGCACACGCTAACGGCAGAAATGATCAATGCGCTGGTTTTCCGCCGCGGACAGATCACGCGCAGCCCGTTGGAAGCCGGCGGGTTTTTCAACATCAAGAAGGATGCCGTGGCGCCGGAATGCCAAGCGGTGTTCATCCCCTATTACCCCGGACAGGGGTTGAAGGTGTGGATGCCTTGGGCGGACCGGATGGCCGGACATTCTTTCGTGGTGCATGTCTGGCCCAACAGGCCGGAGAGCCGAGGGATGCTGACGCTTAAGTCGTCAGATCCCCGGGAGGCTCCCATCTTCGATCCGCACTTTCTCACGTCGGAAAACGATCTTGCGCTCACCCGCGATGCGATACGCGCCACCCGCAGGATCCTTCAGCAGGAAGCCTTGGCGCCCTACCGTGGCACGGAACTGGCGCCCGGCGCGGATATCCGTTCGGATGAAGAGCTCGACAGCTATATTCGCACAACGTGCGGCATCGGCCATCACACATGCGGCACGGCCAAGATGGGGCACGACGCGATGGCGGTCGTCGATGATCAGTTGAAGGTCCATGGCGTCGACGGCCTCAGGGTGGCCGATGCCTCGATCATGCCGACAATGGTGAGCGGCAACACCAATGCCGCCACGATCATGATTGCGGAGAAAGCGGCCTCGATGCTATTGCGCGGAAATTAGCGCTCCTGCCTGACTTCGTCGGCAATGGTCCGATCCGGCCTTTCATTTCCCGCCTTTGGCGCCGAGATGGGAGGCTTTCGGCTTTCCCCAGGAAGCCCGCAAGCCGCACATCAACCTCGACGCATATCGCTTGCCCATGAGTTGAAGTCATGGAGAAATGCGTGCAGCCCTATTGGCGGCCGCCATTACTCTCAATAGCGTCATAGCCACCATGAGCAGAGTTCATGGAAAGACAGTGCAAGAGGAGCAGCCAAGCTCGCACATTCGTACCTGTCGGGTTTGGCGGCACAGCCGATCAGCTCCACGCAACTTCAGGGGAGATTGGAACACATGAAACTATCGCTTAAGGGGCTGCTGCTTTCAGGCGTCGCGGCGCTTGCCAGCAGCGGCGCGCTCGCCAAGGACCTCAGTGGCCCCATCTACTTGCTGGTCAACAACGTCACGACTTCGCGCATTGCACAGTTCGATATACCAAACATCACGAAAGCCCTGGAAAAGCAGGCGCCCGGTAGCAAGCTGGTCGTGCTGAATGCGAACGACGACATGCAGCAGCAGGTCTCGCAGACAGACGCCGCGCTGGCCAGCGGCGCTGCCGGCATCGTCCTGATCGCCGTCGATCCCCTGCGTTCGGCCAGCATTCTTGCCAAGGCGGCAGGTGATGGCGTCCCGGTTGTGACCTATGCACACGATCCAGGCGAGGGCCCGGTCGCCTATCACGTATCCGTGCCGTTCGCTGATATCGGCGAGGCGCAGGCCAAGTACCTGGTCGAACATCTGCCGCAACACAGGCCGGTGCGCCTGGCATACATGCTCGGCGATCCGAAGTTCGCCTTCTACACCGAGCAGATGAAAGGTTTCGACCGTTACATCGCTCCGCTTGTGGCGGACGGCACCATCCAGATTGTCTGCCGGGCCGACGCGCTGCTTTACCTCGCGGCCAACGCGCAGAAGAACATGGAGCAATGCCTGACCCAAACCAACAACGAGGTCGACGGAGCCGTGGTGATGAACGACGACACCGGCGGCGGCGTGATCGCCGCCCTGACCGGCCAAGGTCTGGTTGGCAAAGTCGAGCTGTTCGGAGGCTACGATGCCACACTCGAAGGCGTCCAGCGTGTTCTGGCCGGATGGCAGGCGGCCGACATGTCGCCACCCTATGCGGGGATGGCGGACGCCGCCGTGACGTTGGTTCTGGCTGCTGCCCGTGGCGAGCAGCCGCCTTCCGGTTTGGTCAATGGCACCTGGGACAACAAGTTCGTCAAGGGTGGTGTTCCGGCTCACCTGGCCCCAAACGTTTTTATCACCGCCGACAACGTTCAGAAAACCGTGGTCGATGCCGGGCTTTACACCAAGCAGCAGCTCTGCACCGGCATTGCGGCCAAGTCCGATTTCTGCACCAAATAGAGCGTCAGGCGCTGCCGTCCCACGCGGTAGCGCCTTGTCGGCTTGTCTTGAAGGCATGCGATGACCAGATCAGATCCACCCATTCTCGAAATCCGCAATGTTTCAAAACACTTCGGCGCCATATCCGCGCTGACAGATGTGTCATTCAGTGTTTGGCCAGGCGAAGTCGTTGCACTGGTGGGCGACAATGGCGCCGGCAAATCGACGCTGGTCAAGATCATCTCCGGCATCCAGTCTCCCAGCGAGGGCGAGATTTTCTGTGCCGGCCTCGGCGTCGCGCTGCGATCGCCGCACGACGCGGGCCATGCCGGCATCCAGACCGTCTACCAGGACCTGGCGCTGTGCGATAATCTCGACACCGTTCAGAACCTCTTCCTCGGGCGTGAGCTGCACAATCCTTGGTACCTCGGCCGGCGTCTCCAGCGCGGCGCAATGGAAGCGCGAGCTAGAGAGATTCTGGCCAGCCTCGACGTCAAGATCCGCGACGTCAGCAACCCCATAAGTTCGCTCTCCGGCGGTCAGCGCCAGTCGGTCGCCATCTGCCGCTCCATCCTCAGTGACCCCAGGATCGTCTTGCTCGATGAGCCGACAGCGGCATTGGGCGTCGCCCAGCGCAAGCAGGTTCTGGCGTTGATCGACCGGTTGCGAGGGCAGGGGCGCGCCGTCGTGGTGGTGTCTCACGACCTAGGCGACGTCCAGCAGGTCGCCGACCGTGTTGTCGTGCTTCGGCTTGGCAGGAAAGTCGCCGAAGTCTCTCGTGGTGGCTACACCCGCGAGGATCTTATCGGAGCGATAACCGGCGTGATGGACGCCGCCACTCTCGCATCCACCCGCGATTTCAGGGGGGATCTCCATGTCTAGCGCTGCCGATAGTCCTATCGTCGCCAGTCCCAAGACAAGTGTGCGGCACGTCATGAACACGCAGTACATCCTCGAAGCGCTCGCTGGAAAATGGCGCATGGTGCCGGTGCTCATCGTGCTTGCCGTCATCTGGGCCTACTTCTACTCGGCCAATCCGCTGTTCCTGAGCCCACGCAATCTCTCGAACCTGTCGCTGCAGATCGTCGTCACCGGCACGCTGGCTCTCGGTCTGATGTTCGTGCTGGTGATCGGAGAAATCGATCTGTCGGTCGCGGCCGTTGGTGCGGTTTCGGCCGCGATCGCCGCGGGTCTGGCGGTGAACTCGGGTGTGGATGCGACGCTCGCCATCGCCCTCGGTCTGCTGACAGGAGGTCTGATCGGAGGCGTTCAAGGTGTAATCGTCACGATCTTTCGAGCGCCGGCATTCATCGTGACATTGGGCGTGTCCATGGTCCTGCAGGGCGTGTTGCTCGATTTGCTGCCGCCAGGTTCGAATCTGATCTCGCTGGTCGGCCAGCCGATGGGCACGATCTTCTCCCTCTACATGCCGCCGCTGGCGAGCTATGCCATCCTAGTCGGCGTTGTTGTCATCTTCGCCATTCTGTGCCTCCAGACCCACGTGACACGGGTCTCGCGTTCGATTGTCTCCAACCTGGGAACCAGCGTCATCGTACGGGTCGTCCTGCTTGCGGTCGTTGGCGCGGCAACCGTGCGGGTGTTCGACGCCTATCGGGGCGTGCCGGTCATGGTCGCATTCCTGCTCTGCATGCTGGGCGTCTTCGCCTATATCACGACGCAGACGCGTTTCGGCCTCCATCTATTCGCCGTCGGCGCCAATGCAGAGGCCGTCCGCCGCTCGGGCATCTCGGTGAACAGGCTCAAGATCACCGCGTTTGTGCTGACGGGCATGTTCGCGGCACTTGCGGGCATGATGGCGGCAGGCCGCGTCCTCGGCGTGTCACCGGACTCGGCGGATACCACCTTGCTGCTTGAAGCGATTGCCGCTGCCGTGATCGGTGGCGTCAGCCTGTTTGGCGGACGCGGATCCGTCTGGGCAGCTCTCACCGGTGCGCTGGTGATGGGCAGTGTTTCGAATGGCATGCTGCTTATCAATGCAACGACCCAGACGCGGCTCGAGGTGCAGGGCGCTATTCTGGTGCTGGCGGTTGTTCTCGATGCACTGTTGAGTCGGCGCGCGACGCGCCGATAAAGCATCCGGGCGGAAAATCGTGAAACGGGTTCCGCCCGGAATTGCGTCAAGACAACGAGACGACGTTTTGGCCAGCGAAGAAATGGACCTTCGCTGACTGGCTCACTTCACGAAAATGCGCGCCGTCTGTTCTACGGTGCGTTTTGCCTCGGCGCGCAACCATGAACGCATTTTCTGAACGGCGACTTTGCTGCGTTTGGTGCGCGGATAAATCAGGAAGTAGCTCCACGGCGAGCGGACCGGCACGTCGTGCAGCGGCACAAATCGGCCCGACGTCAATTCCTCCAGCACCATGAACAGCGGCATCAGGATTGTGCCCAGGCCTGCCAGAGCTGCCTCGATTCCCATCTGATATTGCTCGAAGACAGGGCCGGCGGTCGGGTTGGGGTGTGACATGCCGATCTCTCGAAACCATTCCCGCCAGGCCGTCGGGCGGTGCGAATGCTGGATCAGCCGCATACCCAAGAGCGCGCTCGGATCTGCCTTGCCGCCAACGATGAGGTCGGGGCGGCACACGGGAATGAGAACCTCGTCCATCAGGAATTCGGACTGCGAGTCCGGCCAAGCGTCGGTGCCATAATGGATGGCGGCGTCGACATCGCTGGCTTCGAACGAAAACTGGCCGATGCTTGCCGTGACGGTCAGCTCGATAGTGGGATTGGCGTTTAGAAACCTGCCGATGCGCGGGGCGAGCCACCGACTTCCAAGGCTGGGCAAGGTGGCGATATGCAGCCGCTCCGAACCACTCTGGAAAGTGCTGAGCCTCAATGTGGCAGCACCCAGATTGGACAGGATCTCGGTGGCCTCGGTGAGATAGAGGGCACCGGGCTCCGTAAGCACCAGGCCATGGCCGGTGCGTTCGAAGAGCAGGGCGCCCGTCGCATCTTCGATCGACCGGACGGCGCGACTGACGCCACTTTGCGTGATCTCTAGTTCATCGGCGGCCCGGGAGAAGTTGCGATATTGCGCCGACAGCACGAAGGCGCGAAGCGCGGCTATCGTCGGCAGGTTGCTTTCCCGCTCGACGGCGTCGCGATGGGCCGGTTTGCGTCCGCCGGCGCTGCTCTCGGGCACGACATCATCTCCATGACTTTGTGTCATGAAGATACAACTGCCGTCTCCTTGTCAATCGCGCCCGCACTTCGCAAAACTGCGGCCAAGAGAATGCGGAAAAGGCCTTTGCTGACAGTCGATCGAGGTGGGCCGGCTTTGAATTCCATCGTTATAGAACAATCCCCGGCGGCGCCCCTACGATGACTAGCAGTCATGACATACCGATTGTCGACGCCCATCACCACATTTGGGATCTGGCCAATCATCGCTACCCCTGGCTCGATCCCGACATGCCTTCGATCGTTGGGGACACGACGGCCATACGTCAAAGCTATGATCCGGTCGCGTATCGATCGGACACCAGCGCATTCAATGTCGTTGCGACAGTCCATCTGGATGGCGGGTTTGATCCGTCGAACCCGGTCGGTGAAACGCGCATGGTTCATGCCGCGTTCGAAAAGCACGGTTTTCCCAACGCGATTGTCGGGAGCGTACGGCTCGATGCAACCGACCTGGCCGACACAATTGACGGTCATCTCAAGGCCTCGCACCTGTTTCGCGGCATCCGCCACATCGTAGCCTGGCACGAAATCCCGCGGCTGAGTTATGCCGATCGGCCTGACTTTTTGACAGATGCGTCATGGGTGGCGGGGTATCGCAGCCTCGCGGCGCACGAACTGTCGTGCGACATGCAGATCTATCCGTCACAGATGGCTGATGCGGCTGAACTTGCCGCGTCCACGCCCGACATCCCCATGATCCTCAATCAGGCGGGCATGCCAGACGGTCTGGTCACCGGCGATTTCGAGCCTTGGCGGCGTGGCATTCGCCTGATGGCGCAAAGCCCGAATGTCGCGCTCAAGATCTCCGGCTTCGGCATGCTGCGCCCCGACTGGACCCTGGCCGATGTGCGCCCGCTGATCGAAGAGGCCATCGAGGTGTTCGGCACCGATCGGGTGATGTTCGGCTCGAACTTCCCCGTGGACAAGCTGTTCGGTGATTTTGCCCGAAGCTTCGATGTCTTCCTCGCAGCGACCCACGCGCTTTCGCACGCCGACCGCATCAAGGTCTTTGCCGCCAATGCGGTCCGCATCTACCGGATCGGTTCCGTCTCTCATCATTCGAAGTCATAGGATTGCCATGCCGTCGCTGCTCTTGAAAAACTGCGCCATTCTCGACGTTGATGCCGGCGCGTTGCTTGGCGAGCGCGATGTTCTGATCTCGGACGGCCGCATCGCCGAGATTGGCGACAACCCGATCAAAGCAAGCCACGATCGGGAGATCGACCTGCGCGGCAAGGTGCTGATGCCGGGGCTGTGCGATGCCCATGTCCACGCAATCGTGCCGATCAACAGCTTCGCGCAACTGACGCGCTGGTCACCCTTCTACACGGCGATCCGGGCCATGCCGATCCTCGAGGGCATGCTGCAGCGCGGCTTCACCACCGTGCGCGACGCCGGCGGCGCGGATTTCGGCATCGCCCGCGCGGTTGCCGAGAAACTGATCCCCGGACCGCGTATCCTCTACAGCGGCAAGGCGCTATCCCAGACCGGCGGTCACGGCGACATGAGAGGCCCCGGCGAAACCGAATTCGACAGCCATTATTATGTTCCCAGCCTTGGCCGGATAGTCGACGGTGTCAGCGAGATCCGCAAGGCAGCGCGCGACGAGATCCGCCGTGGCGCCCACCAGATCAAGCTGATGGTGGGCGGCGGTATTGCGTCCTACACCGACCCGGTGACGTTTGCGCAATTTTCGGGAGAGGAGATTCGTGCCGCCGTCGAGGAGGCGGAAAACGCTGAGCGCTACGTGATGGCGCATGCCTATACCGATCGCTGCATCCATCATGCCGTGTCGAATGGCGTCCGGTCGGTGGAACACGGCAACTTCCTTGAGGACGAGACCGCCAAGCTGATGGTCGAGCGTGACGCCTTCCTGGTCCCGACGCTTTCGGCCTACATCACCATGTGGGAAGAAGGGCTCGAAATCGGCATGCCGGCCGAACTGCACGCCAAGATCAAATACGTCCTGGACGTCGGCTCCAGGTCGCTCGAAATTGCTCAGCGACGCGGGGTGAAGATGGTTTATGGCACCGATCTGATCGGTCCGTTGCATCGGCACCAGTCGCTGGAATTCTCGATCCGCAGCGAGGTCCTGCCTGCCATAGATGTCATCCGCTCGGCAACCAGCACCGCGGCCGAACTGTTCAACATGACCGCCGAGATCGGTCGTGTTGCTGTCGGACTACGAGCCGACCTGCTGGTGGTCGACGGCAACCCCCTCGACGATCTGTCACTGCTGCAGGATCGGGCCAAGCTCAGGATGATCCTGAAGGACGGCGACATCCATAAGCACGATTTGTGAGATCGTAGGCCTGGCTCGCCTGATTAGAGCAACGCCATGCCGAGCAAGACTGGGGAACCCACGATAATCTTCCGGCACAGCCTCCGCTGTGCAGTGGAGATGACCCAAGATGCGCGTGGCAAGGATGAAAGACATCCCGCCAAAAACCTGAATTCGAAGCTGCTACTCGGAAAGACAAGCTTACAAAGTCAGCGAGCCGTCATCTCTGGAACCGGTAGCGTAGCCGTCCTCGATTTTGGCGGTCAACAGAGGCAATTCGTGGCCGAGGAAATCGAGAAAGGCGCGGACGGCCGGCACAAGGCCGCGCCTTGAGGGGAATATGGCGTGTAGCTGATGCGCCGGCAAAGCATGGTCGGGCAGCAGCCGGACCAGCCGGCCCTTGCGGACGGCATCTCCGCAGAGGTTACGTGGCAATTGAGCGATGCCCATTCCCGCAAGAGCTGCCTGGCCCAGCATATGGATATCATCGGTGGCGAGCGCCGGGACATATTCGATGTCGGTTGCCCGGCCGTCCGGCGTGGTAAGGTGCCATAGATTCCGTTCGCCTCTCACGCCAGCCGGACCCAGTCCTTTTTGCAGGTGCATGGACTTGGGCGCGTCGAAGGGCCCGTGGGATGAGACGTATTCAGGACCCGCCACGAGCCACTGCTCGCTGATCCCCAACCGCCTGATCATCAACTGGGAATCCTCGATGGCCGAGCGGACTCGCAATGCGACGTCGTAGCCTTCTCCGATAGGATCGACCCGGCGGTTTGTCAGATCGAGTTCCAGCCTCACGGCCGGGTGATCCCGCATGAATTTCCATAATACGGGCGCGACGAAAACGTGAGCGAGTCCCACCGGGCAACTTACCCGCAGGCGGCCCGCCGGCGCCTCACCCGCTTGCTCGGCGATCTCGAAAGCCATGCGGGCGGCATCGATCATTTCATTGCAGTGCTTGAGGAATTCCCGCCCCACGGAAGTGAGATTGACTGAGCGGGTCGATCGCTGCAGCAGCCGAACGCCGAGACGGGCCTCCAGGGCTGCTATACGTCGGCTGACGCGCGACTTGGGAATGCCGAGCGCAAGCGCCGCCGACGAAAAGCTGCCGTGACGCGCGATGGCTGCAAACATGGTCAGTTCGTTGAGGTCATCCACGGTAAGCTCCGCTCTCGATTGTCTCGTCAGTAGAACAATCTGTGCCATTTAGCTTACTGGTGCAACACCGGTGCGCCGGGATAGCTATGGCTCAACACTTCAACGGAGCCAAATGCCATGCAAATTCTTCATCTCGACTCAAGCATCCAGGGCGCGGCGTCCGCTTCCCGGACGCTGACGAAAGCTGTGGTAGAGAACCTGCTCGATCAACATCCCGGCGCGGCGGTGACCTATCACGATCTGGTGGAAGAGGCGGTCCCCCATCTCGATGGGCCGATCGGGGCAGGGTTTCGCCCGCTCGCCTTCGAAGTATCGGATGAGGCGACACGCCGTGAACACGCGCGGTCCGACGCGCTTGTGGGCGAGTTGATGGCAAGCGATATCGTTGTCGTCGGCGCTCCGATGTACAATTTCTCCGTGGCCAGCCAGCTCAAGGCGTGGCTCGATCGCGTCATCCAGCCCGGCAAGACCTTCCGCTATACCGAAAATGGCCCGATCGGCCTTGCCGGCGGCAAGAAGGTGGTGATCGTTTCGACGCGCGGAGGTTCTTATCTTTCCGGCCCGCTGACCTCCATGGATTTCCAGGAGAGTTACCTCAGAACGGCTTTGGCCTTCATGGGCATCAAGGACCTCGATTTCATCCGGGCGGAGAACATGTCGCGCGGCGACGATGCCCGCGCCCACTCCATGAGCAGTGCTCTTCAGGCCGTTTCCCCGCTGGTTGCCAGCATGGCAGCTTGATTTCGCGGCCTGCAGCGCCCGCTTTCAGGGCTGACGCCCGTGCCGCGCCTCGGTTGGCTTCCGACGGGCAACGTCCGAACTTTCATTCGACACAACCAACTTATCGAAACCCTAACTGGCGGGCGAAGCAACGCCGCCAGAAAACGCGGAGCTATGTCCATGTTCATTCTCGACAGACGAAATCTTCTGGCGCTCGGTGCGGCCGGCGCGGCAACGGCAATGGCAAGTAGACTTTCTCGTGCCGCTGCCGCCGATACCAAGGTGTTCACAGCCGATGAAGCCGGCGTGATGGTCGATAGCACGGTGATTGTCGGCGAGAAATCCGCCGTCGTCATCGACGCCCAGTTTACGGTCGCCAATGCCAAAGCGCTCGCCGACGTCATCCAGGCTACGGGCAGGAAAGTCGAGACCATCCTGGTCACCCACTACCATCCAGACCATTTGCTCGGCCTGTCAGTGCTGCTGGAGCGTTTCCCGGAAGCGAAGCCCCTGACCCATCCGAAGGTCCTTGAGATGATCAACAAGGCGTCCGCTCCGACACTCAAGGTGTTGAGCGAACATGCGCCGCAGGGCGTCTTCACCGACAAGCTCATCGTGCCCGACGTCTTGACCCGCGACCATCTGCTGCTGGAGGGCGAGCGCATCGACATTCTGGACCCGATGCATGGCGACACGGAGTTCGTAACGCCGGTTCACATACCTTCCCTGAACACCCTCATTGCAGCGGATGTCGGGTACACCGATACGCATCTCTGGTTGGAGGAAAACATAACTCCCGACCAGATCGGCAAGTGGCGCGAGAGTACCAAAAGGCTGGAGGCGATCGGCGCAGAAACCGTCATTCCTGGACATCGGAAGCCGGAAAGCCGTTCGGACAATTCCATATTCGCCTATACGAGAGCCTATCTCGACAACTGGGAGAAGGCCTTGCTCAAGAGCAAATCGGCCGATGAGCTGAAGGCTGCGCTTGTCAAAGAGCATCCCGATGCAGGGTTCGCCTTTGCGCTTGAGCGTTCGGTCGCTGCGATCTACGGAAAATAGCGTGTCTCAAACCTGCACCGAGCGGCCAGTCCTGGCCGCTTCGCGTGCGGCCACGGCAAATTTCAAGGATTTCAAGCCGTCGCGGCCCGTCACCGTTGGCGACCCATTGCCAGCCATCGCTGCGTTGAAGTCGCTGACGACTTTGTCGTAGGCGTTGACATGGTCGATCTGCTCTTCGACCTTTTCGCCATTCCTGCGCACGAACACGCGTCCACCACCACGCTGGAGCAGAACGTCGTCCGCAAACACCGAAGCCTTCGTGCCAAAGAGCTCAACCGTCGTTCTAGCGTGATCGATGGCAAAGCTCTCGGTGATCTGAACAATCGTCCCGGTCTTCATTCGGGCGACGATCGCGACCGTGTCCTCGACTTCCTTCGACGTTATTCCATTGTTGGCGGTCATCGCGACGACCTCCTGCGCTTCCGTACCCAGGATGTAGTGCAAAAGGTCTGCGTCATGCACGGTAAGGTCGAAGAACACGCCGGCTCCGGCGGTCACGGAATCGGTTCTCCAGCCGCGATTGGCGACTGGAAGCAGCACACCGAACGTCATGCGGGCCGCGACCAGCGTACCCAATTCCCCATTCTTCACCAGATCGTGGAGCCTGATATGGGTCGCCATGTTCCGCAGGTGGTGGTTGATGCCCAAAACGCGATTGTGCGTTTCGGCGGCCGCAATCATGGCTTCGGCCTCGGCGACTGTCATTGCCATCGGCTTTTCGCCGAGCACATGTTTGCCTGCCAGGATTGCCGCAATCGCATCGGGGGCATGCTTCTCATTGGTGTTGCTTATGTAGACGGCATCGACGTCCGAGCGAAGCAGCGCTTCAATGGTATCGTGGATCTGCGGGATGCCGTTTCGCTCGGCGTAGGCGTGTCCACGGGCCGTGTCGGAGGAGAAGACGGCGGCGACCTCGCTGTTCGGATCGCCGTTGATAGCTGGTATCAGCCATTCCTCGGCAATCCGGCTGGCGCCGATCAATCCCCATTTGTAAATTTTGCTCATCGATTTCTTCCTACTGGAACTCATGGTCATAGAGGGAGGATCTTATCCAAGCTGACACCGGGAGGGCGTTCTCCGGACTGCAGAATGGAGAGAAAACTCCGGTCGCGGTCAGCTGATCCGGCTACCGGTTTGCTTGTCGAAGGCGATCAGCTTCGTTGTGTTCAGGCGTAGTCGGGTCGGGCCAAGTCCAATGATCGAACCTGCACGCAGCCGCGCCGTCAGCTCGGCGCCGGCGAATTTGAAGATGATGACGTCGTCTGAACCAGTGGGCTCGATCAACTCGATGACGACGTCGATATCGAGATCGTTCTCACCTGCGCTTCCCGAGACGTTGGAGAAATTCTCGGGGCGGATGCCAAAGGTGCAGGCAGGGGCCGCTGTCGAAAGATGCGTGACCAACGCTGCAGGCAGGGGGATCACATCCGGCGCGTCGCCAAACCTTGCCGTCAGGCTGCTGCCGGTCTTGACCACGCTGCCATCGATCAGGTTTATGCGCGGCGCGCCGATAAAGGTGGCGACGAATGTGTTGGCCGGCCTGTCATAGACCTCGTTAGGCGTCCCGACCTGCTGCAGCGCGCCTTTGTCCAGAATTGCAATGCGCGTTGCCAGCGTCATCGCTTCGATCTGGTCGTGGGTGACGTAGACGGTGGTCTTGCCCATCCGCTGATGAAGCTTCTTCAATTCCGTGCGCATCTCCACCCGCAGCAGCGCGTCGAGATTGGAAAGAGGTTCATCGAACAGGAAGATGCTGGGTTCGCGGACAAGGGCGCGCCCGATGGCAACGCGCTGACGTTGTCCGCCCGACAACTGCGACGGTTTGCGGTCCAGCAGGTGCTCGATTTGCAAAAGCTTGGCGACACCCTGCACGGCATCCGCACGTTTCGCGCTGGAGACTTTCCGCATTTCCAGCGGGAACGAGATGTTCTGGCGCACAGTCATTGATGGATAGAGCGCATAGGACTGAAACACCATTGCGATGTCGCGGTGCTGGCATGGCAAATCGTTGATCACCCTACCATTCAGTTTGATCTCGCCCGAGGTCACTCCATGAAGGCCTGCTATCGCATGCAGCAATGTGGACTTGCCACAGCCGGAAGGGCCAAGCAGGACGAGAAACTCGCCGGAATCTATTTCCAGGTTGATGTTCTTCAGCACCGCGAGGTTCGGGCCGTAGAATTTGTTGATCTGGTTGAGGGCGAGGGATGACATCGACGTACCTTGTGTAAGGGCAACTGGCCTTGTGAACGGGTGGCAACGACAAAACATAGGCTTCGCGCTCCGCTTGGAGCACGGTTCGGGTATGGCAGCCGATTGGACCAGAATTCGAGGGTGACGCTTGCGGCCGAGAGCGGGATTAGCTGTCAGGCCCTCCCATCTTGTTGATCAGAACGGTCGGTCCGGATCTCTTCCAGTCGAGAACGGCATCGAAGCCCAGCAATCTGCGCCGGGACAAGGTCAAATGGTTGAACATCGCCTCGTAAGCCAGAAGCGGCTCCTTGGCTGCGATAGCATCGACGATCGGTGCGTGCTCGACGCGAACCACCTCCAGCCGGGTCTGGGTCGCTGTGGTCGCGAACTGACCAATCAACCGCATGCCGAAAACGATCTGCTTGTGCAGCATGGACATTGTGCTGGCGTACATGGAGTTCTGTGAGGCCTGCGCGACAGCGATATGAAAATCCAGGTCGAGATCGCCAAAGGCCTCATCGCTCATGCCTTCCTCGAAAGCATTGTGTGCCGCGATGATCACATCCATGTCTTCGTCACGGCGGCGCAGGGCGGCCACGGCCGCCGCGTCGCATTCGATGGTGAGCCGGAACTCGAATGCATGGATGAGATCGGCGATGTTCTCGATGGGGCGGAAACCCTTTGCAGGCGCTTCGGAGCCGTTGAGGACGTAGCTGCCTGAACCACGCTTCGAGTTGATGATGCCGTCATTGCGCAGCCGGATAAGGGCTTCGCGTACCACCGGCCGGGACACTCCATGCTGCTCGGCAAGCTCCATCTCGGTGGGGATACGCGTCCCTTCGGACCATTGCCCGCTGTCGACGAGTTGCCTCATCGTCTCGTAGAGCTTTTCCGAAAGTTTGGTCCTTTGGGCGTAAGCCATTCCAGTGCCTCATTACATATTTGTAAATCTACACGTCATTTGTCAGATTTCAAGCTTGATTTACGCTTAAAAGTCAGACATTGTCATTTTGTTCGATGCTGAGCTCGGTGTGAGTCCTCCCTCTGCACCAGCTTGCAGGAAACCGCCCGCCGGCACGCATTGCCAGAGGCCTCGCCTGGAGAATCTGCGTTTGGCACAGCATTTGTGCAGGGCGCGGGGCACAGGGCTGTGCACGATGCCGGGCAATCCTGAGCCGGGACCAGGCAATGGCCGGCGGGCAAATTCGTCCTGCCTCAACGGCAACGTCTGTTCGAGGCGCATACGGCCAACCTGAGGACTTTCCCTGATGAACCTGCCGCAATCGCTGTATGACGAGGTATTTGGGACGACTCCGCACTGGATTTATCATGCGTGGCTGATGTTCACGATCTGGATCGTGCTGGTGCCGGCCGTCCTGCTGCTGACGCGTTTTGGCAAACCGGCGCCGTCGCTGATCGGCATCCCGAAAGGAAGCCCTAAGCTCGGTCGTAAGCTGTTCTGGTTCACCATGCACCGGGTCGGCTTGTCGGTGCTTGCCATGGCCAGCGTTGTCGCTGGGACTATCGCCATTGCCGCCAGTGGAGGTTTCAGCGCCACGCTTCATTCGGTGTTCGGCATCGCGACAGTGGTCTTTGGCGTAATGCAGATCGTCAGCGCCTGGTTCCGCGGCTCGCACGGCGTCCGTAATCCGGCAGGTTCAGCCACTAATGAGCCTCCTGTTCCGCACGGCGATCACTATGAGATGACGGCACGACGGCGCTGGTTTGAAGCCTATCACAAGACGGCCGGCTGGCTGACGGTTGCCTGCGCGTTGGGCGCCGTCGCCACTGGGCTTTCACAATTTTGGGTGCCTGGCGTAGGGGTAGTTCTGGCGCTTCTTGCCGTGCTCTACGCACTGATCGCTGTCGTCCTTGAGGCGCGCGGTTATCGCCACGACACCTACATGTCGAATTTTGGCACGGGCGCGCATCACCCATTCAATGAGAAAAGAATAGAAGAAATGTCTCGCAGATAGCCCTGGCTATCGCCGTTTGCTGGTTTGGTCAGCACGACTTGCCGGCTGTGGAATATGAAACGGAAGGCTTGCCCCGCTTTTCAGTTGTCGAGCTGGTTGATGCGATCAGCCTCAATTCTGGTGCCGTCGCGTTCCCCGACCGGGCCATATCCACCACCGCCAGGCGTCTGGACAACGAGCGTATCGCCAGCTGGGACGAGTTGCTTGCCTTTGCCGCGCAGCCGCGGTCCCGATTTCAGCCCAACATAGCCGGCGCCGCCCTCCGCGCCGCCAAACCGTCCTCGCGCCGTATGCTCGATGCGATCAAGTGCGGCATAGATATAGAACGGATGGTTGTCGCGATGACCGATCTCGATGATCTGGCCGAGCCCGCCCCGGAAGCGGCCCTGTCCGCCGCTTCCCGGGCGCAGTTCCTTGCGCCAGAAGACCAGCGGCGTCATGGTCTCCAATATCTCGATCGGCACGCCCGAAACGCCGCTCGGAAAGGCGGTGGCGTTGAGCCCGTCGTCATTGGAGCGGGCGCCGGTTCCTCCCGTCTGGACGGACAGTGCCGAGAATCTCGGAGTCTGCCCGATGCCTTGGGTCAGACAGGCATCATGCGCGTCCTCGAGGATGAGATTCCAGAGCGAGGATGCACCCTCGGCCAGCACCTTGTCAGGTACGACCTGAGCCAGGCAGCCGTAGACGACGTCGGGAAGCATCTGGCCGATCACATGCCGTGACGAGACCGGGGCAGGGCGCTGCGCGTTGACGATCGTGTCTTCCGGCGCGGTGACCTCTACCACCGACAGCGACCCCGAATTGTTGGGCACCTGGGGAAAGAGCGCGCAAGCGATCGCGTATGTGGAATAGGCCTGTGCGTAGCTCAACGGCACGTTTATGCCACGTGCCGAAAGGCCTGACGTGCCTGTGAAGTCGACTTGGATCAAATCGCTTGAAATGGTCGTCGTCGCAACCAGGGCAACCGGCTTGTCGTAACCGTCTATCACCATTTCCGCGGTGGTCGTTCCGGTCGGCAGGCCCGCAATCGCAGCAATGGCCGCCTCGCGCGAGCGGCTGACGATCTGGTCGCAGAGCGGTGTGAGATCGCCCAGCGGAAATTCCCCTAACATCTCGCGCAAACGGCCCACCCCGATCGCATTGCAGGCGGCAAGCGACATGAGGTCGCCTTCCATTTCGGCGGGATAGCGCGAATTGCTTCGCGTAAGCGTTATCAGCGTTCCATCGAGCATGCCTTCGGCGATCATCTTCATGGGAGGAACATAAAAACCCTCCTCGAAGACGTCACGGCCGTCAGGTCCGAAGCCGATGCCGCCCACATCCATGAAGTGGCAGGTGGAAGCGAAGAGTCCCACCATCGACCCGGCAAAAAAAGCTGGCGTGACGGCGACGAAATCATGCAGATGGCCGGTGCCAAGCCATGGGTCGTTGGTGATGTAGACGTCGCCATCCTTCATGGACGACGCGGGAAACCGCGCCAGGAAGTGACGAACCGATGCCGCCATGGTGTTGACATGGCCTGGCGTACCGGTCACCGCCTGCGCGATCATCCGCCCATCCGGGTGAAAGAAGCCGGCGGATAGATCTCCGGACTCCCGCACGATTGGGCTGAAGGCTGTGCGCCGCAGCGCCTGGGCCTGTTCTTCGACGACCGCGATCAAGCGATTCCACATGATCTGGAATTCGATCTCGTCGATAGCGGGGATCGGCCGGTCAGTCTGTTGCATGGAAGTCTCCATTATTCCGCGGCCGCCGCAACGCCGATGGCGGTATTGGTGAGTTCAAGATGGCCCAGCCGGTCGACCGCCACTTCAAAATGCGCAGGCACCACCGTGTTGGTCTCGGATTCGGTAATGACAGCGGGGCCGGCGATCGAATGGCCGCTGCCAAGATCGGCACGCAGATAGACCGGCGCCTTGACGGATTTGCCGTCGAAATCGACAAAATCCGTCCAGCCGCTCGGCTTTGGCTTGGCGCTCGGTGGTCGAACTTCCTTCAGCGTCTCGCGCAAGGGCTGGTGCGCCGTCGCGGTGACCGCCCAGGTCAGGATCTCGATTGCGTGGTTCTCCAGGAAGCGTCCAAACACTGCGCTGTAGTGTTCTTCAAAACGCTGGCGCAGCGTGGTGGGATCGATGTTGGCCGATCTATCAAGCGGCAGGTCGACTTCCAGCTCGTGGCCCTGACCGACATAGCGCAGAAATGCCGACGTGCGCATTTCGACCGGGCGCCCGTTTGCCGCCGGCTCGACCACGGAAATGGCTTCGGCGTGCATTTGCAAGATGAGGTCGTGGATGACACCGTCGTTCACGTCGGCAAGACGGCTGTGGCGGCTACGCACGATCTCGTAGGCCAGCGGCGCTTCCAGGAAACCGATGGCTGAGCCAACGCCCGCGCCTATCGGCACGATGACCTTTTCCAGGCCGAGTTTACGGGCAAGCTGGGCCGCATGCATCGGCGCAGCGCCGCCGAACGCGATCATGGCGCGTTTGCGCAGGTCCTTGCCGTGTTCCGCGGCATGGACGCGGCTGGCGTTCGACATGTTTTCTTCGACGATGGCCGCCACGGCCGAGGCAGCGACCACCGATTTTAGGGATAACGGGGAACCGACATGATCGCCCAACGCCTTTTCAGCAAGGTCGCGGCGCAGTCCGACCTTGCCGCCGGCGAAGTTCGTGGCGTCGATGCGGCCAAGAACCAGATCGGCGTCCGTGACCGTGGGGCGATGGCCGCCGCGATTGTAGCACGCCGGACCTGGTTCCGACGACGCACTTTCCGGCCCGACGGTCAGCCGACCAAGGCTGTCGACTTGGGCAATGGAACCGCCGCCGGCGCCGATCTCGACCATTTCGATGACCGGAATGCGAACCGGAAGGCCGCTGCCTCTCAGGAACCGTTCGGTGCGGTCGACCTCGAAGCTGCGGGACTTCAGGGGCGTGCCGTTGTCGATCAGGCAAAGCTTGGCAGTGGTGCCGCCCATGTCGAAGGACACGATCTCCTTCAGACCGCAGTCGCCGGCGATCTTGGAAGCAAGAATGGCGCCGCCGGCCGGGCCTGATTCCACAAGTCGTATCGGGAATGCTGCCGCTTGGTCGACGGTCGTCAGCCCACCACCCGACGTCATCAGCAGCAGGGGAGCGCGCAGCCCACGACGGGCAAGTTCCGTCTTCAGGCGGCCGAGATAGCCGGCCATGATCGGGCGGATATAGGCATTGGCCACGGTGGTTGACGTACGCTCATACTCCCGAACTTCCGGGCAGACTTCGCAGGACAGTGAGAACGTCACGCCCGGTAAGGCGGCCGACAGAACTTCCCGAACCTTTAGCTCATGTGCCGGGTTCGCGTAGGCGTGGATGAACGAGATGGCAACACTTTCGATGCCGGCCGTTTTGAGCGTTTTGCCGAGTTCTGCCACCTGGTCCTCAGGCAACGGTTTCAGCACCGAACCATCGGCGGCGACACGCTCTCCTATGACGAACCGGTGTTTCCTGCCTACAAGGGGTTGAGGCTTCTTGATGAAAATATCGTATTGGTCGTGACGGCTTTCAGAGCCGATCTCGATCGTGTCGCGAAAACCGTCGGTGGTTACAAGGGCTGTGTTCGCCCCGCGCCGTTCGATGATGGCGTTCGTCGCCAGCGTCGTTCCGTGCAGGAACAGATCGAGGTCGGCGAATGACAGCCCTTTCTGCTCCAGGAGATTTTCGACTCCTTCCAGCACCGCTTCCTCGGGTGCCCGTTTCGTCGTCAGCACTTTCGTGGAAGAGCGTTCGCCGGCTATTTCCAGCACGACATCTGTGAAGGTACCGCCGATGTCGACGGACACACGGTTGATTTGCGCGTTCATAGCCTACCTTGGGAATGGAGTTGAAGGTACATTGTCTGACTAATATAGCTATGTCAATCCGGTATCTCCGCTCGCGAGGAAGCCGCCGTGAAAAAGCGATCGCTCTGGAATTTTTATATTGCATTGAAAACATTGAGTTTATTTGAAAGCGGCGACGTTTTCAGTCAGATTTTTTTGATTTCGACGGGCGATTTTTCGGTGAATTTCGCATGACAAACAGAATCACAATTGACAAATATGTAAATTCAAATGACTGTTGATGTGACCGGCTCTTGACGCAGTGGCTGGGGCGGGCGGGATAAGGCGCCGGAGATGCGGCTTTGCAATGGGCAGCATTGTCGACGTGCTGGGAGCCGGCGGATAGCGCGTTCGTTCCCGTCGCGCTCGGCCTGGCCGCGGGTCCTATGGAGTTCAGGCCGTGGGACAGCAGGGCCGGAAGGAATTCAGAATTGTTTCGGAAATTGACATGACATTTACGACGACAAGAAATTTCGACAACTGGATAGATGGCAGCTGGCGTCAGGCGTCAGGGCGCGAAATCGAGCGTCGCAATCCAAGCAATGGCGCCTTGGTCTCGCGATTTCGCGATTCTACGGTAGCCGACGTCGACATGGCTGTTTTGTCCGCAAAAACAGCGTTCAGGACGAAATGGGCCGGTGCGACAGGAGCAGAGCGTTCGGCGGTTCTCGCGAGAGCGGCCGATATCATCCGACGTCGTGCGGATGAACTCGCTTTTTTCGAAATGGCCGAAAGCGGCAAGCCCGCAAAGCAGGCCCGCGTCGAAATAGAACGCTCTTCAATGCTTTGGGACTATGCGGCAACGCAAGCGCGCTCCATCACTGGCGATAGTTTTGGCCAACTCGGCGACTGTTATTTCGCGGCGACGGTGCGTGCGCCGCTCGGTGTCGCTGCCATCATCACGCCTTGGAACTTCCCGTTTCTCATCATCAGCCAGAAATTGCCATTCGCGCTTGCCGCCGGCTGCGCTGCGGTGGTCAAGCCAAGCGAACTGACCAGCGCGACGACTTTGCTGCTCGGCGAAATCCTTCAAGAGGCGGGCCTGCCGGACGGCGTCCTCAACATCGTCGCCGGGTCGGGGGCGACCTGTGGGGATCTGCTACTGCGTCATCTCGACATCGACATGATCTCGTTTACCGGCTCCACCAGAGTGGGCAAGCATGCCATGCGGGTCGGCGCTGACGGCATGAAGAAGGTGTCGTTGGAATTGGGTGGAAAGAACGCGCACATCGTCATGGCGGATGCCGATCTGGACAATGCGCTGGACGCTGCTCTGCACGGAGCATTTCTCAATGCAGGTCAATCCTGCAACCAGGGCAGCAGACTTCTGCTCCAGTCCTCCATCGCGGCGGAATTCATCCGGAAATTCGTCGATTGCGCCGCGCGGGTGACGGTGGGAGATACCCAAGCTGACGGTATGCTGCTCGGACCGATCATCAACAAGGATCAGTACGACAAGATCGTCGATTACATCGCCGTCGGCAAGGCGGAGGGCGCGACACTGGCGCTGGGCGGCACACACCGGGAAGAGAATGGTGGGTATTTCATCCACCCTACGGTCTTCACCGGCGTGCGACCGCATATGCGCATAGCGCGGGAAGAGATTTTTGGTCCGGTCGTATCGATCCTCGAATTCGAGACGCTGGAGGACGCGATCGCTTTGGCAAACGAGTCCGTCTACGGCCTGTCCGCTGGCATCTGGACCGGAAATGTGTCGCACGCGATGAAGGCGGTGCAATCGCTCAACGCTGGCACTGTATGGGTCAACACCTATCTCGATGGCCCGGCCGAGCTTCCTTTCGGCGGCGTGGGCGAAAGCGGCATCGGTCGTGAAGTCGGCAGGCTTGGCGTCGAGGAATTCACAGACATTAAAACAGTCCAGATACGCAGCGGCGGTTATGGCCGTCGCTGGATTGGACAGGCGATTGAGGCCCCCAATGCCTGACACGACGATCAAGCCCGAATATGACTACATCGTTGTCGGCGGCGGTTCAGCCGGCTGTGTGGTCGCCTCCCGCCTGAGCGAGAACCCTCACGTGACGGTGCTGCTGTTGGAAGCCGGCGCCAGGAACGATACACCGCTGGTGCGCTGGCCGGCCGGCTATTCCCGCTTGCAAGGCAACAAGGTGCGCTGGGAATGGTCGACGGTGCCACAGAAGCACCTCAACAACCGGAAGCTTCTGTTCCCGCAAGGCAAGCTTCTCGGCGGCGGCAGTTCGGTCAACTCGATGGTGTACATCAGAGGCAACCGGAAAGACTACGATTCCTGGCGTGAGCAGGGTAACGACGGCTGGGGCTATGACGATCTGCTGCCCTATTTCCGCCGCTCGGAAGACAATGAGCGCTTTGCCGACGCTTTCCACGGCACCGATGGGCCGATGGGAGTTTCGGACCAGCGCCTGCCGATAGATCTGACCCGGAAATTCGTCCGCGCGGCCCAGGAGGCAGGGTTCGATCACAACCCGGATTTCAATGGGCGTGAGCAGTATGGCGTCGGCTACTATCAGGTGACGCAGCGAGCCGTTCGCCGCAGCAGCACGGCTGCCGCCTTCATTTACCCAAACTTGTCACGGCCAAACCTGACCGTGGTGACGGAAACGCGGGTCACCAGGATTGGCATGGAACATGGCCGGGCACGGTCGGTCACCTATCTCGCACCAGGTTCCAATCGCGCCGCGATTGTTCGGGCGGGCAGTGAGATCATCGTTTCCGCCGGCGCGATCAATTCGCCGAAGTTGCTGCTTCTTTCGGGAATCGGACCAGCTTCGGAACTGCGCCAAACAGGCGTGGATACGGTCGTCAACCTGCCAGGCGTTGGCAAGAACCTCCAGGACCACATGGATGTATATTGCTGCGTCAGCCTGAAGGAGCGCGCGTCTTACAACGGCCATGACCGGGGCCTGATGGCCGCCTGGCACGGCCTGCAGTTCCTGATGTTTGGAACCGGTCCGCTCACCAGCAATGTGTGTGAGGGCGGCGCATTTGTCAGTACAACCGGCGACCATGACTGGCCCGACATCCAGATGCATTTCCTGCCGGCCTATGTAATCGATCACGGCCGCGTGCGCGTTGCCGGGCATGGCATGACATTGAACACCGCCTATCTTCGCCCGGAAAGCCGCGGCCAGGTGACGCTGGCATCGACAGATCCCATGGACGATCCTCTTATTGACCCGGATTTCCTGTCCAATCCGAATGATCTTCGACACAGCATCGAAGGCTTCAAGCTGGCGCGTGAAATCTTGTCGCAGCCAAGTTTCAGCAGACTTTACAAGGCGGAGCATCTGCCCGGCAAAGATGTGCGCTCGGACCAGCAAATCACCGAGTACATAAGGCAATGGTCCAAGACCGATTTCCATCCGGCAGGTACCTGCAAGATGGGAAGCGACGATATGGCAGTCGTCGATAAGGACCTGAAGGTGCGTGGCGTCGACGCCCTGCGGGTCATCGACGCATCGATCATGCCGACGCTTGTCAGCGGCAATACCAACGCCCCCTCCATCATGATCGGAGAGCGCGGCGCGGATGCCATCCTTGGAAGGCGGGAACAGACGACACAGCCGCCGATCGAAATCGGACACGCTGCCCAGGTACTCCGTCAGCATGGATTGAGAGGGTGACTGTGAGCCAAGCCCGCCCCTTGATCCTTCATATGTTTCATACGGCGCCTGCGTTGGTTGCTGTGTTCGACGGACTTGCGAAGGAGCTCGGTGCCGGCATAGCGCTGAAGCACACGGTGCGGGAAGATCTGCTGAAGTCGGCGATCGAGTGCGGCAGTGCCACGCCCGAGATCATAGCCGCGGCCGCCGAAGCCATGCTGGCGGAGTTCCGGCTGGGGACGGATGCCGTGATCTGCACCTGCTCCACGATCGGGGCAGCCGCCGACGTCGCCAACTCGACATCGGACAGGCCTGTGTTGCGCATCGACCGGCCCATGGCTCGCGAAAGCGTCAGGACTGCGAGCCGCATTCTGGTCCTGGCTACGCTCGGCACCACGATTGCCCCCACCGCTGCGCTGATCGAGACGGAAGCCAGGGCCGCAGGACGCAAGCCCGATATCGATTCCGTCGTGCTCGACAGAGCGAGACAGCTTTTTCTGAGCGGCAACATCGATGCTTATCTCCAAGCGGTGGCGGAGGGCATCACCGCAGCCACTCTCGACGCCGACGTGGTTGTGCTGGCACAGGCCTCGATGGCTGCCGCATTGCCCCTCGTCGGCAAGACCGAGGTTCCGATCCTGACCAGTCCCCGCATCGGGTTCATCGCTGCGCTTCGGGATCTCCAGCCCGGCGGCGCATGGGGAGCTTAGACAACATGAAGGCTTCCAATAAAATGATCGACTTGCGCAGCGACACGGTCACCACTCCGACCCCTGAAATGATCGAGGCGATGTCGCGCGCCGAGCTCGGGGATGATTTCTTCCGCGACGATCCGACCGTGCTCGACTTCGAGGCGGAGGTCGCGGATCTGCTTGGCGTCGAAAGTGCGATGCTGGTGATCAGCGGCACGATGGGAAATGTCGTATCAGCCATGGCGCTGGCGCCGCGCGGCACCTCGATCATCCTCGAAGCGGCCGCGCATATCCACATCAAGGAAAGCGGCTGGCCGTCGACGATCGCCGGTCTGACACCACGCCCCGTCCAGGGAATAGGCGGCATGATCTCCCCGACGGCGCTCGCGGACGCCATCGCCGTGGGGCAGTCGCGGCTGAGCGCACCTGCAAGCTTGCTCTGCCTTGAAAACACCCACAATGCGGCCGGCGGCAGGGTCATGAGCCCGGAGGATCTCTCCGTTCTGGCTGGCATCGCCCATGAAAGCGGCCTCAATGTCCATCTCGATGGCGCGCGCATCTTCAATGCCGCCATATCCCTTGGCAGATCGGTCAGCGATTTCGTTCAGCCTGTGGACACGACCACGTTCTGCCTGTGCAAGGGCTTGAGTTGCCCGCTCGGTGCGGTCGTTGCTGCGAGTTCCGAGATCATCGAGCAGACCCGGCGGTGGCGGCAGATTCTTGGTGGTGGCATGCGTCAGGCCGGGTTGATAGCCGCGGCCGGGCGGGTCGCGCTACGCACTATGGTCGATCGCCTCGCGGAAGATCACCAGAACGCAAAACTTCTGGCCACACGATTGAGAGACGCCGGCCTGGATGTCGATCCATCCACCGTCGATACCAACATCGTGTTTGTCAATCTGCCCCAAGCTGACTTCGACGTGGACTACCTGCATTCCGAATTGCTCGAAAGCGGCGTGCGCATCTCGCCGGTGAAGGCAGGGCGCTTGCGCCTCCTGACCCACCGGGAGGTTACGCAACGCGAGGCTCTATTGGCCTCTGACCTCATCGCAAAGTCTTGCGCCGCGGCGCGAGGTCGACAGCCGTCTGACGTGAACAAGGCCGGCGTCGACGCGATTTACTAGAAGCGGGCGTCGCTGCCTTCATTTCACGAATTTTGGTCTCGCGGAGTACCTCATGCTTCTGGGTGTCATCGCCGACGATTTTACCGGCGCGAGCGATATCGCCAACACGATCGCCAAGGGCCTTCCCGGCCAGGGCGGGCTCAAGACGTCCCAGTTTCTCGGCGTTCCGGTGCGAGATGCCAAGCCCGACATCGAGGCCGGCGTCATTTCGCTGAAGACCAGGTCTGTGCCGGCCGAGGAGGCAATCGACCAGTCGTTGGCAGCCCTTGCATGGTTGCGGAAACAGGGATGTGAGCAGTTCGTGTTCAAATACTGCTCGACCTTCGATTCCACGCCGGAGGGCAATATAGGGCCGGTCGCAGAGGCGATCGCAGAGGCGCTTTCGGTCAGGGGCGTCGTCGCCTGTCCTGCGTTCCCGACAGCGGGCAGAACCGTCTATCAGGGCCATCTGTTTGTCGGACGTCGGCTTCTTCATGAATCGGGCATGCAGCATCATCCCCTGAACCCGATGACCGACCCGGACCTGAGGCGTTGGCTCCAGCAGCAGTGCGCAACTCCGGTCGGTCATATCGCCTGGCCTAAGGTCAAGGCGGGCAGCGACGCGATCGCGAATGCGCTCAGGGCGTCGGCTGCAAGCGGCGAGGTGCTGGCGATTGTCGACGCCATCGACGATGCGGATTTGCTTGCGATAGGCGCCGCCGTCCGGGACAGCCTGTTTGTAACCGGCGGATCGGGTATCGCTCTCGGCCTGCCCGCCAATTTCATAGCGCAGGAAAAGGCTTCGGGCGCGCTGCCCGAGAAATCGAACGTCGACGGTCCCGAGGCGATCCTTGCCGGCAGTTGCTCCAGTGCGACGCGCGGGCAGATCGACTTCCACCTTCAGTCACATCCCGGCCTCGCGGTGGCGGTCGACGACGTGATGGCCGGGACGATGACCAAGCGTGACATCGTGGCATTCGCCTTGGCAAACATAGGGCGCGAGCCCATTGCCTACTCATCCGCCACGCCGGCCGACGTGGAAGCGGCGCAAGCCCGGTACAGCCGGCAGGCAGTCGCCGATAGACTGGATCGATTGTTTGCCGATGCTGCCCGCGACCTCGTCGATGCCGGGGTTCGGCGGCTGGTCGTCGCTGGCGGTGAAACCTCCGGCGCGGTTGTCAGCGCGCTGGCGGTCGATAGCGTCGCGATTGGCATGGAAATCGATCCAGGCGTGCCTGTGCTTTCCGTTACAGGGCCGGTTACCATGGCGCTCGCGTTGAAATCGGGCAACTTCGGATCGCTCGACTTCTTTTCCAAGGCACTTCAACGAATGGCGGGACGATGACTAGCGAAGAACAGGTTCGGGCCAGCATTGTCAGGCTGGCAAAGTCGCTTTTCGACCGCGGTTTTTCCGTCGGGTCGGCGGGGAACATTTCCTGTGCGGTGGAAGACGGCATTCTCATCACTCCTACCAATTCCTCCCTAGGATCGCTCAACCCGGACAGGATTTCCAAGATCGGCCGGGATGGGCGCCACATATCCGGTGACAAACCGTCAAAGGAGGTCTTCCTGCATCGCGCCTTTTACGAAAGCCGGCCGTCGACTGGCGCAGTCGTCCATCTCCATTCGACCTACTGCACCGCGCTCTCATGCCTGGCCGACGTCGACCCTGACGATTGCATTCCTCCGCTGACGCCCTACGTCATCATGAGGGTCGGGCAGGTTCCGATTCTTCCCTATGTCAGGCCTGGAGACCAAAAGGCGGGCAAGTTGATCGATGATCTGGGCGGGAGATTTGCCGCGGTCCTGCTCGCCAATCATGGACCTGTCGTCGCGGGCTGGGATCTGGAATCCGCGGTGTTCGCCGCCGAGGAACTCGAAGAGACTGCCAAACTGCTCATCGTGCTGCGATCGATGAAGTTGCGCTATCTTACCGACGCCCAGGTCGAGGAACTGGGGACGGTCTTTGGAAAGCCGTAGGGACACGATGGCTGCAGCTCGCGGCTAAGTCAGCCCTGCAAGATCGCGTCCACCCCCTTTTTTGCCAGATCGATGTCTTCCTGCGTGGAAAGGCCGCTGACCGCGACGGCCCCGACCACCTTTCCATCGACAATGACAGGAAGCCCGCCGCCAAAGCCGGTGTAGCGGCTGTCGCCATAGGAGCCCATGTCAAAGCCCGCGCCTGGCGCTCTTGCTGCCTGCCCTACATCCATCGAGGGCCGGCGCTCGCGTGCGGCCGTCCATGCCTTATTGGCTGCGATCAGGATGGATGGATAGGGTGCGCCATCGAGGCGAGACAGGGCGATCAATTCGCCCTGTTGATCCACCACGGCGATGACGGCGCATTTTCCATCGGCTAGGATTGAATCAGCGATAACCCTGATCGCGCGCTCCGCGTCGGCGTGGCCAAGTGTAGGAATGGTCAGCATGATGCGGTCACCCAGATTCAGGTCTGTTCTATCGAAATCGTTCGCCCCGTCTCTGCCGATTCGGCAACCGCCTTTGCCAGCTTCAGGCTCCAGACGCCATCGTCGCCAGACGAGGAGGGCTTACCCCTGTTTTGGATAGCCGCGATGAAATCGGAGATGCCCCTGTCATAGGTCACTTTCAGTTCCAGCGGAATTTCGCGGTCGCCGTCCTTCGTGCGCAGGATCACGCGGCCGCCGGGTGCTTGGGACATGACGTCGATACCCAGGATGCTGCCCCCGCAGCCATGCACTTCGACGCCACGCGGTCCGTGACCGACAACAAAGCTGTCATGGCATTGAACCAAGATGTCGCCCGGAAATTCCCAGACCGACATCACGCTGTCCTCGATGCGTTTCGAGCCTGTTCCGGAAGTCGCGGCGATGGCCGATATCCTGATCGGGTTGGCGTTAAGGTAAAAACGAAGAAGGTCGCCATTGTGAACGGTAATGTCATAGATCACGCCGCCGCCGGCAGCCTTGTCGTGCAGCCGCCAGGTCTTCAGGCTGTCTGGAAGTTCCCCGGCGTGGAAGACGCGGATCGAATTCACCTTTCCGATCGCGCCCTGGTCGATCAGGCTCTTGATGGCACGGTGGCTCTCCATGTTCCGAAGATGGTGGTTGGTCGCCAGAACGACGCCCTTGTTTCGGGCCGCATTGACGATCTTCTGGGCGTCCGCGATCTCCAGTGCCAATGGTTTCTCGCACAGCACGTGCTTGCCGGCCTCGATTGCGGCCAAGGCGTCCGGCACGTGCCGGTCGTTGGTCGTGCTTATATAGACGGCGGTAATTTCAGTGTCCGCAAGCATGGATTCGACTGACGCATAGCTGGCGGCAATAGCCTTGTCGCTGGCGAAGGCCTTGGCTCTGTCCAAATCCGAACTGACGATCGCCTTTACCTTTCCGGACGGATGTTTGCGGATGGAATCCACCATCCACTCGCGTGCGATCGTGCTTGCGCCGATCAGACCCCAGACAACGGTATCGACCATCCTGTTTCCTTCCCTGTTGGTTTCCGCGGACGCTCAGCCCGTGTCGCGGCTTGACCGCGCAATTGTCTGACAACAGATGCATTTGTCAATAAGCCTTACATAAAGGCAGGCGGACCAATGAAATCAAAATTTGCGGCGTTATCTCATAAATTTCAGATTGTTAATGGGCTTTAGGCGCTGGAAGCCACCAAAAAATTGCGCCTGAGGCGATTCTAGTGAGCCGTGATTGTTGACAGATATGTAATATATAAACATGATGGTCAGACATTTGTTGCCAACTGGAGGGTGCGGCTCGCTGGTGCAATGCGAGCACATTGACCAAGCCGATAGAAAATCAGGACAGAACTGGAAACATCGCGAACGAGCCATGCCTGTTTCGACGAAACAAATGTCGTCGGCTGCAGGCTTTGAATCGATGATCGAGATCGAAAATTGTCAGAAAACTAAACAGGGGAATTCAGATGATCACACGTAGTCTTGTCATTGCTTCCATCATGTTGTCGGCATCCTCAACGATGTCGTTTGCCGGGGGAGAGAACGTTGAAGTCATGCATTACTGGACCAGCGGCAGCGAGGCCGCAGGTCTGGACGTATTGAAACAGCTGCTCGAAAAGCGTGGCGTCACATGGGCGGATTCTCCGGTTGCCGGGGGCACCGGAATGAACATGGTACAGGTCCTTCGTGCGCGCATCGCATCCGATACCGCGCCTTCGGCTGCGCAGATGCACGCACAGCAGGTTCAGGCCTGGGCTGCCGAGGGCGTGCTCACCGATCTCAGCGATCTGGCCAAAAAAGAGGACTGGGCCAAGATTATCGCTCCGGAACTGGTGCCGCTTATATCGTACAACGGCAAGACCGTCGCCGTGCCGGTCAATGTCCATCGGTCGAACTGGCTCTGGTACAACAAGAAGGTGTTCGACAAGGCCGGCGTCCAGCCGCCGACCACCTGGGACGAATTCAATCAGGTCTCCGAAAAGCTGCTGGCCGCGGGTGTGACGCCACTGGCCCTTGGCGGTCAGCCCTGGCAGGAAGCTGATCTGTTCGAGAACGTTGTGCTTGGCCTGGGCGGTCCTGACTTCTACCGCAAGGCGCTGATCGAGCAGGATCAGGACGCGATCAAGAGCGAAACGATGGTCAAGGTGTTCGACCAGCTTCGCGTCATGAACAAATTCGTCGACAAGAACTACCCCGGCCGCGACTGGAACCTGGCGACCCAGATGGTGATCAAGGGCGAAGCCGGCATGCAGATTATGGGCGACTGGGCAAAGGGCGAATTGTCGCTCGCCAAGATGGAGCCGAATGTCGACTATGGCTGTTCGCCGGCGCCCGGCACCAAGGGCAATTACGTCTGGCTTACCGACAATTTCGGTTTCTTCACGACGAAGGACGAAAACCGCGTCAAGGGCCAGATGGAGATGGCGTCCGCCATTCTCGACAAGGATTTCCAGGAGGCCTTCAACATCAAGAAAGGGTCGATCCCGTCGCGTGTGGACGTTTCGATGGACAAGTTCGATTTCTGCGGCAAGGCGGCTTATGCCGATCGCGCCGAAGCGCAGAAGACCAACACGTCGCTTCCGTCGCTTACGCACAATGCTGCGACAGGAGCTACCAAGACCGGCGTCTTCCTCGACGTGGTCTCGACCTTCTTCGAAACGCCCACGATGACCTCTCAGCAGGCCATCGATCAACTCGTGGCCGGGTTGAAGTCGGCCGAGTAGCAGCAATCGAGCCGAAGCAACGCCCCCGAACCGGAGTTTCGGAGGCGTTGCCTCAACTACTTCGCATATCGCGCCGCAACCGCCCCTCGCCGCATGGCAGGGGCCGTTATCCGGAGCATGCAGAAAGGCCATACTGTGGCGATGAGTTTTCCCGATGCAGGCGCTTTCGCCGACCGTAGCGCGCCAAAGTCCGATCTTCGGCTGTGGCTGGCCAAGAACGCCTCTCAACTGGCGCTCGCTCCGTCGGTGGTCATCGTGCTGGTTGTCATCTACGGCTTCATGGTCTGGACCGGCGTGATCTCGCTTACTGCTTCCAAAATGCTGCCGAACTACAGCTTTGTCGGATTAGCCCAGTACGGTCGTCTCTGGTCAAATCCGATATGGCAGATCGCCGTGTCCAACATCTTTATATTTGGCTTTCTGTTCATTGGTTTCTCGACGGCAATCGGTCTCGCTCTGGCGATCCTGATCGACCAGAAGATCCGCGCGGAAGGCTTCCTCAGGACCGTCTATCTCTACCCGATGGCGCTGTCCTTCATCGTCACCGGGACGGCGTGGAAGTGGATCCTCAATCCGGGTCTCGGATTGGAGCGTATGCTCCATTTATGGGGCTGGGAAAGCTTCAGGTTCGACTGGCTGGTCAACACCGAATACGCGATTTACACCTTGGTCATCGCCGGCGTGTGGCAGTCTTCGGGCTTTGTAATGGCCCTGTTCCTGGCGGCGTTGCGGGGCATCGATGAGGATCTCGTCAAAGCTGCAAGGCTCGACGGGGCAGGGGCGAGGCAAATCTATCGGCGCATCATCATACCTCAGCTTGGGCCGACCTTCATGACCGTCGGCGTCATCCTGATGCAACAGGCCGTAAAGAGCTTCGACCTCGTCGTCGCCCTGACGTCAGGCGGCCCCGGAAACAGCACCAATCTGCCAGCAACCTTCATGTACACCCAGACCTTCGGGCGCGATCAGATGGCGGTGGGTGCGGCCAGCGCCATCATGATCCTCATGACGGTGGCTGCGATCGTCGTTCCCTATCTTTATATCGACATCAGGAACAACCGCAATGAGCGCTGATGCCATCATCCTGCAGCGAGGCGCGTCGCATCAAGTCGCCCGCATCTTTATCTATGTTTGCCTTATCCTCTTCGCAGCCGTGTATCTTATGCCGCTGCTGGTCGTGGTCCTGACTTCCGTGAAGGACCTTGACGATATCCGCAACGGATCGATCCTTTCGCTTCCGCGGCGTGTTACCTTTGAGCCTTGGCGCCAGGCGTGGTCCGAGGCTTGCATAGGATTGCGCTGCGCCGGCCTCAGGGATTTCTTCATCAACTCCGTGGTGATGATCGTGCCCTCCGTCGCGATTTCCACGGCGGTTGGGGCGATCAATGGCTACGCACTGACACAGTGGAAATTCCGCGGTGCGGATCTGATTTTCGCGATCCTGCTGTTCGGCGTGTTCATTCCATTCCAGATCATCCTGATTCCAATGGCGCGGACCCTGGGCGCTATCGGCGTCGCCAACACCATGGCCGGACTCATAATGGTCCATGTGGTTTACGGCATTCCGTTCACCACGTTGTTCTTCCGGAATTTTTTCCTGTCGCTGCCGTCGGATCTGGTTAAGGCGGCTCGGGTTGACGGCGCCGGTTTCTACCAGACTCTTTGGCGCATCATCCTGCCGATTTCGGTTCCCTGTTTCGTCGTGTCGATCATCTGGCAGTTCACCAACATCTGGAACGATTTCATCTTCGGCACGACCTTTACGTCGGGCGAAAATGTTCCGGTCACCGTGGCGCTAAACAATGTCGTGAACACGACGACGGGCGTCAAAGCCTACAATGTCGATATGGCTTCGGTGATCATGACCGCGCTGCCCACTCTGGCGATATATGTGTTCGCTGGCAGGTATTTCCTGCGAGGTCTGATGGCCGGTTCGATCAAGGGATAACGAAGGGACTGGTCGGCGCTGCTATTCGTGGCCCGCAGATCAATTCCTTCTTTGGGGAACAACACCAACGGGGAGATTTCTAGGAAGGACCAGCAGCCGGTGTTTCCCTGACTGTTTTATCAAAGCCAGGCACGGAGCCTGAAAACCATCACTGAACTGGAGCCCGTGTGAGGCCTCGCATCAAGCTACGCGACCTACAGCAACGTCTTTTGTATGAGACCAAAGTGCAGGCGATAGCGACGCGCTTGGTAGACAAATGGGGTTCTGCGAAGGCTCAGGCGCGTGCCCAGGCGGTGGCGCGACGCTCTGCGGGAACGCGAGCGAAAGTCGCCTGGGATATCGCTATGTCGGTCAGAGACTGCAATCGCCTGGATATTTACTATCACTGACAGGGGGGCGATTAAACTCGTCAATCGGCGCTCCGCCCCTCGCTGACCCAGGTTCCAATTGTCGAATCGTGCAAGACATCCTCCGAGCCTACCAAAAGTATTGCGCTTGCGATCTGAAAATGCGCTACTTAGGGCGGTGACGGTACTTTTCGGGATGGCTTTGGTACGCAGTCGAGTGCCGTAGGGTGAGAAAAATCGCCCGATTGGTCCCGATAGTTGGTGAAACTTCCAAATATTTTTTGCGGCAATTTTCCTTTTAAAATCAAAAGCGTAACTTTTTGACGGGCCATGCGTCGGGTTTCTTGCTTCGCAAGCAAGAAAAAACCCAGCTAGAACAATGGCATAGCTGGGTTGAAAACAATCGAGTGGGAATAGGGGTTAGGCGGCAATAGCGTGGTTTGCCGAACCATTTCCGGCGCGATCGCCTCTTTCGCTGTTTGGTTTAGATAGACCTCTTTCGATCTCCTGGCAAAAAACAGGATTGATCTGAACGAAGTTGGGAACGGTTGTAAGTGCAGTCGGCGCGTCGGAGAGTTGCGGCGTGCAACGGCGTGCAAATAGGCGGGTTCCTTTGCGCTCAGAGACCGTCGTTCAAGGGCAGCTTAGTCCCTGGGCACTTGGTTAGGCTGACCAAAATCGTCACCCTCTACGCTTGGCCATGATCCTGTTCCATCAGCATTATGTGGCCCGATCCGCCTCCGGATTTCGCACGCTCGTCCTTCTTGCAAATGATCACGCGGATGGCTACTTCGACTGACGTATTTCTGGCGGTTTCAGTCAGCGGGCGTTCGCCGTGCGCCCTTCATTGGTTCGTGTCTGTGACTGTAATGCAGCGCGGTCCTTCCAAGCGAGAACGACCATTCAGACTGGCAACGGCGAGCCGTCCTTCATTTGCTTGATCTCAAGCTGGAAATTATCACGGACACTTCAAAAAATTGACACGGTTCCCGGTCGAGCGGGAGCAGCACGCCATGACCCGGCATGGAATGGTCGAGCCTTCAGCCGCAGGCGCTTCGCCTCCGGCAACGGACCCGCGCGCGCCCATGGTGACTATCGATGTCGACAGGGCCACACCCAACCGCATCTCGGGTCGGCAATACCGCGCGGAGGCGCAACGAAGCGGCCTGTCCGCATCCACCCCTGCGCTTCCAAGCGGCGGTCGCGCCATCGCCGACATCAGCCGCAGATCGAAATCCCCATAGCCATCGACTTGTGGCCCGCGGGTTCCTTCCTCGGGGACTTTCGTACGCCTGCCGGCGCCCGAAACTCTTCACGTCTGCAGACTTGCGGCTTCGAGGCTCGGAATGTCAGAAACGGACGTTCAGGCATCCCGCGTCTATCGACGCGGCTTGACCTATTTCTCGAAGCGGGTCATCACCCGTGGAACCGCTTGAGCTCGGCGAGGCCGCATTCGACGGGATGATGCCAGGTAACACGGGAGCGCTGGCAGTCCGTATCGCACGATATGTCCAGGGCCGGTCAAGAGTATCGAGGAGGCAATGTATCGCCTGCTTTATGCCACCGAATGGTTGCACGGTTGGTCGACGGCAAACCGATTCTGAATCAACCGGAAGCGTTTCCCTTGGGGTAAAAGCCCGTCACACTGTTGAGGACGTGGTCAGTGTTCGCAGGTGCCAAAACTGCCGGAGCAAAGGATGCAACCGCGCCAGCATAGGGTTTCGCCAAGGGATAGGCATATGCCCCCCGTTTTGACGTGCTTAACCCTTGCGCCACTAGCGCCTCGGCCTGTTTCACCGCAGCCGCCACGCCGTCGATCACGGGCACGCCGTATTCGCGGCGCAGCTCATCCATAAGGTCGGCCATGCCGGCGCAGCCGAGTACGATCGCCTCAGCGCGATCCTCAGAGAGTGCGCGGGCGATCTCGCTCCTGAGTTTTGATTTTGCGTCCGATGCTGGATCCTCAAGCGACAGTACCGGAATGTCGGCCGCGCGCACCTTCGCCTTGCTTTGCATCCCGTAGCGCTGCACCAGCGCTTCTAGCGGTACCCGGGAGCGATCCATGGTTGTCACCACGGTAAAACGCTGGGCGATGAAAGCTGCGGTCACCAAGGCGGCTTCGCAGATGCCGATAACGGGAATGGTGGCGAGTGCTCGTGCAGCATCAAGGCCGGTATCGTCGAAACAGGCGATCACCGCAGCGTCAGCCCCATTGCGCTCGGCGCCTGCGATTTCATCAAGCAGACGCGGTACCGCCAGTGCCTCGTCGTAATAACCTTCGATCGAAGCTGGGCCCATGCCGGATGTGGCGGCGAGTATCTCAGTCGAGCTCGCCGCGACCGCGGATGCAGCCCTGGCGATCGTCGCGGTCATGCTGGCGGTTGTGTTGGGATTGACGATGAGAATACGCAAGGCGTTACCTCACTTCCATGCGGCGATGATCCCGACTGCTTTGATCCTGCTCAACGCGCATCGCGCTAGAGGGTCGCATGATGGCAGCGCACCAACGTGCCGCCGACAGGGCGGGATTCGGGTGCGTCAGTCCGGCAGGTATCGGTGGCCAGCGGACAGCGCGGATTGTAGGCGCAGCCAGGCGGCGGATCGATCGGGCTCGGCAGGTCGACTGTCGCCGGCACGCGATCGCGGTTTGGGCGATCTAGATTGGGCACGGTATCGAGCAGGAAGCGCGTATAGGGATGTTGCGGCCGTTCGAAGATTTCATCGGTTGCGGCTTCCTCCACGATCCGGCCGAGATACATGACGGCGACACGGTCCGACACGTGCCTCACGGCCGCCAGATTGTGGCTGATGAACAAATAGGTGAGGCCGAGTTCACGCTGCAGGTCTTTGAGCAGATTGAGGATCTGCGCCTGCACCGACACATCGAGAGCCGAGGTCGGCTCGTCACAGACCAGAAACTCCGGTTCGGCAGCCAATGCCCGGGCGATAGAGATGCGCTGGCGCTGGCCACCGGAGAATTCGTGCGGATAGCGGTTGGAATCCTGACCGGAAAGGCCGACCGTCTCCAGCAATTGTCTGACGCGTGTCTGCGTCTCCGCGCCCGAGGGGCGCAAACCCATTTGTTTGATTGGCTCGGCGATGATGGCGCCGACGCGCCAACGCGGATTGAGGCTGGCGAAGGGGTCCTGGAAGATCATCTGGGTGCGCACCAAACCATCGCGACCGCTGCCGTTCGCAAACGAAAGCGTGCCGCGCGTCGGCTGATACAGTCCGACCACCAGGCGCGCCAATGTCGATTTCCCACAGCCGGATTCGCCGACGATCGAAAACGTGGTGCCGCGCGGGATCACAAAACTCAGGCCGTCGACCGCCTTGAGCGTGCGTTGCGGTTTGCGCATCACCGTACGGTCGAACCACGACGGCGAAACGTCGAAGAAACAGGCGACATCGTCGACGCGCAGCGTCGGTTTGGCGAGCAAGTTTGTCATGCTGCCTCCACGGCATCGCCGGCGGCAAGGTTCCAGCAGGCTGCCATGCCCGGGCCATTCGCCAGCAAGGGCGGCAGAGCGCTGCGGCAGCGCGTATCCGCCAGAACGCAGCGCGGATGGAAAGCACAGCCGGGCGGCATGGAATTCAGACGCGGCATCGCGCCGTCAATCTGGACGAGACGCTCGTGACGCGTCACCAGGCTCGGGATCGAGCCGATCAATCCGCGCGTGTAGGGATGTTGCGGCCGGCGGATGGTGTCATCGACCGGCCCGATTTCGACGATGCGCCCGGCATACATTACCGCCACGCGGTCGGCGGTTTCCGCGATCACTCCCATGTCGTGGGTAACCAGCATCACGGCGGTTCCCCTGTCGCGGCAGATGCGTTTCAGCAGCGCGGTGATCTGTGCCTGGATCGAAAGCGTCGGAATATCGATGCAATAGCCAGGTCCACTCGCACATATGGCCGGGATCCAGCCTTTCGGATTGGAATTTCGGGCCTCTTTCCCAAGCCGGCCCGAAGAATTCACACAAGGGACCCGCGCGCCGATTGTAAAACTGTTCGAGGAACAGCGTATAGAGCCCGTCCGGCGGCGATGCGAAGCGTCCCGCGTTTTCGTTGCAAGCACCAGGCAGGCTTCGAACAGATGCATATGTGGATTTTGCCGCCGGGGCAACGTCCCATGCTCGTCCTCGGCCCAGCCGCCCGCCGGATCGGCGAGAGTCGTGTCGATGGCCGTGAGCAAAATTTCGATCTGCTTGCGATAGGCGATGCGGTCCGTGGCTGCGAAAAGGGCGGCGAGCGCTAATAGCACGCAGGCATTGTCGTAAAGGTCGCGGGTCTCGTCCACAGCCGAGCGGGCGACGCGATCAATCGTTCTGGCATAACCCGGCCGAGAGCCGCCGATCCAGGCCGCAGAATGAAGATTGGCGGCATCGCGCCGCGGGGCTGGACGTCGTTCGATCCTGGGCCGCCAACAGACACCTGGACAATCTTAGGCAGATGTCGTGACAGCGCAGATTTTGGCTGTGGATTGCGTCGAACCGGCCGACCCCGCTCTCTCGCCTTTTTTGCGGTGGATCAAAGCGTGCGCGATCCAGCGCTACTACTGATGTCACGAACAGCAGTTATCGCAAGTCCTTAGGTGCCGGTGGCCGGTTGACTGTGAACCAAACAGCGCGGGAAGCGTTTGTGTCCATTCACTGCAGATCGATGGCACAGGCGCATGTCGCGGTACGGCGAGATGCACCAAGAGGCAATGGAGCCAGACATGACCCAACACACCTCTCTACTTGCCCAATCGAGCCAGCCTTCCGAGCATGAATTGCAGGACATCGATGCCTATTGGCGCGCTGCCAACTATCTGACGATTGGCCAGATCTACCTGCTCGACAATCCGCTGCTGCGCGAGCCGTTGCGGCTGGAGCACGTCAAGCCGCGTCTCCTCGGCCACTGGGGAACGTCGCCCGGCTTAAGCTTCATCTATGCGCACCTCAATCGCGCGATCCGGCTCAGGGACGCGAATGTGATCTATGTCTGCGGCCCCGGCCATGGCGGCCCGGCAATGGTGGCGAATACCTATCTGGAGGGCACCTACAGCGAGCTCAATCCCGACATCGCAATGGACGAGCAGGGGATGCGCAAGCTGTTCCGGCAGTTTTCGTTTCCCGGCGGTATCCCGAGCCATGCAGCACCAGATGTGCCCGGCTCGATCCATGAGGGCGGCGAGTTGGGCTATTCGCTCTCGCATGCCTATGGCGCGGCTTTCGACAATCCGGATCTTGTGGTCGCCTGCGTCGTCGGTGACGGCGAGGCTGAAACCGGACCACTGGCAGCCGCGTGGCATTCCAACAAATTCCTCAACCCTGCGCGCGACGGGG
Source organism: Mesorhizobium sp. M8A.F.Ca.ET.165.01.1.1 (assembly GCF_004792065.1). NCBI lineage: Bacteria > Pseudomonadati > Pseudomonadota > Alphaproteobacteria > Hyphomicrobiales > Phyllobacteriaceae > Mesorhizobium > Mesorhizobium sp. M8A.F.Ca.ET.165.01.1.1. The sequence goes on along the minus strand of NZ_SRTH01000013.1, from coordinate 20,638 downwards.
CGGTGCTGCCGATCCTGCATCTGAACGGCTACAAGATCGCCAATCCAACCATTCTGGCTCGCATTCCCGAAGACGAATTGCGCGCGCTGTTTGCTGGCTACGGCTATGAGCCGCTGTTCGTGGAAGGCGACGAGCCGGCTCTGATGCATGAGCGGATGGCGAGCGTTCTCGACGATGCGTTTGATCAGATCCAGGCTATCCAGCATGCCGCACGCAACGGACCTGCGGCGACCGCGTCACGACCAAAATGGCCGATGATCGTGTTGCGCAGCCCCAAGGGCTGGACCGGCCCGAAAGAGGTCGACGGCCTGAAGACCGAGGGCTTCTGGCGCTCGCATCAGGTTCCCTTGTCAGGCCTTGCGGAAAACCCCGCGCATCTCAAGCTGCTCGAGGAATGGCTGAAAAGCTACCGGCCCGAGGAGCTGTTCGACGCTGCCGGCGCTCCTGTCGCCGCGATCCGTGCCACGGCACCCCAGGCAACGAAACGAATGAGTGCAAATCCGCACGCCAATGGCGGCCTGCTGCGCAGGTCTCTCGAACTGCCCGGGTTGCATGACCACGCCATTGCGCTCGAGCGCCCCGGCGCCATCAAGGCCGAGTCGACGCGGGCCATGGGCAGTTTCTTGCGAGATGTCATGCAGTTGAACGAGGCTTCGAAGAACTTCCGGATCGTCGGCCCTGACGAGACTGCCTCGAACCGCCTTCAGGACGTGTTTGAGGTGACCGAACGTGGCTGGATGGAAAAGATCCTGCGCGAAGACGTTCATCTGGGACGCGATGGCCGGGTTCTCGAAATCCTCTCTGAGCACACCTGCCAAGGTTGGCTGGAAGGCTACCTGCTTACCGGGCGCCATGGCCTGTTTTCCTGCTACGAGGCGTTTATCCACATCGTCGATTCCATGTTCAACCAGCATGCGAAATGGCTTGACGCCTGCCGCGATATCCCATGGCGGCGGCCGGTCGCATCACTGAACTATCTGCTGTCGAGCCATGTCTGGCATCAGGAACACAACGGTTTCAGCCATCAGGATCCCGGATTCATCGACGTCGCCCTCAACAAGAAGGCGGACATCGTGCGAGTCTACCTGCCACCGGACGCCAACACTTTGCTGTGCGTGACCGACCATGTGCTGCAGACCTGGAACCGCATCAACATCATCGTCGCCGGCAAGCCGCCATCTTGGCAGTGGCTGTCGATGGACAAGGCAATCGTTCACTGCAGGGCGGGGATCGGCGTCTGGGACTGGGCGTCAACGGACGATGGAGCTGAGCCCGACGTCGTGATGGCTTGCGCTGGCGACGTCCCGACCCTCGAAACGCTGGCCGCAGTGCAGATCCTTAGGCAACAGGCTCCTGATCTCAGGATCAGGGTGGTCAATGTTGTCGACCTGATGACCCTTCAGCCTAAGGAATATCATCCGCACGGCCTGTCGGACCGCGAGTTCGATTCGCTGTTCACCGCCGACAAGCCGGTGATCTTCGCCTATCACGGCTATCCCTGGACCATCCATCGCCTGACCTATCGACGCACCAACCACGACAACATCCATGTGCGCGGCTACAATGAGGAGGGCACGACCACGACGCCCTTCGACATGACGGTGCTGAACGGCCTTGACCGCTTTCATATCGTCCAAAGCGTCGTAGATTGGGTTCCACGACTGAAGAGCATGCGGGTCGGGGTTAAGCAGGCGATGGACAGCAAGCTGCTTGAACATCGAGCCTATATTCGCGCCCAAGGGCAGGATATGCCGGAAATCCTTGAGTGGAAGTGGGAACAGGATGCCGATGCGGGGCCGAGGCGTCCAGATTGAGCGGATGCCCGTTCGCAAGCGCAAGGAAACGGCAACATATAGGATGGCTTCATGACCGATGCGATCCTTGTCCTGAACGGCGGTTCTTCGAGCCTGAAGTTCGCCGTTTTCGAGCGACGCGGTGAGCTCCCGCTGCTGCTGCGCGGCAATGTCTCCTCTCTCGGTCAACAACCGCGGCTGCGAGTCGAGGCTGCGGCCGGCAGGTCAAAGTTCGACAAGAGCTTGGGCGAAGCACCGATCGGTGTGGGCAAGGCGTTCGCGGCGGTTGCATCCGTGCTCGCCGAAAACGATCTCCTGCGCCGCATCGACAGGGTAGGACACAGGATCGTTCACGGTGGGCGTGACTTCACCGAAGCGACGCTGCTCGACGAACGCACGCTCAAAGCACTGCGCCTGCTAGAGCCGCTGGCGCCCATCCACCAGCGGATCAATCTCGAGATTGTCGCGCTGGCCGCTGAAATCTTGCCGCAGGCCCTCCAGGTCGGTTGCTTTGACACGGCGTTTCATTCGACCAGACCGGAGCTCGCCAAAATCTACGGGCTGCCGTGCGCGATGACTGACGCGGGCATCGTTTCCTACGGCTTTCATGGGCTGTCCTACAGTCACATCGCTGCGAAGCTGCGTGACCGATACGGCGCGCACGCCGGCGGTCGGGCGATCGTTGCCCATCTCGGCAGTGGCGCCAGCCTGTGCGCGATGGCCGCCGGACGAAGCATCGCCACGACGATGGGGTTTTCGACGCTCGACGGCCTGGTGATGAGCACGCGCTGTGGCGCGCTCGACCCGGGGATTATCCTTCACTTGCTGCAGGAACGGCGACTGTCTGGAGACGAAATGGTCACGCTTCTCTACGAGCAATCGGGCCTGCTCGGAGTGTCTGGAATATCGGGTGATATGCGGACGTTGATCGCCTCGGACGATCCCGCCGCCGCCGAGGCTGTCGCGCTCTTCGTTTATCGGATCGGACGTGAGATTGGATCGCTGGCCGCTGCCATGGGAGGACTGGACACGCTGGTGTTCACGGCTGGCATCGGCGAAAACGCGCCGTTGGTCCGGGAGAGGATTTGCGGTGCCGCTGCCTGGCTTGGAGTCGATCTCGACGAGAAGCGAAACCGAGAGGGCGAGGAACTGGCCAGCAACGCGACTTCCCGCGTCGATGTCCTTGTCATTCCTGCGGATGAAGAATGCGCTGTGGCCGCGGAGATGCTCGTCTTTTGACCTGCCGCGCCCACAACGGCCCGGAAGGGGCCAAGGCAGCTAAGCGGCTGATCGCGCCCCCAGCTCCCGTCGAACCAGGACCAGCGTCGCATCGTCGGGATCGGTCGTGACGGTGAAGCCCATGTCGCGCTCGACCTCGATCGCGGCACGATTCTCGCGGCTCTCGATCGACTCGATCGCTTCCAGGCCGAGGTCTTCGGCATAGTTCGCGATATAAGCGAGCAACTCCCAACCAACGCCCAGATGCTTGCGATCCGCACGAATGCATATCGCGACCTCACCGTTTCGATCGGCGGCATCGCCTGCCAGCGTTGCAACCGCGATCAGCATTCCGTCGGTGGAGAAGGCTAGAAAATTATGGATATGGGCGTCGTCTGAACGCGTCATCGCGACCAGCCGTTCATGCGAGACCTCCTTCACCGCGCCGAGAAAGCGAAAGCGCAGGTCGTCCGGGGTCACATGGGTGAAGAACTCGGCCAGCGTTGGCTCATCCTCAGGGTACGCGCGGCGCACTTCGAAGCGAAATCCGGTGTGGGTGGTAAGTGTATGGTGCATGACAACAGGGTCCTGATCTGAGGCTGACGTTACGCTGTCTGCTTGGGAGGGCTCATTCGCCCATGGTCTGCAACACATCCTGCTTGAGGATTTCGACGCTGCGCAGGTTGAGCAGGCGGATCACGCCCTTATCCTTCAGCCGGGTGAAAACCCGCGACACGGTCTCGATAGTGAGTCCGAGATAGTCGCCGATGTCCATGCGCGACATCGGCAGCTCCACCTGCCGCAATCCACCTTGCCGCTCCATCATGTCGACCAGGAAGGCGGCGACACGTTCGATGGCGTTCTGACGACCGAGGACAAGGAGGTGCTCCTGCGCCCTCGTCAGGCCCTTGAGTGCCAGGGGAAGCAACTGATGGGACATGTCCGCTCCAGCGCTGAAGCGGAAGGCGCGTACCCCGGTGGCATTGATCGCTTCGGCGAAGAAATGATGCGTCGTGTCGCCTTCGAAGCCGAACGTCTCTCCGGCGAGGTGGAAGGCGCTAATCTGCCGGCGGCCGTCCGCGAGCAGGCGATAGATGCGTACGGCGCCGAATTCGACCTGGTAGAAAGCGCCGGCCTTCTCGCCTTGAGCATAAATCTCCGAACCGGCGGGAAAGAAGCTGACCGGCTGTTGCGTTTCCGAGTCGAGGGCCACTGGCAGGCTTGGCTGAGCAGAATGCGACGGCAATGAAATTCTGGAGGCGGTGTAAGCGTGCATGGCTGTTGTCCAGGTTGTTTCGCGACACAGCAATCGCGCGAATCCGCGGGTCGCGAAATTCGGTTTTGTCCCTACGGGAAACTACCTAGGCACGCGCCGGCCCGCTCATGTCCAGAGCAGATTCGATGCGCCGGCTTGGCGCGAGGGTGTCGCCTCTTCCGGCCCTGTCTCCATTGTCAGCCTGTTGTCAGCTTGGCCGCGCTAGCCCGGCGCTGCGACCGGAAATGATTCTTCAAAACCATCGGCTGCGGGGTCGCCGCACGCGATCAGGAGCAATTCTAACATGCAGTTTTTCAAGTCCGGACTGGTCTTGGTCCTCTTGACGGCGTCGGTGCCAGCCTTCGCCAACACGACCGTCAACGTAAAGCTTTGGGACAAGGACGGTGCCGTGAACCCGGACGCCAAGATGGGGATGGGCATGCCGGCAAACATGAGCATGGCGACGATGGCCATCAAGCTGGACAAGACCGTCGTACCCGCGGGCGAGGTTACCTTCAAAGTCAGCAATACGTCCAAGGACACGGTTCACGAAATGATCGTCGTGCCGGCCGCGGATGCGAAAAAGACCGCATTGCCGTATGTGAAAAATGAAAATCGCGTCAACGAGGACGCGGCCGGCCATCTCGGCGAGGTTTCCGAACTCGATCCAGGCAAAACCGGATCGCTGACCCTGGACCTCAAGCCGGGCAGCTATGCCGTTTTTTGCAATATCCCCGGTCATTTCATGAATGGAATGTGGGCAACGATCCTGGTCAAGTAGACGGTGATCCAACGCTGCAACCCGCCCGCCAAAAGGCGCGGCGGGTTGCTGTTCATTGCTTCCCCGATCGAGACCGCTACCGCTTGCGCCCGATACGGCGCCGGGTTGATGATTGGCCGATCGTCAAGCGATGTCCGCCGGTTCGGCGCTGCGTTTTCGTCCGGTGATCATGGCTCGGACCAGGTTTTCGCGGTGGCGAAAGCTTGCCAGGGCGACACCGCCAATATGAAGCAAGACGAGGAGCAACAGGCCGTGCGCCGCCAGGCTATGTGCGGCTTCGACCCAGGGCACACCGAAATAGGCGTCGGTCGTCATCAGCCAGCCGGTAAGAGCGGTTGAAGCCATCGCCGCGATCAAGACGATCACCATCGCGCCGCCAGCCGGATTGTGGCCGATATATCGGGCCTCGCGGCCGCTCAGTATTGCCGAGAGATAACGCGCGACAGTCGCCGGATCACGCACGAATTGGGAGAACCGCGCATAGCGGGTACCAAGAACACCCCACAAAAGCCTTATGCCGATGAGGGCGGCGGCGGCGTATCCGGCCCAGTGGTGGATACCCTCCGAGGAATGGGAGGTGAGCCAGGCCGTGACGAAGCTGAGCACCAATGCCCAATGGAAACTCCGCACGGCCCGATCCCAGACGCGCACCATCGGCGGCGATGGGTGCGCGCCTGCTGCTGCCGGAACGTTCTGATCAATTTTCGCCGGCTTCGGCATTGTCGAGCTTTTCAAGGGTCTCGGCATTGTAGGCCAGATTGACCTTTTTGCCCGCCTTATCGACCGCGTAGACCTCATAGCAGCCCTTCTCGACCTTGATCTGCCGCACGGTGAGGCCTTCGCCAGTCAATTGTGCTTCCAGTGTTGCCTTGGGCTTGAATTGCGATTTTGGGGCGGTGCTGCAGCTGCCGCCGGCGGCGAGCGCCGGTCCCGCGATCATGCCAGCCAAAGCGGCGAAAACGAGTGTGCGATACATGATGACTCCATTCGGAAGGTTGAGCGCCGATGTTGCGCCCGCAGGTGGATCTTCGATCGTCCAGACGGCGATTCTCACCGCCATTGGAGCGAAATAATCAATTCAAGCTGACAACTGGCTGACAATTGTATCATCGGCACCGATCGGGGCCGCGCCGATCAATTTGATCTGGCGCAAGGACGGCGGGTGACGTCGTGAGCAGGATGACGGCCGGATGTAGAGCACTTCTGCTGCCCACCCGGAAAGAGGATCGCCATGAAAACCGTATTGAGGAAAGCAACATTTGGGCTTGCTGCTGCAATGCTCATGGCTAGCCATGCCGGCGCCGCCCAGGCTGACGCGCTCGTCCAGGTTTCGCTCTGGGACAAGGGCGCGAGCACGGAGATGCCGATGGGTCTTGCGTATGCAGCGCCGGGCCTCGATCTCGCCAAGGCGACCATGGGCATCAAGGCTTTGCCAAGTGTGGCAAAGGCCGGAGAGGTCACATTCAATGTGAAGAATGACTCCAAGGACACCGTCCACGAAATGATCGTGATGCACCTTGCCGATCCCGGCAAGCCGCTTCCTTACCTTGAAGCCGAGAACCGCGTCGACGAAGACAAGGCTGGCGACAAGGGCGAAGTTTCGGAGCTTGATCCGGGAAAATCAGGCACGTTGACCGTCGAGCTGAAGGCTGGAAAATACCTGCTTATCTGCAACGTGCCAGGTCACTATGGAGCCGGCATGTGGGCCGAATTCACCGTCGAGCCATAGATAATGAAGCAGGCAGCCGCCTGGCCGGAACCTGTGACTGCCGCAGTTTTCGAAAGCCTGCCGGGATCGCCGGCCTTGTCGGTTTGGCCGCGCCACGGCGGAGGCTGGGCAGTCACGGCATTTGTTTTTCCGGGGCAACATGGAGCACGTCATGAGAGCGATGGTGCTCGAAAACATCGGCGTGCCATTGAAGCTGGTCGACAGGCCTGATCCCATAGCGAGACCCGGTGAGATCAGGTTGAGGATCGAGGCATGCGCTGTCTGCCGGACCGATCTGCATGTCATTGATGGCGATCTGCGTCATCCGAAACTGCCGCTCATTCCGGGTCACGAAATCGTCGGCACTATCGATTCCGTCGGCAAAGGCGTGGCGCGTTCCAGGATCGGGCGCAGGGTTGGCGTGCCTTGGCTTGGGCACACTTGCGGGCATTGTCCCTACTGTGTCGCGGAGAATGAAAATCTCTGCGATCAGCCAGATTTCACGGGTTATACACGCGATGGCGGCTTCGCCAGCCATGTCATTGCCGACGCGCAATTCGCCTTCGATCTGGACACGGATGCCGACCCCGTATCGCAGGCGCCGTTGCTTTGCGCTGGCCTGATCGGCTGGCGATGCCTGAAGAAGGCCGGTGACGGCAAGCGGCTCGGGATCTACGGCTTCGGTGCCGCTGCACATATCGTTGCGCAGATCGCAATCTGGCAGGGTCGTGACATCTTCGCTTTCACCCGGCCCGGCGACAGTGAAGCACGGGAATTCGCCCGCTCGCTCGGCGCGACGTGGGCGGGCGGGTCGGAGGAGCTTCCGCCCAGGCAGCTCGATGCCGCGATCATCTTCGCTCCTGTGGGTGACCTGGTGCCGATCGCACTTGGTGCCGTGCGCAAGGGCGGCCGGGTGGTTTGCGGCGGCATCCACATGAGCGACATTCCGGCGATGGCCTACGAGTTGCTCTGGGAAGAGCGTGAACTGGTGTCGGTTGCAAACCTGACGCGCCGCGACGCCGAAGAGTTCTTTCCCATTGCCAGGCGCGCTCGGGTGCACACGTACACCAAGGTCTACCCGCTGGAACAGGCCAATCAGGCATTGGACGATGTGAGGCAAGGCAGATTGAGCGGCGCCGCCGTCCTGGTGCCGTGATCGGCATTCAACGAGCGTTATGTGGGAGCGTTATCTGGCCCGTCCACCCAGTTCGCGCATATGCCGGATCCACTTCGCACGGGTCGCATCGCTGGCTCCAGCGACCATGCCGAACAAGGTCTCGCGTACCGGACTGATGCCGACAAATTGCAGAATGCTTCGCTTCAGGCCGGCGATGCCGTGTCCGAGGAACCATAGCCGATACACGACGGAAGGCATGCCCATCGTCACCACGACGCGCGCCGAGCGGCCACGAAGCAATGTCTTGGTGAAGCCGCCGCCCTTGTCCGGATAGGCAAAGGCCGTTCCCGGCCGCATGACCTGTTCCAGAAATGCCTTGAGTATGGCCGGCATGGTTCCAAGCCACAGCGGAAAGACAAAGACGACATGCTCAGCCCACACGATCGCCTCGGCTGCTTCTTTCAACTCATCGGGAACCGCACCATGCTCGAACTCCTGCATCGTCCGAAGCATCGGAAAATCGATTGCCCCCAGATCGACCCGGCGGACACCATGCCCTGCCTTTCCCGCGCCCTCGCCATAGGCGTCGGCAAGACCGCGGCAGAGCCGATCCGGGGACGGGTCTGGATGGCCGACCACTATCAGGATGCGTCGCGACATGGTCTACTCCCAGGGAGCCAGGCGTTGCCGCGTCATGGCCGCTCGACCCTTGCCACCTGGTAGGTGTGCATGGTGCCGTTGCGCTCGATCGACACATATTCACCGGTCACGAACCGTTCGTCGCCGAGATGAAAGCCGATTTCGTCATCGCGGTCGCCTTCGGCGTAGTCGAAATACCACTGCCCGCCGGGCTTGCGTCTCAGCCGGCCGATCAGATCCTCCTCGCCAGTCCGAAAGCGGCGAACTCGACATGAGGCCCTGTGCGATTTCCATTCTTCGGCATCGATACGCCCTTCGCCGTTCAGCGGAGCCAGCACGTCGTAACCCTCTTCACGATCTCCTCCCGGGTGATCCTTCTCGCGGGCTAGCAGCAGCCGGACATGGCGGAATTTCGGGGTAAGGTCCTTCAAACTGGTCATGGCGAACTCCTTTTAAGGAGTCCCATAGAGCCGTAGCTGGGCCTGCCCCTTGATCCGCATCAAAGATGGCTCAAGAACCGCGCTTCTATCCCGGGCCAGGCAACAACATGGCGCCATAGCCGGCGGTCGCAGCGGTCAGGGTTGCGCCGGCCAGCGGCACCCAGAACCTGATCGGACCGGCAAATACCGCCAGTGACAGGCGGCCGATCGCATTTGCCGCCAGTGCCGCCAGCACAGCCTGACCGACAGTCTCGACGGGGACCGAATACTTGACCAGCCGCAAGGCACTGAGCACCGAGACGTCGACATCGAACGTGCCTGCCAGCGCTGAGGTAACCAGCAAGCCGCGGCTGCCGAATTGAGCTGCCAATCCAGCGCTTGCGGTCGCGACAAGCGCGAAGAGCAGCGCGAACAGCAACAGCGGACCCAGCTCGAATGGATTGCGCGCAATAGCGCTGCGTTCCTCATTCCCGCTGTCGCGAGTCATCAGCAATGCGCCGCAGACAGCGAAGGCGAGCGCGGCTGCCATCGCCGCTATAGCGACCGAAGCGAACACGCCTGGCTCTATGATCAGAATCACGGCGCAGACGCGGAGCACCGAAACCATTGCAGCCAGGGATGCCGCCCCGGCGAGCGGCAGTGGATTGCCGCCCGACGCGGCATTGCGGGCAAGCGCCAAGGTCACCGCTGTGGAAGAGACGATCGCACCGACGAGCGAACTGACCAGCAGCCCACGCGTATTTCCCAGAATGCGAACAGCCACGTAGCCGGCGAACGATATCGAGGCCATCAGCACCGTCAGGAACCAAACTTCCCAAGGATTGAAACCGCCCCACGGGTCCATCGTCCGGTTTGGCAACAGGGGTAAGACGATCGCCGTCATCACTGCCAGGATCAGCGCCGAACGCAGTTCGACCCAGGTCAGTCGCTTCAAAAGACCGTGCAGGACTTCTCGGCTGGCCAGGATTGCCGCCAGTGCCGCCCCGCCCGCAGCAGCAGCCCGATAATCGCCGGCTACGGAAAGCGCGCCAAGGGCGAAAACGCCCAGGCCTGCGATCACGCTCGTGACGCTGAAATCCTCGTCATGGGCAGCCTCACGCGCCTTGTACCAGGCAAAGATTGCCGCAAAGGCGATGAAGCCTCCGACGAGCACCGATACGGAGCCTAGTGCACTGGCCAGCGCCGCGAGCACGCCACCAAGCAGCCCGGATATGCCGAATGTCCGGATGCCAGCTGTGCGACTGCGGTCGGGCGCATCCCGCTCTTGCCAACCACGCTCCAAGCCGACAAGGAGACCTATTGCGAGGGCCAGTCCAAGCCGGGCGATGAGCGGATCCATTGGCGCGACGACTTCAGGCGGTCACCGTCGGCAGGCGGTCGCGAACCCACCTGACGATCTGGCCTGCCGTCATTGCGCCAGATGTGCGCGCGAGTTCGCGTCCGCCATGGAACAGAATCATGGTCGGGATGCCGCGAATGCCGAGCCTTGCCGCGACAGATTGCTCATTTTCGGAATTGAGTTTGATCAGGCGAACATGTGGCTCCAGTTCGATTGCCGCCGCTTCATAGGCCGGCGCCATCATCTTGCAGGGGCCGCACCAAGGTGCCCAGATGTCGACGACAACGGGAATACTGCTTCGCGTAATCTGGTGATCGAACGTCTTGGCGTCGACGTCCGGGGGGTGACCTGAAAACAGTCTGGTCCGGCACTTTCCACATTTTGCCTCACTGGCATTTCGTGACGGCGGCAGGCGATTGACTCCGCCGCATTTGCTGCAAACCACCAGATTTTGCTGTGCCATGGCCATTCACCGAACTTGTTCTCGACCACTATGCGCGCCACAGATGTCCATCGCCAAGGGTCCGCAAAGCGTTCAGGATAACCGCCACGTCAATCCCTTCCTGAAGTAGCGCTCCGGCAACCGGCGTGATCTGCCCCATGGCCGCTGCGATCATTGCCAGCCCCGACAGCGCCAGTCCGGCAATGATGCTTTGCAAGGCGATCGATCGCGTTCGCCGTGCAATCCGGACGGCATCGGCGACAGGCAGCAGCCTGTCGGTCAGCACGATGACGTCCGCCGCCTCGGAAGAGGCCGTCGCCCCACGCGCGCCCATGGCGACGCCGACCGTCGCGGCGGCAAGGGCGGGTGCATCGTTGATGCCGTCGCCGACCATCATCGTCGGCGCCAAGGCTTTCTCGGCTGTGACCGTCGCGACTTTTTCGGCAGGGGTCGCATCGGCGACCAGGGCGTCGAGGTCGAGCCGGGCGGAGATGCGCTTGGCCGCCACGCCGTCGTCGCCTGTGAGCATGATCATGCGATCAATGCCAGCGGAGCGCAGCTTGCCGAGTGCATCATGCGCATCAACACGCAGGGCGTCGCCGAACGTGAAAACACCGGCAAGCTGCCCGCCGAGTGCTACAAAGACCCTGAGCACCGCCTCGTCCCGGTATTTTTCTTCGCCCCCTTTCGCCCAGTTGGGCAGGGGACTGTCGGCGAGCACAAGAGCCCGCGATCCGGAGGCGATCGCAATGTTCTCGACCCGGCCCTTCAGGCCCGCGCCGCGATGCTCGCGGACATCACGCGGATGCGAAAGCATCAGCTGTCTGCCGCGCGCCTCCCGGATGATCGAGTCGGCGAGCACATGGTGTGAGGCCTGTTCCAGGGATGCCAACAGCTGCAGCAGATGGTTCGCGTCACGGCCGGGTGCGGCTTCGATTTCGATGAGCTCGGCGCCACCGATGGTCAAGGTCCCCGTCTTGTCGAAGATCGCGGTTCGGACTTGCGCTAGAGCCTCCAGCGCCGTGCTGCCTTTCATAAGGATGCCGGCACGCGCGGCACGCGAGACGCCGCCGATGAATGCAACGGGGGCAGCAAGGATGAGCGGGCAGGGCGTTGCGACGACCAGCACCGCAAGCGCTCTGATTGGGTCGCCGGAAACATACCAGGCGGCGCCGGAAACCAGCAGAGTGGCTGGCAGAAGGAACAGGGCAAACCGGTCGGCCATGCGAATGAATGGAGATTTCGCGGTCTGCGCTGCAGCGACCATGCGTACGATCGCGGCATAAGTGCTCTGTTCCGCGAGGGCAGAAGCCCGCATGCTCAAGGTCTCGCCCGCATTGACGGTGCCGCTGCGCAGCACATCCCCCGCGCTACGCCGTTCCGGCAGGGGTTCTCCGCTCACTGCGGACTCGTCGAGAGAGGCCGAAGCATCAAGCAGGATGCCATCGACGGGGAGCAGTTCGCCGGCCCGGACCAGAATCTCGTCGCCGACATCAACGTCCTCGACAGAGATGGTTTCTGTCCCCAGCATTGACGTTCGGTGGGCGACACGCGGCGATCGGTCGGTCAATGCCTTGAGGTTCCGTTCCGCGCGGCCGCGAGCGAAATCCTCAAGCACCGTGCCGCCCGCATACATAATCGCGACCACCACTGCCGCCAAGGGTTGGCCAAGAAACAGCGCGGCGGACATCGACACCAGCGCAATAGCATCGACACCGAAGCGGCCGATCCAGAAATCGCGCAGGATGGAGATGGCGAGAGCCGCTACCACGGGCAACGTCGCCACCGTCCAGATCGTGTCGGCCTCAAGGGGCCCGAGCCCGGTTCGCCACGCTCCGATCCCAACGGCGAGACCCAGGATGGCAATCACCAGCAATGCGCGTCGCAGGATGGACTCGTTCATGCGATGCCTTCCGATCTGATCGATGCTCGCCAATTTTCGTCAGCGCTGACGAGCGCGTCGAACTCGGGCAACAGCTAGTCGCGAGAACCACAGAACGCTTTGATCCAACGCAACGAACGGGCAAGATCGACCGGCGATTATCGCCGCTAACAGGAGACACAAGGGGTGACGATCCGAAATCTCGAACATGCGTTCGCCCCGAAGTCCGTTGCTGTCTTCGGTGCGTCGGTGCGCGAAGGCTCCGTCGGCCATGTCGTTTTCGACAACATCGTCAGCGGTGGCTTCGAGGGCGACATCTGGCCGGTCAACCCGAAATATTCGCAGATCGCCGATCGGCAATGCTATGCTGAAGCGGCGGATCTGCCTGACGTCCCAGACCTTGGTGTCATCGTTACGCCGCCTGAGACAGTTCCCGGCATCGTGCGCGACCTTGCTGAAAAGGGCACGCGGACGGCGGTCGTGATCACTGCCGGGCTTACGCGCGAGAATGGCCTGCGTCAGGCGATGCTGGACGCTGCCAAGCCCACGCTCTTCCGCATCATCGGGCCGAACACGGTCGGGCTGATGATCCCGCCGATGAAGCTAAATGCCGGATTTGCGCATATGGCCGCGAAGTCCGGCAACATCGCACTGCTGTCGCAATCCGGCGCCATTGCCACATCGCTGATCGACTGGGCGGCCGACAACAATGTCGGCTTCTCGCAGATCGTCTCCCTTGGCGACATGGCCGATGTCGATGTGGGGGACTGCCTCGACATGCTGGCGGGCGACATGCACACCCACGCCATCGTGATGTATCTCGAAACCATTCCCAATCCGCGCAAGTTCATGTCGGCGGCGCGCGCCGCCGCGCGCCTCAAGCCGGTGATCGTCATCAAGTCGGGCCGGCACGAGCAGGCGGCCAAAGCGGCCGCGACCCATACCGGCGCGCTGTCGGGCGCGGATCGTGTCGTCGATGCCGCATTGCGGCGCGCGGGCATCCTGCGCGTCGAAGGCCTGGCCGAGTTGTTCGACGCGGTTGAAACGACCGCCCGCTTTGCTCCGCTGGAGCGAGCCCGCGTCGGCATCGTCACCAATGGCGGTGGCGCCGGCGTGCTTGCCGTCGACCAACTTATCGACTGCAACGGGGAGTTGGCCGAACTCGCGCCGGGAACGATTGCCCGCCTGGATGCCGTCCTGCCGGCCACATGGTCGCATGCCAATCCGGTCGACATCATCGGCGACGCTCCGCCTGAGCGCTACCGGGTCGCGGTCGAGGCCATCGCGGCCGATGCCGGGACCGACGTTGTCCTGGTCATGAACTGCCCGACCGGGCTCGGCTCGCCGCTCGGCGCGGCAAGCGCGGTGGCAACGCTCGCGCAGGACGGTAAGATCGGCGGCAAACCGGTCCTGACCTGCTGGCTTGGCGAACACACGGCGCGCGAAGGGCGACGTATCCTTCAGGACGCGGGGATTGCCAGCCTCGAGACACCCGCCGATGCCGCGACGGCCGTATCCTACCTCGCCGACTGGTCGCGAGCCCAGCGGGCCCTGCTACGTACGCCGTCGAGCCACGGCGAGGCCGCCACGAGCGGTCGAGAAGCGGTGCTTGCCCTATTCAGGCAGGTCGCCAGGGAAGGCCGGCGCATGCTGACCGAGCCCGAGGCCAAGGCGGCGATTTCCGCCTACGGCATCCCGGTGCCCGAAACGATCATCGCCAGATCCCCTGCCAAAGTGGGGCAGGCGGCCGGCCGACTTCTCAAGACATCCGAGCAGGTCGTCGTCAAGCTGCTGTCAAAGGCGATCTCGCACAAGTCGGACGTTGGCGGGGTGGTGCTCGGCATTGCAGCCGCGGCGGCAGCCGAGGAGGCAGCACGCGCAATCGAGGCCCGGTTGCATAAGCACGATCCTCAGGCCGATATCGAGGGTTATGCCGTACAGCCGATGGTGGTGCGAAAACAGGCTCAGGAACTGATCCTTGGTGTCAGCCATGATTCGATTTTCGGTCCGGTTCTCCTGTTCGGGGCGGGTGGCGTCGCCGTTGAGGTGATGGACGATACCGCGATCGCGTTGCCTCCGCTTGACGACGTTCTTGCCGGTGACCTGATCGGGCAAACGCGGATCGGTCGGCTGCTCGACGGATTCCGCGATCGCAAACCCGCGGATCAGCAGGCGATCGTTGCGGCGCTCAACGGCCTATCGCAGATGGTTGTCGACTTTCCGTGCCTCGTATCAATGGACATCAATCCGTTGCTCGCGGACACCGCCGGCGTGATCGCGCTCGATGCACGCATCGAGATCGAACCGAAGCGGGTGGAGGAACCTGGGCCGAATCCTGCACTGTGCATCCGGCCCTACCCGTCAGGTTGGGAGAAGGAAACGTCGGCAGGTGGCGCGCATTATCACGTCCGGCCGATCAAGCCGACCGACATCGCGCTCTATCCCGAATTCCTGGCCAAAATTTCGTCTGACGATTTGCGCCTGCGTTTCCTTTCGCCGCGAAAAAGCTTCTCCGATCAGGTGTTGAAGCGGCTCACCCAGCTCGACTACGACCGCAATATGGCTTTCGTAGCATTGGACAAGAGCACTGGCGCGCTGGCTGGCATCAGCCGGTTGTCCTGCGATCCCGACCACGTCAGCGCCGAATACGCATTGCTGGTGCGGACGGACTTGCAGGGTCATGGCCTAGGTTGGGAGTTGCTCAGCCAGATCATCGATTATGCAAAGGCCGATGGGATCCGCCGCATCGGAGGTATCGTGCTCAGTGAAAACAGCAAGATGCTGGCAATGTGCCGTGAATTCGGCTTCTCCTTGATGCATCTTCCGAACGAGCCAGGGCTTGTCGAGGCCAAGCTCGAACTCGGTTGAGGTCAATCATCCGCAACAGTCAGGAGGCCGTGCACAGGGTTTCGGAAGCATCGCGCTGCCAACATCTCCTCAGTTCCGCGGCAATGTCGACGGGCTTTCGATCGGAATCGGTCCTGCGCCAGCTGGCCTGGCCGGCTTTTCGCTGCAGTTGACGCGAAAGGATATCGACCGTTGCATCCGAGGGACCGCCCTTGCGTTCGCTGACCCGTCGCCAAAGGACGAGTGGATCCGCCTCCAGCCAGAAACCGAAGAATGGAATACCCCGGTCTCGCGCCGCCTTCTCGATCCGCTCACGATCGGCCGGTCTGTCGAAAACCGCATCAGCTACAACCGAGCCACCCTCGGAGAGAATCAAGCCGGCGCGCCATGCCATTTCGTTGTAGACGCGATCGGACACATCAGGACGATAGGCCTTGTCCGGCAGCCTGGCCTCGGCGGGCACGCCGTGCATCGCTTTGCGGATGCGGTCGCTTTCGACTATGCGCGCACCGGGCGGCGCACCGATATGGGCGGCGAGCGCCTCGGCAATGGTCGTCTTGCCTGAACCACTGAGACCGCCGATGGCAACGAGCCTGGGCGGCGTTTGCTGCAGAAATGTTCGGGCCAGTTCGAAATAGGATCGGGCCTCGGCAGTCAATTTGCCGGAATCGGCGCTGCCTTCCTCGACCTGGGTGGCGGTGACATGCGCGCGCACAGCCGCCCGCACCGCCATGAAGAAAGGCAGCAGGACAAAGCCATCCTCGTCATCGGCCTCGTCGAGGTAGCGGTTCATCACGAGATTGGCGAGCTCTGGGAAACGGCGATGCCAAAGGTCCATCAGCAAGAAGGCAAGGTCGTACAGAACATCGATGCTGGCGATCTGGTCATTGAATTCGATGCAATCGAAGAGGCGAGGCTCGCCATCGAAAAGGCAGATGTTGCGCAGGTGCAGATCGCCATGACACTGGCGGATCTTGCCCGCGGCCTCCCGGCGATCCAGCAATCCGGAATGGCGCGCGAGTGCGGTGCGGAAAGCCCGGGCAAACGTCTCGATCTCCCGTTTTGTAAAAACGTGACTGGTGCCAAAGCCGGCCTCGTTGATGTCGAGCACGCCCATCAAATTGAATGAGCCGGTTCCGTTGTGGATCTTCGGCGCCGCACGGTGATGTCCCACGATCATGCGTGCGACCGCCGTCATCAGCGCTGGCGTCAGTTCTCCCGCGGTCGCCATCCGATCAAGGAGCCTCGACTGATCAAACCGGACCATCTCGATCACCGCATCGACCATTTGGCCAGCGCCATCGAAAACGAGTTTGCCGTCGACTTCGCGGGTAATGCGCCGCACGCCCAGATAGAGGCCGGGTGCGGTCCTGGCGTTGAGTTCCACCTCTTTTTCGCAAGCGGCCAGCCTTAGTGCTGGCGTCGAGAAATCGACATAGGGCAGCTTGACCGCCCGTTTCATCTTAAAGGCACGTCCATCGATCAAGAAAATTCGCGAGATATGAGTCTCGATCGCTTCGACCTGTCCGGCCATGCCATAGGAGGCGGGATCAAGCAGGAACGCCGTAGCGGATTGCTGCTCGTCAACGACCATGTCCGGCCTCATCGATGCCTGTGTCGTGCGGAGACTGTTTGCGCCCTCTGTTTT
This sequence comes from Mesorhizobium sp. M8A.F.Ca.ET.165.01.1.1, assembly GCF_004792065.1. NCBI lineage: Bacteria > Pseudomonadati > Pseudomonadota > Alphaproteobacteria > Hyphomicrobiales > Phyllobacteriaceae > Mesorhizobium > Mesorhizobium sp. M8A.F.Ca.ET.165.01.1.1. The sequence goes on along the minus strand of NZ_SRTH01000013.1, from coordinate 3,529 downwards.
CATTGCTGCAACGTCTCGACATAACCGGCCAGATCATGGATCCGTTCCCTGGTGACGATTTCCCCGGCATTCGGCCCATATTTCTTCACGTCACCCGGAAGGAATTGCCGACCCCAGACCGGCATGTCGCGATTGCCATGCGCCGGCACCATGCCGCGGCCGTCGATGACGGCAAAGACGCGCCAATAAGGGAATTCGCCGCCATTGCGCCTGGAGAGGCGCGTCAGGTCGCTTGGCCGCTTCAACAACTCGTCGCCCAACGGGCCGTCCCCCTTGCCTTCAAGGCCATGGCAGACGGCGCATGAGTTCATGTATTCCGCCTTGCCGTTGCCGAGTTCCTGGGCGCCAGCTGCGTTGAGGGCCAATCCCGCCAAAATCGCCGCGATCAGGAATTTCATCTGCGTTTCCCCGACTGATCGACTGAAACCTACAGCCCTGGTTTGCTAGTGCGTTGATGCGGATCAAATGCCGCCGCGGTCACGGTATTTGATTCAGCGCAATGAACGCATCGGGCAGCCTCGCTAATGACTGAAACCACGACTGATCCTTCAATCGAAATCAGGAGTTGCCGCCGTGACTTTCAGGACCTTGCTTACGGTTACCGGGCCGAACCAGGGTGAAGGTGATCTCAAGCTAGCCGCCTCGCTGTGCGAACAGGTCGGCGCCCATCTCTCCGTGCTCGTTCTCGAGCTTGCCGCGCCGCCCTCAGGCGGCGAGTATGCCGCTGTCGTTTCGCCTGCCTGGCTGGAGGAACGCCAGGCCGAGCTGAAAAGGCTCGAGAAGAGAATTTCGGATGTCGCCGGCTTTCTCTCCCAGAGCGCCGTATCGGCCGATCTGAGCGACGACTATCCCGACACGGGGTGGGCGGACGACGTCATCGGAAGGCGTGCCCGCTACGCCGATCTGACCATTCTCGGGCCAGATTTGCTGGCAAGCCATACGCTGAAGGATAAAGTCATCGAGGGCACGCTGTTCTCGTCGGGAAAGCCTATTCTGCTCGTTCCCGAGGGCACGCGGCCGACGCTGAAGCCGAAACGCGTCCTCGTTGCATGGGACGCCCGCCTTGAGTCATCGCGCGCCGTCCGCGAGTCCCTCGATATGCTGAAGGGCGCCGAAGATGTGCGCCTTGTCATCGTCGATCCTATTGAAGATGAGTTCCATCATGGCGAGGAGCCGGGTGCAGATGCCGCGGCCTATCTTGCCCGGCATGGCGTGAAGGTTACGGTCGACCGGCTGCCGAGCGCGAACCATTCGGTTGCCGATGTGCTTCGCCAGCATGCCGGCGACGTTGCGGCTGAGCTGATGGTCATGGGCGCCTACGGTCATTCCCGGTTGCGCGAACGGATTTTCGGTGGGGTCACCAAGTCGATGCTTGAAGGTCAATCGTTGCCGGTCTTCATGGCGCGATAGCAATTCACAGGGAAGAGCGGGCCGGCGCAGCTTGCGCCGGCCCGCTCTCGTTCCTGTAGCGAAGGGTTGCGGACTTACTCGCTCGCCTCTCGACCGGACACCTGCTCGATCAGAATCCGGAAGAAGACATGCGGTGCATTGTCGGCCGCGGGAGGAGTGATCGGCTTGAGTGCGCCGGGCTCCCACCAGTCGGTGTGCTTGCTCAACACCGACCAGGCATGGTCCCTTTGAAGCTTGTGGCCGATCCGGTCGGGCAGCTCTTCATATCGGCCATCGACAATGACACTTCTCCATCCTCGGCCCTGGCCATGTTCGTCCACCTGGACGGACACCAGCGGATTGGACCGCATCCATTCGATCTTTTTGCCCGGCATGGAAAACGCGTAAAGATGAGCGTCCGAATGGGCGTAGTGGAAGGGCACGACATAGGGCTGCCCATCCTTAGCGCATGCCAGATGGCCAACACGATTGGCCGTCAGCAATTTGGTACATTCCAAAGCCGAAAGCGTGCTGATCTGCATTAGTGCGATCTCCTGTTCTTTACGGCTAGGCCGGAAACGTGCCGCTGGCCAGTTTTGTACAGTTGGGCAGCCTCGTCCATAGCGAAGACAACGTCGTTGTCAGAGAGCCGCGGGAACCGCAGATAGTGGTGGCCCAAGGCCCGGAACTGTCCTGGCTGACTAAGGCAAACCACACGGTCCGCTTCCTGTTCCAGTTCAACGACCGTCTCTTGCGGTGAAACAGGAATTGCCACGACGATTTCCCTCGGTGACCGGCGCTTGAGGGCGCGGATCGCGATTTTCATGGTCGTACCGGTCGCGGCCCCGTCATCGACGATGATCGCGGTCTTTCCCGCAATCGAGATCGGTCTGGTCTTCCAGCGATAGGCAGCGCGCCGGCGCTCGAGTTCTGGTCGCTCATTTGCAATCAAGACACGTAGCTCGCATTCGTCGAGTGCATAGGTCTCGACAATCTCACGGTTCAGCACGACCTCCCCAGGGTCGCCATCGACGATTGCGGCAACAGCCAGCTCGGGATTGCCCGGGGCGCCCACCTTGCGGATGATAAGCAGATCAAGAGGAGCGTGGAGGGCTTTGGCCACTTCCACTGCGACGGGCACGCCGCCGCGCGGTAATGCCAGTACGATCGGGTGATGCAATTGAAGCTTGCTCAGTTCCAGGCCAAGCTTGACTCCAGCGTCTTCCCGGTCGCGGAACATCGGTCAATCCACCGGCCACAGTTTTCGCAGCGACTTCTTCATCGAGTTTCTGACCTGTACGATCTCGCCATGCGAAATGTGACGGTCGAGAAGCTTGAAAACGGCACTGATCGCGACATCGAAATCGATCTCCTCATCGTAGCCGAAACTGTTTCTAACGCTGATAATAAAGTCGCGCTTGGTGCGCTCATGCGCAGGCACCGCGGGGTTCCAGCCTTCGAAATAGATGCCGCGGACCAAAACAGGCAGTTGCGCCGAGAGATCGGCCATTTCTGCTGGCGAAAGCCAATCCCGCACCGTGTGTAGAACGGATCTCAGGAGACGGCACGCGCTCGGTTCGCTCCAGCAGAGGTCCTTGGCGAGCTCCTTGACCCATTGTTGCGCCTGCTGGCCAGCGTGCGTGAAGTCAGCAAAGGACGTGTGGGAAATATGACCCATGGCGGATGCTCCTCGAAGATTTGAACTCCATTCTCAGGCATCGAAAGGCTTTGAGCATTGAGCAGGATCAAATCGTTCAAAAGTGCGTCGCCCCGATTGTTTTCTACAGCCGCCTCGACCAGTTCGAGGAGGCCGCGCACCCGCTGGCAAAGGGGACGAACACCGTTTGCGCAAGCGGCGGGTTTCAGCCGCCGGATTTTTGCACCAGCAGCGGAATGATCCGGTCGCTTTTCGCGACGGCCGGCCGTCCCGCCGAACCGTAGGGGATGCCGAGCGCGTCCCAGGTTTCGACCAGCGCGTCCTGCAGTTCGGCGATCAGCGCATCCGAATGGAATGGCGTCGGCGTGATGCGCAGCCGCTCGGTGCCGCGCGGCACGGTCGGGTAGTTGATCGGCTGGATATAGAGGCCGTGCACGCCAAGCAGCCGGTCGCTGGCCATCTTGCACAGCTCCGGGTCGCCGA
>NZ_SRTH01000138.1:0-343 GCF_004792065.1 Mesorhizobium sp. M8A.F.Ca.ET.165.01.1.1 | reverse complement strand
TTGACCCGTCCGGTCGCAGCGGGCTTCACCTCGATGTTGCGGTGGCTCATTCCGGCAGCGATCTTCTCGGCCGCCGCATCCTCGCCGAGATCGTCGGAGGACAGAACCGCCGCTACGACCTCTCTCACACCGGCCGCCTTCAGCACCGCGACATCGTCGCCGCTCAGCCGATGCGCCTTGCGGAACCGGCGTTCGCCGGCAGCGGTCGCATGCGCCAGAACCGCGCCTTCAGCTTCGTCGATCGGAACCGGACCGAATTTCACGCCACCGCGCCTTTGCTTTCGAGGCCGCGAGAGCGAAACGCGTGGATGGTCTGCGCAAGGACGGCGACGGCAATCTCGGC
>NZ_SRTH01000137.1:0-344 GCF_004792065.1 Mesorhizobium sp. M8A.F.Ca.ET.165.01.1.1 | reverse complement strand
CTGAAGAAGGTGATCTGGACGCCGCCGCATCAGCCGTCGGTCGCCGAACTCGGCTGGTTCCGTTTCGCCGTTGGCCGCATCGGTGATGACCAGGGCCTACCTGTCGTGCTGTCGCGGACCGGCTACACGGGCGAGCTGGGCTACGAGGTCTGGTGCCACCCCAGGCACGCGGGCGACGTCTTCGACGCTATCTGGGCCGAGGGGCCAGCACACGGATTGACGCCCATGGGCCTGGCCGCCCTCGATATGGTTCGGATCGAGGCCGGATTGACCTTCGCCGGCTATGACTTCTCTGATCAGACCGACCCGTTCGAGGCGGGCATCGGCTTCACCGTGCCGCTCAA
>NZ_SRTH01000136.1:0-345 GCF_004792065.1 Mesorhizobium sp. M8A.F.Ca.ET.165.01.1.1 | reverse complement strand
GCCGTCTGCATCCGCGGCGCCTTCAAGGACTGGGTCGACGTCATCGCGGCTGGCATTGAACGCAATATGCAGGACCGCAGCGCCACGGCCTCCGACATCGCCGGCGGCAAGGGCAGCTTCTTCGACGATTACTGCAACTGGGAGCGCATCCCCGAATTCGTCAGGATCGTGCGTGAATCGCCGGCGGCAGAACTCGCCGCCGCCGTCATGCAATCGCGCAGCGCCCAGTTCTTCCACGACCACGTCCTGGTCAAGGAGCCCGGCACGCAGAAGCCGACGCCGTGGCACCAGGACATTCCCTACTACTTCGTCGATGGCAGCCAGACGGTGAGCTTCTGGATCCCG
>NZ_SRTH01000135.1:0-345 GCF_004792065.1 Mesorhizobium sp. M8A.F.Ca.ET.165.01.1.1 | reverse complement strand
CTGAGATTCATGTGTGGCTCCTCCAACATGATTCGTACGCCGGCATTGTATCAGCCGGGCCGTCACACACCAATTAGCTGGCGCAGCGGGTTCGCCGGGTCGGCGAGAAGCTTCACCGCCAGCGCCACGCAGACGACAACCAGCAGCGGCTTGATCAGCCGGGCGCCGATGCGGATGGCGAGGCTGGCGCCGAGGCGCGCGCCGAGGAACTGGGCGACGCCCATCATCAGGCCGATCTTCCAGTAAACGACGCCGACGGCGGCGAAGATGGCGAAACCGCCAATGTTGGAAGCGAAGTTGAGCATCTTGGTGTGCGCGGTCGCCTTGAGTACGCCGTAGCCGGCA
>NZ_SRTH01000134.1:0-345 GCF_004792065.1 Mesorhizobium sp. M8A.F.Ca.ET.165.01.1.1 | reverse complement strand
AAGGCGAAGAAGAAGATCGACGGTTCCCGAGAAAGCGTTGAGCACTCCTATGGTCCCGACAGCAAGTTCTGGCTGCCGCCAGACGACTATGTCGCGCTCACCACGCTTGATCTGGCCGTTGCCGAGCAGCCCTTCACCATCAAGGCCGGCGACAATCAGGACATCAAGGTCACGCTCGATGCCGGCGTGCTGGCGATGTCGGCGCCCGGCGCCTACTCAATCGAGGTGTTCTCGTCGAAGAAGGACATCGAAGGCAAGCGCAAGTCGCTTGGGCTAAGCTATGGCGACAGCTGGCAGCAGACGATCCCAGCCGGCGACTATGTGGTCGTGCGCCACGCCTCCGAC
>NZ_SRTH01000133.1:0-345 GCF_004792065.1 Mesorhizobium sp. M8A.F.Ca.ET.165.01.1.1 | reverse complement strand
AGCACATCAAGAACGCCATTATGGCCACAGTGCCAACAGGCCAGCATGGAAACTTGACCCCCATTGTCGTCCCTCCAAGTTGTGCCAACCTGGCTGTCAGCGATGTTATTTCGCCAAGTCCAGGGCGAATGCTGTTGCCTTAGTACAATCTTGAATCTTGTCGCATTACCCGCCGAGGGGCAACGTAAGTAACTGTATGCTACGTCCCCAACGGGACGAACGTCTCAGGACCGGCTCCGTGAACCGATAGCGCTCTGACGCGTGGCCGCAGATGAACGGCCTACATCGAACAGGCTCTATTCGGCTGCTTCGGCTGAGCAGCGCCTCCCTCACTGCAAAGCTGAT
>NZ_SRTH01000132.1:0-346 GCF_004792065.1 Mesorhizobium sp. M8A.F.Ca.ET.165.01.1.1 | reverse complement strand
TGGCCGTAGACCAGCGCGGCCTTGGAGCCCTGGCCGCCGCCCTTCTTGTTGACGCCCGATTCGATGAACTCGTGATAAAGGTCGTTACCTTCGCGGGTGCGCTCGCCGACACCGGCGAACACCGAGAAGCCGCCGTGAGCCTTGGCGACGTTGTTGATCAACTCCTGGATCAGCACGGTCTTGCCGACACCGGCGCCGCCGAACAGGCCGATCTTGCCGCCGCGGGCGTAAGGCGCGAGCAGGTCGAGAACCTTGATGCCGGTGACCAGGATCTGCGCTTCCGTCGACTGATCGACATAGGCCGGAGCCGGCTGGTGGATGGCGCGCAGCTCGACGCCGTCGACAG
>NZ_SRTH01000131.1:0-348 GCF_004792065.1 Mesorhizobium sp. M8A.F.Ca.ET.165.01.1.1 | reverse complement strand
AGCCTTTAGCGGGAACAGCTTCTTGATGTCGCCGAGCGGGATCATCGACAGCCTGCCGGTGTCGCTGTCGCGAAACACCTCGATCAGCCCGGCATAGAGATACTGCGTCTGCGGCGACTGCGCCTCGTACTCGTTGGCGACCGCGACCATGCCGCCCGGCGCCGGCCGGAACTCGCTGCGGATGCCGGACTTCTCCAGCACGAAGCCGGCCTTGGCGGATTTGGCGTCGACACAGTCCGCGGCATGCGCCGCGCCGGCAAGGGTGAGCATGGCGAGCGCCATGCCGGTCGTCATGAGTTGCATGCCTTCCTCCCCTGGGAGCGTTCCGGAAGGAATGACAGACCCTCA
>NZ_SRTH01000130.1:0-348 GCF_004792065.1 Mesorhizobium sp. M8A.F.Ca.ET.165.01.1.1 | reverse complement strand
TAGGCCGGACGCGCGCGCCCCTGTTGGGGGCAAAGATGACAAAGCCCTCGCCGCGCAGCAGCTGAAGGGCCTCGCGCACGGGGTTGGTCGAAGTGCCGTGACGGCGGGCGAGATCAGTGACCACAAGCCGCTCATTGGCGGCGAGCCGCCCCTCGATGATGTCTTCCCTGATCAGTTGATAAAGCGAGGCGCCCTCGCTGGAGGCTCCGAGAGTGTCAATCCCCTCGGGGGGCTCTGCTTTGAAATCGCTTGCTTCGGCCAAGGCCCCACTCCCCTGGGTTAATACACTCTCTATCCGACTATCACGCAAAGTTTCGATAAACAATGTACGATCTAGCGCGTTGACAG
>NZ_SRTH01000129.1:0-349 GCF_004792065.1 Mesorhizobium sp. M8A.F.Ca.ET.165.01.1.1 | reverse complement strand
GGTCGCAGGTCTCGGCGGAGGTCCGTTCCATATGCGCGACGGTCATCTGCTCCTTGCGCTCGATCGCCTTGGCATTGGCCTCCAGATCCCACATCAGCGGCTCATGCGCGAGCACCACGAGAATGGGAGGATCGGGAAAGACGCCCGTGCGCTTGGCAACGGCCGGGAAATGCGCCAGTCCGCCTTCGAGAGCGAAATAGACGACGTCGAAGGTGTTCTGCTTGAGGAAGTGGTAGACGGCGACTGAATTCTTGTCGCTGGACTCCAGGCCACGCAACAATTCGGGCGACGGCGGCAGCAGTTCGAGCCGGACCAGGAAATTGTCAAAACACCATTTGGCGAGCCTGGC